>NZ_CP109007.1:652500-1305000 GCF_036226665.1 Streptomyces sp. NBC_00691 | reverse complement strand
ACCGGCGTACGACACCACCGGCCGGTACCCCAGCTCCCGCTCCGCCGCCGTCATGTCGTAGACCACCGGCCGCGGGGCCGTCCACGGGGTGGCCCCCACGATGTCCTGCGGCGGTGCGCCCTCGATCAGCACCGTCTCGCTCACGACGCCCATGACCGCGTCGATCGCCGCCCCGATCTCCGCCACCGTCGGCGCCTCCGGGTCACCGCCGTTCAGCACCCGGCTGCCCGGGTTCGCCGCCGCCAGCCGGACCAGCTCCGCGAGGTTGTCCACGTGCACCGGGTGGAACCGCGAGGCACCGCCGTACGCGAGGAGGCGCACCGGCCGCCCGTCGAGCGCCCGCTTCACGAACCACAGTTCGCGCGGACCCGGGGAGTACGGCCCGTGGATCGCGCCCGCCCGCAGCAGCGTCGTCGGCAGCGAGTCGCCCGCCGCGAGCAACTCCCGCTCCAGCGCCACCTTCCGTGTGCCGTACGTGCCCTCGCCGGGCGCCACCGTCCGGCAGTCCTCCGGGATCGGCAGCGGGTAGGCGGGGAAGCCGTCCGGCCGGTCCTGGGTGTCGAAGCTGCGTCCCCGCTCGTCCTCGTAGACGGCGCCGCTGGACACCACCACCGCGGAGCCGATCCGGTCCGCGAGCCCCGTGAGCTGCCGTCCGTGCCCGGCGTCGTACGCCACGATGTCCACCAGCACATCGCATCCCTCGCCCAGGCCGGCCGCGAGCGCGCCCTCCTCGGTCCGGTCGAGCGCCACCGACCGGACCTCGGCCGGCCACCTCCCGTCCCTGCCGCCGCCCCGCGAGGCGGCCGTCACCTCCCAGCCGTCCGCGACGAGCGCCCGCACGGCCGCCCGCCCCACCTGTCCCGATCCACCCAGTACGAACGCGGTTCCCTTGGTCATGATCGTGACGCTACGGCCGCCCGACGCGACCGCCCAGGGGTTTGCGCCGAGCGCGGATCCGCTCACAGCGTTCCCCGCGGGGGAACCCTCCACCGGGGCTCAGCCGTCGGTCCCCGGCTCCGCCGCCTTCACCACCGCCGCGTAGTCGTCCACGTACTCCTGCCCGGACAGCCGGAGGATCTCGTACATGATCTCGTCCGTCACCGCGCGGACCACCGCCTTCTCGCCCGCCGACCCGGCGAAGCGGGAGAAGTCCAGCGGCGTCCCGAACCGGATGGTGACCCGGCGGATCCTCGGCACGACCTTCCCCGGCGGCTGGATCTCGAAGGTGCCCACCATCGCGCAGGGCACCACCGGCACCCCGGCCGTCAGCGCCATCACCGCCACGCCCACCTTGCCCTTGTAGAGCCGCCCGTCGTGCGAGCGCGTGCCCTCCGGGTAGATGCCGAGCAGCTCACCCCGTTCGAGCACGCCGAGGCCCTCCCGGATCGCCGCCTTCCCGGCCTCCTTGCCCGAGCGGTCCACCGGGATCTGACCGGCCGCACGGAAGAAGGCGGCCGTCAGCCGGCCCTTGATCCCCGGCCCCGTGAAGTACTCCTGCTTCGCCAGGAACGTGATCCGCCGGTCGAGCACGACCGGCATCAGGAAGTGGTCGGAGAAGGAGAGGTGATTGCCCGCGACGATCGCCGCACCCTCCTCGGGGATGTGCTCGAGACCCTCGATGCGCGGCCGGAAGAGCAGCCTCAGGAGCGGCCCCAGCAGTACGTACTTCATCAGGTGGTAGAACACCCGTGACCCCCGTTCGTCGTCCGTCAAGCCCGTTGTATCCGTGTGCGGCCCCGTGGTCCACTGGTGGGGGAGCGTCACCATGACACGCGAGCGCGGAGCCAGGCGCCCCGGCCGCGTCCTCACCGCCCTGCTGTGCGCGGTGGCGGCGGCCGGGCTGTACGGCTGCTCCGACTCCGGCCCGCCGGAGCCCACGCCGACGCCCGCCCCGACGACGCCCGCGCCCGCCACGACGGCGCCCGCGCCGACCGGCCTCTCCCCGTTCACCGGGCTCCCGGCACGGCCGGCGCCCGTCCTCGCCGTCAAGATCGACAACGTGGCGGCGGCCCGTCCCCAGACCGGTCTCGGCGCCGCCGATCTCGTCTACGTCGAACAGGTCGAGGGCGGCGCGACCCGCCTCCTCGCCGTGTACGCGTCCCGGCTCCCCGAGCTGGTCGGACCCGTCCGCAGCGCCCGCGAATCCGACCTGGAGCTGCTCGGCGCCTTCGGCCGCCCCGTCCTCGCCTACTCCGGGGCCCAGTCCGCCCTGAACCCCCTGCTGAACGCCGCGCCGCTGCACCCCGTCACCGAGACCACCGACCCCGGCGCCTTCCGGCGCTCCCCGGACCGGGCCGCCCCGCACAACCTCTATCTGCGCCCCGAGCGGGCGCTGGCCACCGTCTCCGAGCCCCAGGACGCCCGGGACATCGGCTTCCGCTTCGGCCCCGCCCCGGCGGGCGGCACCCCGACCGACGCCGAGACCGTCCGCTACCCGGCGGCCCGCTACACCTTCACCTGGTCCGCCTCCGACCGGACCTGGCGGGTGGCGATGGACGGCCGCGCGGCACGGGCCACCGACACGGGACCCGTGGCCCCGTCGACCGTGGTGATCCAGCGCGTCACCGTCCGTCCCTCCCGGTTCCACGACGTGACCGGCGCCGTCTCCCCGTACACCGAGACCGTCGGGAGGGGCACCGCGACGGTCCTGCGCGACGGGCGCGCGCACGAGGCCCGCTGGTCCCGGACGTCGTCCACGTCGGGCACCACGTTCACGACCCCGGGCGGTGAGCCGCTGGCCTTCGCACCGGGGCAGGTCTGGGTGGTCCTCGCTCCGCGGAGCTGAGCGCGGGGCGGGTCGGCCGGGGCGGCTCAGGGGTTTGCCGGGCCCGGACCGGCCGGGGGCCGACCGCGTGGGCCGGCCGGGGTCGCGCTGTCCGACGCGGCCAGGCCGATCGTCGCCACACCGAGCACCACCGAGCCGAACCAGAGCCAGCCGCTGCTGCCGAGCGCCACCGTGTACGCCGTCGTGAGCACCACCGCGGCGCAGGTCAGCACCGCCATCGTCTTCGTGCCACCGGACATCAGTCCGCCCTCCTTCCGACCGAGGTCGTGGAAGCCGTCCAGCCCATCGTGACCCCCCGAGCGGGGCGCGCGCTACTCCCCGGACGCTCCGGCGTACGCCGGAAACGGGGCCGGGCCCGGCGCCGGACCCCGTACGAGGTCCCGCGCCGGGCCCGGAAGGGCACGGCTCACCGCACGCCGAGCGTCACCGACGGGTCTGGAGCGAGGCGAGGTACGCGTTGTACGCCTCCAGCTCCTTGTCCCCGTTCCGGTCGGCGGCCCGGTCCTGGCGGACCGCCTGCCGCTGCTCGGAGTGGTACCACTGGTAGACCAGCGCGATCAGCACCAGCACCGACGGAATCTCGCTGAACGCCCAGGCGATGCCGCCCGCCGCGTTCTGGTCGGTGAGCACGTCGATCCCCAGCGAGGCCGGCGGGTTCTCGTACGCCTTGACCATGGGCTCCGAGGCCATCATCAGCGCGATGCCGAAGAAGGCGTGGAACGGCATCCCCGCGAACAGCTCCAGCATCCGCATCACATAGCCCGGCCGGTGCGGGCCCGGGTCGACGCCCATGATCGGCCAGAAGAAGACCACGCCCACCATCAGGAAGTGGACCATCATCCCGATGTGGCCCGGCTTGGAGCCCATCAGGAAGTCGAAGAGCGGCGTGAAGTAGAGCGCGTACAGGCTCGCGATGAACATCGGGATCGTGAAGCCGGGGTGCGTGATCACCTTCATGTACCGGCTGTGCAGCAGCTTCAGCAGCAGCTCGCGCGGCCCCGTCGAGCCCCGGCCCGCCACCGGCAGCGCCCGCAGGGCCAGCGTCACCGGAGCGCCGAGAAGGAGCAGGATCGGCGACAGCATGGAGATCACCATGTGCTGCACCATGTGCACGCTGAACATGACCATGCCGTAGTCGTTGAGCCTGGTGCACATCACGAGCGCGATGGTCAGCACGCCGACCGTGAAGAACACCGTCCGGCTCACCGGCCACGCGTCCCCGCGCCGCCGCAGCCGCGCCACGCCCCAGCCGTACAGACCGAGCGCCGCGAGGCAGCCGATCAGGAAGAACAGGTCGGGAGAGAACTCCAGGCCCCGCCCCAGCGTGAACGGCGGCAGATCCGTGGTCATGCCGTGCCCGCTGTGATCCATCGTGTGCACTCCTGGAGCCCGATTCGCGCTTGTTGTCCGCACCAGACTAGAACCGCCCCCGGCCGCGACTGCGACCGGGGGCGGTGTCACGCGAACGCGTCCGCGCGGACGAGCGTCAGATCACGCACTCCGCCTCGGCATAGCGCTCGGCGGGGACCGTCTTGAGGCTCTCCACGGCGCGGGCCAGCGGGACCATGGTGATGTCCGTGCCGCGCAGGGCCGTCAGCATGCCGAACTCGCCGCGGTGCGCCGCCTCGACCGCGTGCCAGCCGAAGCGGGTCGCGAGGACGCGGTCGTACGCGGTGGGGGTGCCGCCGCGCTGCACATGACCCAGGATCACCGGACGGGCCTCCTTGCCCAGGCGCCGCTCCAGCTCCACGGAGAGCTGGTTGGCGATCCCGGTGAACCGCTCGTGGCCGTAGATGTCGGTGCCGGCGGTCTTGAAGTCCATCGAGCCCTCGCGCGGCTTCGCGCCCTCGGCGACGACCACGATCGCGAACCGCTTGCCGGCCTCGAAGCGCTCGCCGACCCGTGCGGTCAGCTCGTCGATGTCGAAGGGGCGCTCCGGGACGACCACGGCGTGCGCGCCGGCGGCCATGCCGGAGTGCAGCGCTATCCAGCCGGTGTGACGGCCCATGACCTCGACGACGAGGACGCGCTGGTGCGACTCGGCGGTGGTCTTGAGCCGGTCGAGGGCCTCGGTGGCGACGGTCACGGCCGTGTCGAAGCCGAAGGTGACGTCGGTGGAGGCGATGTCGTTGTCGATCGTCTTCGGGACGCCGACGATCGGGAGACCCGCCTCGGAGAGCAGGTTCGCGGCCTTGAGGGTGCCCTCGCCGCCGATCGGGATGATCGCGTCGAGCCCCAGGTCGGCCACATGGCCGCGGGCGCGCTCGACGCCGTCGACCAGGTGCGCGGGCTGGACCCGCGAGGAGCCGAGGATGGTGCCGCCGCGGGCCAGGATGCCGCCCACCGCCTCGAGGTCGAGCTTGCGGTAGTCGCACTCCAGGAGGCCCTTCCACCCGTCGTGGAAGCCGATGACCTCGTCGCCGTGGTCGACGACGGCGCGGTGCACGACGGAACGGATGACAGCGTTCAGACCGGGGCAGTCTCCGCCGGAGGTGAGCACGCCAATGCGCATAGCCCAAAAACCTTTGCAACGTGGGCCGACTCCCGGACCACGTCGTCCGGCTGGATCCCCGCCACCCTATCGTCGCAGGGTGGCGGGGCCGAACCGGATGTCCGCACAGTGGACAACGTACGTTCGTACGAGGGACCGGCGACGGCGCGCGTGTCGCCCTCCTGGCCCGTCCCGGACGGGCAGCGGTACCGCTACGCGGGCTGCGTGGCGGACGCGATGCGCTCGGCGCGCAGCGCCTCGTACCAGCGGTCGTCCGTCGGCGGCAGCGCGTTCACGTCGAGGGCCAGCTTCAGGAGCAGGTCCGCGATCTGCGGGTTGCGGGCCATGACGGGGCCGTGCATGTACGTACCGAAGACGGTGTCGTTGTACGCGCCCTCGGTGCCGTCGCCGGTCCCGTTGCCCTTGCCGAACACCGTCCGCGCGAACGGCCGGGCCGTGGGGCCGAGATGGGTGATGCCCTGGTGGTTCTCGAAGCCCGTCAGCTGGGGCAGGCCGAGCCGCGGGTCGATGTCCCCGAGGACGTCGCCGACGCACCGGGCGCCCTCGCCGCGGGTCGTGATCACGTCGAGCAGGCCCAGGCCGGGCTGGCGCTCGCCGACGTCGTTGACGAACTCGTGGCCCAGGATCTGGTAGCCGGCGCAGACCGAGAAGATGATCGCGCCGTTCGAGGCGGCGCGGCTCAGGCCGCCGTCCCGGAGGAGCCGCTCGGCCGCGAGCCGCTGCGGACGGTCCTCACCGCCGCCGATCAGATAGATGTCGCCCGAGGTCGGGATCGGCTGGTCGCTGCGGACGTCGACGCGCTCGACGCTGAGGCCGCGCTGTTCGGCACGGCGCTGGACGACGAGGACGTTGCCCTGGTCGCCGTAGGTGCTGAGCAGGTCCGGGTAGACCCAGACCAGGCGCAGGCTGCTGTCACTCATGCTGCAAGTCCTCTACGGGTCAGTTGCCGACGCGGCGGCGGACGTCCTGGAAGGCGGTGTAGTTGGCGATCAGCTCGATCTGCCCGGGCGGGGCCATCGTGACGGCCTCGTCCAGCGTCTCGCAGACGCGGAAGTCCACACCCGCGACCTCCAGGCGGACCGCGAGGTCCAGCTTCCGGTCGCCGATCACCATGATCGGGTGCCCGGCGAGCCGGCCGTAGTCCACGTCCCACAGCCAGGAGGTGTCCGTGCCGTCGGCGCCGCGGGCGTTGACGGAGAGGATGACCGGGGCGGGCGGTCCGTCGATGAGGGAGAACGTCTCGAGCCAGCCCGCCGGGTTCTTCGCGAGCAGCAGTCGCAGCTCACGGCCCTGGAAGGACACGACGTCGTAGCGTCCGGCGACGGCCTGCACCTGGTACATGCGCTCCAGGGCCACCTGCGGCGGCACTCCGAAGACGGCCGCGACGGCGGCCGAGGTCGCGGCGTTCGCCTTGTTGGCGCGGCCGGGCAGCTGGAGCCGGATCGGCCAGGCCGAACCGTGCGGGTCGAGCACGTGGTCGCCGCTGAGCGCCCAGCTCGGCGCGGGACGGCGGAAGCCGCACTCGCCGCAGAACCAGTCGTCGCCCGGACGCTGCATCACACCGCCGCAGGCGGGGCAGGACCAGGCGTCGTCCTTCCACTCCTGGCCGGCGGCGACCCACACCACGTTCGGCGAGGAGGAGGCGGCCCACACGATGAGCGGGTCGTCGGCGTTCGCGACGACGACGGCCTTCGTGCCGTTGAGGCCCTCGCGCCACTTCTCGGCGAGCATCCGGGTCTCGGCGGCGCGGTCGAGCTGGTCGCGGGAGAGGTTGAGCAGCGCGATCACCTTGGGCGTGGTGTCGCGGGCGACGCCGGCGAGGTACTTCTCGTCGACCTCGATGACTCCGTACTTGGACTCCGAGCCGCCGGCCAGTGCCGAGGTGATGCCGGCGGGCATGTTGGCGCCGAGGGCGTTCGACACGACGGGGCCGGCGGCGCGCAGGGCCTCCGCGATCAGCCGGGTCGTGGTCGTCTTGCCGTTGGTCGCCGACACCAGGACGACGTCCAGATGCTGTGCGAGCCGGCCCAGCAGGTCGGGGTCGAGCTTCAGCGCCACCTTGCCGCCGATCACCGATCCGCTGCCGCGTCCCGCCGCACGCGACACCGCGGCCGCGGCCCTGCCCGCCGTCACGGCCAGCTTGGCGCGCGGCGACAGCGGCTCTGGATTACCGGGGTGTCCTGACATCGTTCTTGTTCCTCCTTGCGTCGGTCCGGGCTCAGCCTATCGAGATCCGGCCAGCAGCCCGAACAGCGGCACCGCCGAGCGGCCGCGCGAAACAGCCAGGTCACGGCGGACCGTACCCTTACCGCCATGCGAAACCGCCCCATCCCCGGCAGTTCCGGCCAGGTCCGAGCGATGACCCTGCTCGGCGACCCCGTGCTGCACACACCCTGCGCGCCCGTCACCGACTTCGGGCCCGAACTCGCCCGGCTCGTCGAGGACATGTTCGCCACGATGTACGCGGCGAACGGCGTCGGCCTGGCGGCGAACCAGGTGGGCGTGGGCCTGCGGGTCTTCGTGTACGACTGCCCCGACGACGAGGAGACCCGCCACCTGGGACATGTCGTGAACCCGCGCCTGGTCGAGGCGGACGGCGATGTCTTCCGGGGGCCCGAGGGCTGCCTCTCGCTGCCGGGCCTGGAGGCTCCGACGCCCCGTCACGACCGCGCGGTGGTGGAGGGCGTACGGCTGGACGGGACGCCGGTACGGGTGGAGGGGACGGGTTTCTTCGCCCGCTGCCTCCAGCACGAGGCCGACCACCTGGACGGCGGGGTCTACGCGGACCACGTCACGGGGTGGCGCAAGTCACGTCTGATCCGCGCGATCCGCAAGCAGCCGTGGGGGAGCGGGGCCGGGGTGCTGGAGGGCTGACGAGCCGCTGCCCCGAGGGGCCCGGAGGCCGCTCGGGGCAGCGGGGCGGCAGCGGGGCCATCGGCGTCCCGAAGGGCGGGGCCGTGGCTTCCGGGACCGGCGTCCCGAGGGCGCCGGGGCCGCGCGGCCCCGGCGGAAGGTCTAGAACCCCGGGCCGCCGGGACGGTCCGGTGCCTGGGCGAGGCGACCCCACAGGAGGTCGGCCAGGCTGCGGACGAGGTCCGCGCGGGAGCAGGGGCGCTCGCCGAGCCACCAGTCGCCGGCCGCGTGCATCATGCCGACGATGCCGTGCCCCCAGATCCGGGCCTGGGCCTCGGCGCCGGGGCCCAGGTCGACGCGCTCGGCGATGACCTGGCCGAGCTCCTCGCCCATCCGCCGGAGGAGCGGCGCGGAGTGGCGGCCGACGTCGAAGCCCTGCTCGGTCTGGTGCGACTCCTCCGCCGGGTGCATGAGGAAGCGGTAGACCTGGGGCATCGCCTCGATCGAGGCGAGGTAGGTGTCGAGGGTGGATTCGACGCGGCGGCGGCGGTCGGACGGCGCGTCGAGCGCGGCCCGCAGGGCGGCGAGGAGGGCGTCCGTGTGCCGGATGGCGAGGGCGCGGTAGAGGCCGCCCTTGTCGCCGAAGTGGCGGTAGAGGATCGGCTTGGTGATGCCCGCCTCCGCCGCGATCGCGTTCATGGACGCCTTGGGGCCGTCCCGGAGCACCACCCGGTCCGCCGCCTCCAGCAACTCGCGTCGCCGCTGCTCGGCGGGCGTCTGCTGGCCGGTGGTCCGGTGTGCGATGTCCATAAGCGTGTCTCCCCGCCCGTGCGATTCGTGAGGCTGTCGCAACGTAACACCCGGCCGGTGTCCGATGCCGGTCGGGCCGAACCGCTCCACTGCAGGTTGACAGCCCATACCCACCGGTAACAGACTGGTGTTACCGCAAGTAACGTACGGCTGGGAGGGAATATGGGCGAGTTCACGCTCGAACTCAACGATGACCAGAAGCAGGTCCGCGACTGGCTCCACGGCTTCGCCGCCGACGTGATGCGCCCCGCGGCCGCCGAATGGGACGAGCGTGAGGAGACTCCCTGGCCGATCATCCAGGAAGCGGCCAAGATAGGCATCTACTCGCTCGATTTCTACGCCCAGCAGTTCTTCGACCCGACCGGTCTCGGCATCCCCATGGCGATGGAGGAGCTCTTCTGGGGCGACGCGGGCATCGCCCTCTCCATCGTCGGCACGGGCCTCGCCGCCGTAGGCGTCCTCGCCAACGGCACCGAGGAGCAGATCGGCACCTGGGTCCCGCAGATGTACGGCGACGCGAACGACGTCAAGGTCGCCGCGTTCTGCTCGTCCGAGCCCGACGCCGGATCGGACGTCGCCTCGATGCGCACCCGCGCCGTGTACGACGAGGCCACCGGCGAGTGGGTGCTCAACGGCACCAAGACCTGGGCGACCAACGGCGGCATCGCCAACGTCCACGTCGTCGTCGCGGTCGTCGACCCGGAACTCGGCTCGAAGGGCCACGCCTCCTTCATCGTGCCGCCGAACACCCCCGGCCTCTCGCAGGGCCAGAAGTTCCAGAAGCACGGCATCCGCGCCTCCCACACCGCCGAGGTGGTCCTGGAGGACGTCAGGATCCCCGGGCACTGCCTCCTCGGGGGCAAGGAGAAGCTGGACGAGCGCCTGGCCAGGGCCCGTGAGAAGGCCAGGGCCGGCGGCGGCGAGCGCGTGAAGAACGCCGCCATGGCCACCTTCGAGGCCTCCCGGCCGGCGGTCGGCGCCATGGCCGTCGGCACGGCCCGCGCCGCGTACGAGGTCGCCCTCGACTACGCCAGGACCCGCGTCCAGTTCGGTCGCCCGATCATCGAGAACCAGGGCGTCGCCTTCCAGCTCGCCGACATGGCCACCCAGATCGACGCGGCCCGCCTCCTGGTCTGGCGCGCCTCCTGGATGGCGACGGCGGGCAAGCCCTTCACCGCGGCCGAGGGCTCCATGTCCAAGCTGTACGCGAGCGAGGTCGCCAAGACGGTGACCGCCCAGGCCATCCAGATCCTCGGCGGCAACGGCTACACCCGCGAGTACCCGGTGGAGCGCATGCACCGCGACGCGGCCATCTACACGATCTTCGAAGGCACCAGCGAGATCCAGCGCATGGTGATCAGCCGGGCCATCGCGAAGTAGGCGGGTGCGCGGCCGGCACTCCCGGCGGGACGCGCACGGAGGACGGCCGAGGAAGAAGGCCCGCACCCGCGAGGCACGGCAAGAGGCTCGCATCCGCGAGGCACGGGAAAGGGGCTCGCACCGCGCCGGTGCGGGCCCCTCCCCGTGCCTCGCGGAACGCCCCCGGACCGCCGGCGGATGCTCGTACAGTGAAGCCGACCATCCGCCCCTGCCGGTTGACGCGGCAGTCGGTCCCGCCCCGTCGTGACGCAGGGGGCGGGACGCCCTCTGGAGAGCCCCGTGGACGACCTGATCGCATTTCTCAAGGCCCGCTACGAGGAGGAGATCGCGACCGCGGTCCGGCTCGGCGACGCCGACGGCATCCTCCGCCCGTGGGAGATCGGCGGCGATCCGCACCTGCGGATCGCCAAGGCGCGGGTGGTGACCGAGGTCATGTCGAAGCGGCAGCTGCTCGAAGCCTCTGCTGTCACCTGCCCGCCCGTGTGCGGCCCCGGCGGCGAGCACGCCTTCACCGGGTCGTGTGCCCTCCGCCGGATGGGGCCGGTCACGGAAGCCGACGGCGAGCGCTGGGTCCACGACGACACCGGCGCCCGGTTCACGGCTCCGCCGGTGACGCCTGAGTGGACGATCCGGGTCCTGGCTCTGCCTTACGCCGGGCACCCCGACTACCGCGCCGAGTGGCGGCCGTAGCTCAGGCGGCGAGCCTCTGCTCGGGCGGCGTCGCCTCGGCCCACGCCGTCACAAGTACCTGGTAGATCCGCTGCTCGTCGGCTGTCAGGGAGCGCTGCTGCTCGCCTGCGCGCACCCACAAGGTGCGAATGGCATCGTTCAGGGCTTCGGCGCTGAGGGTCTCTCTGTGGTGATGGGACATGTGTCCAAGGCTAGGGCCCGGGTCTGACACAGCGGGCACGGTTCGGGCGTGCGTTGCGCCACGCTCTCGGGTCGGAGGGCTGTGTTCTACGTTCTACGTCCCCTCCCGGCGGCGCACCATCTCCGTGATCCACACGGGCGCGAAGGGAGACGTGCAGCCCGGCGGCGTCGGATAGTCCTTGAGGACCTCAAGGCGCTCACCGATGTCCAGCGCCCGGGCACGCAGCTCGGGGCGCTCGATCCCGATCTGGGCCAGACAGTGGTTCATCGCCCACTGCAGACGGTCCGGGGCGTCCTTCATCTCCGCCTCGACGACATCGAGCAGCCCGTCGAGGTCGAGCCCCTCGGGCCGCTTCCCGACCCGCTCGGTGGTCAGGGCCCAGCCGGCGCTCGCGACCACCGGATCCGGGTCGCCCGTCCACGCCACCCGCAGCTCCTCGGCGTGGGTGCTCTTCCTCACCACGTAGTTCACGAGCCAGTCGTGCACCTTGGGCGTGCGCGCCCCGCGGAGCATGGCGTCCAGCTCGTCCCGGCCGAAGGCCTTCGGCCGGCAGATCAGCAGCGCCAGCAGCCGCGCCGCGCTGTCTTCCGTCTCCCAGAGCCGCTCCGCGAGGTCCTGCTGCGTCCTGAGCCGCTTAGCGACCGTGCGCAGCTTGCCGAGGTTCACCCCGTGGTCGTCACCGTGCCTCTCGTTCACCGCGCGCGCCTTCGGGTCCTCCAGCGCGGCCAGCTCGGCCATCACCTCGGCCACCGTCGTCTCGGCCACCTCGGCCTCCTGTTCCTCGTCGTCCGCGCGAAGCGGTCTGCCGGCTTCCCCCCCCGCCCCCGCCACGCCCTCCCGGCCGGGGCGTCAGACGAGACAGAACTCGTTGCCCTCGGGGTCCTGGAGGACCACCGCGTAGTAGTCCATGCCGTTCGGCTCGTCCATCGCGTACAGGATCGTCGCGCCGAGGGCCGTGAGCCGTGTCACCTCGCCGTCCACCCGCTCGCGGCGCAGCGCGAGCGGCACCCCGCGGCCTCCGCCGACCTTCAGGTCCAGATGGACGCGGTTCTTGACCGTCTTCGGCTCCGGGACCCGCTGGAACCAGACCCGGGGACCCATGCCCTTCGGGTCCACGATCGACTCCGGGAGCTCCCCTGCGTCCTCGCCCAGCTCGTCCTCCGGGACCCCGATCGCCTCCCAGTACGCCCGCCAGCTGGCGTGGCCCTCGGGCGGCGGGTCCGGGATGTACCGCAGGGCCTCCAGCCAGAACGGCACCAGGCGCTGCGGGTCCGCGCAGTCGATGGTCAGTTGCAGGGTCATCTCGGGTCGCTCCATGGGACGAGCCTCTCAGACCCCACTGACAGTCGCCCGGATCAAGCCAACAGGCCAGATCCGGTCGCGCGTTCGGGCATCCCTACCCGTGAGTCACCTCCTGCGGGACAATCGCCCCGCGACCGACGACCGAGGGGGAACCGTCCATGGCCCACAGCGGCACCGAAGCACCCGAACTCGCGGGACTGCCCCTGCTCGGTTCCCTGCTCGACCTCAAGAAGGACTCGCTGGACACCTTCCTCCGTGCCCGCCGCGAGCACGGCGACGTCGTACGGATCACCGCGGGACCGCCCGGCGTCCGCGCCACGATGTACGGCGTCTTCTCCGCCGCCGGGGCGCAGCAGGTCCTCGCCGGGGACTCCGCCAACTTCCGCAAGGACAACGCCTTCTACCAGGAGGTCCGCGAGTCCTTCGGCAACGGGCTGCTCACCAGCCAGGACGAGGACTACCTCCGCCAGCGCCGGCTCGTCCAGCCCCTCTTCACCCGCCGCCGCGTCGACGGCTACGCCGCCGCCGTCGCCGCCGAGGTCGCCACCCTCGCCGACGAGTGGCGGGACGCCGGCACCGAGCCCGTCGACGTCCTCGAGGACATGGCCCGCCTCGCCCTGCGCGCCGTCGCCCGCATCCTCTTCGGTACGGACGTCGACGCGGCCGTGGAGATCGTCGCGACCGCCTTCCCCGAGGTCGGCGCGTACGTGCTCCGGCGCGGCTACTCCCCGCTCAACGTCCCCCGGGACTGGCCCACCCCCGGCAACCGCCGCGCGGCCGCCGTCCACCGGGCGCTGTACGAGGTCTGCGACCGCATCATCGCCGAGCGGCGCGGCTCCGGCGCGGCCGCCCCCGGCGACGGCCAGGACCTGCTGACGCTGCTCGTCGAGGCCGAGAGCGCCGAGGACGGCAGCTTCGACGCGACCGAGCTGCGCGAGCAGGTCCTCGTCTTCCTGCTCGCCGGCCACGAGACCACCGCCACCTCCCTCGGCTTCGCCCTCCATCTGCTCGCCCTCCACCCGGAGGAGCGGAAGAGGGCCCACGAGGAGGTCGACCGGGTCCTCGCCGGCCGTACCCCCGGCGCCGCCGACCTCGACGCGCTGCCGTACGTGACCCAGGTGCTCAAGGAGGCCATGAGGCTCTTCCCGGCGGCCGCGGTCATCGGGCGCCGGGCGGTCGAGGCGACCCGGATCGACGGCGTCGACATCCCGGCGGGCGCGGACGTGATCGTCGCCCCCTGGGTCACCCACCGTCACCCGGACTACTGGGAGGACGCGGAGCGCTTCGACCCCGACCGCTTCACGCCCGAGGCGGAGGCCGCCCGTCCGCGCTACGCCTGGTTCCCCTTCGGCGGCGGCCCGCGCGCGTGCATCGGTCAGCACTTCTCGATGCTGGAGTCGGTGATCGCCCTGGCGATGCTCCTCCAGCGCTATGACCTCGAGGCCGTCGACACCGTGGTGCCCGTCGCGCCCGCGATCACCCTGCAGGCGGCGGGCCCGGCCCGCTGCCGTCTCACACCCAGGACGGCGTAGGCGGGCGCACGTACCGCCGGGGCCGCGACGCGGGAGGAACGCGTGCGTGCCCGGGTCAGTCCGTCCGTCTCCGGCCGAGGTGGAGCGCGCGCAGGGCCGCTTCGAGCGCGAAGCGGTGGTCGGGGTCGACGAGCCGGTCGCCGAAGTGGCTGTCCAGGTTCCGCAGCCGGTAGCGGACCGTCTGGGCGTGCACGCCCAGCATCTCGCCGACCTGCTCGGCGGGTGCGCGGGTGGAGACGTGGACGCGCAGGGTCTCGATCAGCCGGTCGCGCCGGGTGCCGGACAGCTCGTCGAGCGGGGCGAGTTCACGCTGGGCGAGCTGGGTCACCAGGGCCGGGTCGGACAGCAGCCACAACGTTGTCAGGTGGTCCTCGCAGTGCACGAGGGGCGCGTCGGCGACGATGCCGTCGTCGATGAGCTGGAGGACGCGCCGGGCCCAGCGGATCGAGTGGGCGGCCTGCGAGGGCGGCACGGTCAGTCCGACGACGGCCGAGGTGCCGGCCAGGGCGGAGCCGAGCATCGTGAGACGGTCGGCGGTCAGGGGGCCGGGGATGAGCAGATACGGCTGGGGAAGGGTGAGGTCGGCGAGGACGTCCCGGTCGAGCCCCGCCTGGACGAGTTCGGCGAGCGGCGGGCGCAGGGCGACCAGGGTGCATTCCGCGGGGAGCTGCCAGGAGGCGTCCCGGCACAGCTCGGCGATCGTCGCCCGGGGCAGCGGCGGCCCTGCGACGACCAGGTGGAGTAACTGTCTTCGCAGCGCGGCGACATCGGACACCGCGCGGGTCTGGACCATGACGTAGCCCTCGCGGGACAGGGCCTCCAGCTCGTCGACGTAGGCGAAGAGGGCGTCCGCGAAGGCGAGGATCAGGGTGGGGGAGAGGTTGTACGTACGTCCGATGATCTTGGCCCGGCGCAGGGCGACGCGCGCGCCCAGGCGGTAGGCGCCCAGCAGCGTGTCGAGGTCGCGCCCCTCGTAGGCCTCCACCCGGCCGAACTTGCGGAGCAGTTCGTCCCTGAGGGCCGAGTTGGTCCCGGGGTCGGCGACCCGTTCCACGAAGGCGGCGAGCGCCTGCTCCACACCCTGGCGGATCGCGTCCGAGTGCGGCCCGTTGAAGAGATGGGCGTACACGGGATAGGTCCGCTGGACCTCCATGCCGATCTCCTTGATGAGGCCGGGGATCTCCGGCCTCATCAGGGCGGCGAACTCCCTGGGGAGCGGTTCGAGCGGTTCACCGATGTCCGGTGAATGGGCGATTGCGGGCATGAACCGATCCCTTGCTCTCCTACGCGACCGGTGGGGGAGCGACGGTGCGGAGCCCAGCCTGGCGTGGTGGGCGCCGCCGTGGTCGTCAGGTGCGTACCTACGTGGACTGATGAAGCTAAGTCAACCGCTGTGTGCTGTACACACGTTGAGCAAGAGTTGGCGTGCCGGAGGGGTACGCGCTTACCTAGTAGGCCGGGAATCGACCCTGGGTGGCTGTTACCGGACCGCGGAGTGCCAGTTCCGGGAGAGGACCTTGCCGGCGTCGGGGGCGGCGAGACCGGGGGCGAAGAGGCCCGTCAGGTGGGTCCGGGTGTTGTTGAGGGTGAGGCTGTTCTTCCCTGCGGCGGAGGGCAGCCCGGTCTTGAGGTTGACGGCGGCGTCGATCAGGCCGAACCAGCCGAGGCCGCAGCCGCTGGCGCCGGGGACGGCGAAGGTCTTGTCGCTCTGGGTGGAGCCGAGGAGGTTGAGACGGCTCATGTCGCCCTCCTCGTTCGGGGAGCCGTCGCCGTTGAAGCGCTCGACGCCGAAGTCGGGCGACGTGAGGTTGCTCGGGCGCAGGATGATCGGGTTGGCCTTCGTCCCGATGTAGCAGTTGCTGCCGAGGAACGGGTTCTCCAGGTGGATGCGGACCGGGATGGACACGATCGGCTTGTCGGTGAGGACGCCCGCGATCTGGTCGAAGTCGGAGGGGGTGCCGACCGACTCCATGGTGGCGGTGATCTTGTTGAGCTTGGCGTCGGTCAGCTGCCGGCAGATGTCGGAGATGAACGGGATGTCACTGGGGCACATCAGCCCGAGGAGGCCGCCGGGGACGTTGGCGGGGGCGGCGATGAGCGCGCCGCCGGCGGGGGCGGCGACGGTGCTGGTGCCGTCGGGGTTCTGGACGACGCCGATCTGGAGGTTGGTGCTCCCGGTGGGCACGACGGTGTTGCCCAGCTTGATGGAGCCGCTGGCGGAGGAGGAGGCGACGCACTGGGGCGAGGTGTCGAGACCGTCCGCGGCGAGCATGGCCCCGGCGTCGACGGGACAGCGGGTGGACGGCCCCCAACCGCCGTTCAGCTGCGGGTCGGCGGCCGTCGCCGATCCGATGGAGGCGAAGGCGCCGAGCGCCGTCAGGGCGGAGAGCGTGGCGAGGCGCGTGCGGGAGGAGACGAGGGGCATGACGATGCCTTCCGTTGAGGGGGTGCGACGGGTGGGAACGCGGGAGGGTGCCGGGCGTACGGGGGGCAAGGGCGTACGGGGAGTGCGGACGTACGGGGGTGCGGGCGTACGGGCTCAGCGCTCCGGCTTGGGCACCACGTACGGCTGGCGGTCCGCGGTGCACTGGCCCTCGGTGGGCACCTCCACGCCCACCGCGCAGGTCTGGCCCTGGATCTGCCGGATGTGGTTGCCGGGGCCGGAGATGGAGGCGGTGAGGAGGCGGTCGAGGTTCTCGCCGCCGGTGCCGCAGCCCTTGAACGCGGGGACCGTGACCTCGCCGGTGAGCGGGCCGCCACTGGTGAGGACGTAGCCGGTGGCGTCGGTGCCGTTGAGGAGCTGTCCCTTGCCGAGCAGCACCAGGTGATCGCCGGGGTACTTGGAGGGCTGGGGCTCGGGGGAGCTGAGCGGTGTGACCGTGCGGCAGTCGGGGCCGACGTCCAGCGGGGTGCCGTTGACCTCGACGTCGAGAACGCGCAGGACGAGCGGGACCCGGGTGTAGGTCTCCGCGATGTTGTCGGGGAAGACGAGGAGGACGTCCGACTCGACGACCAGGGGTCCCGCCTGCTCCAGCACCAGGGTCGCCGTGGTGGGCGCGAAGCCGAAGGTCAGGAAGGTGGACGTGAAGGGCGGGGTCTGCTTGCGCCCCTGGTACCGGAGTGAGCCCTCCGACTTCTGGAGCAGGTGCAGGGTGCCGTCCGGGCGGAAGTCGATCACCGGCTCGCCCTGTTCGAGCTGGACGCAGGACACCGGGATGAGCGAGGCCCCGTCGAGCTTGCGCACGTTGGAGTAGCCGGTGATGTACGCGGAGAGCGAGGTGGAGGTCGGCTTCTCGGTGACGCAGGGCGGTGCCTTCGGGCGTCCGGCGGTGCCGGGCGGGTTCTTGGTGGCCACCCTCGGGCCCTTGCCCGCGTCCGTGACGGACGCCGGGTCCGGCGGTGCTCCCGTTGTCCCGCCCGCGGTCTCCCGGCCCGCCGGAGTCGACGACGGCTGTCCGGAGGGGGCGGCCGAGGACGAGGGGGAGGAAGGCGCGGAGGAGGACGGGGCGGTCGGGGGAACGGACGGCGTGCCGGGGCTCGTGGTGGCGGCGGAGCCCGGCGTCACGGGGATCGCGGCGAGCGCCGTCCGGCCTTCCGCGTCCGGCGCGGGGACGCAGCTGACGGAGAGGGACGCCGGAGTGGTGGGCGTGCCGTCGGCCTTGCTCGGGGCGAGGCCGACAGCGAGGTTTCCGGCGGTGAGGGTCAGGTCGCCGGCGGTGCCCGTCGTGAGGGCGGGGACGTCGCCGGTGCCGGTGAGCGTGAGCGGGCCTTCGGCGGGGACGGCGGCGGGTTGGGCCGTGCCGAGCCAAGTGACGTCCGTACGCGCGCCGTTCTGGCCCACGCCGACCGTGAGCGTCGTCTCCGCCCGTACCGTCGCGGCCCCGAGGGCGGTGAGCTCGGCCGCGACCGCGGCCGGGAGTTCCAGGGTCGTGCTGACGTCGGCGGCCACGATCGTCTCGCCGACGGTCGCCCGGTCGGGGACGGTCGCCCTGATCCGTACCGTCGCGGTCTGGGGGCCCGAGGGCAGGGTGCACAGGTAGGGGAGCCGGGTGTCGACCTCGTGTGAGCCCAGGGCCACGGCAGCCGCGGGGAGAAGGGGGGCGAGTGCCACGAGTGCGGCGATCGCCGCGCCGCGCGTCTGGGCGCGGGAGGGCCGCAGGGCGGCTCGCTGGCCTCTCATCTGGTGCTCCGCTCGGATCGTGCGCGCGAGCGTCGGGTGCGCGGGCGCGAAAGGAAGGCCGTCGGGGGTGCGGACGCGGGCTCTCGCGCCCTACGGGTTGGAGCCGACGATCGTCGGGATGGTGGTCGTGTTGGCCACCTTGACCAGGTAGTCGCCCTTGAAGAGCGGCTTGGCGCCGACCGGTACGGCGGAGCCGCAGTTGGTCGAGGAGACGACGGTGAGCTCGCCGGTGACGCTGTTGACCGCCAGCTTGCCCGTCGAGTTGGTGTACGTGCCGGAGGCCTTGCCCGTCACGCGGAAGACGCAGGCGCCGACCGTCACCTTGGCGTCGACGTTGCCGACGTAGCCCTTGGTGACCCCGGTCGCGGCGGTGTAGTCCTGTGCCACGAGGGTCCACGGGGTGGTCGCGACGGTGGTCACGTTGCCGAGGACGCTGGTGCAGGGCGCGCCGGTGGCGCCGAAGGCGATGGCGCTGATGGAGGCGACGGTCGCCGGGTTGCCGGTGGCGCTCGCCATGGTGCCCGAGGCCTTCGAGTTCGTACACGTCATGGCGATGCCGTTGACGCTCAGGACGACGTTGCCGCTGTTGGCCGCGGTGAAGCTGGCGGGCGTCGGGTTGACGGTCCAGACCGTCGAGGGCACGGCCGAGGCCGGGCCGGCGGCGAGGGCGAACGCGGCGGTGGCCGCCCCGGCGACGACGGCGAAGTTTCTGATCTGCTTCTTCATGGGTCCCGGACTCTCCTTGAGGATTGACCAGCTGAGGGTGCGGCCGCGGTGGGGGTAGCGGCCGGCGGCCCGGTATTTCTCGGCCGCGAAACCTGACGTTACTTGCGAGAAACTTAGCTGAACAATGCCGCAGTCCATGATTCTTTGAAGAAGCCTCATCGCCTGTCAAGCGGGTGAGCGGTGGCCGGAATCGCCTTGGTTCCACGGTGCGCAATGTCGACAATAATGATCGATCAGGGATGGCTGGATTCTGCATTACTCTCGCCGGTGACAAGCGGCGGAATGAGATTGTCTCCCGCCTGATAAACGCCGGGCCGCCTCGCCGCTGTCCCCGAAAACTCCGGATCCGGTATTGCCGGGGGAGGTTACTCGGCCGTAACGTTCCCGTGGCGACGATCAGAGTCGCAGGTCGGCCCATCCGTGTGTCTCCGAGCAGACAAAGTCGAACCCAGTCTTTGTCTCCGTGGTGACAAATACAGAAGCGGATCAAGGATTTTGCGCCACGCCTCTTGTCCAAGTGATCCGCACCGACTTAACGTGCGCCCGCGGCGCACCCCCGACGCACGCTTGCTGGAGGTGGGATGGGAATCGAAGTAGTCGTTGAGGGTCTGACCATGTCCTTCGGCAAGCAGAATATCTGGCAGGACGTGAACCTGACCTTGCCGGCCGGAGAGGTGAGCGTGATGCTCGGCCCCTCCGGAACCGGGAAGACGGTCTTCCTGAAATCACTCATCGGGCTGCTGAAACCCCAGCAGGGCCGTGTTCTCATCAATGGCGTCGACATGGTGAGCAGCCCGGAACGGGACATCTACGAGACCCGGAAACTCTTCGGCCTCATGTTCCAGGACGGCGCTCTCTTCGGCTCCATGACGCTGTTCGACAACATCGCCTTCCCGCTGCGCGAGCACACCCGCAAGCGGGAGTCCGAGATCCGGCGCATTGTGATGGAGCGCATCGAACTCGTCGGCCTGCTGGGCGCGGAGGGGAAGCTGCCGGGCGAGATCAGCGGCGGCATGCGCAAGCGCGCCGGCCTGGCCCGGGCCCTGGTGCTCGACCCGCAGATCGTCCTCTGCGACGAACCGGACTCCGGCCTCGACCCCGTCCGCACCGCCTACCTGTCGCAGCTCCTGATCGACCTCAACGCGCGCATCGACGCGACGATGCTGATCGTCACCCACAACCTGGACATCGCCGCCACGGTCCCCGACAACATGGGGATGTTCTTCCGGCGCAACCTGGTCACCTTCGGGCCGCGCGAGGTCCTCCTCACGAGCGACGAACCGGTCGTCACCCAGTTCCTCGCCGGCCGCCGCGAGGGCCCGATCGGCATGTCCGAGGAGAAGGACGCCGCCCTGCTCGCCGCCGAGCTGGACAACCCCGCCACCCTCCCGGCGGCGCCCCGCGTCATCGTCCCGCAGCTGGAACCCTCGCCCGGCCTCCCGCCGCGCGCCGCGGTCGGACGCCGCCGCGAGCGCGTCCTCGGCATGCTCGACCGGCTGCCGCACGCCGCCCAGGCCGCCATCCGCGACACCTACGCCAGGGACGCGGCGTACACCCTGCCCCAGCGGCAGCGGCTCACCGGGAGCGGCTCGTGATCACCGGTGCGCTGCGGCAGACCGGCCGGCTCTTCGCCCTCGCCGCCGAAGTGACCAGGGCCGTCTTCCGGCGACCCTTCCAGTTCCGGGAGTTCGTCGAGCAGTTCTGGTTCGTCGCCAGCGTCACCATCCTGCCGGCCGCGCTCGTCTCCATCCCGTTCGGCGCCGTGATCGCCCTCCAGGTCGGCTCGCTCACCCAGCAGCTGGGGGCCCAGTCGTTCACCGGCGGTGCCAGCGTCCTCGCCGTCATCCAGCAGGCCAGCCCCCTCATCGTGGCCCTCCTGATCGCCGGCGCCGGCGGCTCCGCCATCTGCGCCGACCTCGGCTCCCGCAAGATCCGGGAGGAGCTGGACGCGATGGAGGTCATGGGTGTCTCGCCCGTGCAGCGGCTGGTCGTCCCACGCGTCCTCGCCACCATGGCGGTCGCCGTCCTGCTCAACGGGATGGTCTCCGTCGTCGGCACGCTCGGCGGCTACTTCTTCAACATCATCCTCCAGGGCGGTACCCCCGGCGCCTACCTCTCCAGCTTCTCCGCCCTCGCCCAGCTGCCCGACCTCTACATCAGCGAACTCAAGGCCCTGATCTTCGGGTTCATCGCCGGCATCGTCGCCGCCTACCGGGGACTCAACCCCCGCGGCGGCCCCAAGGGGGTCGGCGACGCCGTCAACCAGTCCGTCGTCATCACCTTCATGCTGCTGTTCTTCGTGAACATGGTGCTGACGGGCATCTACCTGCAGATCGTCCCGCCGAAGGGAGGCTGAGACCGATGGCCTCCCCGTTCGTCTGGCTCGACCGGTCCGGTGACCAGCTCCTGTTCTACGTCAAGGCCCTGCTCTGGGTCCCGCGGACCCTGCGCCGCTACCTCAGGGAGGTGCAACGGCTGCTGGCCGAGGTCGCCTTCGGCTCCGGCGGCCTCGGTGTCATCGGCGGCACCATCGGCGTCATGATCGCGATGACGCTCTTCACCGGCACCGTCGTCGGGCTCCAGGGCTACGCCGCCCTGGAACAGATCGGCACCGCGGCGTTCACCGGCTTCGTCTCCGCCTACTTCAACACCCGCGAGATCGCGCCGCTCGTCGCCGGGCTCGCCCTCTCCGCCACCGTCGGCGCCGGATTCACCGCACAGCTCGGCGCCATGCGCATCAACGAGGAGGTCGACGCCCTCGAAGGCATGGGCATCCGCTCCATGCCGTACCTGGTCACCACCCGCATCATCGCCGGCGTCGTCGCCATCGTCCCCCTGTACGCGATCGGCCTGCTCTCCTCCTACCTGGCCTCGCGCTATGTGACGGTCCTGTTCAACGGCCAGTCCCAGGGCACGTACGACCACTACTTCAACCTCTTCCTGTCACCGACGGACGTCCTGCTCTCGGTGCTGAAAGTGCTGATCTTCAGCGTGATGGTGATCGTCGCCCACTGCTACTACGGCTTCCGGGCCTCCGGCGGCCCCGCCGGCGTCGGCATCGCGGTCGGCCGTTCCGTACGCAACGCCATCGTCCTGATCAGCGTCACCGACTTCTTCCTGTCGCTGGCCCTCTGGGGCGCGACCACGACCGTGAAGGTGGCGGGGTGAGATGAGCGACTCACGTGCCGAGACCCTGCGCCGCCGGTTCGCCGGCGTCGTCTTCCTGCTGGTGCCCGCCCTGCTCGCCTGGCTCGCGGTCGCCGTCTACGACAAGAAGTTCACCGACTCCGACCCGATCGTCGTCGAGACCGGAAGCGTCGGCAACGAGATGCACCTCGGTGCCGAGGTGAAGCTCCGCGGCGTCGTCCTCGGCGAGGTCCGCGCCATCGACGCCATCGACGGCGGAGCCCGCCTCACCCTCGCCATGCGGCCCGGCACCCTGCGCCACGTGCCGTCCGACGTGCGCGCCCAGATGCTGCCCACGACCCTCTTCGGCGAACGGTTCGTCGCCCTCGTACCGCCGGGCGACTCCACCGCCGGCCCGCTGGGCCCCGGCGCCGTCATCCCCGAGGACCGCTCCAGCAACGCCGTCGAACTGCAGCAGGTCCTCGACAACGTCCTGCCCCTGCTCACCGCCGTCCAGCCGCAGAAGCTCTCGGCGACCCTGTCGGCCGTCTCCCAGGCCCTGGAGGGGCGCGGCGACAAGCTCGGTGACACCCTCACCCTGCTCGACGCCCACCTCCGGGAGTTCAACCCCCAACTGCCCGCCCTCACCCGCGACCTGAAAGAACTCGTGAAGGTCAGCCACCTCTACGCCGACGCCGCCCCGGACATCGTCACGGCGCTCACCGACTTCACCACCACCAGCGGCACCCTCGCCGAGAAGGAGGCCGACCTCGCCGGCACCCTCGGCTCCACCACGAGGACGGCCCAGGACCTGACCGCCTTCCTGCGCCAGAACAAGAACAACATCATCCGGCTCAGCGCCACCAGCCGTCCCACCGTGGAACTGCTCGCCGAGTACGCGCCGTCCTTCCCCTGCACCCTGCGCACCCTCGCCCAGTTCGTACCCGCCATGGACAAGGCCCTCGGCAAGGGCACGAACCAGCCGGGACTCCACGTCGACGTCACCACCGTGCCCGCGCGCGGCGCGTACGTCCCCGGCCGTGACACACCGTCGTACGGCTCCGGCGGCGGCCCGCGCTGCTACCCCGTGCCCTACCTCGGCATCCCGGTCGCACCCGCCGCACGGGCCTCCGCCGCGGCCGACCAGGACCTCGGCCCCGCCAACTCCCCGCAGGAGAACGACCTCCTCAACGAACTCCTCGCCCCCGGGGCGAAGAAGCGGCCCGGCGACCTGCCCGACTGGAGCAGCACGCTGGTCGGCCCGGCGTTCCGCGGCGCGGAGGTGACCCTCCGATGACGAAGCGGCCCACCCACACGCGCCGGCGCGGACTGACCGGCACGCTCCTGAAGTCCCTCGCGTTCGTCCTGGTCACGGCGCTGGCCACCACCCTCCTCGGCCTCAGCATCGCGAACACCGGGGTCGGCTCCGCCACCCACTCGTACAAGGCGCTGTTCACCGACGTCACCGGGCTCGTCAAGGGCGACTCGGTGCGCATCGCCGGAGTGAAGGTGGGCGAGGTGACCGACGTCCGCGTCGTCGAACGGCGCACCGCCCAGGTCACCTTCTCGGTCCGCGACGACCGCTCCGTGCCCCGCTCGGCGACCGCCGCGGTGAAGTACCTCAACATGGTCGGACAGCGCTACGTCTCCCTCGGCCGGGGCAGCGGCGACCTGGCGGGAAGCCTGGCGGAGGGGGCCACCATCCCGCTCGACCGCACCACCCCCGCCCTCGACCTGACCCTGCTCTTCAACGGATTCAAGCCGCTCTTCGAGGGGCTCTCGCCCGCCGACGTCAACGACCTCGCCGGATCGCTCGTGCAGGTCCTCCAGGGCGAGAGCGGCACCGTCGACAGCCTCATGCGCCACATCGGCTCGCTCACCCGGACGGTCGCCGCCAAGGACGAGGTCATCGGCCAGGTCGTCACCCACCTCAACACCGTCCTCACCACCCTCAACAACCGCGAGGCCGCCTTCGACGACCTCGTCGTCACCCTCCAGAAACTCGTCACCGGCTTCAACACCGACCGCAAGCCCCTCGGTGAGGCCGTCCAGGCCATCGGCGCCCTCACCACGACGACCGCGGGCCTCTTCCAGGAGGCGCGGGCCCCCCTCAAGAAGGACATCCGCGAACTCGGCCGGCTCTCCGGGACCCTCGGCGAGCACACCCCCGCCATCGAGTCCTTCCTCGCCAACACCCCCGCCAAGATGACCGCCCTGGCCCGGCTCTCCTCGTACGGATCATGGTTCAACCTCTACCTCTGCGAGGCGCGCGTGACCGGCGTGGGAACCTCCGACGGCTCGAAGCCGCCGACCGGGATCGCCGTGACCGAACCGAGGTGCCGCGGATGAGCCCCCGCCCCCGGCTCAAGCCGGTCAAGGACCGCAACCCGGTCGCCGTCGCCGGACTGGTCCTCCTCGCCCTGCTCGCCGCCCTGGCGTTCAACGTGGAACGGCTGCCCCTCGTCGGCGACGGCACCAGCTACAGCGCCGACTTCTCCGAGGCCGCCGGACTCGACACCGGCGACGAGGTCCGTATCGCCGGCGTCAAGGTCGGCCAGGTCACCGAGGTCTCCCTCGACGGCGCCAAGGTCAAGGTGACGTTCGAGGTCGGCGACGCCTGGGTCGGCGACCGGTCCACCGCCGCCATCGCCATCAAGACCCTCCTCGGTGAGAAGTACCTGGCGCTCGACCCGCTGGGCTCCGGCCGGCAGGACCCGGGAACCCGCATCCCGCAGTCGCGCACCACCTCCCCGTACGACGTCACCCAGGCCTTCCAGGACCTCAGCGGCACCGTCGACGCCATCGACACCGCCCAGCTCGCGGAGAGCTTCGAGACGATCTCCGACACCTTCAAGAACTCGCCCCCGCACGTCCGCAACGCCGCCACCGGCCTCTCCGAACTGTCGAAGTCCGTCTCCAAGCGCGACACCGAACTCGCCCGGCTCCTGGCGAACAGCGCGAAGTTCACCAAGACCCTGGAGAACAAGAAGTCCAGCTTCGAGACCCTCATCGAGGACGGCGGCTCCCTGCTCGGCGAACTACAGAAGCGCCGCGACGCCATCCGCGCCCTCCTCAAGGGCAGCAGGGCGCTCGGCACCGAACTCAGCGGAGTCGTCGGCGACAACGACCGGCAGCTCGGCCCCACCCTCAAGGCCCTCAGCCGCGTCACCGGAGTCCTGGAGAAGAACAGCGGCCAGCTCGACAAGACCCTCGCACTCATCGGCCCGTACTACCGGCTCGTCGGCAACACCCTCGGCAGCGGCCGCTGGTTCGACAGCTACCTGTGCGGCGTGGTGCCCCGCGCCTATCTGCCCGAGACCTCGCAGCCCACGACCGGATGCCTGCCGCCGAAACAGAAGGCGACGGCCAAGGGGAGCGGTGAATGATGACCAGACCCGGAAAACCCCTCGCCGCCGGGCTCGCCCTCGCGCTGCTCGCCGCCTGCGGTCTCGTCGCCGTCCGCGTCCTCGACGACGACGGCACCCGCATCACCGCCTGGTTCGACCGTACCGTCGGCATCTACGCGGGCTCCGACCTGCGCGTCCTCGGCGTACGCGTCGGCGAGGTCGAATCCGTGGAGCCGCAGGGCACCCGGGTACGCGTCCGGCTCCTCCTCGACGAGGGCGTCCGCGTCCCCGCCGACGCCCGGGCCCTCGTGGTCGCCCCGAGCATCGTCGCCGACCGGTACGTGCAGCTCACCCCCGCCTACAGCACCGGCCCCGCCCTCGCCGACGGCGCCGAACTGCCCGCCGCCCGCAACCGCACCCCCGTCGAGATCGACCAGCTCTACGACTCGATCACCGAACTGAGCCGAGCCCTCGGACCGAACGGCGCCAACTCCACCGGCGCCCTGTCCGAACTCCTCGACACCGGCGCGAAGAACCTCAAGGGAAACGGCACCTCCATCGGCACCTCCATCAAGGAGTTCGGCAAGGCGGCCAAGACCCTCGACGGCAGCAGCGAGGACCTCTTCACCACCCTCGGCCGGCTCCAGACCTTCACCACCATGCTCAAGGACAAGGACGGCGACGTCCGCACCGCGCAGGAGCGCCTCGACGAGGTCGTCGGCTACTTCGCGGAGAACAAGGACGACCTCGCCGGAGCCCTCAAGGAACTCGGCAAGGCCCTCGTCCAGGTCAAGGCGTTCATCAAGGACAACCGCGGCGAACTCAAGAAGAACGTCGACCGGCTCGTCCCCCTGACCCAGACCCTCGTCGACCAGCGCGCCTCCCTCGCCGAAGCCCTCGACGTGGCCCCGCTCGCCGCCGGCAACGTCGTCAACGCCTACAACAAGGACACCCGCACCCTCGACGGCCGCGCCAACCTCAACGAGATCAGCATGGGCGGACCGCTGCTCCCGCTGCCGGTGACCGGCGGCGGTGCCTCGACCGGCGGACCCGCGGGCGCCGGCGGCCCGATGGGCCCCGGCGGTTCCTCGCCGACCGGTACCCACTCCGCGACCACCGGGGAGGAGAAGCGATGAGACGCCCCACGCTGCCCGCCCGGCGGGCGGCCGGAGCCGGAGCCGTCGGAGTGGTGGCGCTCGGAGTCGGACTCGCCGTCGTCCTCGGCGTGACCCCCGGGAACCCCTTCCGGTTCGACGGCATCGAGGACCTGCCCCTGCCCGGCGGCGCCGACCTCGGCTCCCACCCCTACACGGTCACCGCCGAACTCGACGACGTGCTCAGCCTCGTGCCGCAGTCAGCGGTCAAGGTCAACGACGTCGCCGTCGGCCGCGTCACCGCCATCGACCTCGGGACCGACACCTGGTCCGCCCGCGTCACCCTGAAGATCAACGGCGACGTCCGGCTGCCCGCCGACGCGGGCGCCCGCCTGGAACAGTCGAGCCTCCTGGGCGAGAAGTACATCCAGCTCGTCGCCCCGCCCAAGGACACCGGCGGCCGGCTCACCGACGGCAGCGTCATCCCGCTCGCCCGCACCAGCCGCAACACCGAGGTCGAGGAGGTCTTCGGCGCCCTGTCCCTGCTGCTCAACGGCGGCGGCGTCAACCAGCTCAAGACCATCACCCGCGAGCTCAACGCGGCACTCGGCGGACGCGAACCCGAGGTCCGCTCGATGCTCCGGCGCGTCAACACCCTCGTCACGACCCTCGACGCCCACCGCGGCGACATCACCCGCGCCCTCGACGGCCTCAACCGGCTCTCCGCCACCCTCGCCGGCCGAAAGAAGGACGTCGAGACGGTCCTCACCGGACTCTCGCCCGGCCTCAAGACGCTGGAGAACCAACGGGGTTCCCTGCTGACCATGCTGCGCGCCCTGGACACCCTGTCCGGGGTCGCCGTCACCACCATCGACGCGAGCAAGAAGGACATGGTCGCCGACCTCAAGGCCCTCGCGCCCACCCTCACGGCACTCGCGGACGCCGGTGCCGACCTGCCCGAATCGCTCCAGGTGCTGCTCACCTACCCCTTCACCGACGAGGTGCTGCGGGGCATCAAGGGCGACTACCTCAACACCTATCTGCACCTCGCGGCCGCCCCCGGAACCGAGGTCATCCCGCCGCTCATCCCCAAGGCCGAGCCCACGCCCACCCCCACGCCCACCCCGACCGACCCGGGCCCCGCCGCGCGCCGGGGAACCGGGACGAGCAGCGGGAGCCCGAGCCCGAACCCGCCGCTGCCGCTGCCCCCGGCCACCCCGCCGAAGGACGGAGGCGAGACCCGGTGATCACCCGTACCGTACGGCTCAAGAACCTCGCCTTCCTCGTCATCGCCGTCCTCGTCCTCGGCTTCGTCGGCGTCCGCTACGCCGACCTCGGCCGCTACGCCGGCGTCGCCGACCACTACACCGTGAAGGTCCATCTCGCCCGCACCGGAGGTCTGTTCACCCACTCCGACGTCACCTACCGGGGCGTCTCCGTGGGGCGGGTCGGCGACATCGGTCTGACCGCCGAAGGCGTCGTGGCCGACCTGCGCATCAAGAGGTCCGCCCCGAAGATCCCCGCCGACGCGCGGGCCGTGGTCGCCGGACTCTCCGCCGTCGGCGAGCAGTACATCGACCTCCGCCCCGAGAGCGACGACGGCCCCTTCCTCGCCGACGGCGCCCGCATCGAACAGTCCGACACCCAGGTCCCGGCACCGGTCACCGACGTCCTCGCGAGCATGAACGACCTGACCGGCTCCGTACCCCTGGAGTCCCTGCGCACGGTCGTCGACGAACTCGGCAAGGCCTTCCAGGGACACGGCGACGACCTCCAGGTCCTCCTCGACAGCGGCAGCCGCTTCGTCCAGGCCGCCGACACCTCGATGCCGGCCACCACCCGGCTCATCAACGACGGAGAGGTCGTCCTGCGCACCCAGGCCCAGGAGAGCCGCGCCATCCGCGACTTCGCCACCGGCGCGCGCACCCTGGCCACCACCCTCAAGGGTTCCGACGGCGACCTCCGCCGCCTCCTCGCCGTCACCCCCGACGCGACCGGACAGGTCAGCGGGCTCCTGCGGGACCTCGACCCGAGCCTGAGCGTCGTCCTCGCCAACCTCCTGACCACCTCGGAGATCGCCGTCACCCGGCAGCGCGGCATGGAGGAACTGTTCGTGAAGTACCCGGCGGCCGTCTCGGCCGGAGCCACCACCGTCGAAGGGGGCCGCATGAACTTCGGCATGGCCGTCACCTTCTTCACACCACTGCCCTGCACCTCGGGATACGGCGCGACGCGCTACCGCAACGGCCTCGACCTGGGCACCGCGCCCGCCCTCAACACCGGCGCCTCCTGTACGGGCTCCGCGGCGGCCGGGGTCAACGTCCGCGGTTCGGCCCACGCGCCGAAGGGCGGCGCCGTCCCCGTACCGGCCCGGCCCGGGTCCCTGCCCTCGGGCAGCGCGCCCACCGCCACGGACACGCGACAGGCACTGCCCGGCGCGCTCGCGCTCCCCGGCCAGAACGGCGGACCGACGGACATGGCCGGTCTCCTCGGCCTGGACACCGGGGCCACCCGATGAGGCGCGGCCGGATCCTCGGCGCGGGCGCCCTCGTCGTCGCCCTGGGCTTCTGCGGCACCGGGGCCTGGACCTACGCGCAGGCCCGTACCGACGACGGCCTCGCCTTCGGCCGTGAGCGGGACACGGCACTCGCCGAGGGCCGGTCCCGTCTCACCGTCCTCAACTCCCTCGACGCCTCGACCCGCGAACAGGCCGAGGCGGGCATCCTGGCCTGGCGCGACGCGTCCACCGGACCGCTCCGCTCCGAACTGGGGCGCACCGCACCCGCGGTGGGCGCCTCGGCGCGCGCCACGGTGACCGAGGCCGCCCTGACGGCGCTCGACGCGAGAGCCGGTACGGCGAAACTCATCGCGACCGTCCGCGTCGACGTCACCCCGCGCGGAGGCGGCGTCGCGACCACCGACCGCAAGCGCCTGGAGGCGGTCCTGACGCGCACCGGCGAGGACACCTGGAAGGTCGCGGCGCTGAGCGCGGTCCCCGTCGCCGGTGCCGAGGAGGGCGAGGGCGAATGACGCGACTCTTGCGCGGGACGACGGCGGGCCGGGCCCCCGTACCCGCGACGGACGGGGGAGAGGCACCGGAGCGTCCGGAGGCGACGGCCGAACCCACGGCGGACGCGACGCCGGAAGCCGCGGCCGACGCGACGCCGGAAGCCGCGCCCGACGCGGCCTCCGACACCGAGGGCGCGGGCGAGCCGGGGGCAGCGGACGGGGACGGGGACCGGGAGCCGGCGGGCGCGGGCGCGGACGGGGATGGGGACGGCGAGGTCCCGGCGGGTCCCGCCACCCGGTCCTTCCCCGCGACCTGGCGGAGGGCCGCCCTCGCCGCGGCCGTCGCCGTCCTGCTCCTCGCCGGGAGCGCCTTCTTCCACGCCGCCCACCAGCTCCGGTCCACCCCCTCGGCGCGCAACACGGCGCTCACCGACGCAGGGGCCACCGCCCGCGTCGGCGGCGACGTCGGAGAGGGCCTCGCCCGGATCTTCTCGTACACGCCCGCGAACAACGACGGCGTCGAGCGCTCCGCCGGAACGATCCTCGCCGGACGCGCCGCCCGCCAGTACACGGACCTGTTCGCCCAGGTCCGCGCCAAGCTGGTAGAGCAGCGGATCACCCTCAGCACCCAGACCGTCCGCACCGGAGTGATCGAACTCGACGGGAACACCGCCCGTCTCCTCGTGTTCCTCGACCAGACCTCGCGCCGGGAGGGCACCGGTCGGTCCGGCGCGGGCCAGGACAAGGCGCGTCAGGACAAGGCGGGTCAGGACGAGACCACCGCCACGTCCGCCGCGGCCCAGCTCACCGTCACCGCGACGTTCCAGGGCGACCGGTGGCTGATCGTCGACATCAAGGCCCGCTGACCATGAGCGGGAGACGGGAGCACCCCATGACACGCCCGGTCCGCACCACGGCGGGCATCCGCCCGGCCCTGGCCGTGGCCCTCGTGCTGACCCTCGCCGCGGGGGCCTCCGCGGCCTGGGCCGGCCAGGACTGGTACGCGGCCGCCCACGACGACTCCGCCGCGTACGCCGTGCAGCGTGACGAGGCGCTCGCCGCCGGGGAGCAGGCCGTGCAGAACCTCAACACCCTGGACCACCAGCGGGTGGAGCAGGGCCTCGACCTCTGGGAGTCCTCCACGACCGGTGACCTCCACAAACAACTGGTGGAGGGACGCGAGGAGTTCACCGGGCAGGTGCGGACCGCACGGACGGTGACCACGGCCCGGGTGCTGTCCGGGGCCGTCACGGAACTGGACGACCGGGCGGGACGGGCCCGGTTGCTCGTCGCCCTGCGCATCACCGTCACGACGCCCGACAGCAAGAGCACGGAGAAGGACAGCCGCATGCTCGGCGAACTCACCCGCACCGACGGCCAGTGGAAGCTCAGTGCGCTGGGGCAGGCCCCGGTGGGCGGCACGGCGGCCGGCTGACCGGGCCGTACCGCGAACAGCCGCCCGCACCCGAAAGGACACGCACGATGCCCACGCCCCGCCACCACCTCAACCGCCAGCGCCGCCGCCGGGCCGCTCTCGCCGAACAGCAGGCACCCGGCGGCAGGTCCCGCACGCCCGCGGGATTGCTCACGGAACCCGCCCCGCGCACCGGTGAACGACCGGCGGTGGAGCCCGTACGGGACACGGCCGCGGAGCCGAAGGGGGAACCCAGGGGCAGAGAGAGGCCCGGCGGCGAGAAGACCGGCAGTGCGAAGGCCGGCGCCGGGGACTCCGGCAGTGCGAAGGCCGGCGCCGGGAACACCGGCCGCGAGAAGACGGGCGCAGGGAACTCCGGCCGCGTCCCCCTCGCCGTCCTCTGCGTCCTGACGCTCCTGCTCGGCGGCTTCGCCGGATGGGCGTACAGCAGGGCGAGCGAACTCCGTGACGACCCCGCGCGCGGCAACACGGCCCTCACGGATCTCGCCCGCACCAGCGAGATCAAGGGGCAGACGGGCGCCGCCGTCGCCGCGCTCTTCTCGTACGACCACGCCGACACCGGCCCCTTCGACCGGGCCGGCAAGACGCTCCTGACGGGCAAGGCCGTCGCCCAGCACCGGACCCTGCTCGGCGGGGTGCTCGCCCAGGCGGCCCAGCAGAAGACGGTGATCACCACGACCGTCACCGACAGCGCGGTGGAGCGGATCGACGGGGACCGCGCCCGCGTCCTGGTCTACGCCGACCAGAGCAGCGTGAGCACGGCCGGCGGGTCGTCGAAGGACAAGGCGGCCAAGGCCAAGGACCAGGGTGTCTACGCGGGCGCGATGTTCGCCGTCGACGTCGTGCGCCGAGACGGTCGCTGGCTCGTGGAGAACATCGACACCTTCGGCCGCTGAGGATCCGGGCGGGCGCCGGGGCGCTTGAGGCAGGGAACCGGCCGGCGTCGGCGAGAGCCCGGACGTCCGGGCGGCCGAGCCCCTCGGTGGACTCAGCCCGTCAGCCCGTCAGCCCGTCAGCCCGTCAGCCCGTCAGCCCGCCCAGGTCGCGACGAGCACCGTCGCGTACCGCTCCTCGCAGCTCAGGACGCGGGCCTCCATTCCGTGAGCGGTGACCGCGGCCACCGCCCGCTCGGCCTGCCGCTCGCTCGTCTCGACCAGCAGCCGCCCGCCCGGCGCAAGCCACTCCGGGGCCTCGGCGGCGACCCGGCGCAGCACGTCGAGGCCGTCAGGACCGCCGTCGAGGGTGACGAGCGGCTCGTGGTCGCGGGCCTCCGGGGGCAGCAGCCCGATGTCCCCGGTGGGGACGTAAGGCACGTTGGCGACCAGGATCTCTACCCGGCCCCGCAGTTCCCGGGGCAGCGGGGCGAAGAGGTCGCCCCCGTACACCCGGCCGCCGCGCGGCTCGACGTTCCGGCGGGCGCAGCGCACGGCCGCCGGCTCGATGTCCGAGGCGTGCACCTCCGCGCCCTCGACCCGGTCGAGCAGGACCGCGGCCGCCGCGCCGGAGCCGCAGCACAGGTCGACGCAGACGGCGCCCGGCCGGGCCAGGTCCACGGCGTGCTCGATCAGGAACTCCGTACGGCGCCGGGGGACGAACACCCCGCCGTCCACCACGACGCGCAGCCCGGCGAACGCGGCCCAGCCCACGACGTGCTCCAGGGGCAGGCCCGAGGCGCGCCGCTCGACCATCAGGTCGAGCTCGGCGGGCCCGGCCGCGGCCGCGAGGAGCATCTCCGCCTCCTCCTCGGCGAAGACGCAGCCCGCGGCCCGCAGCCGCTCGACGACCCCCATGCCGTTCGCGACGTCAGACAAGCTGAGACTCGATCGCGGCGACGATCTCGGGGGCGTCGGGCTCGGTGCGCGGACGGAAGCGCGTGACCTGGCCGTCGCGGCCGATCAGGAACTTCTCGAAGTTCCACTGGACGTCACCGGCCGCGCCCTCGGCGTCGGCGGCCTTCACCAGCTCCGTGTAGAGCGGGTGGCGGTCCTCGCCGTTGACGTCGGTCTTCTCCAGGAGCGGGAAGGAGACGCCGTACGTCGTCGAGCAGAAGGTCTGGATCTCGTCGGCGCTGCCGGGCTCCTGGCCCGCGAACTGGTTGCAGGGCACGCCGAGCACGGTGAAGCCGCGATCGCCGTACTCCTTCTGCAGCTTCTCCAGCCCCTCGTACTGCGGGGTCAGTCCGCACTTGGAGGCGACGTTCACGACCAGGACCGCGCGGTCCCGGTAGTCGGCAAGGGAGACCGGCTGGCCGGTCAGGGTCTTCAGCGGGATGTCGTACAGGCTCATGGACTGCTCCTCGTCGGAATAGGGTTTGATCTCAGCATGGGAGACGAACCACTGGCAATCCCGATCGATTCCGCGCCGGAGGCAGAACCGGGGGCCCGACCGCGCCGGATCGCCTGCCGTCTCTGCGGCCGACCCCTCACCGGGGCCGACTCCCGCCGCACGGGCCTGGGCCCCACCTGCGACGCGAAACTGCATCCTCCGGCCCCGGACATCCGCACCCGGCGCCATGAGGTCGACCAGGACACCCTTCCGGGCATGGACCCGTCGGCCACCGGCTGAGCCGGCCCGACGGGGCTCGGACCAGGGCACCGATCCGGCGAAGATCACGACGCTATCAGGCGGCAAATCATTGGCCCAGCCGATTCCCGGGTCGGCACAGTGGGCCCGATGAGACCGAAACCCGAGCAACCGGAGTCCTGAGAATGTCGACCCTGCGCGTCACCGCCGAAGTCCTGACCGTCCATCCCCATCCGAACGCCGACGCCCTGGAGCTGGCCCAGGTGGGCCTCTACCGGGCCGTCGTCGCCAAGGGGGCGTATCGGACCGGGGAGGCCGCCGTCTACATCCCCGAGCAGGCCGTGCTGCCGGCCGCGCTCATCGAGGAGCTCGGCCTGACCGGACGGCTCGCCGGCGGGAAGGCGGACCGGGTCAAGGCCGTGCGGCTGCGCGGGGAGCTGTCGCAGGGCATCGTGTGCCGGCCCGGCGCGCTCGCCGGCACCGATCTGGTGCGGGCGGCGGCCGAGGGGGCCGACTTCGCCGAGACGCTGGGGATCACCAAGTGGGTGCCGCCGATACCGCCGACCATGAGCGGTGACGTGGAGGTCGCGCCCGACCTGCTGCCCTGGGTCGACATCGAGAACCTCCAGCGTTATCCGGAGATCTTCGAGCCCGGCGAGCCCGTCGTCCTGACGGAGAAGCTCCACGGCTCGGCCTGCCTGCTGACCTTCCTCGCCGAGGAGGGACGCGTCCAGGTCTCGTCCAAGGGCTTCGGGTCGAAGGGCCTGGCCCTCCAGGAGGACCCGCGCAATCTGTACTGGCGGGCCGTCCACGGCCATGGCCTGCCCGCCGTCGCCGAGCGGCTGGCGAAACGTCTCGGCGCCCGCCGGGTCGGCTTCTTCGGCGAGGTCTACGGCTCCGGGGTGCAGGACCTGGCCTACGGTGCCGACGCCCGCTCACAGACCGTCGGCTACGCGCTGTTCGACGTCTCGGCCGAGATCGACGGCCGGGTCCGGTGGCTGGACCCGGCCGAGGTCCTGGAGGCGGGCGAGGTCCCGCTCGTCCCGCGGCTGTACTCCGGCCCGTACGACCTGGACACGGTCCTCGCCCACGCGAGCGGCCGCGAGACCGTCTCCGGGCGGGAGGCCCACCTGCGGGAGGGCGTCGTGATCCGGCCCGCGACCGAGCGGTACAGCCCGGTCCTCGGCGGCCGGGCCATCGCCAAGGCGGTCAGCCCGGCCTACCTGACGCGCAAGGGCGGCACCGAGTACGAGTGACCGGGCCGGGGGAACGGGCCGAGGAAGCCGGCCGGGGGAGCGGTCCGGCCCGCCCCCGCCCTCCCGCTCAGAGCTTTCTGAACAGGCCCTCCTGGACCACCGACACCAGGAGCTGTCCCTCGCGGTCGTAGATCCGGCCCCGCGCGAGTCCCCGGCCGCCCGTGGCGATCGGGGACTCCTGGTCGTACAGGAACCACTCGTCCGCGCGGAACGGCCGGTGGAACCACATCGCGTGGTCCAGCGACGCCATGTCGAAGCCTCGCGGGCCCCACAGCGGCTCGATCGGGATGCGCACCGCGTCCAGGAGCGTCATGTCCGAGGCGTACGTCAGGGCGCAGGTGTGGATCAGCGGGTCGTCGCCGAGCGGCCCCACGGCCCGCATCCACACCGCGCTGCGCGGGTCCGCGCCCTTGACCTCGTCCCGGGTCCAGCGCAGCCGGTCCACGTACCGGATGTCGAAGGGCTGGCGACGGGCCATCCGCTCCAGGGCCTCCGGCAGCGCCCCCAGGTGCTCGCGGATCTCGTCCGCGAGGTTCGGCAGGCTCTCCGGGTCCGTCAGGTGCCTCGGCGGCAGCTGGTGCTCGAAGCCGCCCTCCTCCGGGAGATGGAAGGAGGCCGTGAGGTTGAAGATCGTCCGGCCCTCCTGGACCGCCGTGACGCGGCGGGTCGTGAAGGACCGCCCGTCCCGCACCCGCTCCACCTGGTAGACGATCGGCACCCCGGGCCGCCCCGGCCGCAGGAAGTAGGCGTGCAGCGAGTGCACCGGCCGGTCGCCCCCGGTGGTGCGGCCGGCCGCGACGAGGGCCTGCCCGGCGACCTGCCCGCCGAAGACCCGCTGCAGCGACTCCTGCGGGCTCCGCCCGCGGAAGATGTTGACCTCGATCTGCTCCAGGTCGAGCAGATCGACGAGCCTCTCGGCGGGATTGGTCACGTCAGCCCTCTCCTCTACAGCTGTCCGACGGACGTCACGCGGACGACCGCGCGGCCCTCCTCGTCGGAGGCCGCGAGATCCACCTCCGCGCTGATGCCCCAGTCATGGTCGTTGTTCGGGTCGGCGAAGGTCTGCCGGACGCGCCACAGGCCGTGGGCCGCGTCCTCCTCGATGGAGAGCAGCTTCGGGCCACGGGCGTCGGGGCCGGTACCGAGGTCCTCGTACTCGTCCCAGTACGCGTCCATCGCCTCGCCCCACGCGTCCGCGTCCCAGCCCGCCTCGGCGTCCATCTCGCCGAGCGCGCTCACGTTGTCGAGGGCCGCGAGCTCCACCCGGCGGAACATGGCGTTGCGCACCAGGACCCGGAAGGCGCGGGCGTTGGCCGTGACCGGCTTGACCTGGTCGGCCTTCTCCTGGGCCTCCTCGGCGGTCTGCACCTCGGGGTTGGCGAGCTGCTCCCACTCGTCGAGCAGCGAGGAGTCCACCTGGCGCACCATCTCGCCCAGCCAGGCGATCAGGTCCTCCAGGTCCTCGGTCTTGAGGTCGTCCGGGATGGTGTGGTCGAGCGCCTTGTACGCGCTCGCGAGGTACCTCAGGACGATGCCCTCGGTCCGCGCCAGCTCGTACCAGGAGGTGAACTCGGTGAAGGTCAGCGCCCGTTCGTACATGTCACGGATGACCGACTTCGGCGACACCGGGTGGTCGCCGACCCACGGGTGCGACGTCCGGTAGACGTTGTACGCGTGCCAGAGCAGCTCTTCGAGCGGCTTCGGGTACGAGATGTCCTGGAGCCGCTCCATCCGCTCCTCGTACTCGACGCCGTCCGCCTTCATCTGCCCGACGGCCTCGCCGCGCGCCTTGTTCTGCATGGCGGCGAGGATCTGGCGCGGGTCGTCCAGCGTCGACTCGACGACCGAGACCATGTCCAGGGCGTACGAGGGGGATTCCGGGTCCAGCAGGTCGAAGGCGGCGAGCGCGAACGTCGACAGCGGCTGGTTCAGTGCGAAGTCCTGCTGCAGGTCGACCGTCAGACGGATCGTGCGGCCCTCGGCGTCCGGCGTGTCCAGCTGCTCGACGACACCGCCGTCGAGCAGGGAGCGGTAGATCGCGATGGCGCGGCGGATGTGCCGCAGCTGCGCCTTGCGCGGCTCGTGGTTGTCCTCCAGGAGCTTGCGCATCGCCTCGAAGGCGTTGCCCGGGCGGGCGATCACCGAGAGCAGCATGATGTTGGTGACCTTGAAGCGCGAGGTCAGCGGCTCGGGCTCGGCGTCGATGAGCCGGTCGAAGGTGGTGTCGCTCCAGGCGACGAAGCCCTCCGGTGCCTTCTTGCGGACGACCTTGCGGCGCTTCTTGGGGTCGTCGCCGGCCTTGGCGAGCGCCTTCTCGTTCTCGATGACGTGCTCGGGGGCCTGGGCGACCACGTAACCGGCGGTGTCGAAGCCGGCCCGGCCGGCGCGGCCCGCGATCTGGTGGAACTCACGCGCGCGCAGGGTCCGCACCCGGTTGCCGTCGTACTTCGTGAGGGCGGTGAAGAGGACCGTGCGGATGGGAACGTTCACGCCCACGCCGAGCGTGTCCGTCCCGCAGATCACCTTCAGGAGACCGGCCTGCGCCAGCTTCTCGACGAGCCGCCGGTACTTCGGCAGCATGCCCGCGTGGTGCACGCCGATGCCGTGGCGCACGTAACGCGACAGGTTCTGGCCGAACTTGGTGGTGAAGCGGAAGTTGCCGATCAGCTCGGCGATCTTGTCCTTCTCCTCGCGCGTGCACATGTTGATGCTCATCAGCGACTGGGCCCGCTCGACGGCCTGCGCCTGCGTGAAGTGCACGATGTACACCGGAGCCTGCCTGGTCTCCAGGAGCTCGGTCAGGGTTTCCGTGATCGGCGTGAGCACGTACTCGTACGAGAGCGGCACCGGCCGGGTCGCCGAGCGGACCACCGAGGTCGGCTTGCCCGTGCGCCGGGTCAGGTCCTTCTCGAACATCGACACGTCGCCGAGCGTCGCCGACATGAGGACGAACTGCGCCTGGGGGAGTTCCAGGATCGGGATCTGCCACGCCCAGCCGCGGTCCTGCTCGGCGTAGAAGTGGAACTCGTCCATGACGACCTGGCCGATGTCGGCGTACTTGCCGTCCCGCAGCGCGATGGAGGCCAGCACCTCGGCGGTACAGCAGATCACCGGGGCGTCCGCGTTCACGGAGGCGTCGCCGGTCAGCATGCCGACGTTCTCGGTGCCGAAGATCTTGCACAGGTCGAAGAACTTCTCGGACACCAGCGCCTTGATCGGCGCGGTGTAGAAGGTCACCTGGTCGTTCGCGAGCGCGGTGAAGTGGGCAGCCGCGGCGACCAGCGACTTTCCCGATCCGGTGGGCGTGGAGAGGATCACGTTGGCCCCGGAGACGACCTCGATCAGCGCCTCTTCCTGGGCCGGGTAGAGCGTGATGCCCCGGTCCTCGGCCCAGGAGGAGAAGGCCTCGAAGAGGGCGTCGGGGTCGGCGGTCGGCGGCAGCTGATCGATAAGGGTCACGCCCCCCATCTTGCCTGGATTCCGCTCGGATGAGGGAACCGGCCACCGGTTCGAAGATCACGGACGATAGGCTCGTCCGTCGACCGGTCGTCAACTGAGCGCCGGCAGGGGAGAAACGGGGCGGGCCAACCATGATGGGACCGGCACACTCGCTGTCCGGAGCGGCGGCCTGGCTGGGTGTCGGAGCGGCCGCCGCGGCCTTCGACCGCCCGATGCCATGGCCGGTTCTCGTCGTCGGCGCCCTCATCTGCGCGGGCGCGGCGCTGGCCCCCGACCTGGACCACAAGTCGGCCACCATCTCGCGGGCCTTCGGACCGGTCTCCAAGCTCCTGTGCGAGATCGTCGACAAGCTGTCGTACGCCGTCTACAAGGCGACCCGCTCCACCGCCGACCCCCGCAGGTCCGGCGGTCACCGGACCCTCACCCACACCTGGCTCTGGGCGGTCCTGATCGGCGGCGGCGCGTCCGTCGCGGCGGTCACCGGGGGCCGGTGGGCGGTGCTCGCGATCCTCTTCGTGCACCTGGTCCTGGCCGTGGAAGGCCTGCTGTGGCGGGCCGCCCGGATGTCCAGCGACGTGCTGGTCTGGCTGCTCGGCGCGACCAGCGCGTGGATCCTCGCGGGCGTCCTCGACAAGCCGGGCAACGGCTCGGACTGGTTCTTCACGGGCCCCGGTCAGGAGTACCTGTGGCTCGGGCTGCCGATCGTGGTCGGTGCCCTCGTCCACGACATCGGCGACGCGCTCACCGTCTCCGGCTGCCCGATCCTCTGGCCCATCCCGGTCGGCCGGAAGCGCTGGTACCCGATCGGCCCGCCGAAGGCCATGCGCTTCCGGGCCGGCAGCTGGGTCGAGCTGAAGGTCCTGATGCCCGCCTTCATGGTGCTCGGCGGGGTGGGCGGAGCCTCGGCGCTCGGCTTCTTCTAGGAGCTGTCCCGTCGATCAGGCCGGGATCGCGGCGTTCAGGCGGTGCGGGGGACGCCCAGCGTCGTCACGAGCCGGGTCAGCTCCTCCTGGAAGAGCTTGTCCGGGCTCGTGGTCTGCCGGCCGAGATGCCCGTACACCTCCAGGGCCACGAGTCCGTGCAGGTGCCCCCAGAGCCGTAGCGCGAGGGCGACGCCGGCCGGCGGCAGGTCGGGGAAGGCCGGGCGCACCTTGTCGAGCAGCCCGGCGTCGAAGTCGTCCCAGGTGAACGCGCTGTCCCGGTAGAGCGGTTCGGCGTACGGCCAGGCCGCCGCGGCGAGTCCGGCGAGGCCGGTGCAGACCCGGCGGGCCGCGTCCGGCGCGGGGCCCTCTGCCGGGGCCCGGTAGCCGGGCACGGGGTCGCCGTAGACCAGCCGGAAGCCCTCGGGGTGGTTCAGGGCCCAGCCGCGGAAGGCGCGGGCCCAGGCGAGGATCCGCGCGGCCGGGTCCCCGGCGGGGGCTTCGGAGGAGAATTCGGCCGGGGCTCGGACGGAGGCTCCGGCGGGGCTCGGGGGCGCCGCGTCGGCGGGGCCCCGGTCGGCCGCTTCGGCCCAGGCCGCTTCCACGGCGTCGGCCAGCGCCGAGTACACGTCGTCGATGAGCGTGGTGACCAGGTCGTCGCGGGTGGCGAAGTAGCCGTAGATCGCGTTGGCCGTCATCCCCATCTCCCGGGCGATGGCCCGCAGGGTGATCGCGTCGGGGCCGCCCGAGGCCATCAGGCGCAGGGCCGTGTCCTTGATCTCGGCCGTGGTCTCGGCCCGCAGCCGCTCACGACGGCCCCGCCCGGCCGGGGTGGCCCCCGTCCGTGTTCCTGATGTCCCGGTCATGCGGGCAGCCTATCCCTCCCTTGGTGGCCGTACGGAAACTGCACGCCGTGAACTTCACGGCGTATAGTTTTCGCACGGCGTTACGTCAGTGACGCGCCGAAGCGTGCGAGCACAGGGGAGAGCCATGCACATCGGAGTCGTCGGAGCCACCGGCACCATCGGCAGCCGCGTCGTCGCGGAGGCACTGGGACGCGGGCACCACATCAGGGCATTCAGCCGCGACGCCACGGAGGCGGCGGCCCGGGAGGCCCGGGAGAACATCACCTGGCAGAGCCTCGACGTCCTCGACCCGGCCGCCGTCGCCGCCGTCCTGCCCGGACTGGACGTCCTCATCAGCGCCTTCCAGCCCGGGAACGCCGCCCAGGACATGGCGGACACCGTCCGGCGTTCGATCGCCGACGCCGGGGTCTACGCCACCGCGGCCCGCGCCCTGCTCAAGGCCCTCGAAAGCCACCCCAGGACCCGGCTCATCGTGATCGGCGGCGCCGGCAGCCTGGAGATCGAGCCCGGCGTGGTGCTCGCCGACGCGGAGGACCGTCTCCACGAGACCCTCGACGGCGTCGGCCTGCCCCGCGCCTACGCGGCGGCGGTACGCGGCCACCGCGACGCCCTGAACGTGCTGCGCACCTCCAACCGCCGCTGGACCTACTTCAGCCCCGCCGAGGACATCGCGCCCGGCGAGCGCACCGGCCGCTTCCGCGTCGGCGAGGACCAGCCGGTCCGCGACGCCGAAGGACGCAGCCGCGTCTCCGCGGAGGACGCGGCCGTGGCCCTCGTCGACGAGGCGGAACTGCCCCGTTTCGTCCAGCGCCGGTTCACGATCGGCTACTGAACCGGAGCCGACGGGAGGGTGCCGGGCGGTACGTCTTCCGACGCCCCGGCCCGGCCCCCTCCCGTTCGGTGTCACCCGTGCCAGGACCTCCACAGCGCCGCGTACGCCCCGTCCGCCGCCACCAGTTCCGCGTGGCTGCCCAGCTCGCTGATCCGGCCGGACTCGACCACCGCGATCAGGTCGGCGTCGTGCGCGGTGTGCAGCCGGTGCGCGATGGCCACGACCGTCCGGCCGTCCAGGACCCGGCCGAGGGACCGCTCCAGATGCCGGGCCGCCCGGGGGTCGAGCAACGAGGTCGCCTCGTCCAGGACCAGGGTGTGCGGATCCGCCAGGACGAGTCGGGCCAGGGCGATCTGCTGGGCCTGCGCCGGCGTCAGCGCCCGGCCGCCCGAGCCGACCTCGGTGTCCAGGCCCTCGTCGAGGCCCCGCGCCCAGCCCTCCGCGTCCACCGCCGTGAGTGCCGCCCACAGCTCGGTGTCCGTGGCCCCGGTCCGGGCCAGGAGCAGATTGTCGCGGAGCGAGCCCACGAAGACGTGGTGCTCCTGATTGACCAGGGCCACGTGCTCACGGATCCGCTCGGCGGGCATCCGCGCCAGCTCGGCCGCGCCGAGGGTGACCGAGCCGGTCCGCGGGGCGTAGATGCCCGCGAGGAGGCGGCCGAGGGTCGACTTGCCCGCGCCGGACGGGCCGACCAGGGCCAGCCGGGTGCCCGGTGCCACCTTCAGGGACACCTCGTGCAGCACGTCGACCCCCTCGCGGTAGCCGAACCGGACGTCGTCCGCCCGGACGGCCCGGCCCTCGGGCCGTACCTCCGTGTCGCCCGCCTCCGGCTCGATGTCGCGGACGCCGACGAGCCGGGCCAGGGACACCTGCGCGACCTGGAGCTCGTCGTACCAGCGGAGCACGATGCCGATCGGGTCCACCAGCATCTGGGAGAGCAGTGCTCCCGTCGTCAGCTGCCCGACGTCGATCCAGCCCTGGAGGACGAACACCCCGCCGAGGAGGAGCACGGCGAGCAGCACCGTCGTATGGGTGAGGTTGACGGCGGGGAAGAGCACCGAGCGCAGGAAGAGCGTGTACCTCTCCCAGGCGACCCACTCCGAGATCCGCCGGTTCGACAGCGCGATCCGGCGCGCGCCGAGGCGGTGCGACTCGACCGTGCGACCCGCGTCGACCGTCTCGGCGAGGGCCGCGGCCACCGCCGCGTACCCCGCGGACTCCGACCGGTACGCGGCCGGCGCCCGCCGGAAGTACCACCGGGAGACCACGATGAGCAGCGGCGCGGCGAGCAGCGCGGCGAGCGCCAGCGGCGGCGCCGTGACCGCGAGGCCACCGAGCAGCAGTCCGGCCCACACGACGCCGATGGCCAGCTGGGGCACGGCCTCGCGCATCGCGTTGGAGAGCCGGTCGACGTCCGTGGTGATACGGGAGAGCAGGTCACCCGTACCGGCCCGTTCCAGGACGCCGGGCGGCAGGCCGACCGCGCGGACGAGGAAGTCCTCCCGCAGGTCGGCGAGCATCTCCTCGCCGAGCATGGCCCCGCGCAGCCGGACGAGCCGGACGAAGAGGGTCTGGACGAGCAGCGCGGCGGCGAACAGGGCGATCGTGCGCTCCAGATGGAGTTCACGCGCGCCCGTGGCCAGCCCGTCCACCACCGATCCGAGCAGGTAGGGGCCGGCCATCGAGGCGACCACGGCGACCGCGTTCACCCCGACGAGCAGCGCGAACGCCCTGCGGTGGCGGCGCAGCAGTTCGCGTACGTAGCCGCGGACGGTCGCGTCGGCGGCGACGGGCAGTGTCGTCGCCGTCGTGGGGGCCGCCGGGTCGTACTCCGGTGGCGCCAGGCCGATCATGCCGATTCCCCTTCCAGTGCTTCGAGCTCATCGGCCGCGTCGAGCGCGTCGGCCGGACCGCCACCGGTGACCGCGTCGAGCGGGCCGGGCACGTCGGCGGACGGTGTCGCCGCGGCGAGTTCGTCATCGGTCTCGCGGGTGACGACCGCGCGGTAGCGGGGCTCACGGGCGAGCAGTTCACGGTGGGTGCCGACGGCGACGGCCTGGCCCTCGTGGACCAGGACCACCCGGTCGGCGCGGTCCAGGAGCAGCGGCGAGGAGGCCAGGACCACGGTGGTCCGGCCCGCGCGCAAGGTGCCGATGCCGGTGGCGACCCGGGCCTCGGTGTGCGCGTCGACCGCCGAGGTGGGCTCGTCGAGGACGAGCACCTCCGGGTCGGTCACCAGGGAGCGTGCGAGGGCGAGCCGCTGACGCTGGCCGCCGGAGAGCGACCGGCCCCGCTCGGTGATGCGAGTGCGCATCGGATCGCCGTCGGTGTCCACGGACGCCTGGGCGAGCGCGTCGAGGACGTCGTCGCACCGGGCGGCGGCCAGGGCCCGGTCCGGCAGCACCTCGCCGGAGCGGGGCACGTCGAGCAGCTCGTGGAGGGTGCCCGAGAGCAGCACCGGCTCCTTGTCCTGGACGAGGACGGCCGTACGGGCGGTGTCCAGCGGCAGTTCGTCGAGAGGGACTCCGCCGAGCAGCACCGAGGTGTGGTCCTCACCCGGCTCGGCGGGGTGGCCGCCGAGCCGGTCCGCGAGCCGTCCGGCCACGTCCGGGTCGCCGCAGACGACCGCGGTGAAGCGACCGGCCGGGGCGAGCAGCCCGGTCAGCGGGTCGTACAGGTCGCCGGTGGCCTCGCGGTCCCCGGCCCCGACCTCGCCGGTGGTGGTGCCGGTCGTGCGGGCCAGTGCCAGGACCCGGGCGGCCCGCTTCGCGGACGGCCGGGAGAAGGAGAAGGCCATGGCGATCTCCTCGAAGTTGCGCAGCGGGTGGTAGGTCAGGGCCACCGCGCTGTAGACGGTGACCAGTTCGCCGACGGTGATCCGCCCGTCGAACGCGAGCCGCGCGCCGTACGCCACCACCACGATGAGCAGGATGCCGGGCAGCACGACCTGGATCGCCGAGATCAGCGCCCACATGCGGGCACTGCGGACGGCGGCCGCGCGGACCTCCTGGGAGGCGGCGCGGTAGCGGCCGAGGAACAGCTCCTCGCCGCCGATGCCGCGCAGCACACGGAGCCCGGCGACGGTGTCGGAGGCGAGCTCGGTGGCTCTGCCCGCCTTCTCGCGCTGGACGTCCGCCCGGCGCGTGGCGCGGGGGAGCAGCGGCAGCACGGCGAGGGCGAGGACCGGGATGCCGACGGCCACGACGACGCCCAGGGCGGGCTGGTAGACGACGAGGCCGACGCAGATGACGACGAGCACGACGGCGCCCGCGGCGAACCGCGACAGGGCCTCGACGAACCAGCCGATCTTCTCGACGTCGCCGGTGGACACGGCGACGACCTCGCCCGCTGCGACCCGCCGGGTGAGGACCGAGCCCAGCTCGGCGGTCTTGCGGGCGAGGAGCTGCTGGACACGGGCGGCGGCCGTGATCCAGTTGGTGACGGCGGTGCGGTGCAGCATCACGTCACCGACCGAGATCGCGGCGCCGAGCACCACGAGCAGCACACCGGCGAGCCCGAGGCGCCCGCCGTCGCGGTCCACGACCGACTGCACGGCGATGCCGATGCCGAGGGGCAGTCCGGCGATGCCCAGGTGGTGCAGAAGCCCCCACAGCATGGACTTCACCTGTCCGCCGAGCTGTTGACGGCCGAGCCACACGAGGAAGCGGGTGCCCGAGCGGACGTCGGGGACCCCTGGGTCGGCGTAGGGAAGATCTCGAATCTGCATGGCGTCCCAGGGTCTCCGGGTCTCGTCGGGGGGAACGCGCGCCGGGGGTGTGCGACGGCGGGGAAGGCCGTGCAAGGCTCGCGTCTTCCCCCAGGAGCGGCAATCGATTTTCCCCACAGGGGAACAGATCGCGCCATGTCCGCTCATCGTCCTCTGGACCGCACGGCTCCGGGCGCGCTTCACTCCAGCCCCATGAGATCACTCAAGATCATGAGCATGCTCAGCGGTCTGGTCCTCGCCGCGGGCGCGCTCCTCACCGCCCAACCGGCCGCCGCCGAGGGTCCGAACGGCCCGACGCCCCCCGCCGAGTTCGCGAACGACTGGCACGACCCGGTCACCGCCGCCCCGCCCGTCGAGACCCCCGGCACCCGCAGCTGTCAGGTCACCCTAGCCGCCGCCCAGTTCCGCGACTTCACGCCCTACCAGGGCCGATACGCTCCGCCGAAGGAGTGCGGCACCCGCTGGAACAAGGTCGTCCTGCGCCTCGAAGGAAACGTGAAGGGCCGCCAGTACGACCGCCTCGGACACCTCACCGTCGGCGGTGTGGAGATCCTCCGCACCTCCACACCGCAGCCCTCACCCGACGGCATCACCTGGTCGGTCGAGAAGGACGTCACCCGGTACCGCGACACCCTCAGCCGCCCCGGCGCCGTCGAGATGCTCATCGGCAATGTCGTGAACGAGACCTACACCGGTGTCCTCGACGTCCGCGTGACCCTCACCTTCCACACCGCCCAGGGCCGGGTGAAGCCCGCCGCCGGTACGCCCGACCGGGTGATCCCCCTCACCGGACCCACCCTCACGACCCCGCGCAACACCGAGCGCGTCCTCGCCGAGGTGTACGCCACCGGCTCCGGCGGCGGCTGCGAGGAGTACTGGTACCTCTCCGTCCCCGACGGTGCGCCCTACTCCTGCCGGGCCACCGACGGACCTCACCGGGAGGTCCGCGTCTCGGTCGACGGACGCCTCGCCGGCATCGCCGCCCCCTTCCCCACGGTCTGGACCGGCGGCTGGTCGAACCCCTTCCTCTGGTACGTCACCCCCGGGCCGCGCGCCTTCGACGTCCAGCCGATCCTGTACGACCTGACCCCCTTCGCCGCCGTCCTCAACGACGGACGCGCCCACCGCGTGGAGGTGGCCGTCGCCGGGGTCCCGGCCGGACAGTCGGGCTGGTCCACCCCCGCCAACGTGCTCCTCTGGCAGGACGAGGGCAGCCGGGTCGTCACCGGCGGACTCGACCGCCACGAGGAGACCACCCCGCGCAACTCCTCCGTCCACACGCCGGGCACCCCGGACTCCCTCCACCGGGTCGACACCGACGCCGGCCACCGGCTCACCGTCGCCGGACACCTGAACACCTCGCACGGCCGGGTCGCCACCACCGTCGACCGGACCGTCGCCCACACCTCCGCGCACCGCTGGGGCGAGGGGGAGAACCCGGACGCGTTCACCGCGCGCTGGACCGACCGCGAGACCGTGACCAGCGGCCGGACCGTCACCCACGCGGACCGGACGTACACGATGGACGGCGAGACCACGATCGGCGCGGGCGACCGGCTGCGGACCGTCCTCACCCTCGGGGACCGCGCCGACACCGTCGTGCTGCGCGACGGACGGCGCCTGTCCTGGTCCCGGCTCGACGACACGTACACCGGGGACGCCACGTACACCGCCGGCGTCCCGCGCGATCAGCGGCACGCGGTCGGCACCACGCGCGAGCGCTACCGGCTGTACGGCTCCGGGGGCTGCCACGACCGGACCTTGACCACCGCTCAGGGCACGCTCACCCAGGACCTCCGCCGCTGCTGAACGGGGCGGGCCCGGCCCCGGTGCGCGATGCCCGGCCCGTGCGCGACGACCGGCCCCCATGCACGGGGAGGCCGGTCGTCGCGACGCCGGGAGAGCCGACGTCAGGCCGGTCTCACCGAGTCCACGCCCGAGCGGGCCTTGCGCCACTCCCCGCGCGTGAAGTCGGGAATCTCCTGCGGCGCGCCCTTCGCCTTGATGGAGGCGTGGCTCAGCGGCACGGGCGCCGTCCAGGTGGCGGCGTCGTAGACGTCGAAGTCCGGTGGCAGCCCGAGCCGCATGCACTGCATCAGCCGGTAGACCATGATGTAGTCCATGCCGCCGTGACCGCCCGGCGGGTCGGCGTGGTCCTTCCAGAGCCAGTGGTCGAACGCGCCCGCGTACGCCGAGAAGTCGGCCCACTCGTCGTCCTTGTGGTCCGGCTCCAGGTAGATCCGCGCCGGATAGTCCTCGAAGACGCCCCGGGTGCCGCCGAGACTGTTGATCCTGCTGTACGGGTGCGGGGTGGAGACGTCGTGCTCCAGGCGGATGACCCGGCCCTGGTCGGTCTGGATCAGGCTGATCGTCCGGTCGCTCCCGATGTACGTCTCCTTCCAGCTGGGGTCGCCGGCCGGCATGTGCTCCTCGCGGTACTCGGCGAGGCCGAGCGCCGGCGTCCCGAAGCTGCTGATGCTCACCGCCCGGTCGCCCCGGTTGACGTCCATGTAGTTGGCGACGGGACCGAAGCCGTGATTGGGGTAGAGGTCGCCCTTCAACTGCGTGTGCCAGCGCCGCCGCCAGGGCCCCTCGTAGTACGTCGGGGAGAACATCAGACCGCGCAGGTCGTGGTTGTACGCCCCCGCTCCGTGCAGGAGCCGGCCGAACTTCCCGGCGTGCGCCATCCGCAGCACACGCATCTCGTTCCGGCCGTAGCAGCAGTTCTCCAGCTGCATGCAGTGGCGGCGGGTCCGCTCCGACAGGTCGACGAGTTCCCAGAGTTCCTCGAGCCGCATCGCGACCGGACACTCCACGCCGACGTGCTTGCCGCCCAGCATCGCCGCGCGGGCGATCGGGAAGTGGGTCTCCCAGGGGGTGGCCACGTACACGAGGTCGAGGTCGGTGCGGGCGCAGAGGTTCTCGTAGTCGTTCTCGCCGTTCGCGTAGACGGCGGGGGCGGGCTGCCCCGCGGCGACGACCGTCGCGGCCGCCCGCTCGGCCTTGTCGCGCACCGGGTCGCAGACGGCGTTGACCCGGACACCGGGGAGCGAGAGGAAGTGGCCGATCATGCCGGCGCCCCGGTTGCCGAAACCGACGATGCCGACCCGGACGGTGGAGCGGCCCTCGAAGGGGACCCCGGCCATGGTGGCGCCGAGGCGTTTCGGCGCCGCCGCGGCGGGGGCGGCGGCCGGAGCGGCCGCCGGGGTCGCCGCCTCCGCGGCCGGGACGCCGAGGGCGCCGAGACCGATTCCCGTCCCGGCCACGGCGGCGGTGGTCCTGAGGACCTTGCGGCGGCTCGGGTCGTGCGGTGGCTGCTCGTTCATGGAACCTCCCGGAGCTGTGGGCACGGCTGTCTCATGAATCCCGCTCAGGAACCCGGCCCCGGTGACCGACGGTGCGCAAGGGCGCCGATGGGTCACCTGTGAGGGGTGGTTGGACTGTACTGTTCCGGATCTCGGACCGAGCCGTACCGGGCACCCAGCCTCACCCGAACGTACGAAAGGCCCCCCACCCCAGGGGGTGAGGGGCCGTCAGGAACGGGCAGGGCGTCAGGGCCGTGTCGCGTGCTCCAGGGCGAGGAGCACCGATCCGTACCTGCGGCCCGTCGCCCGGTCCATCCCGATCTCGCACATCCGGTTGGCCGAGAGATGCACGTCGAAGGGCCGTGCCGTCACCTCGGCCGCCTCCCGCGCCGTCGCCGAGGCCGTCAGCTCCGGGTGCAGCATGCCCCGGTCGCCCGCGAAGGCGCAGCAGCCCGCGTCGGTGGGGACGACGACCTCATCCGCGCAGGCCCGCGCGAGTTCCGTCAGCTTCTCCTCATCGCCCAGGTGCCGCATCGAGCAGGTCGGATGGACCACGGCGGAGCCGACCCGGCGGCGGACGTCCAGCCGGGGGAGCAGCTCGTCCGCAGCCCACACCAGCGAGTCGACCACCGTCATCTCGGCGTGCAGCGTCCGGTTGTCCTCCGTCAGGTACGGCACGACCTCGTGCGCGATGCCCAGCGTGCACGAGGACGCGTCCACCACCAGCGGCAGCGTTCCGCCCGCGGTCCACCCCCAGGCCGCCTCGACGATCCGGTTCGCCATCACCTCGTTGCCCCGCTGGTACCCCTTGGAGTGCCAGATCGTCGCGCAGCAGGTCCCGGCCACGTCGTCGGGGATCCACACCGGCTTCCCCGCCCGCGCAGACAGCGCGACCACGGCCTCCGGGAGGGAGGGACCCCGCTCGCCGTCCGGGTTCCCGAAGATCCGGTTCACACAGGCCGGGTAGTAGACGGCGACCGCCGCCGGACGGTGGGTGCGGGGCAGCCGCCGCGCCGCCGCGCCCGGGATCTCCGGCAGCCACTCCGGTACGAGGTCGGTGCTGACCGCCCGGCGGGCCAGGCCCGTCACCGACTTCAGGACGCGGTCGCCGATCCGGTCGGCCGCGGCGACCGCGAGCCGCGCGGAGGCCTCCGCCGCCCGGAAGTTCCTCGCGGCCAGGGCGGCGACCCGCTCCTCGCCCGAGGTGTGCCGCTCGTGCCGGAAGTCCTTCATCAGCGCGCCCGTGTCGATCCCGACCGGGCAGGCCAGCTTGCAGGTGGAGTCGCCGGCGCAGGTGTCGACGGCGTCGTAGCCGTACGACTCCAGGAGACGCGCCTCGACCGGCGAGCCGTCGCGCTGCCGCATCATCTCCCGGCGCAGCACGATCCGCTGGCGCGGAGTGGTCGTCAGATCACCGCTCGGACAGGTGGGTTCGCAGAATCCGCACTCGATGCAGGGATCGGCGATGCGCTCCACGGTCGGGATCGTCTTGAGGCCCCGCAGATGGGCGTGCGGATCGCGGTCCAGGACGATCCGCGGGGCGAGCACCCCGTCGGGGTCGATGGCCTCCTTCACCCGCCACATCAGGTCGGTCGCCCGCGTCCCCCACTCCAGCTCCAGGAACGGCGCGATGTTGCGGCCGGTGGCGTGCTCCGCCTTGAGGGAGCCGTCGAAGCGCTCCACGGTCAGCTTGCAGAACTCGTCCATGAAGGCCGCGTACCGCTCGACGTCGGTGGGGTCGCCCGCGTCGAAGGCGAGCAGGAAGTGGAGGTTGCCGTGCGCGGCGTGACCGGCCACGGCGGCGTCGAAGCCGTGCCGGGACTGCAGGTCGAGCAGCGCCTCGCAGGCCTCCGCGAGCCGGGCCGGGGGCACCGCGAAGTCCTCGGTGATCAGGGTCGTACCGGAGGGGCGTGAGCCGCCGACCGCCGTGACGAAGGCCTTGCGGGCCTTCCAGTAGCCGGCGATCCGCTTCGGGTCCGTGGTGAACGCATTCTCCACGGAGGCCACCGGGGCCACCAGGTCGAGACCGGCGAGGACCTCCTCCGCCGCCCGCTCGTACGCCTCCCGCTCCGTCGCGTGCGGCGCCCGGAACTCGACCAGGAGCGCCGCCGTCTCCCTGGGCAGCTCCGCCCAGTCCGCCGGGACGCCCGCCACGCTCACCGAGGCCCGCAGGGTGTTGCCGTCCATCAGCTCGACGGCGAGCGCCCCCGCCGCGTTGAAGCGGGGGACGGCCTCGGCCGCCGCCGGCAGCGAGGGGAAGAAGAGCAGGGCCGAGGACACCTCGCGGTCCAGCGGCAGCGTGTCGAAGACGACCTCGGAGATGAAACCGAAGGTGCCCTCGGAGCCCACCATGAGCCCCCGCAGGATGCGCACGGGGGTGTCCCCGTCGAGGAAGGCGTCCAGCCGGTAGCCGTTGGTGTTCTTGATGGCGTACTTGGCGCGGATCCGCTCGGTGAGCGCGGTGTCCGCCTCGATCTCCGCCTTGAGCCGCATCAGCTCGGCGCACAGCCTCGGCTCGGCGCGCGCCAGCTCCTCGTCGGCGGCCGGGTCGGCCGTGTCGACCACGGTCCCGCTGGGCAGGACGAAGGTGAGCGAGGCGACCGTCCGGTACGAGTTCCTCGTCGTCCCGGCCGTCATGCCGGAAGCGTTGTTGGCGACGACCCCGCCGATCGTGCAGGCGATGGCGCTGGCCGGATCAGGCCCCAGGACCCGTCCGTACGGGGCGAGCGCCGCGTTGGCCCGGACGACGGTGGTGCCGGGGCGGATCCTGGCCCGCGCACCGCCGTCCAGGACCTCGACGCCCGCCCAGTGGCGGCGCACGTCGACCAGGATGTCCTCGCCCTGCGCCTGCCCGTTGAGGCTGGTCCCCGCCGCCCGGAAGACGACCTCGCGGCCCTTGCCGTGCGCGTACGACAGGATCGTGGAGATGTCGTCGATGTCCTCGGCGACCACGACGACCTGTGGGACGAAGCGGTACGGGCTGGCGTCGGAGGCGTACCGCACCAGGTCGGAGATCTTCGAGAGGACCTTCTCCGGGCCGAGGAACTCGGTCAGCTCCTCGCGCAGCCGCCTCGGCGTCCCCCGGGCCTGGAGCTCCGGCACGCGGTCCGGGGACGGACTCCGCTTCGTACCGGGGCGTAGGGCCTGCGGGTTCGGCTCGAACAGCGGCATGTCACGGCTCCCCTTCGCGCGTCCGCGCCTCCGGGGGTCAGCAGCCGCCCTCCGGGCCGGGGTCGACCAGGGCGGTCAGCAGACCTCCGAGCACCTCGCGCTGTGCGGCGGTCAATGGAGCAAGGATGTCCTCTGCGGCCGCCCGGCGCGCGCTGCGCAGCTCCCGCAGCGTGGCGCGGCCCGCGTCGGTGAGCTCGATGCGCACCACCCGGCGGTTGCCCGGGTCGGGCACCCGGCGCACCCGGTCGACGGCCTCGAGGCCGTCGACGAGACTGGTCACCGCACGCGGGACGACCTCGAGCCGGGCCGCGAGATCGGCCATCCGGGGCGGCTCCCCGAAGTGCGCGACCGTGCGGAGCAGCCTGGACTGGGCGGGCGTGATGCCGACCGGCTCCAGGTGGTGCTTCTGGATGCGGTGCAGACGCCGGGTGAGGCGCAGCAGCTGCTCGGCGAGGAGGCCGTCGGCGCCCTCGGTGTCGGGTTCCCTCGAACGGCCGGGTCCGGTCGGGACGGCGGAGGTGCTCATGCGGGAACAATATCAGGACCTTGTTCATTGTGAGTATAGGTAACAATGAGCTAAGCTCTCGTCGACATCGCCGAACCCTCGAAGGAGCCCATGCGCCCCCACGACCAGTCCGACTGGACGCCCCCGCCCCGCGACTCCTCGCAGCCGAAGGAGCCCGCGCAGCTGGGGCGCATCCTGCGGCTCTTCCGCCCCTACCGTGCCCGCCTCGTGCTCGTCGGCCTGCTGGTCGGCGCCGCCTCGCTCGTCACCGTCGCCTCCCCCTTCCTGCTCAAGGAGATCCTCGACACCGCGATCCCCCAGGGGCGCACCGGGCTGCTCAGCCTGCTCGCCCTCGGCATGATCGCCACCGCCGTGCTGACCAGCGTCTTCGGCGTGCTCCAGACCCTCATCTCCACCACCGTCGGCCAGCGCGTCATGCACGACCTGCGCACCGGGGTCTACGAGCAGCTCCAGCGGATGCCGCTCGCCTTCTTCACGCGCACGCGTACGGGCGAGGTGCAGTCCCGCATCGCCAACGACATCGGCGGCATGCAGGCGACCGTGACCTCCACGGCCACCTCGCTCGTCTCCAACCTCACCGCCGTCGTCGCGACCGTCGCCGCGATGCTCGCCCTCGACTGGCGGCTCACCCTCGTCTCCCTGCTCCTGCTGCCGGTCTTCGTCTGGATCAGCCGCCGCGTGGGCAACGAGCGCAAGCGGATCACCACCCAGCGTCAGAAGCAGATGGCCGCCATGGCCGCGACCGTCACCGAGTCCCTCTCGGTCAGCGGCATCCTGCTCGGCCGGACCATGGGCCGCGCCGACTCCCTGACCAGGTCCTTCGCCGAGGAGTCCGAGCGCCTCGTCGACCTCGAAGTGCGCTCCTCCATGGCCGGACGGTGGCGGATGTCCACCATCGGGATCGTCATGGCCGCCATGCCCGCCCTGATCTACTGGGCCGCCGGCATCGCCCTGGGCTCCGGCGGGGCGGCCATCTCGCTCGGCACCCTCGTCGCCTTCGTCTCGCTCCAGCAGGGCCTCTTCCGGCCCGCCGTCAGCCTGCTCTCCACCGGCGTGCAGATGCAGACGTCCCTCGCGCTCTTCCAGCGCATCTTCGAGTACCTCGATCTGCCGGTGGACATCACCGAGCCCGCCGAGCCCGTCCGGATCGCCGAGGTGCGCGGCGAGGTCGCCTTCGAGAAGGTCGCGTTCCGCTACGACCCCGAAGGCGCCGGCCGTCCGACGCTCGACGACGTCGACCTGACCGTGCCCGCCGGGGGCAGTCTGGCCGTCGTCGGCCCCACCGGCTCCGGCAAGTCCACCCTCAGCTACCTGGTGCCGCGGCTCTACGACGTCACCGGCGGCCGCGTCACCCTCGACGGGGTCGACGTGCGCGACCTGGACTTCGACACGCTGGCCCGCGCGGTCGGCGTCGTCTCCCAGGAGACCTACCTCTTCCACGCCTCCGTCGCCGACAACCTCCGCTTCGCCAAGCCGGAGGCCACCGACGAGGAGATCGAGGCGGCCGCCCGCGCCGCCCAGATCCACGACCACATCGCCTCGTTGCCCGAGGGGTACGACACCCTGGTCGGCGAGCGGGGCTACCGCTTCTCGGGCGGCGAGAAGCAGCGCCTGGCCATCGCCCGCACCATCCTGCGCGACCCGCCCGTACTGATCCTCGACGAGGCCACCAGCGCCCTCGACACCCGTACGGAGCACGCCGTGCAGCAGGCCATCGACGCCCTGTCGGCCGGCCGGACCACGATCACCATCGCCCACCGGCTCTCCACCGTCCGCGACGCCGACCAGATCGTCGTCCTGGAGGCGGGCCGGATCGCGGAGCGCGGCACGCATGACGAGCTGCTCGCCCGGGACGGGAAGTACGCGGCCCTGGTCCGGCGGGACGCGCGGAGCGCGGCAGTCGCGGGTGCCGGGGCGCCGCGGGCGTCGACGGGTGCGACGGGATCGACCGGGCCCACCGAACAGACGAACGCGGGAGCGGTTGTTCCCCAGAACGTGTGATCGTTCCGGGATTCGTTGCTCAACTCCCCTACGGCGTCAGATGATTGCGGTGCGCGATCGACGGGCTGCAGACCGTGACCGCGCGGTCCCACTCAAGCGTCGGTCCCACCGGCGTACCTGTACGAGGAGAAGCACCACCATGAACGTCATCACCAACCTGCTCGCCGGCGTCGTCCACTTCCTGGGCTGGCTCGTCTGACGATCGCAGTGCCCCGGCGCCGTCGGTTCCCCGTCCCAGGGAAGCGGCGGCGCCGCCGCGTGCGCGGGCTCCCGGGATTCCCGGGGGCGGCGGGTTAGCGTGCGGCCATGACGTACCGGCCTCCCTCCCCGTACGCACCCCCGCACCGCCGCCCTTCCCTCCCGCCGCGCCTCCGTCCGTCCCGACGCCGTCCCCGGCTCACCCGGCGCGGCCGCCTCGCCCTCCTCCTCGGCGCGCTGGTCGCCGTGGCCGTCGCCGTCACCGTGCCGCTGTTCCTGACACGCGACGAACCGGCCGTCGAGCAGCCGCGCGCGTTCCTCGTCCCCGAGGGCTGGCGGGCCCGCCAGGTCTACACGGCGGTCGACCGGGCGCTCGGCCTGCCGGAAGGCGCCGCACGGAAGGCCGCGTCCGCGTCCGCCCTCCCGCTGCCCGCGGCCGCCGGAGGCAACCCCGAGGGCTACCTGTTCCCGGCCACGTATCCCGTGCTCGACGCCACGACCCCCGAGGAGCTGCTCCGCTTCATGGTCGACACGGCCGGGAAGCGCTTCGGGGCGGCCCGGATCGTCGAGGGCGCGCGGGCGCACGGCATGAGCGTGTACGAGACGGTGATCGCGGCCAGCATCGTCCAGGCCGAGGCCGACAACCCGGAGGACATGGCCAAGGTCGCCCGGGTCGTCCACAACCGGCTCGCCCGGGGCATGGCCCTCCAGATGGACTCGACCCTCAACTACGCGCTCGGACGCAGCACCGTGGACACCACGGCGGAGGACACCCGGCTCAAGAGCCCGTACAACACCTACGAGCGCAAGGGCCTTCCGCCGACACCCATCGGCAATCCGGGGGACGAGGCGATGGACGCGGTCATCCGTCCGGCGGACGGCGACTGGCTCTACTTCGTCACCGTGGCCCCCGGGGACACGCGGTTCACCGCCGACTACGCGGTCCACCGGACGAACGTGGCCGAGTTCAACGCCAACCGGGGTGCCGAGAAGGGCTGAGCCGGATCACACGGAGGCGGCGACCGGCGCGGGGGCGGACACCGGGTCGGCCGTGGGGGCGGTCGCCGTGAGGGCCGCAGGGGCCGATCCCGTCACGGTCGCCGCGGACGCCGTCTCGCGGCCCAGCAGGCGCCGGATGTCCGAGGCCGCCGCCCGTCCGGCCCGGTTGGCGCCGATCGTCGACGCCGACGGCCCGTATCCCACGAGATGGACGCGCTCGTCCCGTACGGCGCGCGTGCCCTCGACCCGGATGCCGCCGCCCGGCTCGCGCAGCCGCAGCGGGGTGAGATGGTCGATCGCCGCCCGGAAACCGGTCGCCCAGAGGATCACGTCCACGTCGACGGTCCGGCCGTCGTCCCAGGCCACCCCGGTCGGGGTGATCCGGTCGAACATCGGGAGCCGGTCCAGGATCCCGCGCGCGCGTGCCGCGCGGATCGCGTCGTTGAGGGGGAGCCCGGTGACCGAGACGACACTCTGCGGCGGCAGCCCCTGCCGTACCCGTTCCTCGACCATGGCGACGGCGGCCCGGCCCTCCATCTCCCCGAACGGCCCCTCGCGCCAGACCGGCTCGCGTCGGGTCACCCAGAAGGTGTCGGCGGCGACGTCCGCGATCTCCATGAGGTGCTGGGTGCCGGAGGCTCCACCGCCGACGACGAGGACCCGCTTCCCGGTGAACTCCTCCGGGCCCGGGTACCCGGCGGTGTGCAGCTGACGGCCCCGGAAGGTCTCCTGGCCCGGGTAGCGGGGCCAGAAGGGGCGGTCCCAGGTGCCGGTGGCGTTGATCAGGGCCCGCGTGGCGTACACGCCCTCGGAGGTCTCGACGAGGAGCCGCCCGGCCTCGCCCTCCCGCCCGGCCTCGCCTTCCCGCCCGGCCTCGCCTTCCCGTCCGCCGGCGTCCTCGCGGACGGCCGTGACGTCGACGGGACGGTGGATCCGCAGGCCGAAGGTCTGCTCGTACGCGTCGAAGTACGCGCCGATCACCTCGGACGACGGACGCGCGGGGTCGGCGCCGGTCAGCTCCATGCCGGGCAGCGCGTGCATCCCGTGCACCTTGCCGTACGTGAGCGACGGCCAGCGGAACTGCCAGGCGCCGCCCGGCCGCGGGGCGTGGTCGAGGACCACGAAGTCCCGGTCCGGCTCCAGGCCGGTGCGGCGCAGGTGGAACGCGGCCGAGAGCCCGGCCTGTCCCGCCCCGATGACGACGACGTCCACCGGCGTGGGCCGCCCGGCCGCCGCCCCGGTCCCTGTCTCTTCGACCCCGAAATCGTTCACGGTTCTACCAACCGAGGCGGGGGCGCGGATCTTCCCGCACCCCCGCCCCCGCGGCCGGTGGGCCGGCGGCGTCCTACCGCCCGCCGGCCACCAGCAGCGGGGCACCCCCCGGCGCCGAGGCCGGGCGGCCGTTCGCGGCGGGGACCCCGAGCAGCGGGGAGGGCAGGGCCGTCGGGAGCAGACCGCGTGCCGCCAGCTCCGGCCGCACGCCCTCGCCGAACCAGTACGCCTCCTCCAGATGCGGGTAGCCGGACAGGACGAAGTGCTCCACGCCCAGGTCGTGGTACTCCTCGATCCGGTCCGCGACCTCGGCGTGGCTGCCGACGAGCGCGGTGCCCGCCCCGCCCCGCACGAGACCGACCCCCGCCCACAGGTTCGGCGAGATCTCCAGCCGGTCACGGCCGAGTGAGCCGCCCTCGTGCAGCGCCAGCATCCGCTGCTGGCCGACCGACTCGCTCCGGCCCAGCACCTGCTGCGCGGCGGCGACCGTCTCGGCGTCGAGATCGGCCAGCAGCCGGTCGGCGGTCGCCCAGGCCTCGCGCGAGGAGTCACGGGAGATCGTGTGCAGCCGGATGCCGAAGCGGACCGTGCGGCCGCGCTCCGCCGCGAGGCCCCGGATCCAGTCGATCTTCTCCTTGACCTGCCACGGCGGCTCGCCCCAGGTCAGATAGACGTCCGCGTGCTCGGCCGCCACCGGACCGGCCGCGGCGGACGAACCGCCGAAGAAGATCTCGGGCAGCGGGTCCGGCGGCAGCGCCGTGAGCCCGCCCTCGATCCGGAAGTGCTCCCCCTCGTAGTCGAACGGCCGCCCGCTCCAGGCCCCCCGTACGACCGACAGGAACTCGGCCGTGCGCGCGTACCGCCGGTCGTGGTCCAGATGGTCGCCGAAGCGGCGCTGCTCGGTGGAGTCCCCGCCGGTCACCACGTTGAGAAGGAGTCGGCCGCGGGTGATCCGCTGGTACGTGGACGCCATCTGGGCCGCGAGGACCGGCGAGATCACTCCCGGCCGGAACGCCACCAGGAACTTGAGCCGTTCGGTGTGCTGGGCGAGCGCGACCGTGGTGAGCCAGGCGTCCTCGCACCATGTACCGGTCGGGGTCAGCACGGCCTCGAACCCCAGCTGTTCGGCCGCCTTGGCGATCTGGATCAGATAGTCGATGTCGGGCGCGCGTACCCCGGAGACGGCGCGGTCGCGGGTGATCCCTCCGTCGGTGTAGGCGTGCCGGTCGACGAGGGTCCGGCCGTCGCCGCCGGTGGGCAGGAACCAGTGCAGATGGACGGTCATGAGGAGGAGCCCTTTCCGTAGCTGCGCGCCGGAGTGGTGGACGGCGGCAGGTCCTTGTTGAAACGGGTGTCGACGTAGTCGGCGAAGCGGAACGTGCGCGGGATGAGCCCCAGGGCGGCGAAGGTGTCGGCGATCTTCTGCTCGGAGGCGATGGCCGCGTCGTCGATGGCGACCGGGATACGGGTGCCGTTGCTGCGCTTCACGGCGGCGAGCGCCACGTCGTACGGCAGCCCGGTCTCCTTCGCCCAGACCTTCGCCCAGTCCTCGGGGTGGTCGAACACCCAGTCCTGGGCGCGCCGGAGGCGCTCGACGAAGTCGGCGACGGCCTTGGCCTTCGCGGGGTCGGCGAGCGCCGAGGGGGCGGCGACCTGGAAGCCGAGGCCGTTGACGAGGCCGCGGCCGTCGGCGAGGACCCGGCCCTTGCCGCTCAGCAGGACCTGTGAGGTGTACGGGTCCCAGACCGCCCAGGCGTCCACCTTGCCGCTGGTGAACGCGGCCAGGGCGTCGGCCGGCTGGAGCAGCGTCACCCGGACGTCGCTCGGCTTCAGACCGGCCTTGGCCAGCGAGGTGATCAGCTGGAAGTGGGCGGAGCTGCCCTGGGCGACCGCGACCCGCTTTCCCCTCAGCTCCGCCACGGAGCGCAGGGGCGAGTCCTTCGCGACGAGGATCGTCTCGCCCGCGGAGTCGCCGTGCGTCGCGGCGACCACGGTGATCTTCGAGTCGGCGCCCGCGGCGAAGACGGGCGGTGTGTTTCCGACCGAGCCGATGTCGACGGCTTTGGCGTTCACCGCCTCCAGCAGGGGTGGTCCTGACGTGAACGTCGACCATGTGACCCGGTACGGCAGGTCGTCCAGCTCGCCGGCGGCTCGCAGCAGCGCCTCGGCGCCGCCCTTCTGGTCGCCGACGTTCAGGACGAGGGAGCCCTTGCCGTCGGAGTTCGAGGACGAACCGGCCGCGGAGGCGCCGGAGCAGGCGGAGGCGAGCAGCGCGAGCGGCACGAGCAGGGCCGCGGTGGACAGTCGGAAGGACTTCACAGTTGACAGCTCCTTGGGGAGATGGCGGGGGGAAGGGAGATGGCGGGGAGAGCGGGCCGACAGGAGTCGGGGGCCGCTGCGGGGCGGGGGGTTCGGCAGGGTCCGTGGGTCAGGCAGCCTGTTCGGCGAACGTGCCTTCGCCGACGCCCAGTTCGGTGAGCAGGCGGGTCCGGAGTGCGGCCAGGGCGGGCTCGCCGGCGGCGCGGGGCCGGTCCAGGCCGACGGCGGTGTCGTACCCGATGACGCCGTCCCGCATCACCAGGACGCGGTCCGCGAGCTGCAGCGCCTCGTCCACGTCGTGGGTGACGAGCAGCACCGTGCAGCCGCGCCGCTGCCACAGCTCGGCCACGAGCCGCTGCGCCTTGATCCGGGTCAGCGCGTCGAGCGCGCCGAACGGCTCGTCGAGCAGCAGCAGATCCGGGTCCCGTACCAAGGCGCGGGCGAGGGAGGCCCGTTGGGCCTCGCCGCCGGAGAGGGTCTTCGGCCAGGCGCCCGAGCGGTGGCCGAGTCCGACCTCCGCCAGGGCCTTCTCGGCCACCGCGCGGCCCGGCTTCCCCGGGAGCCCGAGGAGCACATTGCGCCAGACCCGCTTCCACGGCATGAGACGCGGAGCCTGGAAGGCGACGGCACGCCGGCGCGGGACGAGGACGGAGCCGGAGATCTCCCGGTCGAGCCCGGCGAGGACCCGGAGGAGGGTCGACTTGCCGCAGCCGCTGTGACCGAGAAGTGCCGTGAACTGCCCTGCGTACAGGGTGAGATCGAGGCCGTCGACGACCGGTCGCCCGTCGAAGGAACGGGTCAGGCCCTGGACGGTCACTGCCCGGTGAAGGTCGGTCGCCATTGCAGCAGCAGCCTTTCGAGAGTACGGACGAGGGCGTCGGCGAGCAGGCCGAGGAAGGCGTAGACGACCAGGCAGACGACGATCACGTCCGTGCGGAAGAACTCCCGCGCCTGGTTCATGAGGAAGCCGATGCCGGCGTCGGCGTTGATGGACTCGCCGAAGACCAGCGCCAGCCAGGCGGTCGCGAGGGAGTACCGCAGCCCGGTCATCGCTCCCGGGAGCGCGCCCGGCAGTACGACGTGCCGGACGAGACCCCAGCGGCCGAGCCCCAAGGACTGTCCTGCTTCGACGAGTTGGGCGTCGACGCCGCGGATCCCCGCGTACACGTTCAGATACAGGTGGAAGGCGACGCCGAGCGCGATCAGCGCGACCTTGGGGGCCTCACCGATACCGAGCCAGATGATGAGGAGCGGGATCAGGCCGACCCAGGGCACGGTCCGCAGCATCTGGACGGGGGCGTCGACGAGGTCCTCGCCGAGCCGGGAGAGCCCGGACAGCAGGGCGAGCGCGATGCCGGCGATCCCGCCGATGAGCAGACCGGCGGCGACCCGGCGCAGGGAGACGCCCATCGCGGTGGGGAGAGTCCCGTCGCCGATCAGCTCGCCACCGGCGCGGGCGATGGTCCCCGGCGAGGCGAGCGCCTCGGCCGGCAGCACCCCTGTCGTACTGAGGGCCTGCCACAGGGCCAGGAGCAGGACGGGTCCCACCGTGCGGCGCAGCCAGCGCGGGACGGCGGGGGCGCGGCCGGGGCCGCGGTCGGGGGTGAGGGGTTCGACATCCGGCAAAGGCGATATGTCGGGCGCGGATTGGGGTGGGGCATGGCCGACCGTCATGGCGGAACTCCGGGGGAGTGGGGTGGGAGAGGGCGTGCGGGTACGCGTCAGCGACCGCGGGCGGCGCGGGGTGAGCGCGGGCACACGGCGATCAGGGCGTCAGTGGGGGTACGGGTACGGCGCGCGGCGTCGGAGGGGCGGCGGCGCGTCGGAGACGTGAAAGGGCGTCAGCAGCCGCGGCGACACGCGGCGGAGGCCACCCGCAGCAGGTCGATGTGACCGCGCGTGGTGAGCAGGGCTGTACGCAACATGGCGCGAAGGTAGCGACGCTCACGCCCCGGGTCAACGGTGTCTCGGAGCGTGGACGGGCTTCGGGTCGTTCGGAGGTGCTCCGGGAGTGAAGGAGGCGGAGCGGGAAAGGCGGGTGGAGGGGAGGCGGTATCGGCGGATCAGCTTGGCCGGATTGCATCTTGTGTCCGCGTCTCAGGACCCCCTTTTGCGCATCGGTAAGGTTAGGCTAACCTCTGCTTCGTGCAAGAAGCAGGTGAACAGACCGACGCGACTCACCGTCCCCGCGGTCATGAATTCTCGGCCACGGGTGTCACCGTGGCGTACGAAGGCGTCGATGTCGTCCACGACGCCTCCATGACGCTGCGCCCCAGCGAAGTGACCGTCCTCGTCGGACCCAACGGCAGCGGCAAGTCGACGCTGCTGCGCACCCTCGCACGGCTCCAGCAGCCGCGCACCGCCACGCTCCTGCTCGACGGGGCCGTCGACGGCCTCGCGCTGAGCCCCCGTGAGTTCTCGCGCCATGTCGCCCTGCTCACCCAGGGACGCCCCACCCCCAGTGGGCTGACGGTCCGGGACCTGGTCGAATTCGGCCGCTACCCCTACCGGGGACGCTGGGGCAAGGCCGACCCGGACGGCAGGGCGGCGGTGGACCACGCGCTCGCCATGACGGGCGTCACCGAACTCGCAGGACGCGGCGCCGAGCACCTCTCCGGCGGCCAGCTCCAGCGCGTCTGGCTCGCCGGCTGCCTCGCCCAGCAGACGGGCGTGCTGCTGCTCGACGAGCCCACCACCTACCTCGACCTGCGCTACCAGGTCGAACTCCTCGACCTCATGCGTGACCTGGCGGACGACCACGGCATCGCCGTCGGCGCCGTCCTCCACGACCTCGACCAGGCGGCGGCCGTCGCCGACCGGATCGTCCTGCTCGACACGGGACGCGTCGTCGCCGACGGCAGCCCCTCGGACGTCCTGACGCCCGAGCGGCTGACCGAGACGTACGGCATCCGCATCGAGGTCGACACCGATCCCCTCACCGGCCGGCTCCGCACCCGTGCGATGGGCCGGCACCACTCGCGAAGCGAAAGGCTCAGCACCACCTCATGAGACGCCTCCTCCTCACCACGGCGGTCGCCACCACCGCGGCCCTCACCCTCACCGCCTGCGGCACCACCGAGCCGGCCGCCGACGACGCGAAGAAGACCACCGAGCGCATCACCCTCACCGATGCCACGGGCACCAAGGTGGAGCTCGACGGCCCCGCCAAGAAGGTCATCGGAACCGAGTGGAACGTCGTCGAGCACCTCATCGAGCTCGGTGTCGACCCGGTGGGCGTCTCCGACGTCAAGGGCTACAAGACCTGGGACACGGCCGTCCCGCTGAAGAACGAGCCCAAGGACATCGGCACGCGCGGCGAGCCGAGCATGGAGACCGTCGCGGCCCTCAAGCCCGACCTCATCCTCGCCACCTCCGACCTGCCGCCGGCCGCCGTCAAGCAGCTGCGCAAGATCGCCCCGGTCCTCGAGGTGAAGGCCGCCGACGCCGCCGACCCGATCGGCCGGATGACCGAGAACCTCGACCTGATCGCCAAGGCCACCGGCACCACGGACAAGGCCACGGAGCTCAAGAAGCAGTTCGAGACGAAGCTCGAGGAGGGCAGGAAGGCCCTGGCCGACGCCAAGCTCGCCGGTGCCAAGTACGCCTTCGCCGACGGGTACGTCGTCTCCAACCAGGTCTCGATCCGCCCCTACACCAGCGGTTCGCTCATCGGCGCCGTCAACGAGAAGCTCGGCCTGAAGAACGCCTGGACGGTCAAGGGCGACCCCGCCTACGGCCTCGGCACCACCGACGTCGAGGGCCTCACCACGATCGGCGACGTGCAGTTCGCCTACATCGGCAACGACGGCGACGCCTCCAGCAACCCGTTCGCGGGCGTCCTCGCCAAGGACCAGGTGTGGACCTCGCTGCCGTTCGTCAAGAAGGGCGACGTCCACCGTCTGCCCGACGGCGTCTGGATGTTCGGCGGTCCCGGTTCGATGAGCAAGTACGTCGACTCCGTCGTCGCCGCCCTGACGAAGTAGCGCCATGGCCGTCACCGCAACCACCCCCGCCACCCGTCCGCCGGCGGCCACGTCCCGGACGGGCGCGGCCCCGGTGACGGCCGCCCTCCTCCTTCTCGTCGTCGCACTCGCGGTCGTGGACATCACCCAGGGCACGGCCTCGGTCGGCGTCCCGGAGGTGTGGAAGGCGCTCACCGGCCGGGCCGACCCGGCGGACGCGTCCGTCGTCGTCGCCTCCCGGCTGCCCCGGATGGCCGCCGGTCTGCTCGTCGGCGCCGTGCTCGGCATGGCGGGCGCCGCCCTCCAGACCGTCAGCCGCAACGTCCTCGCCTCGCCCGACACCCTCGCGGTCAACGCGGGCTCGTACTTCGCCCTCGGCGTGGTCACCGTCACCGGTGTCTCGCTGCCGCTCTTCGCCTCCTCCGGCATCGCGTTCGCCGGTGGCCTCGCGGCGGCCGCCGTCGTCCTCGGCCTCTCCGGCCTCGGCACCGGCACCGTCCGGCTCGTCCTCGCCGGCAGCGCCCTCACCCTCGGCCTCACCGCCGTCACCGAGGGCCTGCTCCTGCTGTTCCCCCTGCAGACCGACGGCCTGCGCCACTGGAACCAGGGCAGCATCGCCCAGAACGGCTTCGACGGCGTCCTCCAGATGCTGCCGCTCGCCGTCGTCGGCCTCGTCGGACTGCTGCTCCTCGCCCGCCGGATCGACGCCCTCGCCCTCGGCGACGACGCCGCCCGCGGCCTCGGCGTCCCCGTCCGCGCCACCCGGCTCACCGCCGTCGTCCTCGCCGCCCTGCTCTCCACGGCCGCGGTCACCCTCGCCGGACCCATCGGCTTCGTCGGCCTGTGCGCGCCCGCGCTCGTCCGGCCGCTCGCCCGGCGCTTCCGAGGCTTCACCCGCACCCGGGGCAGCCTGCCTCTCGCCGGCCTCACCGGCGCGGCCCTGGTCCTCGGCTCCGACGTGGTCCTGCGGGTCCTCGTCCCCGCGGACGTGGCCGTCGCCGTCCCCACCGGAGTCGTCACGAGCCTCGTCGGCGCGCTCTTCCTCGTCGTCATCGCCACCCGGACCCGGGACACCGCGGCGGCCGCCGCGCCCGACCGGCTGCGGATCCGCAGCCGGAGTGTCTTCCTCACCACCACCGCCGTCCTGGTCGTCGTCCTCGTCGGCGTGGTGATCGCGGCCCTGCTCCTCGGCGACGCCAAGCTGTTGTTCGGCGACGTCCTCAACTGGGCCCAGGGCAAGGCCGGCCGGACCACCGCGTTCGTCCTCGACACCCGCGTGCCCCGTGTCCTCGCCGCCCTGCTCGCGGGAGCCGCGCTCGCCCTGGCCGGCACGCTCGTCCAGGCCGTGACCCGCAACCCGCTCGCCGAACCCGGCATCCTGGGCGTCTCCAACGGAGCCGCGCTCGGCGCGGTCCTCCTGGTCACCACCGTCCCGGCGGCCGGATCGTGGGGCGTGGCCGGCGCCGCCTTCGCCGGTGCCGCCGTCAGCTCCGTCCTCGTCTTCGGCCTCGCGGCGAAGGGCGGTTTCCGGCAGAACCGGCTCGTCCTCGTCGGCTTCGGCGTCGCCACCGGAGCGTCCGCGCTGATCAGCCTGCTCGTCATCCTCACCGACCCGTTCAACGCGATCAAGGCGCTGACCTGGCTCTCGGGCTCCACGTACGGGCGGACCACGCCCGACGTCGTGCCCCTCGCGGCGGTCCTCGCCGTGGGCGTGGTCGTCGCGGCGGTCCGGCGCACCGAACTGGACCTGGTGTCGCTCGACGAGGACACCCCGCGCCTGCTCGGCCTGAACCTGGGCCGCGGCCGCCTCGGCTTCCTCGCCCTCGCCGTCCTCCTCAGCGCCACCGCCGTCGCCGCCGCCGGCACGATCGGTTTCGTGGGCCTCGTCGCACCCCACGCGGCCCGCGCCCTGGTCGGCCGTCAGCACGCGCGCGTGGTGCCCGTCTCGGTGATCCTCGGCGCGGTCCTCGTCTGCACCGCCGACCTCTTCGGCCGCACGGTGATCGCCCCGGCGCAGCTCGGAGCGGGCCTGATGACCGCGGTGATCGGCACGCCGTACTTCCTGTACCTGCTGGTGCGGAGCCGCCGCGGCTGAGGAGTGCCAGGAGCGCCACGAGGCCCGGCCGGACGGCGGACGACCCACGGGGTGTCCGGTCGACCGGCCGGGCCCTCGGCATCCCGCCCCGCGCCTGGACGCCGCTCCCTGGTCCGGCCCGATCGACGGGGCACCCCCTAAGCTGCCCTCCGGCACAGGTTTCGACCCAGGAGCACGCACCATGACCGACCGCGACCGGCAGTATCCGTACCCCGACTCCCTCCGGCCGGACGCGGCACCCGCCCCGCACGAGTTCCTCGCGCCCGTCACGGCACTGCTCGGCACCTGGACCGGCGAGGGCCGGGGCGGGTACCCGACGCTCGACGAGGACTTCACGTACGCGCAGGAGGTCACCTTCAGCCACGACGGGCGCCCCTTCCTCCACTACGAGGCCCGTGCCTGGCTGATCGACGACGACGGCACCCCGCTGCGCCCGGCGGCCCGTGAGAGCGGCTGGTGGCGCCTCAAGCCCGAGGGCACGATCGAGGCGCTGATCACCCAGCCCACCGGGATCGTGGAGATCATGGTCGGCCGCGTGGAGCACGGAGCGATCGACCTCACCACCCACACCGTCGCCCTCGCCCCCACCGCCAAGCACGTCGAGGCCACCCGCCGCCGCTACACCCTCACGGACGCCGGCACCCTGGAGTTCGTCCACGACCTGGCGGCCGTGGGGCAGCGGCTCCAGCACCACCTCTCGGTACACCTGCGACGCGAGGACGGGAAGTAGACCCATGGGGAACCCGCACGACGACGACCCGTACCTGTGGCTCGAGGACGTCTCCGGAGAGGCCGCGCTGGCCTGGGTGGCCGAGCGGAACGCCGAGACGGCGGGAGCGGTGACCGAGGGCGACGGGTTCGGAGTCCTGAAGACCCGGCTGCGGCAGGTGCTCGACGCCTCTGACCGGATCCCGTACACCGTGCGGCGCGGTGACCACCTGTACAACTTCTGGCGGGACGCGAACCACCTGCGCGGAGTGTGGCGGCGGACGACCCTGGAGCAGTACCGCCGGGACGACCCCGAGTGGGAGGTGCTCCTCGACGTCGACGCGCTCGCCGCCGCCGAGGGCGAGAAGTGGGTCTGGGACGGGGCGCGGGTGCGCCGCCCGGAGCACGACCGGGCCCTGGTGCGGCTCTCCCGCGACGGCGGGGACGCCGTCGTCGTCCGTGAATTCGACCTCGGCACAAAGGAGTTCGTCGAGGACGGATTCCGGCTGCCCGAGGCGAAGACCCGGATCGGATGGGCCGACGACGACACCCTCCTCGTCGGTACCGATCTGGGCCCGGGCTCGCTCACCGACTCCGGCTATCCGCGGACCGTCCGCCGATGGCGGCGCGGCACACCCGTGGAGGACTCCACCCTCGTCTACGAGGCCGACCCGGCGGACGTGGCCGCCTGGGGCTACCGGGACAGCACGCCCGGGTTCGAGCGCGAGTTCGTCGGCCGCTCCCTGGACTTCTTCCACAGCGAGACGTACCTCCTGCGGCCCGACGGCACCCGGGTACGGATCGACGTGCCCGACGACGCGAGCGTCTACGCCCATCGCCGGTATCTGATCGTCACCCTCAAGTCCGCGTGGCTCGGGCAGCCGACGGGCTCGCTGCTCGCCTTCGACTTCGACGCCTTCCTCGCCGGCGACCGGACACCCGAGGTGCTGTTCACGCCCGATCCCCGTTCCGCCCTCGCCGGACACAGATGGACCCGCAACCACCTCCTCCTGGAGACCATGCGGGACGTCAGCACCCACATCGAGGTCCTCACCCCCGCCCGCGACGGCGGCGGCTGGACGCGCGAGCCCCTCGTCGGCGTCCCCGCCCTGTCCGCCGTCAGCGTCGTCGACACCGACCCCGACGTGTCCGACGAGTACTTCCTCGACGTGTCCGGGTTCCTTCAGCCGTCCACCCTCCACCACGGGCGGATCGGCGCCGGCTCGGAGCCCCTCAAACAGGCCCCGCACCACTTCGACCCCACCGGCCTCACCGTGGACCAGCACTTCGCGACCTCCCGGGACGGCACCCGCGTCCCGTACTTCGTCGTCGGCCCCGACCGCACCACCGCGCCCGGCCCCGGTCCCACCCTGCTCTACGGCTACGGCGGCTTCGAGGTCTCCCTCACCCCCTTCTACGGCGGGGTCACCGGCCGGGCCTGGCTGGAACGCGGCGGCACCTACGTCATCGCGAACATCCGAGGCGGCGGCGAGTACGGCCCCGACTGGCACCAGGCCGCGCTCGGCGCCGAACGGCCCCGGGCCTTCGAGGACTTCGCCGCCGTCGCCGAGGACCTCGTCACCCGGGGCATCACCACCCCGGCCATGCTGGGGGCCAAGGGCGGCAGCAACGGCGGGCTCCTCATGGGCGCCATGCTCACCCGCCACCCCGAGCTCTTCGGCGCGATCGTCGCCCAGGTGCCGCTCCTCGACATGACCCGCTTCCACCGACTCCTCGCCGGCGCGTCCTGGATCGCCGAGTACGGCGACCCCGACGACGAGGCCGACCGCCCCCACCTGCTCGACCTCTCCCCGTACCACCGGCTCGAAGCGGACCGGGACTACCCGCCGGTCCTCCTGATGACCTCGACACGCGACGACCGCGTCCACCCCGGGCACGCCCGGAAGACGGCGGCCCGGCTCCGGGAACTCGGCCACCGGGTCCTCTTCCACGAGAACACCGGCGGCGGGCACGCGGGCGCGGGCGACAACGAACAGGCCGCCCACAACAGCGCGCTCGTCCACACCTATCTGTGGCAGCAGCTCACGGGAGCGGGAGGGAAGGCGCCCACCATCCCCGGACCGCTCACAGCCACCCCGACCGCTGCGCCTGCAGCGCCATCTGGAACCGGCTCGTAGCGCCGAGCCGGGCCATCAGGACCTGCACGCGGCGGAAGAGCGTACGACGGCTCACACCGATCTCCCGGGCGATCACCTCGTCGCTCGCACCGGCCGCGAGCAGCCGGAGGAGACGCCGGTCGGCGGGCAGCAGTCCCGCCGGCCGGGCCGAACGGCCGTGGAACGGCAGCGCGTTCTGCCAAGCCTGCTCGAACAGCGCCACGAGCGCGGAGAGCAGGCCGCACGGCTGCACGACCAGCATCGTGTTGTACACGTCCGTCTCCTTGATCGACAGGGCGACCAGGGCGTACGCGTCGTCGATGAGCACCAGCTTGACCGGCACCGACGGCAGCACCCGCGCCTGCTCACCGGCCTCGATGCACGGCTCGATCGAGTGCTCCAACCGCCCGGGATGTTCGAGGGACTCCCGGGAGTAGACGACCCGCTGGGTCACCCCCCGCGCGAGCGTGGCCAGCGCGTCGTCCGTGGCGCCGACCAGAGGGAAGTACGGCGGCGAGTCGAACTGCCGGATCTGGTGCCGGGCGCTCGTCCACGCCTGACGCATCCGGAGCCCGATGGCGTCACCGGTCACGACCTCCACCAGCGGGTCGTGGTACCCGGCGAGCCGATGCCGCCGGAACGACTCGAACGCGCCCCCCACGGTGATCCTGGACGCGTCCAGCTCGGCCGCCCGGCGCCGCCCGAGGATCTCCAGACCCGCGGTGGGCGGCACCGGCGCCACGACGTCGGAACCCTCCTCCGCGGTGCTCGCCAGACCGCAGTCGACCAGCTCGCGGTACGCCTCCGCCAGCGCCTCCTTCCCGAGTCCGGCCTCGGCGCCGATCGCACGCAGCGGCGCCGGCCCGCACTCCAGGAGCGTCCGGTAGACCCGGGCGCCCTCCTCTCCGATGCCCAGAAGCCGGAGTGCCTCGCTGAGTCTCTCGTTCGCCATGGACCGATTATCGGCGTCGTCGGTTCGAGGCCGTCGGTCCGCGCCGCTCGTGAGCGCCGGGCGCCGACGGACGCACGGCGCCGGACGCTGTCCGGTTGGCCGATCCGTGCCACTGGCGGTCTTCGGCAACCGGCGCCCGCGTCGCGGAGTACCTTCCGGACGTCGCCGGCCCACGGCGGTCGAGGAAACACATCCGGAAGAAGGTGCAGGACGTGGCGAAGGGTCGCAAGAACGGCCTCTACGAAGGCGTCTCCGAGGAGCTCTCCACCCTGATGAGGTCGGGGTGGGCGGACACCGAGCGGCACGGGCTGGCGCCCGACGAGCAGGCCCCGTACGCGGCCCGCCGCCGCGCCGCGCTCTCCGCGCTCTTCCCCGGCGAGCGCCTCGTGATCCCCTCCGGCAACCTCAAGACCCGCTCCAACGACGACACGTACCCCTTCCGTCCGTACACGGGATACGTGCACATGACGGGCGACCAGGCGCGCGACGGCGCCCTCGTGCTCGAACCCCGCGCGGACGGCGGCCACGACGCCTACTGCTACCAGCTGCCCCGCGACAGCCGCGACAACGACGAGTTCTGGATCGGCTACACGGCCGAGCTCTGGATGGGCCGGCGCCGCTCGCTCGCCGAGGCCGAGGTCGTTCTCGGGCTGCCCTGCCGCGACGTCCGGACCGCCGTCGACGACCTGGCCGCCGCTACCGGCGCGCCCACCCGGATCGTCCGCGGCGTCGACCCCGCCCTCGAAGCCGCGGTCACCACGGACGAGGAGCGCGACGAGGAGCTGGAATCGGCGCTCTCCGGACTCCGGCTCGTCAAGGACGCCTGGGAGATCGGCGAGATGCGCAAGGCGGTCGACTCGACCGTCCGCGGGTTCACCGACTGCGTCGGCGAGCTGTCGAGGGCCGTCGCCTCCTCCGAACGGTGGATCGAGGGCACCTTCTTCCGCCGGGCGCGCCTGGAGGGCAACGCCGTCGGATACGGCTCCATCTGCGCCGCCGGCGAGCACGCCACGATCATGCACTGGACGGAGAACGACGGCCCGGTCAGGCCCGGTGAGCTGCTCCTGCTCGACGCCGGCGTGGAGACCCGCTCCCTCTACACGGCCGACGTCACCCGCACGCTGCCGATCAGCGGCACGTTCTCGCCGGTCCAGCGGCAGGTGTACGACGCGGTGTACGAGGCGCAGGAGGCCGGCATGGCCACGGTCAAGCCGGGGGCCCCGTACCGGGACTTCCATGAGGCGTCCCAGCGGCACCTGGCGGCGCGGCTGGTCGAGTGGGGCTTCATCGAGGGCCCCGTCGACCGCGCGTACGCCCTGGGTCTCCAGCGTCGCTTCACGATGGCCGGCACCGGGCACATGCTCGGCCTGGACGTCCACGACTGCGCGCAGGCCCGCACGGAGGAGTACGTCGACGGCGTCCTCGAACCGGGCATGGTGCTCACGGTCGAGCCCGGGCTGTACTTCCAGCCCGACGACCTGACCGTGCCGGAGGAGTGGCGGGGTATCGGCGTCCGGATCGAGGACGACCTGGTCGTCACCGACGACGGCCACGAGAACCTGTCGGCGGGCCTCCCGCGCTCCTCGGCCGAGGTCGAGTCCTGGATGGCCCGCTTCGCCGGCTGACGCGGCGGCACGGCCCGGCGGTGCGGCCCGGGGGACGGGAGTCCGCGGGGCTACAGTCGGCGACCGGAGTTCGCCCCCGGTGCTGTCCGGCCGGGCGAGGGCGTCGGTGGTGAGCGGCACCGGAGGAGACCCCCGTGAGACGTGTGACCGCAGGGACCGTGGCGGGGCTTGTCGTGGCCGTAACGGGGCTGGGCGCCGCCGGCTGGGCGCCCGGCTCGTCGGCCGCCGCGCGCGAGAGGGTCCCGGAACGCGTCGTCCGGACGGCGGGTGAACCCGCGGACGGGGTCCTGTGCGAGACCTCCGTCCCGTACACGGCGGGCGTCGGCGGGTACGCGTCCTACCGCATCCCGGCTGTCGTACGGACCCCGGCCGGGACCCTGCTGGCCTTCGCCGAGGGGCGGGTCGGCGGCGCCGGGGACAGCGGTGACATCGACCTCGTGGTGCGGCGGTCGGAGGACGGCGGGTGCACCTGGGGGCCGACGCGTGTGGCCGCCGCCGGGCACGGCGACACCCGCGGCAACCCCGCACCCGTCGTCGACCCGCGCTCCGGCGAGGTGGTCCTGCTGAGCTCGTACAACGGCGGCGGGGCCACCGAGGCGCAGATCCTGGGCGGCGAGGTCCCCGCGGCGCGGAGCCGGCGGGTGTTCGTCCAGCGGAGCGGCGACGACGGGTGGACGTTCTCGGCGCCGCGGGAGATCACGGAGACGGTCAAGCGCCCCGAGTGGCGCTGGTACGCCACGGGCCCCGGCCATGCCGTCGCCCTGACCCGCCCTCCCTACGCCGGCCGGCTCGTCGTCCCCGCCAACCACTCGGCCGCGCCCCCCGAAGGTTCGGGCGACACCGGCCGCGAGCCCCGGTACTACGGGGCGCACGCGCTCTACAGCGACGACGGCGGCCGGTCCTGGCGGGTGGGCTTCGTGGACGACACGTACGACGGCGTGGTCAACGCCAACGAGTCGACGGCAGCCGAACTTCCCGACGGCAGGCTGTACTTCAGTGCACGCGACCAGCTCGGCACCAGCCTCGGCAACCGTGCCGGCGCCCTCGCCGTCCGGGGCGGGACGCGACTGCTGAGGCCCTTCGCGCCCCAACCCGGCCTGGACGGCGTCCCCGTGGTCCAGGGCAGTGTGCTGTACGTGGCCGAAGCCGGCGGCAGCCTGGTGCTCTCGGCCCCGTCGGTCCCGACCGCCCGCGCCGAGCCGGCCCTCTGGAGCAGCGAGGACGGCGGTCGCACCTTCGCGAGGAGGCTGACCGTGTCCGTGCGGAAGGCGGCGTACTCGGACCTCGTGCGGGTGGACGCGGCGACGATCGGACTCCTCCACGAGACCGGCACCGGGAGCGCGTACGAGACGGTGGAGTTCCGCCGCGTCCCGCTGTCCGCGGTGACGGGCCCTGGGGAGCGTCCTGTCGATCATGTGCGGGAGGCGGCAGGGGTTCGAGGGGTGAGGAGGCAGGGGCGGGGGAGTGCGGGTGGCCCCTGGACGTCTCCCGGGGGATGCGGTTAGCTGCACTTGCACCTAATCAACAAGTTGCATATGGAGCCGTCATGCATCCGTTCCGTGCCGCCGTCGAGAACCGGGACCACGCCGCCATCGAGGACCTGCTCGCCGAGGACGTGGTCTTCACCAGCCCGGTGGCCTTCCGCCCCTACCCCGGCAAGGCCATCACCGCCGCGATCCTGCGCGGGGTCATGCGCGTCTTCACCGACTTCACGTACGTCCGCGAGATCGGGAGCGACGACGGCCGGGACCACGCCCTCGTCTTCACCGCGAAGGTCGGCGACATGGAGATCAACGGCTGCGACTTCCTCCACTTCGACGAGGAGGGAAGGATCGACGACTTCATGGTCATGGTCCGGCCGCTCTCCGCCGCGCAGGCGCTCTCCGCCGCCATGGGCGCCCAGTTCGACCGCATCAAGGCCGAGGCCTTCGCCGGGGCGGACACGGGACCGTCCGCCGAGGGCGAGCGGTGAGCGGCGCGGACTACGACGCCGTCGTCGTCGGCGCGGGCAACGCCGGGCTCACCGCCGCCGCCACCCTCCAGCGCGCCGGCGCCCGCACGCTGCTCGTCGAGCGCCACAGCGTGCCCGGCGGCTGCGCGACCTCCTTCCGCCGGGGGCGGTTCGAGTTCGAGGTGGCGCTGCACCAGCTTTCCGGCATCGGCGCGGAGGGGCAGGCGTTCACGCTGCGGCCCCTCTTCGACGACCTGGGCATCGGCGACCGGCTGACCTGGGTCAGGGAACCCGACCTCTACCGCACGGTCGTGCCCGGCTCCTTCGACGTGACCCTCCCGGCCGACTGGCAGGGCGCGACCGCGACGCTGGAGGCGCACTTCCCCGGCAACCGCGCCCGCGTGGAACGGTTCTTCGCCCTCGTGCGGGACCTCACCTTCTGGCAGATCGCCGCGATGCGCGGCACTCCCGCCGACCAGGTGGACGAGCTCCTCTTCCGGCACGGACTGCGGCCCGCGCGGGACGTCCTCGACGAGCACTTCGAGGACGAGCGCCTCAAGGCGGTCCTCGCCTCCTACTGGGGCTACCTCGGCCAGCCCCCGTCCCGGCTGCCCTTCCAGGACCTGGCGCTGGTCCTCTTCGCGTACCTGGAGTTCAAACCCTGGCACCTCCGCGGCGGTTCGCAGGCCATGTCCGGCGCGATCCTCGACGCGTTCCTGGCGGCCGGCGGCGAGGTGCGGTTCCACACCGCCGTCGACGCGATCCTGACGCGCGGCGGCAAGGTCGTCGGCGTCCGCCTCGACGACGGCCAGGAGGTGAGCGCGGCCGACGTCGTCTCCAACGCCTCCCTGCCCCTCACCTACGGCATGCTCGACGGCCTCGAAGTCCCCGGCGCCGTCCGCGCCGACCTCGCCTCCCGCCGGATCGGCGTCTCCGGCTTCGTCCTGCACATGGGCCTCGACGCCACCCCGGCGGAGCTCGGCTTCACCACGAGCACCACCTTCGTCAACACCGATCTGGACGCCGACCGCACGTCCGCCTCCTGGCGCACCCGCGAACCGGCCCGGGGCATCTGCGTCACCTCGTACGACGTCGAGCCGATCGGCTTCGCGCCCCGCGGGGCCACCCACGTCAGCCTCATGACCCTCCAGTACGGCTCCGCCTGGGACGGCGTCGAACCGGCCGCGTACGCCCGGGAGAAGTTCGCCTACGCCGAGACACTGCTCGACCTCGTCGAGGCCGTGACCCCCGGCATCCGGGGCGTCATCGAGGAGGTGGACGTCGCCACCCCCCTCACCATGAGCCGCTACCTGGGCCACCCCGGCGGGGCGATCTACGGCTACGAGCAGGACGCCACCGAGAGCTGGCAGTTCCGCGACAGCGAACTCCGCCCGCACGTGCCGGGCCTCCACCTCGCCGGATCCTGGTCCGGCATGGGCGGCTTCCAGCCCACCCTCGAAGCGGGCGCGCGCGTGGCCCGGCGCCTGCTGCGGTCCAAGGCCGCCTGAACAGACCCGGGAGACACCTGTGACGCCTCATGACCTCACCGCGCGTTTCGCCGGCGCGGACCGTATCCGCGACGAGATCGCGGGCCGCCCCGCCGACACCGTCGACCACGCCGCGCGGACCCGCCGCACCGTCGACACGTACCACCCGCGCCGGCTCGACCTCCGGGTCGACCGCGTCGTCTACGAGACGCCGAGCACCCGCACCTTCCGGCTTCGCCGCCCCGACGGCACCGATCTGCCGCCCTTCCTCGCCGGGCAGTACGTCGGCGTGTTCGCGGACGGCACGAACCGCCCGTACGCCCTCTCCTCCAGCCCGGCCGACCTGAGCCACTACGACCTGACCGTGCGCCGCGTGCCCGGCGGGCGGATCAGCAACCATCTGCTCGACACCCTCGCCACCGGTCACACCCTGACGACCACCGGCCCCCAGGGCACCTTCCACCACAACCCCCTCTTCCACGGCGAGGACGTCGTCTTCCTCGCGGGCGGCTCCGGCGTCGCACCCGCGATGAGCATGGTCCGGGAGATCGCCGACCGGGGCCTCGACCGGCGCTTCCACCTTCTCTACGGCTCCCGGTCCCTCGACGACATCCTGTTCCGCGCGGAACTCGACGCGCTCGCCGACGACCACCCCGGCATCCGCGTCCACCACGTCCTCCAGGAACCGGACCCGCGGTGGCCGGGTCCCACCGGACTGCTGACCGCCGCACGCGTCACCGAGCTCGCCGGGTCCCTCGCCGGGCGGATGGTGTACGTGTGCGGGCCCCAGGCGCTCTACCCGTACGCCCTCGGCCAGCTCACCGAGGGGCTCGGACACCCGCGCCGCCGGATCCGCTTCGAGGCCAACGGCGCCCCCGCCGATCCCACCCGGCAGCCGCACTGGCCGACCGGCGCCGACCCGGCGGAGCGGGTCACGGTCGCCACCCGCGCCACGGCCTTCCGCACCCCGCGGGGCCGCCCCCTCCTGGACGCCCTGGAGGACGCCGGCATCCGCCCCGAGTCCGCCTGCCGCTCCGGCGAGTGCGGCCTGTGCCGGGTCCGCGTGCTCAAGGGCGAGGTCCACCACGCGGAGGAGGCCCGGCTCCGGCTCTCCGACCCGGACTCGGGGTACGCGCACGCGTGCGTCGCGTATCCCCTGACGGACGTGGAACTGGACGTATGAGAGGAAGCGGCGACCGGAGGGCGTGGTCGTACGTACACACATCGGTCGTCCGTACGAGGGGCAATGGCTCGAACATTCACCGATTCAGGTGACAGCGGCCGAGGCGAAACGTCCCTCCCGGAAGGGGGGCGTCCACGCTCGAAGCGACACATGGAGCCACCCTGTGGAGCGCCCGATGCAGCTGATCCCCCGTCATGACCCCTACCTGGCCGTCCGCTCGGCCGGCGGCGTCACGATCGCCGCCCTCCGGGGTGAACTCGACCTCGTCCTCGTACGGCACCTGCGGCCCGAGCTCGACGCCCTCGTGCGCGAGTCCGACGCCCTGACCGTCGACATCCGGCGCCTCACCTTCTGCGACGCCACCGGGCTCGGCCTCCTCGCCCACTGCGCCCGCTGCACCCGGCAGCGCGGCGCACGCTGGCGGCTCGTCTGCGACCAGCCGTGGATCCTCCGGCTCATCCGGCTCACGGAACTCGACGACGTCCTGCGCCCGGAGAGGGAGCCGGACGCGGAATCGGCGGGGGACCCGGAGGGTGAGTTCCCGGAAGGGTGGGACGCGGTGCCGTCGGGCGCGCCGCCGGACGGGGTAGCCCCTCACTGGGACCCGGCGGGCCCCCCGCGGTCGGAACCCGGGGTGACAAGACCCGTCTCGTAGGCGGCGATCACGGCCTGCGCCCGGTCGCGCAGCCGCAGCTTCGACAGGATCCGCGCGACATGCGTCTTCACCGTCGCCTCGCTCAGGCGGAACCGCTCGGCCAGCTCGGCGTTGCTGTGGCCGCGGGCCAAGGCCTCCAGCACCTCCAGCTCTCGCGGGGTCAGCGTGGCGAGTTCGCGGTGCGGAGCGGCGGACCGCCCACCGGCCGTCGCGAAGCGCTCGACCAGACGACGGGTGATCGACGGCGCGAGCAGCGCGTCCCCGGACCGGACGAGCCGTACCGCCGCCGTCAGATGCTCGGGGGTCACGTCCTTGAGCAGGAAGCCGCTCGCCCCCGCGCCGAGCGCCGCGTACACGTACTGGTCGAGGTCGTAGGTGGTGAGGACGACGATCCTGGGCGGCGCCGGTACGCGGGGCCCGCCCGCCGTCCCGGCCCCGTCCGCGAGAATGCGGCGCGTGGCCTCCAGACCGTCGGTGCCGGGCATCCGGATGTCCATCAGCACCACGTCCGGCCGGGTCCGCCGCACGACGGCCACCGCCGCGTCCCCGTCGCCGGCCTCCCCGACCACGTCGACGCCGTCGGCGGCGAGGATCATCCGGAAACCGGTCCGCACCAGGGCCTGGTCGTCGACGATCACCACCCGCGGCGCGTCGGTCGTACGCGGAGCGTCGGTCACGGAGCCTCCCACGGAATCACCGCCCGGATCCGGTACCCGCCGTCCGGGACCGGACCCGCCCGCAGCGTACCGCCGTAGACCGCCAGCCGTTCCCGCAGTCCGAGCAGGCCGTGCCCGCCCGTGGGGAACGGCGACCGCCTCCCGGGACCACGGTCCCGGGAGGCGCCGCCGCGCGGAGCGCCCGTGTCGGAGACCTCCACACGGAGCCGCTCCGGTTCGTACGCCACGGTGACCGAGACCCGCGCGCCCGGCGCGTGCTTCACGACGTTCGTCAGCGCCTCCTGCACCACCCGGTAGGCGGCGAGGTCCACACCGGCCGTCAGCGCGACGCGCTCGCCCGCCACCGCCAGCTCCACGGGCACCCCCGAAGCCCGCACCCGCTCCGTCAGTTCCGTCAGCCGCTCCAGGCCCGGCTGCGGGGCGAGGTCCACGTCGACGGCCGGGTCGTCGCCGTCCGCCGCCATCGTGAGCAGCCCCATCACGTGCCGCAGCTCCGACATCGCCGTCCGCCCCGCCGCCTCCACCGCGAGCATCGCCTCGCGGGCCAGGTCGGGGGAGGTGGCGAGGACCGTGCGCGCCGCACCGGCCTGGATCGTCATCATGCTGACGTTGTGGGTGACCACGTCATGCAGCTCCCGCGCGATCCGGGACCGCTCCGCCTCCACGGCGCGCCGCAGCTCGGAGTCCCGCTCGGCGCGCAGCGCCCGCTCCCGCTGTCGCCACAGATGGACGCCGTGCGAGGCGAGGGCGACCGGCAGCAGGACGAGGACCGGGACGAGACCGCTGTCCACGTCCGGAACCAGCGGGAAGACGGCGTACAGCGCCACGCCCGCCGCGAGGGAGACCGCCACGGCCCTGCGGTGCGGGCTGTACATCGCCGCGCTGTACGCCGCGACCAGACCCGAGGCGAACGTGACCGTCGTCGCGTCCGCGGCGACCTCGCCGAGGTGCAGCAGCACCGCGGCCGCCGTCACCACCCAGTAGACGGCGAGCGGGAAGCGCCGGCGCAGCACCAGCGGCAACGCCGTCAGCGTGGCCGCCATCAGCTCCCAGGCCTCCACCGGCGGCAGCACGTGCTCCACGGCCGACGGGGGATACGGCCAAGCGTCGAGGACCGGAGGAGGCCCCGCCGGTGCCGGAAGCCCGGGCGGGAAGGGCAGCGGAAACGGCGCGCCGTCGAGCTCCGGCCGGACCTCCACGTACGAGCGGTTCAGATCACCGGCGATCGTGGCGACCACCAGCGCCAGGGCGAGCAGCCCGTCGGCCACCCCCGCCCAGCGCGACATCGGGGGCGGCGCGCCCAGGGTCCGGGGCCCGCGCATGCGGTCGACGAGTTCTTCGTACCTGCTCACCGCTGCAGTGTGCCAACGGCCCGCCACCGGCGGATCAACCCGTGGGACCAGGACGCCGCTCCGGAGGAGTACATCGCGCGGATGACGCGCGCGTGCCTCCACCGCGGACGGTACGGATCTTCGCCACCAGGGCCGACGCGTGCGCGGCGGTGCCCCTCCTAGCGTCGGGACACACCCCGCCGCATCCCTCGTCCCCGAGGGGAGCCGAACCCTGGAGGGCCCGTGTCCGCATCCGATCCCCTGATCGAACTGAGCGATGTCGGGAGGACGTACGAGGACGGCCGTGCCGCGCTCTCGGAGCTGACGCTGCACGTGGGGCGCGGCGAGGCGCTCGCCGTCCTCGGCCCCTCCGGCAGCGGCAAGTCGACCCTGCTCAACCTCCTCGCCGGCCTCGACCGGCCCACCACCGGTCGGGTGACGGTGGACGGGCTGCGCGTCGACCGGATGAACGAGACCGCCTCCGCCGGCTACCGGCGCGACCGGATCGGGATGGTGTTCCAGTTCTTCAACCTCCTGGACGACCTCACCGTCACCGACAACGTGCTGCTCCCGGCCCAGCTGGCCGGGATGCCGCGGGCCCGCGCGGCGGCGCGGGCCGCCGAACTCCTGGACCGGCTCGGTGTCGCCCGCCACGCGCGCGTGCATCCGGGTCGCCTCTCCGGCGGCGAACGGCAACGCGTCGCCGTCGCACGGGCCCTGATGAACCGGCCGCCGCTGCTCCTCGCCGACGAACCGACCGGGGCACTGGACTCCGCGTCCGGGGCGGACGTCCGCGACCTCCTCCGGGAGTTGAACGCCGAGGGACAGACCATCGTGCTCGTGACCCACGACCTGGCGCTCGCCGAGGCCTGCGCGACCCGCACGCTCGAACTCGTCGACGGCCGCGTCGCCCGGGACGTCCTGGCGGCGACCCGATGAGCGATGACCCGATGAGCGGCGACCGGACGAACGGCGACCCGATGAGCGAGGGCGGCGCGAAGCGCGGCCGTGGCCCGGGAGGAAGCGCGCCGCGCGGCGGCACCGGGGGCAGGCCGTCCGACGGGACCTCGGGCGAGCCGTCCGGTGGGTTCCCCGGCCGGTCGTCCGGTGGTGCTCTCGGCCGGGTCGTGCGCGCGGGGGTCGCGCGGCGGCGTACCCAGACCGCGGTGATGGTGCTGACCGCGCTGCTGACCGTCGCCTCGGCCGTCCTGGCGGTCGGTCTCCTCGTCGCCTCGGGCGCCCCGTTCGACCGGGCCTTCGCCCAGCAGCGCGGGGCGCATCTCACCGTGCGGTTCGACGGGTCGGCGGGGAGCGACCCCGACCGGCTCGCCGCGACGGCGCACGCGCCCGGAGTCGCCGCGGCCGCCGGGCCGTTCGCCCTCGTCTCCGTACGACTCCGTACGGACGGCGCCACGCCGCCCGGGTTCGAGCCACCGCCGCTGACGATGGTCGGCCGGGCGTCCGCCGCCGGGCGCGTGGACGCGGTGACCCTGGTGACGGGCCGGTGGGCGGCGGCTCCCGGCGAGGTCGTCCTGGAACGGAGGTCCCGCCCGCCGGGCGCCGGCGTGGGGACACGCCTGACCGCCGGGAACGTCGCCCTCACCGTGGTCGGCGTCGCCGGGTCCGCGGGGGAGAGCGCCGACGCCTGGGTCGTACCGTCACAGCTCACAGCGCTCGCGGGGGAGCGGCCCGCCGCGTTCCAGATGCTCTACCGGCTCACCGCCGCCGACACGCGCGCGCAGGTCGCGGCGGGCCGCGACGCGATCGCCGCCGCCGCCCCGGCGGGTGCGGTCGTCGGCACCCGGTCCTTCCTCGACGTCCGTGAGACAGCCCAGGAGAACACCGCGGCCTTCGTGCCCTTCGTGACCGCCTTCGCCCTCCTCGGACTCGCGATGTCGGTCCTCGTGATCGGCATCGTGGTGAGCGGCGCCGTGGGCGCCGCGACCCGCCGGATCGGCATCCTGAAGGCCCTCGGCCTCACCCCGCTGCAGATCGGACGGGTGTACGTGGCGCAGGCCCTGATCCCGTGCTCCGTGGGGGCGCTCCTCGGCGTCGCCCTCGGCAACGCGCTCGCCGTACCCCTCATGGCGGAGGTGGCGGAGGCCTACGACACGACCGCCGTCCTCATCCCGCTCTGGGTGGACGTGACGGTCCCCGCGGCCGCCCTCGCGGTGGTGGCCGGAGCCGCCTTCGGCCCCGCGCTGCGTGCCGCCCGGATGCCCACCGCCGCGGTGCTCCGGCTGGGCGCGGCCGCCGGGGACGGGCGGGGGAGCCGCGTCCGGGTGTCCGCCGTCCGCGGCCTGATCGGACGGTTGCCGCTGCCCCGCCCCGTGACCCTGGGCCTTGCCGCGCCCTTCGCACGCCCGGCGCGAACGGCGGGCACGGCCGCCGCGGTGGCCTTCGGGGCCCTCGCGGTGACGTTCGCGGTGGGACTCGGGAGCACGCTGGTCGCGGTGAAGACCGACGGGGATCCGGACAAGGGCGGCGACGTCACCGTCCGCACGGTGGCACGGCCGGACGACCCGCCGCCGGGGCAGCCGGGCGCCGGGGACGGTGGAGCGGGCGTGCCCCTGCCGGGCAAGCCCGCCGACCCGGCGGCCGTGGCGGCGGCGATCGCCGCGCTCCCGGGGGCCGACTCCGTGTACCGGACGGCCCGGACCCAGGTGGAGGTGGCGGGACTCAAGGGCGGCGCGCCGCTCGTCGCGTACGAGGGGAACACCGCCGGCAGCCCCCACACGATGGTCTCCGGCCGCTGGTTCGAGGCCGCGGGCGAGGCGGTCGCCCCGACCCGCTTCCTCCGGGCCACGGGGGTAAGCGTGGGGGACACGGTCACCCTGTCCGAGCAGCGGCGCACCGTCCGGGTACGGATCGTGGGGGAGGTCTTCGACCTGGGCGGAGACGGCATGACCCTGCGCAGCACCGCCGCGTCCGTGGCCGCGCTGCGCCCCCCGTACCTGCCGGCGGATTTCGCCGTCACCCTCGCACCGGGAGCGGACGCCGCCGGCTACGCCGAGCGGCTCGACGCCGTCGTCTCCCCCCTCGGCGCGGAGGCGGCGGTCACGGAGGCGGGCAGGTCGAGCGTCATCCGCGCCATGCAGGCGCTGATCGTGATGCTCACGCTGATGCTCGTCGTCGTCGCCTGCCTCGGAGTGCTCACCACGGTCGTTCTCGACACCCGCGACCGCGTCCGGGACCTGGGTGTGTACAAGGCCCTCGGGATGACCCCGCGGCAGACCGTCACGCAGGTCCTCGCCTCCGTCGGCGCCATCGGCCTGGTGGCGGGCGCGGTCGGCGTGCCGCTCGGCGTGGCACTCCACCGCCAGGTCATGCCGGCCATGGGCCGGGCGGTCGGCACCACGATCCCGGCCGCGGACATCGACGTCTACGGCGCACCCCTGCTGGTGCTCCTCGCGGCCGCCGGCGTGGTCATCGCGACGGCCGGCGCTCTGCTCCCGGCGGGCTGGGCGGCCGGGGCGGCGACGGCGCGGGCCCTGCGGGCGGAGTAGGGCCGCGGAGGGAGGGGGCGGGGCGGGGCCCGCGCGATACCGTCGGACGTATGTCTGACGTCCGGTTGACCACGCCCTCCTTCCTCGTGCTGGGCATCATCGACAAGTTGGGCGAGGCCAGCCCGTACGACGTGAAGGGCGAGGCCGCGCGGACCGTGGCGCCGTTCTGGTCCATGCCGCACGCGCAGGTGTACGCCCAGTGCGACCGGCTCCTGGAGGCGGGGCTGCTCTCGGAGGTCAGGCAGTCCGGCGGCCGGAACCGTCGCCTGATGAAGCTCACCGACGCGGGCACGGAGGCGCTCCGCGGCTGGCTGGCCGACCCCGCCTTCGTCCCGGTCGAGGCGCGCGAACGAGGCATCCTCAAGCTGTGGTTCGGGGCGAGTCCGCGCGTCCACGCCCCGGTGCAGATCGAGGAGCACCGGCGGACCCTCGACGAGTACGAGGAACTCGCGGGCGAAGTCGGCGAGTCGCTGACGCGCGGACAGCGCGAGGCCCTGGAGTTCGGCATCCGGTACGAGCGGATGATGGTCGATTTCTGGCACTGGGTCGAGAGCCGCGAATCCTGATTCTCCTTCTCCGAGTCCTGATTCCTGTTACTGACCGGTTGACCCCGGCGGTGCCCCGCCCTACCTTCCTCCATAGTCCAGAAAGGACTATCGCGGCCGACGGGTGCCGTGGACGGTGGACGGGGGATGCGCCGTGGGACGTACGACGAGCACGGACACGAGCACGGGCTCGGTGACCGGCGAGGGCAGCCGTCAGGATCCGGGGGCGCCCACCGTCATCGGCACCGGCGCGGGTCGCGGCATCAGGTGGGGGCGGGTGTCCGCCCTCGCCGTGACGGTGGTGTGCCTCGTGTACGCGCCGATCGCCATGACCGAACTCTGGCCGTACGCCACGCCCGGAGCGCCCGCCATCGGCGAGTGGCTCCTCGGCCGGTCCGTCTCCGCGGAGTTCGTGGCCGACGCCGTCCGCGACCGGATGGGGCCGTACACCCGCAGCCTGATCCCGCTGATCGTCCACTCGGTCCTGGGCGGCCTCCTGATGCTGCTCGGTCCGGTGCAGCTGCTCTCCGCGGTTCGCCGCCGCATCCGGCTGCACCGCGTCCTCGGAACCGTCTTCGCCGTCACGGTGTACGTGTCGATGGCCGGCGCCGCGCTCTACCTCCTGCGCACCCCGCCGGCGGAGGCGTTCAGCGGGGCCGCGTTCTGGATCGTCCTCGCGACGATCCTGGTGGGCACGGTCGGCAGCGTGACCTTCGGAGTCCTCGCCGCCGTGCGCGGCTTCCCCGACCTGCACCAGCGCTGGCTGCTGCTCTGCTACGGCTTCCTGATGACCGCTCCGCTGCTGCGGATCGAATGGGGCGTCCTGCCCGCGCTGTACCCCGGCCTCTCCCTCCAGGACGTCAACCGTGTCGCGATCATGCACCTCGGGGCCCTCGTCGCCTTCGGCGCGCTCCTGGCCTCCCGTGCCCTCGACCGCCGGACCGAGGTTCCCGGCCTGACCGGCACCTGGGTCCCGGCCCCGGTCCTCGTCGCCGCCCACGTCCTGGGCGCCGCGGGCCTGGGCTGGACCACGGGCGCCCTGCTGGACCAGGGGGCGCAGGGACGGCGGCTGTTCCTCGCGTACCTCGTCCCGTACGTGCTGACCTACGCCGTCGTCGCGGTCCGCGCGCGGCGCGCCCGCGAGCGGGGGGCGGTCTGGGCGCGCGAGGAGTGGCGGCTGCACCTGGCGGCCCAGTGCCTGGCGCCCGCGTTCTCGGCGGCGACCGTGCCCGTACTGGAGCGGACCATGGGCCTGGACCGGATCACCTCCCTCATCGCGGGAGTCGGCGTCGGAGCCGGAATGCTGTCGTACGCGGCGGTCGCGTTGGTGAGTCTGCGGATCCTGCACGGACGCGAAGTCCTCGCACGGCAGCGGGAGTTCATCGGAGCGGACGGGAGCAACTGATGGCCGGCACGAAGGAGTTGTCGCCCGGCGTCGTCGTCCTGAGCGCCGTCGTGGGCGGCATCAGCCTCACCACCGGCGCTCTGCTGACCGTGACCAGCCTGTTCGGGTACGCGGCGGGCGCCTGGGTCTCGCCCGAGGCGCTGAGCCCCGGGCTCATCGGAGCGGCGATGGCCGGAGTGGCCCCGGCGCTGTTCACGATCGGACGGGCGCGCCTCTGGGAGGACGTGCGGAGTCTGGTGCTGCCGCTGGTGATCGTGCTGGCCGGCCTGTTCACGGTGAGCCTGCTGAACGGCGGCTCCCTCCAGGTCGTCGAGGGCGGCCCGCTGTTCCTCGCCCTCTTCAGCCTCGGCTGGGTCGCCACGCTGGGACTGCTCGCCCTCGGCGCGGCGGGCTGTCTCGTCGCGCAGTACCGGAGGCCGGCGGGACGCGTGGGCACGGCGCCGCGGCAGCCGGCCGTTCCACTGCCCGGCTGGTCGAAGCCGCCGCTCGCCGTCGTCGGTTCGGGATGGCTCGGCATCGGCGCGGGGCTGATCACCTTCCCCGGCTTCTGGGGCTCGCTCGTGCCGTGGACGGTGAACCGCGCGGACGCGCAGGGCCTCGGCGTGTGGGCGCTCGCGCTGGGCGTGGGCGTCCTCGGCGCGCTGGCCGAGGACGACCTGACCCGCATCCGCCCGGCGCTGCGGGCCGTCCCGCTGATCGCGCTCGCCACGGCGGTCGTCCTCGCGGTCCACTTCCGGTCGGTCGACTGGGTCTCGGGCCCGGGCGTCTCACTCCTCGCGCTCGTCGTCGGCCTCTTCGCGACGGGAGCCTCGGGCCACTGGCTGCTCTCCCGGGCCGACCGCGGCGACTCCGCCGCTCCCGAGACCGCGCGTGCTGCCGTGCCCGAGATCGATACCCAGGGAGGTGCCGTGCCCGAGACCGGAGCCGGCTGAGGGCGATCCGCCGCGGCCCGCCCGCGGGGCGGCCGTCGACCTGCTCCGGGCGCCGTCGTCCGGAACGTGTGCAAGGGATGCGCCGGGTGTTCGGACGGCGGGGACATGTGCCCGGGCGACTGCCCTTCCAGACCTGGCGACAGGGGATGCGGCAGGGTGTTGTGGGCCTGTCACTTCGCTGAAAGGTGCTTCAGTTGGTACAGCATGAACGCCGCTCCGATCAGGCGGCCGCCGCCCCGGCCCCCGGCCCCCGGAAGCCCGAGCCGGTGGATGCCGCCGGCCTCCAGGCGCTTCAGCGGATCGCGGGCAACACCGCCGTTCTGCGGACGCTCCAGCGCTCCGGTCACCCTTATGCCCAGCCTTCCGTCCAGCGCGAGGACCGAGCGCGGGAACAACACGTCCACGGCGCGGGCTGCGGCCACCAGGAGACCTCCCCCGGCCGGCCCGCCGTGCAGCGTTCCGCCGTCCACGAGGTCCTCGCCGGAAGCGGCCGCCCCATGGACGCCCCGCTCCGCGAGGAGATGGAAGCCCGCCTCGGCGCCGACTTCTCCGACGTCCGCATCCACGACGACAGCGCCGCCCGCGCATCCGCCGCCGAAGTCGGCGCTCGCGCTTACACCAGCGGCAGCAACGTGGTCATCGGCGACGGCGGAGGAGACAAACACACCCTCGCCCACGAACTCACCCATGTCGTCCAGCAGCGCCAGGGCCCCGTCTCCGGAACCGACAACGGCAGCGGCCTCAGCATCTCCGACCCCGGCGACCGGTTCGAACGCGAAGCCGAAGCCAATGCGACGAGAGTCATGGCAGGTGGCCCCTCGGCGGTGCGGTCGACCGGGGACTCACCGGAAGCCTCGGCCTCATCGATTCAGCGAGCAGGCGGAAAAGGCGGGAAGAAGAGCAAAGCAGCCGAACGGACCCCCGCCGTCACCACTCCCTCCGTGAAGACGATCAAATTCCCCGACGAGCAGCCGCAGGTGATCGGCGAGACATACGACTCGCGAGAGGCGTCACTGGGAGTGCACAAGGTGGGCGATCACGTCTACAAGATATTCGGCGGAGGCTCCCCGATTAAACCCCCGCCGGGATACACCAAGGCAGTGAAGGCTCTGGAAGAATTCAGAAAGCAGGGCCTGGGCGACCAGATTGCCGGTGCCCAGGCGGCGGGGCGCCTCACCTACTCCGCAGGCGGGCAGGACAAACTCGGCTGGGCCGTCAGAATGGACTTCGTCACCGGAACGCGCTGGCAGATCGGAAAGCCGGGAGGGGACACGATCTTCAAGAACGAGATCCGGAATCTCGGACCGGCCCAGCTTCAGGAGATCAGGGAGAGTCTCGTGAAGGCCAAGAAGGCCAAGGTCAACGACCTTCAGGGGGTCATAAGCGGTGGAGTCATGCACTTCCTGGATCTCCACGTCGGAGGAAGCGGACTGCAGGCGGACTTCGCCGTGGAATACGTAGATCTCAGAATTGCGGAACTGGCCCAGGAGTAGTCCGCATGTCGCGCGAGACGGGACGCCGCCTTGCGCGCCGCGCCCGCCTGCTCGCGGCGCCCGACCGCCCGACCGCCGGCCCGCCCGACCGCCGGCCCGCCCAGCCTCGGGCCGGGCGGGCGGCGAACGGCGGCTAGGGCCTGTCGTCAAACTCCCGTCGTCGCCCGGAGGGCGGCCCCGCGGCGTCTGGTGCGTGCTCTCGGTGTGCCGGGAGGAAGCCCTCGTACTGGACGTACTCGGGCTTTCGCCCGGTGCGGCGAGAGTACGTGCCAGGCGTCGCGGGGCAGACGGGAGTTTGACGACAGGCCCTAGGGTGCGCCGGGGAGCCGGACCGTGACGAGGAGGCCGCCGCCGGGCCTGGGGGTGAGGTCGAGGGAGCCGTCGTGGGCGCGGACGACGCTCTGCACGATGGCCAGCCCGAGCCCCACGCCGGCGTGTTCGTCGGTGCGTACGCGGTCCGCTCCCCGCCGGAACGCCTCGGTCAGGGTCGGTACCAGTTCCGGGGGGAGCGGAGGGCCCGTGTTCTCCACCCGCAGCACGCTCGCGGCGCCGCCCGTCCCGGTACGGACGGACTCGGTGCGGACCGTCTCGGTGTGGACCGTCACCGTTCCGCCGGTGGGGACGTTGTGGACGACCGCGTTCTGGACGAGGTTCGTCACCATCCGCAGCAGGAGCTCCTCGGAGCCGCTGGTCCGGGCAGCGTCGCCGGAGACGGCGAGCGTGATCCGGCGCTGTTCCGCGAGGGGGAGCAGCGTTTCCGCGGCCTCCTCGGCGAGGAGGGAGAGGTCGACGCCCTCGCGGGTGAAGGTGCCGGTGTCGCCGCGGCTGAGCAGGAGCAGGGCCTCGGTGAGATCGATCGCCCGCGTGTTGACCGCCTGCAGTCGTTCGACGAGCTCCTCCCGGTCGAGGGTGGGATCCTTGCGGGCGACGTCGAGGAGCGCCCGCGAGATCGCCAGGGGGGTGCGCAGTTCGTGGGAGGCGTTCGCGGCGAACATCCGCTGTTCGTCGACGTGCGACTCGAGTCTCCGGAGCATCGAGTCGAACGCGTCGGAGAGTTCACGGAACTCGTCCTGGCGGCCCTTCATCCGGATCCGGTGGGACAGCGACCCGTCCCCGGCCCTGCGCGCCGCCTCCCTGATCTGGGTGAGCGGTGCGAGCATCCGGCCGGCGAGGAGCCATCCCCCGACGAGCCCGAACACGAGGAGGAAGCCCATCGCCACGGCGGCCGGCGGGAGGAAGGTCCGGGTCAGGAGATAACGGTTGGGCGAGATCCCCAGCAGGCCCTGCGAGTTGTCGGGGACGTACCGCAGCAGGTAGCCCCACACCACGGCGAGCAGCAGGGCGCCGGCGACGGCGAGGAACCCGGCGTAGCTCAGGGTCAGTTTCAGTCGGGCGCTGAGCCCTCGGCGTCTATCCACGCGTCAGGCCGGGGCGCGTGTCCGGGCCGGTCCCGATGCGGTAGCCGACGCCCGGCACGGTGGCGATGATCCATGGTTCGCCGAGCCGTTTGCGCAGTGCGGACACGGTGATGCGTACGGCGTTGGTGAGGGGGTCGACGTTCTCGTCCCAGGCCCGTTCGAGCAGTTCCTCGGCACTGACGACCCCGCCCTCGGCGGCGACGAGGACTTCGAGGACGGCGAACTGTTTCCGGGTGAGCGCGACGTACCGCCCGTCCCGGAAGACCTCCCGGCGGAAGGGGTCGACCCGCAGGCCCGCGAGCTCGCGGACCGGCGGCCGGGCGTACGCGCGTCTGCGGTCGAGAGCCCGCAGCCGCAGGACGAGCTCCCGCAGTTCGAACGGCTTGGTGAGGTAGTCGTCGGCGCCGAGCTCGAAGCCGGAGGCCTTGTCGTCGATCCGGTCGGCTGCCGTGAGCATGAGGATCGGGATGCCGCTCCCGGAGGCGACGATGCGCCGGGCCACCTCGTCACCGGAGGGGCCGGGGATGTCGCGGTCGAGGACCGCGAGGTCGTAGGAGTGGACGCTGAGCAGCTCCAGGGCGGAGTCGCCGTCCCCGGCGATGTCGGCGGCGATCGCCTCGAGCCGCAGCCCGTCACGGACGGCTTCGGCCAGGTAGGGCTCGTCCTCCACGATCAGTACGCGCATGGCTGAAGCCTAAGCAGCGGACCTCGGCGCCGGCGCACGCGCGGTCGGGGGCGCACCGCACTCACGGTTCAGGCCGCCGACGCCATGGCGGGGCGGGGCCGGTCCGTCGGCGCGTCCGCCGTGGTGCGCCACCAGTGCCGTGAGGCCAGGGCGGCCAGTGCGGCACCGGTGGTGTTGACCAGGACGTCGTCCACGGAGGACACCCGGTCGAGCCGGAACACGTACTGGGCGGTCTCGACGAGGAGGGAACAGGCGGCGCCGAGCGCCGCGACGCGTGGCACGGACGCCAGCGCCCTGAACCGCATCGGGGCGAAGAAGCCCAGCGAGGCGAAGACCAGAAGATTGCCCACGATCCCGAGCGTCCCCATCGTGACCAGGTCCCGCAGCGGCACCAGGCTCACCCGGGCGGGGGCGATGCCGGGCGCCGCGCCCGGCATCAGGGTCAGCCACAGGAACGGCACCGTCCCGTGGACCATGCCCACCTCGGCCAGCGACCTCCGCCACGCGGACGGGACACCGGCGGCCCGCCGCCGGAGCGTCAGGGCCCCCGCCACGAGCAGGGACAGCGGCACCGCGACCAGCGTCATGAGCACCACGCCGTTGAACGTGTCGAAGCAGCCGTGCCACCGCCCGGCCACGCACCGCGGAGCGGACATCATGAGCGGCATGCGCACGACGTACAGCGCACCCGCCGTTGCGAGGACCGCGAGGCCGATGAGCACGATCCTTCGTGTGCGGCGGAGCGACGAGGGCAGGGGTGCGCGGGCTGTCATGCCCTCATTGAAGGGAAAGGCCGGTTCCCAGGGCGTATGGGATTTTCGATACGCCCGCGATACACGGACGCGCGTGGGGGCGGACGGGAGGCGTGGCGGGAGGAGACACGGGCGCACGGGCGCATGGACACCGGCGCCGCGAACCGGCCGCCCTGCGGTCCGAAATCCCCTGGCAGCCGAGGTGGGGCGGGCGGGATCATGGTCGGATGAGCCAGCACGCGGAGACCGCCCCGCCCGCAGGGAACACCTCGACCGTCGTGACCGCCCCGCCCGCCGTGGGCGTCCCGGCCCTCCCGCCCGTGGACGCGCTGATCGTCGTGGACGTGCAGTCGGCCTTCGTCACCGGTGAGGGGGCCGTGCCCGCGGCCGCGCGGCTCGTCGACCGCACGACGGACCTCCTCGCGCGGGCCCGGCGGGACGGCGCGCTCGTCGTGCACCTCCAGAACGACGGACCGCCCGGCGCGGAGGACGAACCGCACACGCCCGGCTGGGAGCTCCACCACGCCGTCGAGTCCGGGCCGCGGGAGTTCGTCATCCGCAAGCCGCAGGACGACGGATTCGCGGAGACCCGGCTCGGCGGCGTGCTCACCGGAGCGGGCGTGCGTGCGGTCGCCGTCTGCGGCGTGATGTCCGAGATGTGTGTGCAGGCGACGGCGCGTACGGCCCTGGCACGCGGCTACCGCGTCGTCGTGCCGCACGACGCCCATGCCACCCAGGACGTCCCGGCGGCGCCCGGGATCAGCGAGGCCGTCCCGGCCGCCACGGTCTCCCGGGTCGCGGCGTACGCCCTGGGGAGCGACGCGGAGGTCACCGTACGAGCCTCCGAGGTCACGTTCACGGCCCCGGCCCGCGACTGACGCTCGGGGGCCGACCGCCCGGGCCGGCCGGGCCGGCCGGGCCGCGGCACGGCCGGGGAGCGGGGCCGGGTGGGTGGCCGCCGTGCCGACCGGGTCAGCCCCGGAAGCCCTCGGGACGCTCGGGGGAGGCCGCGCCCAGCGCCTTCGTCACCGCCTCCACGCCCTCCCGGAGGCCGTAGACCGGAGTGTCGGGCTGCTGGCGCCAGGAGTCGTCGATCCCGCCCGCGTCCACGGAGTCGAAGCCCAGCTGGTCGATGAGGAGCCGTACCTTCTCCTTCGCCCCCGCGTCGTCACCCGCCACGGGCAGGGCGAGGCGCTCCGGGTCGCCCGCCGGGCGCGGCCGGTCGAGGATGTCCTGCGCGTAGGTGCCGTTGAAGGCCTTGATCACCGGGTGGCCGATCCGGAGCTCGGTCCAGCGGCTCTCCGTCAAACCCTCGTCCTCGATCGCGGCGATCCGGCCGTCGCGCTCGCGCGGGTAGTAGTTGCCGGTGTCGATGACGGCGAAGCCGTCCGCCGCGCCGTCGAGGAACCCGGCCGGCAGGTCGGGGACGTTCTTCAGCGGGACGGTCACGACGACGATCTCGGCGCCCCGCGCGGCCTCCGAGGCGGTGACGGCGGTGGCGCCGGTCTCCTCGACGAGCGCCGCGAGGGTCTCCGGGCCGCGGGAGTTGGCCACGGACACGTCGTGACCGAGGGCGGTGAGGCGGCGGGTCAGATTGCCGCCGATGTGGCCGGCGCCGATGATGCCGATCTTCATGGTGCTTCCTTCTGTCCGTTCCGGCTGTCGCTTCGAGCTGTCTGTTGCAGCCGCCTGAACCCGGAGTCTGTTCCCGCTGTCCGGGACCGGGCTCGGGACCGGCCTCGGGACCGGCCTCGGGAACGACCTCTGGAGCGGGCTCGGGAGCGGGCTCCGTGACGCGTGGCGAGAACGAGCTGCGAGGGGTGCGTGGGGCGCCGTCTCAGAGGGTGAAATAAGCAAATAGGGAAATTGCACATTTCTGCAATTCGATACATCCTGGTCAGGCCGTGCCCATGAGTGTCCACCGGGCCGCGGCGACCCGCCCCGCGCACCCGCGCCCCCGGAGGACAGACCGTGCCGGTCCCGCTGCACCAGGCCAAGGCCGAGCTCTTCCGCATGCTGGGCCATCCCGTACGCGTCCGGGTCCTGGAGTTGCTTCAGCACGGGCCGACGCCGGTACGGGAACTGCTCGCGCGGATCGAGATCGAGCCGGCGGCCCTCTCGCAGCAGCTCGCGGTGCTCCGCCGCTTCGGGATCGTGACCGCCACCCGTGAAGGAACCACCGTCGTCTACACGCTCGCCGGCGGCGACGTCACCCAGCTGATGCAGGCCGCACGGAGGATCCTCACCGAGATCTCCGGCCCGCAGTCCTGCCTCCCACCCGTGCTTCCGCAGCCCGTGCTTCCGCAGTGATCGCCGTACGAGAAGGATGACGACGCACATGACCATCGAATGGCGCTACACCGTCCAGCAGGACCTGGGCGTACTGTCCCTGGCCGGGTTCCTCGGAGCCGACGCCGTGGGACGGTTCACCGGGGCCGTGGGGTGGGCCGTGGCGCGGGGCACGGGGCCCGTCGTCCTCGACCTGACCCGGCTGCGGGGCTGGTCCGTCGGCGGTCAGCTCGCCGTCGCGGAGGCGGCGCTGCGGCTGCGGGCCGCCGGCCGCGCCCTCGAACTGGCCGCGATCCCCGCCGACGGCTCCCTCGTCCCGGCGGGCGAAGGCCCCCCGGTGCCGATCCACCGCGACCTCGCCGCGGCGCTCGCCGCGCACCGCGACGCCGGCGAGGAGCAGCGCGCCTGGCGCAGCGACGCCTGGCCGACCACCTGATCCTCCTGCGGGGCCAGTACCGCTCACGTACCGCCCTCGTACGGTCCGTGTGCGGCCCAAGTGCCGGACCGCCCTGGCAGGTTCCGGCCATGATCGGCCCCTGACCCGTCCCCGGTGCGTTTCCGTCCGGGCAGGCGCGAGGATGGGGGCATGCTGCTGAGTGCCGGGTCGACGCGACGCGCGGGGTGGGTGCGATGAGCACGCCCCTCCACCGACTGAAGGCCGAGTTCTTCAAGACACTGGGACACCCCGTCCGTATCCGCGTCCTGGAGCTGCTGAGCGAACGCGAACACGGGGTCGCCGAGATGCTCCGCGACACGGGTGTGGAACCGGCCTACCTCTCCCAGCAGTTGGCGGTGCTCCGCCGGGCGAGCATGGTCGTCGCCCGGCGCGAGGGTACGGCCGTGTACTACGCCCTGACGAGCCATCAGGTGACCGAACTGCTGTTGATCGCCCGCTCGATCCTCGCCGGCGTCCCCGCGGGACAGGCGGACATGCAGTCCGGCCTCCGGACCGTGGCGCCCCGGGAGAAGACCCCCTAGGGCCTGTCGTCAAACTCCCGTCTGCCCCGCGACGCCTGGCACGCACTCTCGCCGCACCGGGCGAAAGCCCGAGTACGTCCAGTACGAGGGCTTCCTCCCGGCACACCGAGAGCACGCACCAGACGCCGCGGGGCCGCCCTCCGGGCGACGACGGGAGTTTGACGACAGGCCCTAGTGGGGGGCCCATTACCAGGGCACGGTTCCGTCGTCGTCGAAGAACCCGCCGGTCGGTCCGTCGGCGGGCAGGGTCGCGAGGCGGATCGCGACCGCCGCGCCCTGCCGGGGAGTGCGGACGCCCCGGAAGCCGTTGAGGTCGGTGGCGGTGAAGCCGGGGCAGCCGGAGTTGATCAGGATGCCGGTGTCGCTCAGCTCCTTGGCGTATTGGACGGTGACGGCGTTGAGGAAGGTCTTGGACGCCAGGTAGGCGGCGGGAACAGGCCCCATGTCGATGCCGGGCGTGGTCTGCAGGACGAGCGAGCCGACGCTGCTGGACATGTTCACGATCCGCGGCGATGCCGAGCCGCGCAGCAGGGGCAGCATCGCGTTGGTGACGCGGATGACCCCGATCACGTTGGTTTCCACGACGGCGCGAACGGTCGCGGGATCGACCGTGGTGGGCGTCTGCGGCGAACCGCCGGTGATCCCGGCGTTGTTGACCAGGACGTCGAGCCCTCCGGCGCGGTCGGCGATCAACTCGGCCGCGGCGGCCGCACTCGCGTCGTCCGCCACGTCGAGCGGAACGCCGAACGCGTCCGTCCCGGCCGCGCGCAGCTTCTCCACCGCGGCGTCACGGCGCTGTCGGTCCCGCGCGCCCACGCCGACCCGCCAGCCGAGGGCGCCCAGGCCCGCCGCGATCTCGTATCCGATTCCCTTGTTCGCGCCGGTCACCAGCGCGATCGTCTGTTCACTCATGCCGTCCAGCCTGGTGCGGACCCGGGTGGGACGTCCAAGACCGACTGGGTGGGCGGCGATACCGCACGGATATGGCCCGTGGTGAGCGCCGGATACGATGACGCGGTGGAGACGCGGGAGCTACGGTACTTCGTCGCCGTCGCGGAGGAGTTGCACTTCGGGCGGGCGGCGCAGCGGCTCGCCATGGCCCAACCACCGCTGTCGCGGGCGATCCAGCAGCTCGAGCGGCGGCTCGGAGTGGCCCTGCTGCACCGCACCGCCCGCGCGGTCGCCTTGACCGAGGCCGGGTCGGTGCTTCTGCGGGAGGGCCGGGCCGCACTCGACGCCGTCGAAGCCGCCGAGCGCCGCACCCGCCGTGCGGCCGCCGGGCCGCCCGGTGTGGTACTGGCCACGAAGGCCGGAGCGGCCGGCGAACTGCTGTCGAAGCTGCTGGACGCCTACGCCGCCGAGCCCGGCGCGGTCGCCGTCGAGGTGATGCTCTGCGGTCCCGGCGAGCAGGAGGGGCGGCTGCGCGACGGGCGGGCCGATGTCGCCCTGCTCCAGCGGCCCTTCGACACGACGGCCGGACTCGACACCGAGGACCTGCACACCGAACAGCAGGTCGTGGTCCTGCCCGCGGGGCACCCCTTGGCCGACCGGCCCCATCTGACCATGGCCGAGGTCACCACCCTGACCGGCCTGCCCCTGCCCCGCTGGCCCCGACGGGACGGGAGCTGTCCGGACGGACCTGGCCCGCAGGTGCGCGACCACACCCAGCTGTTCCAGCTGATCGCGCTCGGACGGGCCTGCGCGGTCGTGCCCGAGTCCCTCCGAGCCCATCTGCGCGACGACCACGCGACGGTGCCGGTGCCGGACGCACCGGCCGTCACGACCGTCATCGCCTGGCCACCGCACAGCCGGTCCAGAGCCGTCGCCGACCTCGTCCGCACCGCGACACGCCTCTAGGGCCTGTCGTCAAACTCCCGTCTGCCCCGCGACGCCTGGCACGCACTCTCGCCGCACCGGGCGAAAGCCCGAGTACGTCCAGTACGAGGGCTTCCTCCCGGCACACCGAGAGCACGCACCAGACGCCGCGGGGCCGCCCTCCGGGCGACGACGGGAGTTTGACGACAGGCCCTAGTGCTGTGACCGGGAAGGTTCACCGGGTGAGTCCTGCGAGATGATCGCGTCATGAGTGAGATCGTCTTGATGTCAGATCCGAACGTTGCCGCTATACCCGTCGCGGAGTGCGGCGAACGTCTCGTAGACGTCCGCCGGGACGGCTGGTTGCTGGTCGACTCGCGCAAGCGGGATCCGGTAGATGCCTTCGCATACCTGCGGATCGGTGTACTGGAGCGGCTGATGAAGGCCCAGGCGCTGCTCCCGCAGGGCTTGCGACTGCTGTTCGTTGAGGGATACCGGCCACCCTCGCTCCAGCGCGCGTACTTCGAGGAGTACGCCAGCCAGCTGCGGGCCGTCCATGCCGATTGGTCCGCCGAGCAGATCCACTCGGCGGCGAGTCGGTACGTATCACCGCCCGACGTCGCTCCGCACAGCGCCGGCGCGGCCGTCGACCTCACCCTGGCCGATGCAGAGGGGGGCGAGCTGGACCTGGGCACCCGGATGAACGCGGACCCCGAGGAGAGCGAGGGTGCCTGCTACACCCACGCCGCCAACATCGGCACGGAGGCCCGCGCCAACCGGAAACTGCTGGGTTCCGTGCTCACCGCCGCGGGGCTGGTGAACTACCCCACCGAGTGGTGGCACTGGTCCTTCGGCGACCGATACTGGGCTCTGATCACCGGTGAGACCGCGGCCCTCTATGGCCCGACGGAGATGACCTCGTCAGTCTGACCGGCCCGGCTTTGCCGGACGACCGTTCACGCCGCACCAAGGGCGTCCGCCCCATCGGGTGGCCTTCTCGCTGCGGATGCGGGCGCGTTCCTTGCGCTGGGCTGCCAGGACGTCCGGGTGGCGGGCGTTGGCGTTGCGCCAACTTGGATCGGCTGCGACGCCCATCCAACCGGCCCCAGCCCCGACGCGAACAGAAACCCGGCGAACCGATCCGGTCAGAGCACTAGGGGGTCTTGTCGACCAGGCCGGGCTCGCGGCGTGGGTCCCCCGCCCCGCCGCCCCCGCCGGGATCATGGTGGCGTTCCGTCCGCTCCTCCGGCAGGCTGAGCCGCATGTATGCAGTGGTGCAGAACGTGGCGATCGACTGTGCGGACGCCTATGGGCTGGCGCGGTTCTGGAGCGAGGTGACCGGCAGCCCGCTGGATCCCGGGAGCGGCCCGGGCGACCCGGAGACGCAGGTGATCCTCAAGGACGGCCCGGTGCTCTACTTCGCCGAGGTCCCGGAGCGGAAGACGCTCAAGAACCGCCTCCACCTGTGCCTGCGCCCGACGACCTCGCGCGAGGAGGAGATCGAGCGCCTCCTGGCCCTCGGCGCCGCCCTGGCCGGCGACCACCGCAACCCCGACGGCTCGGGCTGGGCGGTCCTCACCGACCCGGAGGGCAACGAGTTCTGCGTCCTCCGCAGCGACTCGGACCGTGGGAACACCCCTTCCTGAGCCGCGAACACCCCCTTCCCGCATCCCCATTGCCGGACGTCCCCGCGCGCCCCCGGACGTCCCCGCCCGCCCGGACACACCCACGCCCGGACAGGCGCGGCGGTCGCGTCCCCACGGGGACGCGACCCCGTGGCTCAGGTGCGGGCTCCGGCCTCGGTGTCCGGCTGGATGCCCGCCAGGAGGTTGAACGCTCCGGTCAGGAGGTTGAGGGTGACCACGCCGACCACCTCCGCGATCACCCGGTCGCTCCAGCCGTGTGCCCGTACCTCGGTCACGTCCTCGTCCGACAGGGACCCCGGTTCGGCCAGGACCCGGAGGGCCAGGCCGATCAGGGCGGCCTCGCGCGGGTCGGTGGACGTGCCCTGGCGGGCCAGTTCGATGTCCGTCTCGCTCAGGCCCGCCGCCCGGCCGGCCGCGCGGTGCGCCTCGGCGCAGGTGCCGCAGCCGATCCACTCCTGCACGGCGAGGGACAGCTTCTCGCTCAGGGCGCGGGGGATCTTCACCCGCTTCATCGCCCGGGAGAGGTTCAGATAGCCGTCCAGCAATGCCGGTGAGTGCGCCATCGTCGACACCATCTCGCCGACGGATCCGTGCCGTCGGGCGATGTCGGTCAGCAGCTCACCCGCCCGGCCCGGTGCCTGCTCGGGGGTGAGCGCGGTCAGTCTTCTCACGGTCATCATGTCTCCTCGTCATACCCGTGGGGGGTATAACGAGCGCTGGGGTGGAGACGTTCCCGGAAGGCCTCCGGGCGAAGCGCCCCGGGGTCGTGCCGACGAGCCGTTTGAACGAGCGGCTCAGATGCGACTGGTCGTAGAAGCCGGTCGCCGTCGCCACCTCCCCCGGCGGCAGTCCGTCCAGCAGCAGCCGACGGGCCCGGTCGAGCCGGCGCGCGGTGAGGTACTGGTGCGGGGCGATACCGAAGGCACCGCTGAACGCACGTACCAGATGGGTGGGATGGGCGTGCAGGAGCCGCGCGGCCTCCTCCAGGGTCACCCCGTCGAGCAGCCGGGCGTCGAGGAGCTCGCGGAGCCGGTGGGCCACCCCGGGGTCGGCGGGTCGCACGCGTGCCATCGCCTGGGGCCGCAGGTGGGCGCGGAGCCGTTCGCGGATCAGGGCGAGCCGGCTCTGCGCCTCCAGCTCGCCGCCCCGGTCCGCGAGCGCCGCGTGCAGCTGACCGACGCGACGCCGCAGCAGGGGATCGACGAGATCGGGCCCGTCCACCGCGGCTCCGATGAAGCTCTCGTCCAGCTGGGTCAGATCCAGGTAGAGGACCCGCTTGCGGAAGCCCTGCGGGGTCGCCGGCGAGCCGTTGTGCGGCACCTGCGGCGGGAGCAGCGACACCGTGTCGCCCGGAGTGCCGTGCCGACGCCGTTCGAGGTCGTAGCGGACGGCCCCGTCGTCGACGATGAGCAGGGTCCACACGTCGTGGACGTGCATCGGGTACGCGTGCGCGGTGAAGTGGGCGTGGAAGACCTCCACGACTCCCGGCACGTGCGGGCGCCATGCCGAAACCCGCTGACCTGCCACCATGCAAGGAATGTACAAGACGGCACCGAGGGCCGGACGGCAGTCTCGGACCATGACGACCACCGACACCGCCCCCGTCCGCTTCGACACCAAGATCGCCGTACTCCTGCGGGAGGACCTGGAGACCTGGCAGCGCCTGAACGTCACCGCGTTCCTGGTCAGCGGCCTCGGCTCGGAGCTGCCCGAGGTGATCGGCGAACCGTACGCGGACGCCGACGGCACCCCGTACCTGCCGATGTTCCGGCAGCCCGTGCTCGTCTTCGAGGGGACGGGGGAGACCGTGAAGGCGGCGCACGCACGTGCGCTCTCCCGCGCTCTCCCGCGGGCGGTGTTCACCACCGAGCTGTTCACCACCGGCAACGACCGCGACAACCGAGCGGCCGTACGGGCCGTCGGGACCGACGGGCTGGATCTGGCGGGCCTCGCGGTGTACGGGCCGCGAAACGCCGTCGACAAGGTGCTCAAGGGCGCCCGGATGCACCCCTGACCGACCCGGGAGCTCCCGGGAGCCCCTGAGCGGCCCCGGGAGGACCCATGCCTTCAAGGCCCTTGTCCACCGGCTGACACACCGATGTCGGCGGCGTGCCGTACAACTGGGAGCGGGGAAGAGGACGACCGCACGAGGGGGACGGCACGTGGACACTTTCGCGGATCCGGCGAGTGCCGGGCGGGCGCCCCTCGTCGGGCGGTCGCCCTTCGTCGGACGGACCCGCGAACTGGACCGGCTCGACGTGCCCCTGCGCCACCGTGCCGAAGGCACGGGTCCGCTGGTCGTGGAGGTCGTGGGCGAGCCGGGCATCGGCAAGTCCCGGCTCCTCGCCGAGTTCGCGGCGCGGGCGCGGCGGCACGGGGCGACGGTCCTGCGCGGCCGCGCAGGACCCACCGCCTCAGCCGTCCCCGTCGGCGCTGCGGTGTCCGTCCTCCCCGCAGGATCCGGCCGCACCGCCGCCCCCGTCGGCCGGGAACCGAGCCCGGCCTTCCAGGCCTTCGCGGACGCCTTCGCCGACCTGGACCCTCACGATCGCGTGCTCTCCCCGGCCCTGTCCGCCCTCGCGGAACTCGTCGAGCCGCCACAGGCGCCCGGCGCGGACGGCGGGGCGGGTTCCGCAGCCGCTACGGCGCCCACGACCGGCTCGACGACGCCGATCCCCGCGGTCGCTCCGGGCGGCACATCGGCGCGGACGGACCCTGCGGACGGCGTGGGCGCTGCCCCGGACGACCTCCACGCCTCCGGCGGGGCGTCCGGGGCGGGGACCGTGCGGTCCGGTGGCGGTGACGCCGGCCAGGTGCGGCGCATCGCGTCGGCGCTCGGACGCGTTCCGGCGGACGGACCCGTGCTCGTCCTCGCCCTCGACGACTTCCACGTCGCCGACCCCGCCTCCGTGGCGCTCGTCGACCATCTCCTCCGGCATCCGTTCCGGGCGCCCGTCCTGCTCGTCCTCGCCCGCCGCGAGCGTCAGACCGCTCCCGCGCTCGCCGCCGTCCTCGCCCGTGCCGCCGACTCGGGCGACCTCGCCCGGGTCGCCCTCGGGCCCCTGACCCCGGACGACTGCGCCGAACGGCTCGTCCCCGGACTGCCGCCCGGCCTCGCCCGCGAGATCCACGCAGCCGGCCTCGGCAACCCGCTCTACCACCGCGCCCTGGCCCACGCGCGCACCCGCGGGGGAGGGGCGCCCGGCACCGGGCCCGTCGCGGTCGTGCTGGACGAACTCGCCCCGCTCGACAGCGCGCAGCGGGCGGTCGTCGAGGCGCTCGCCGTACTCGACGGCCGCGCCACCGCCGAACTGCTCGCCGCCACCGCGGCCATGCCCCCCACCGGCCCGCACCCGACAGCCCCGCACCCGACGGCCTCCCCGCACCCGCCGTCCTCTCCGCACCCGACCGACACCCCGCACCGGAGCGCCCCGCACCCGACGCACCGCCTCCGCGCGACGGACCCCCTGGCCCTGGACGGGGTCCTGCGGGAGCTGGCCCACCGCGACCTCGTCCGGCCCGACGAGGACGGACGGATCCTCGTGCTGCGCCACCCCGCCCTGCCCGAACTCCTCCGGGGCACGCTCGACCCCTGGCGCCGCCGCGAACTGCACCGGCGGGCGGCCGACGCGCTCGCCGCCGCCGGGGCACCCGTGACCGAACGTGCTCCGCACCTGGTCCGCGCCGTGACGGCCTGGGACCCGGATGTCGCCGCCGAACTGGTCGAGGCCGCCGAGCGGATCGGCGTGGCCGACCCCGCGCGCGCCGCCGACTGGCTGGGCGCGGTCCTCGCTCTGCTTCCCGACACCCCCGGGCACCGCGCCACCTGGCGCGACCTGACGCTCCGACGGGCCGAGGCCCTCGGGTCCGCCGGCCGGGTGGCGGAGAGCCGGGACCTCCTCCACCACCTCATCGACACCTGCCGCGCGCCGGACACGGCCGAGCTGCGGACCTCCGCCGTCCTGCTCTGCGCCTTCATGGAGCGTCATCTCGGCCGCTACCCGGAGGCGGACGCACTGCTCCGCCGCGAGCTGGAGCGCACCCCCGGACCCCGCCCCGACCTGCGGACCTGGCTCGTCGTCGAGTGGGGCTGCCGGGCCCTCTTCGCCGCCCGCTACCCCGAGGTCCGTCCCGTCGTCGCCCGGACCCTCGAAGAGGCCCGGCGACGGCGCGACGAGCCGGGCACGGCGGAAGTCCTCACGCTGGCCGCGCTCGGTGAGGTGTACGAGGGCGAGACCGCCGCGGCACGCGGCCACGCGGCGGAGGCGGCGGCGCTCACCGACACCTTCACCGACGGCGAACTGGCCGCCCACCCGGAGTCATTGGTGCGCCTCGGCTGGACCGAGGTCTTCCTGGAGGAGTACGGGAAGGCCGAGCGCCACGCCACCCGCGGCATCGGGATGGCCCGGCGCGCCGGACGGCCCTTCGCGCTCTCGCAACTGCTGCTCTGCTCGGCGTACGTCCACTTCCTCACCGGCAGGGTCGGTCCCGCGCTCGACCTGGCCGAGGAGTCGCTCGCCGTCGCCCGCGCCTTGGGCGGTGCCGAACTCGTCGGCTTCAGCGGGGCGATGCGGGCCGTCGTCCTCCTCCACGCCCGGCCCCTGGGCGACCCCGAGCCGTCGGCCGCCGCCGAGGAGGCAGCGGCCACGGTGGGGACCGCCGAGGGGTGGTGGGCCACCCAGACCCGGTCCCTGCTCGGCTACGCCCTGCCGCTCCCCATGGACCCGCACCGGGTGCGCGAGGTGCTCGTGCGGGCGGGCGGCGACCGGAACCTCTCCCGGCTCCAGCCCTCGCTGCGCCCCGGATATCTCGAACTGCTCGTGGGCGCCGCCCTCGCCACCGGGGACCCGGCGGAGGCCGAGCGGGTCGCGCGCCGGGCCCTCGCCGAGGCGGAGCCGCTCGGGCTGCCCGTCCAGCGTGCCGCGGCACTGCGCGCCTGGGGGCAGGTCCTGGCCCGGCGCGGCGAATCGGCCTCCGCCGCACGGGCGTTCACCGACGCGGCACGGGAGAGCGCCCGCTCGGGGGCTGTCCTGCGGGAGGCCCACAGCCTCCTCCTCGCCGCGCCGCAGACCCACGCGGCGGGCGACGGCACCCGGGCCGCCGCCCAGTGGCGCAGAGGCCGGCGGCTGGCCGTCGAGGGAGGCGCCCGGATGCTGGTCGATCTGGCCGACCGCACCCGTCCCGCCCCTCCGGAGGGCGCGGCCGGGGGACGGCTCGCCGTCCTCACCCCGAGGGAACGGGAGATCTCGGTCCTGGTCGCCGAAGGCCTCACCAACCAGGCCGTGGCCGACCGGCTCTGTCTCAGCCCGCGGACGGTCGAGAGCCATGTCGCCCGGGTCTACCGCAAGACGGGCGTGGAGACCCGGGCGGCCCTCGCCTCCCTCGTGGTCAGGGACGGCGTCGGGGAGGGTCACCTCTCGCGGGGATAGGTCTTCGTCACCCGGCCCTTCGCGTCCGCGGTCAGATAGGCGGAGCCGTAGCTGTCGGACAGGTAGACGCTCATGCCCGCCTCGGTCCCGAAGATCGACGAGGGCATGGTGAGCACGAGGTAGCGGCTGGTCGGCTTGTCGACACCCAGTTCCTTGTCCGCGCGCCGCATCAGGGCGGGCAGGGCGTCCCAGTCGAAGTCGTTCAGGTCGGTCGGTACCGAGCCGGGGAAGGCGGTGCCGGATCCCTGGCGGACGGCGGCGTCCTCGCCCCGGTAGATGTACCGGTCGTACAGCTTCGTGCTGCCCTTCACGACCGACTCGGCGATCGCGTAGTCGGGGTACACGACGAAGCTGGTGACGACGGTCCCGCCCGAGGCCTCCTTGATCGCGGCGACGGCGGACCGGACCCCGGCCGGCGTCAGCAGACTGCCCTTCACCGGTTCGGCGCCCTTCGAAGGCACCTGGGACGGCGTCGGCGTCGCTGTGGGGGTGCCCGACGCGTCGGGTCCCTGGGCGACCGGGCCCCGCTGCGACGGAGGCGCGCTGCTCGGCCCGCTTCCCGGGTCGCCCGGCCGCCAGTCCCACGACATGGCGGCGACGGGGATCCCCACGGCGAGCACCACGACGGCGGCGGAACCCAGGAACCGGGCGCTACGACTCCGCCCTCGGCCGCCGGCACGGGCCGCGGCGGCGGAGGAAGGAGCGGTGGAGGAGGAGGCCCCGGAGGGGGCGAACCCGGCGGCGGGCGGAGCGGCCCACGGGGAGGCGCCCGAGGGCGGGCCGCCCTGCGACGCCGTCGCGGCACCCGCCGCGGTCGTGCCGGAAGGTGCGGCCGTCGGGGGTGCCAGGTGGAACGACGTCGCCCCGCCCTCGCCGCCGTTGGCCGCGGTCGGCGCGCCGAAGGCTCCGGTGCCCGGTCCGCCGAAGGCCCCCGCGCCGGCTCCGTACCCGGGAGCCGCCGCCTGATCCCGTACCGCGTCGGCGTCCTGAGGGAAGGCCGGCCGGGAGGACCGGTCCGGTGACACGAGGGCGGCGAGCGCGCGGTCGAGTTCCTCCGCGTCCGGGCGGTCGGACGGCTCCCGCACGAGCAGCCCGGTCAGCACGCCGGTGAGCGCGCCGGCGTGCCGCGGCGGCGGTACGTCGTCGGAGAGGACGGCCGCCAGTGTCGCGAGGGTGTTCTCCCGGCGCAGCGGGTGATGGCCCTCGACCGCCACGTACAGCACCATGCCGAGCGACCACAGGTCGGCGGCCGGACTGCTGCCGCCACCGCCGCGGATCCGCTCGGGCGCCATGTAGTCGGGCGAGCCGATGATCGAGCCCGAGGCCGTCAGGACGGTGGACTCGCGGATCGCGGCGATGCCGAAGTCGGTGAGCACGGGCCGCCCGTCGGGGCGCAGCAGGACGTTGGCGGGTTTGACGTCACGGTGCTCGATGTCCCGCTCGTGGGCGGCCCGCAGGGCCGAGAGCAGCTCGCGGCCCAGTACGGCCGCCTCGACCGCGGTCATCGGGCCGCGGTCGAGCCGGTCCTGGAGGGAACCGCCGGTCACCAGCTCCATCACGAGCCAGGGATAGGTGCCCTCGCCGGCGTCGACGATGTGATGGATGGTCACCACGTTGGGGTGGTCGATCCGGGCGAGGGCGCGTGCCTCGCGCAGGACGCGCTCGCGCAGGGTCCGGGCGCCCTCGACGTCGTGCTCGGCGAGCGCGGGGTCCGGCGGACGCACCTCCTTGACCGCCACGTCACGGTGGAGGACCAGGTCGCGGGCGCGCCAGACCGTTCCCATCCCACCACCGCCCAGCCGCTCCACCAGCTCGAAACGGCCGTCGATCACTCTGTTCACTCGCACCCCTGTACTCGGGTCCCCCGGGCGGTGGCGGCCTGCGGCCCGGCCCCGCCCACTTCGCCGTACACGTCGACCTGGTAAAGCCCCGGCGGTCCGCACGGCTCCGGCAGCGCGCGCAGGCCCGGCCACGGCCCCTGCGCGTCCCCGCCCGGGGCGCCGACATCCGCCCCGGCCTCGGTCCCGGCCTTCGTGTCGGCGTCGACCGTACCGCCCGCGCGGGGGACGTCCGGCACCGGGCGGGCCTCCGCGGCGCCCATGTCGGAGGCGTCGCCGCGGGCCGTCCGGTCGTACGCGTGGCCCGTCTTCACGGACTCACCGGCCAGGCCGAGCGCGTACGCCCCCCGCCGGTCCAGGGCAGCGCCATGGCTCCGGTCGTCCCACGGCCCGGCCTCCGCCGCGGCGAGCGCGTACTCCCGCGCCGCCCGGCCGGGTTCGCCCAGGTGCAGCAGGCACTCGGCGCGCCAGGCCCTGGCCCCCACGCGCGCCGCCGTGTCGCCGTCCTCCATGAACCGGGGCAGCGCCTGTTCGAGGAGGCCGAGGGCCTTGCCGTAGTGTCCGCGCTCCGCGTGCGCGACACCGAGCAGGTGCCGGGCGAGAGCGCCCACCAGGGCGTCCTGGGTCGGCCCGCCGCTGTGACGGACGGCCTCGGCGAGCAGCCGCAGCCGCTCGTCGTCGTCCTCCACGACCCCATTCGTGCCCCCGGGCGCACGCCCCTGCTCGCCGGCCCCCGAGACCGTCCGGGCCAGGGCCAGGCAGAGGCGGGCCCGGTCGGTGGCCCGCGGCGGCGTGCCCGTGGCCATGGAGGCGAGGGCGCCTCGGAGGAGTGCGGCCGCCTCCTCGTGCGCGCCGGCGGCCCGCAGCAGTCCGGCGAGGAGGAGTTGATGTTCGGTGGCGGGCCACCGCCGGCCCCCGGCCCGGTGGTCCTCGAGGGCCGTCCTCAGCTGGGCCAGTGCGGCGGCCGGATCGTCGGGCGCGGTGATCCGGCCGAGCAGCGCGCGCGTGTCGGCGAGCACGCCGAGTACGGCGGGATCCGCCCGGTGCGGGGCGGCGAAGGCGATCAGACCGGTGAGTTCCTCGCGCAGGGCGGCCGCCTCGGCCGCCGGGTCGGGCGCCGTGTCGAGCAGATCGGCGCGGGCGGCACCGTGCAGCAGCCGCACCGTCGCGGTCTCGGCGACCCCGGCCTGCCCGATCCGGTGGAGGGCCGCGGCCCGCTCGCACAGCTCCGCGAGCCGGACGCGGGCCGTCGCTCCGGCGCCGGGCCCGGCGACGAGGGCACGTGCCCGCGAGACCAGGGCCTTGCCCCGCTGCCCGGCCTGCTCGTGCAGGTCGGCGGCCCGGAAGAAGAGCGGCCCCGCGGCGGGCCGGGCCGCACCCCGGCAGTCGAGCGCGGTCGCGTCCAGGGCGTCGGCGTGATCCCCGGGGGTGAGGGCCCCGCCCGCACGCCGCAGGGCCGTCGCCGCCCGCTCCCACGCGCTGCCGGCCCGGGGATGCCCCTGGGCGGTGAGCCGGCGGGCCCGGTGGAGCAGCTCGTGCGGATCCTCCGGTTCGTCGTCGCCGCCGGCCCCCCGGTCGTACGGACGCACACCGAGGCGGAACTCGTCGGGCGAGCGGCTGCTCATGCGGGGGGTGCTCCGGGGAGAAGGGGAGGAGGCGCGGAGCGGGCACTGCACACCCGGCGGAACCCGCGAACACAAAGGTCGGACCGACTTTCGCAGCCCCGGGCCGCCCGCACATCCGTAGAACTACGGAATCCGCGGCCCTGGTACTCCCGCTCCGCTCCGGCCCCTCCCCCTCCCCGTGCGTCCCCGTCGCATCGATCGGCCGCACTGAGCAGAGCCCGCCTCCAAGTACTCGGATAGGGTGATTCGACAGGGAATGCCCCCCGGGGCCGGGCCGATGCGTAGGTCGATGCGTTGGAGACTGACCAGTCGTCGAGCAGGTTTCCGCAGCCGCCCCGGGCGGCCGTCGGTGACGCGGGTGTGCTCCGGGAGCTGCTGCCGATCGCCCTCTGGCGGGAGGACGCCGAAGGGCACATCGTCGAGTGGTCGCTCGCCGCGCAGGACCTGCTCGGCCACCGTCCCGAGCACGTGCTCGGACGGCTCGCCACGCCGCTGCTCGTCCCCGACGCCAACCGCGAGCTCGCCGAACGGCTCACCCATCGCGTCCAGGCCGGCGAGACCATGGTCGGCACCCTCCCGGTCCGGCATCGCGACGGGCACTCGATCGACATGGAGATGTGGATCGTGCCCGCCGCGGACCCGGAGGGCCGCCCGGGCGCCCTGCTCATCGCCGTGGAGACCTCCGAGGTCCTCCGCATGCGGGAGAACCTGGCGGCGATGGAGAGCCTCTTCACCCAGTCGCCCATCGGTCTCGCCCTGCTCGGACCGGACCTGCGGTTCCTCCGGGTCAACGACGCCCTGGCCCGGATGAACGGGGTGGCGGCGGCCGAGCACTTGGGCCATCGCCTCACCGACGTCGTGCCCGGGGTCAACGCCGCCTCCCTCGAATCCCTGATGCTCCAGGTCATGGAGAGCGGCCACGCCGTCGTCGACGCCCGCCGGGTCGGCCGTACACCCGCCGACCCCGATCGCGACCACATCTGGTCCTGCTCGTACGCCCCGCTCATCGACCGCACCGACCGGCGGTCCCTGGGACTCATCGCGTCCCTCGTGGACATCACCGAGAGCCAGGAGGCGCACACCGAGGTCGAACGCGCCCGCCACCGATTCGCCCTGCTCGCCGAGGCCGGGGCACGGATCGGCACGACCCTGGATCTGAAACAGACGGCCGAGGAGGCGGTGCGTTTCCTCGTCCCCCAGCTGGCCGACTCGGCGGACGTGCAGATGCTGGAGTCCGTCCTCGCTCCCGACGACCCGGTCGCCTCCACGCGCGGGGTGCTGCGACGGCTCGCGGCCCGCTTCCCGGACCCGACGGCTCCGACGTCGCTGCTCGCACCCGGGCAGACCTTCCAGATCCCGCTGGACTCCGCGTACGAGGAGGTCGTCGCCCGCGGCCGGCCCACGAACCTCTTCACGTCCGATCTGCCGGAACTCTTCACCGACCCGCGCACCGAGGCGCTCCGCGGCTACTTCGCCAGCCGCATCGGCTCGGCCCGGCTCATCCCCATGGTGGCCCGAGGCCAGGTGCTCGGCACGGTCACGGTGACCCGGCTGCGGACCCGCGAGCCCTTCGACGCGCAGGACTGCGTCCTCATCGACGAGGTCGTGGCCCGGGCGGCCCTCAACATCGACAACGCGCGCCTCTACACCACCCAGCGGGAGGCCGCCCTCACCCTCCAGCGCAGCCTCACCAACAGCGCGCTGCCCGCCGTCACCGGGCTGGAACTCACCGGCCGCTACCTGCCCGCGAGCGCCCATGACGTCGGCGGCGACTGGTTCGACGTCATCGCCGTGCCCGGCGGCCGGACGGGCCTCGTCATCGGTGACGTCATGGGCCACGGCATCCACGCGGCCGCGGTGATGGGCCAGCTGCGCACGGCCGTGAGGACCCTGGCCAGCCACGACATTCCGCCGGTCGAGATGCTCAGCTCCCTCGACGCCGTCGTCGCCGACCTCGGCGAGGACACGATGGCGACGTGCGTGTACGCCGTCCACGACCCGGCCACCGACGGCTGGGTCATCGCGCGCGCCGGTCATCCGCCGCCGGCCGTGGCCACCCCGGACGGGGCCGTCACCTTCCTCGACGGCCCGCCGGGAACCCCGCTGGGCACGGGCGTCCACGACTTCGGCACCGAGGAGTTCACCCTGCCCGCGGGCGGGCTGCTCGTCCTCTACACGGACGGCCTCGTCGAGGCCCGCGACCGCGACCTCGACGAGGGGATGCGCCGGCTCGCCCGGGCGCTCCGGCGCCTCGACCGCCCGCTGGACGAGCTGTGCGACGACATCCTGGACCAGCTGCTCGCGGCGCCGGCGCAGGACGACGTGGCGATGCTGCTCGCCCGTACGACCAGCTGAATTCCCGCACGGGGAACGGGGTTCTCCGCGGATCGGCAGGCGTGGCCGGTCGGGCCGGTAGGGACGGGCCGGGTTCAGGCCGCTCCGCTCTGCCGGATCCGGTACAGGTCGCGGAGGAGGGCGATCTCCGCCCCGTGGTGCAGGAGTTCCTGGTTCACCCACCAGACGGTCTCCAGGAAGGGATCCTCCGGGTCGCTGCCGTGCGGGTAGGTGCTGTATCCGACGGTGTCGAGTGCCGCGTCGTCGGCGGACAGCAGCGCGTCGCGCCAGGCACCTGCGGCGGTGTCGAACGCGGCGACGGCCGACGTGACGTCGCCGGTGCTCTCGTAGTCGTCGCGGGTGAGGCCGTGGCTGCCGTTCGTGTGGTCGGCCCTGAGGGCGAGCAGCTCACTGAGGTGGCTCAGCCGCCAGGCGATCGTCGTGAACGGCGGCGGCGTCGGGTGCGGTGCCGGAGTCGCGTCCCGGCCCCAGGCGCCGGAGCCGGTCAGCACGGTGGCGCGCGGCCCCGGACCGTCGGCGCGGCGGCGGACGGACCAGCAGCCTGGCCCGGGCTCCCAGAGGAACTCCGCGTCGGTCATCGGCCCCACCTCGACGTCCGTGCCGTTCCCGCTGTCCATCACGGGCCCCGCCATGCGGTCGGTCAACCGACGCCGGGCGAAGTCGAACTGGTCGAGGAGAGGGGCGAGTCGTGCGGGTGTCGCCATCGAGGGCTCCGGATCGCAGGGGGAGGGGCGGGGCGGACCGATCGTGGTCCGGCGGCCGGCGAATCGGCCGCCGCCGGTGTACGGGTGCGGGGCCGAGCGGGATCAGATCCGGTCGATGTGCACGCTGGTCGACTTCACGCGTGCGGTGGCCTGCATGCCGACCTCGAGCCCCAGCTCCTCCACGGCCTCCCGGGTGAGGAGGGAGACGAGCCGGTGCGGACCCGCCTGGATCTCCACCTGCGCGGCGATGTCGCCGAGTTTGACGGCCGTGACGATGCCGGGGAACGCGTTGCGCACCGAGGTGTGGGCCACGTCGTCGTCGCCCTGGCCGCTCTGTGCGACCTCGACGGAGAAGGCGGCCAGATCGGGGCCGGCGACGAGTCGCCGGCCGTTCTCGTCGCGATGGGTGACGAACCGGCCGCCGTCGGCCCAGCGGCGTGCGGTGTCGGGGCTCACGCCCAGCAGGCGCGCCGCCTGCCCGATGGTGTAGGACTGCATGTGCGAGAGATTAGGCCCCCACGGCTCGCATATGCAAGGAAAAGGCGCATATCTCGTACCGTGGGGCAAGTTTCTCACTTCACATGGAAGCCGACCGCCGTCCGACCGCCTCGACCAGCGGCAGCAGCCGGTGGGCCACCCGCTCCCGCAGTGCGATCTCGGTACGGGTGCGGACCACCCCGGGCAGCTGGATGAGCCGCTGGATGACGTCCTCCAGGTGTCCGGCGTCGCGCGCGACCACCCGGGTGAGCAGATCGCCGCCGCCCGTGATGGAGAAGGCCTCCACGATCTCGGGCACGGCCGCGAGCGCGTCGCCGACCTCGTCGAGGTGCCCCTGGGTCACCTCGACATGGACGAAGGCGAGGACCGGGTGGCCCAGCGCGGCCGGAGAGAGGACCGGACCGGTCGCGGTGATCACTCCGTCGCGCTCCAGCCGGTCGATCCTGGCCTGTACGGTGCCCCGCGCCACGCCCAGGATCCGCGCGTACTCGCGCACGCTCGTCCTCGGCTGCTCGATGAGCAGCCGCAGGATCCTGGTGTCGAGTTCGTCCACGGCCATGCTCCGCGGGCCTCCTCTGCCTCTGCTCTGCCTGCGTGCCGCCCGGTTTGCCACGGTCCCCGGGTTCGGGCACGGGTGTCCCCGGGTTCGGAATCGTTTCATTCCGGTACGGAATCCGCCCCTCCGGGGTCGCCTCGCCCGCGCGGCCCGGCGGACCGGAAGGCGACTGCGCCCGATGGCTCCGGGTAAGAACCGGAAGAGGCGCCGGACGAAGGGCCGCACCGCTCTTACCGGGGCGCCCGTGCGGGTGATCGGAGCGGGCATCCGGCGGAGGCCGCGAGCGGGATCCCGGTCCCCGCGTGCGGTCGGCGCAGAGTGGGCGGCGTGGATGTCGAGGAAGTCGCCGAGGAGTTGTACGGGCTGAGGCCGGCGGAGTTCGTGGCCGCCCGGGACACGTACGTCGCCCGGGCGCGCGCGGCGAAGGACGCGAGGTCGGCGAAGGCCATCGCCGCCCTGCGGCGCCCGTCGCTCGCCGCGTGGGCGGCGAACCGGCTGGCCAGGCAGCGCCGGCGGGAGGCCGAGCAGTTCCTGGCCCTGGGGGAGACTCTGAGGGAGGCCCACCGGACGCTCGACGCCGAGCAGCTGCGGGCGGCGGGCGGGCAACGGCAGCAGCTGATCGCCGCGCTCGCCCGCACGGCCGCCGGGCTCGCGGGCGAGGCCGGGCTGTCGGTGAGCGACACGGTGCTGCACGAGATCGAGCAGACCCTGCACGGTGTTCTCGCCGACCAGGTCGTCGCGAAACAGTGGTCGAGGGGCCGGCTCGTCAAGACGCCCGAAGCGGCGGTCGGATTTCCCGCGGTCGCGCCGGAGGCGGTACCCGCCCGCCGGGGCCCGGCCACCGAAGCGACAGGCGCAGCCCAGGCCGCCGGAGCGGCCGAGAACACCGGGACCGCCGAGGCCTCCCACGGCACCGAGGCGGCCGGAGTCGCCGCAGAGCGGGCGCCGAGGAAGAAGCCGGTCCGCGGCGAGGACGCGCGGAGGCTGCGCGAGGAACGTGCCCGTCTGCGCGAGCTCGACCACGCCCGGACGGCGGCGGAGGCGGCCGACGGCGAGGTCGCCCTGCGCGAGCGGGAGCTCGCCGAGGCACGCGACGCGCGCCAGGCCGCCGCAGAGGCGGCCGACGAGGCGACCGAACTGGTCAGCCGTCTGGAGCGCGACCTGCACGACGGCCGGCAGGCCAGGCAGGAGGCGCGGACGGCGTCCGCGGCGGCGGGCAAGGCGGTGACGACGGCCGAAGACGCCCTGCGCGAGGCCCGCGGCGCCGCCGCACAGGCGGCCCGGGCCGTTCGGGACCTGGAGCGCACGAGCAAGGCCTGACCGGTCCGTACGCACACGGTGCCACGCACCGGGGACGGCGCCACACGCGCGAGGCCGGTGCCGGCCCGGCCGGGGCGCCGCGTACCGGAGTGGAGCGGTGGTCCGTTGGCCGCCCGGCGGCCGACGGTCACCGTCCTCCACTGGGCCAATGGCCCACCCGATGGGTCTTGAGTTGAGCCAGAGGCACCCCGGATGGTTTCCTTGGCGTATCCAGGTACTTTCGGCGCCGCGCAGCGCCGGGGCGGCGACGAGGCCGGTCCGGACCGCGGCGCCTTCGTCATGTCCGCGAGCTCCCACCACCCCGGGACGCCGCGAGGCAGGGCGGAAGGCAAGACGAGGGGGCGGTTCACAGCCGTGAAGAGGATGTTCGTGGCACCGGATCCGGGGCACGTCAGGTTGAAGAACTCGCTGCGCGCCGTCATGGGCATCGCGCTCGCCGTCGCGCTCGCGGAGCTCGCCGGCCTCTCGCTGACCGCGTCGATCACCGGCGGTCTGGCCGCGCTGCTCGCGCTCTTCACCGTGATGGACTCCACCGTCCGCGCGCAGGCCGTCACCACCCTGCTCCTCCCGGCCGCTGGCTTCCCCGTCCTCGCCCTCGCCACCGCGCTGCACGACATCACCCTGCTGCGGGACATGGCCTTCCTCGCGGTGGTCTTCTGCGGGGTGTACGCGCGGCGCTGGGGCCCGCGCGGGCACGCGCTGGGGATCTTCGCGTTCATGAACTTCTTCACCACCCAGTTCCTGCACGCCGTCCCCGGCCAGCTCCCCGAGCTGTACGCGGCCGTCGGCATTGCCCTCGCCGCCGCCGGCGCCGTGCGCTTCCTCCTCTGGCCGCTGGAACGCCGTACCCCTCCGCCCGCCGCGCCGGCCCCGCTGCCCGGCACCGGGCTCTCGCGTGTGACCACCCGGCAGGCGATCCAGGCCGCGGCCGCGTGCGCCGTGGCGCTCGCGATCGGCCAGGTGCTCTCCGAGGACCGCTGGTACTGGGCCGTCGGCACGACGTGGTGGATCTTCGTCAACACCGTGTCCCGCGGCGAGACGCTGGTTCGCGGCTTCCGCCGGGTCCTCGGCACGGTGATCGGGATCGCCGTCGGCATGGTCGTCGCCATCCCGCTCGACGGGGCCGTGGTCCCCACGGCCGCCCTGGTGGCCCTCTGCGTCTTCGGGATCTTCTACACCGCGCCCGTCTCGTACAGCTGGATGATGCTGGCCGTGACCGTGATGGCGGGTCTGCTCTACGGGCTCCTCGGGGTGCTCGACCCGGCGCTGCTGGTGCTCCGTCTCGAGGAGACCGCCGTGGGCGCGGCGAGCGCGGCGCTGGCCGTGCTGCTGATCCTCCCGGTCACCACGCACGCGATCAACGACGCCTGGATCCAGCGGGCGCTCCGGGGCGTGCGGTCGGCGACCTCCGCGTCGCTGCGGCGCCTGTCCGGCGACGAGGACGCCGACCCGACCCCGCACGCCGCCGAGCTGGAGCTGCTGCTCGGACGCGTGCGGCTCTCCCTCGCTCCTCTGGTCCACCCGCTGAGCCCGTTCCGCGGCCGGAAGGCCCGCGCGCGGCGGGTCCTGGCGCTCCTCGACGAGTGCGCCGACGAGGTGCGGGGGCTCGCCGCCGTGGCGGCCGACCCCGCCGCGAGCCACGACGCCCGCCTGGCCGCGGCCTGCTGGCGCGTCGAGGCCGCGGTGGAGCGGCTGACCTCACCCCAGGGCGGCCGCGAGGCCGGGGAGCGCGTGGCGGCGGACGGTGCGCTCGCCCCGGCCGGCGGTCAGGCGGCGCTCGGTCACGTCAGCGGTCTGGAGAAGCTCCTCGCCGCGCTCGACGAGCCGCTGCGGACGCCGCCGGGCTCCTTGCTCGTCCGCTCCTGACCGTCCGGTCCTGCCCGCCCGGGCCGCCTCGTCGGCCCACCCGTCTCTTTGGTCTAGACCGCCTGCTACCGTCGGCCGGACGCAGGCCGGTCGACCGCGACCGGCCGCGGGGACAGGGGAGGCACCGTGGGCGGCACAGGGACGGTTCGGGACCGGAGCGCCGTACGTGCGTACATCGGCTCCTTCACCTCGGCGGGCGGGCGCGGTGTCCTCGCCGCCGATGTGGACGAGGAGACGGGAGGGCTGACCGTCACCGGCGGCAGCGAGGCCCTCGTCGACCCCTCGTTCCTCGCGGTCGCGGGCCCCGTGCTGCACGCCGTGTCCGAGACCGGGGCGGGGGCCGTCGCCGCCTTCGACGTCAGCGGGGCCGCACCCCGGCTCCTCGGCGTGCCCGTCCCCGTGGACGGCGCGGCGCCCACCCATCTCTCCCTCGCCGCGGGACACCTCCTCACCGCCAACTACACCTCGGGCAGCGTCACCGCCCTGCCGCTGGGCGAGGACGGCACCGCCCGGCCCGCCGCGAGCGTCCTCCGGCACGAGGGCAGCGGCCCCGTGGCCTCCCGGCAGGCCGGGCCGCACGCCCATCAGGTGGTGCCCGACCCCAGTGGCCGCTGGATCGTCAGCGTGGACCTCGGCACGGACTCCGTACGCGTCTGCCTGCTCGACCCCGGCAGCGGGGCCCTCACCCTCCACGGCGAGGCCGCACTGCGCCCCGGCACCGGGCCGCGGCATCTGGTGTTCCATCCGGCCGGCACGCACGCGTACGTCCTGAACGAGCTGGAACCCACCCTCACCGTCTGCCGCTGGGACGCCGAGGCCGGTGTCCTCGAACCTCTCGGCGAGACCCCCGTCGTCCCCGAGGGCACCTCCGGCCCCAGCTACCCCTCCGAGGTCGTCGTCGCCCCCGACGGCCGCTTCCTCTGGGCCGCCGTGCGCGGGGACGACACCCTCGCCGTGCTCGCCCTCGACCCCGACGGGACCAAGGCCGACCTGGTCGCCTCCGTGCCCTGTGGCGGCGTCTGGCCCCGCGACCTGACGCTCGCCCCCTCCGGTCGGCATCTGTACGCCGCCAACGAGCGTTCCGGCGACGTCACCTGGTTCGGCCTCGACCCCGAGACCGGGATCCCCGTGCGCGCGGGCGCCATCGAGGCCCCCGCCGCCTCCTGCGTCGTCTTCGGCTGAGCCCCCGCGAGACCCCCGGGAGGCCGTGCACCTAAGCGCCGATACGCCGAAGGGCCCGCACCGGACATCCGGTGCGGGCCCTTCGGCGTACGGGCGGGGTGGCGGGCCTCAGAGCGAGGGCGCGCCCTGCGGCTGCTGCGGCGGGATGCCGAGCGCGGCCGTGTACTGGGACAGCACGAGCTTGCCGATCGCCGGGTAGGCGCCCAGCGGCTCGGCGGCGGCGCAGCCGGCCTCCTTCGAGGCCTCGTCGAGGAGACCGTCGGCCAGCTCCGGGCCGATCAGGTACGGGGCGAGCGCGAGCTGCTCCGAACCGGAGCCGCGCAGCTGCTCGGCGACGGAGGCGATCGAGCCCTCCTGGTCGAGCGCGGCGGCGATGACCGGCACGGCGAGGCGCGCGGCCAGCAGCATGCCGGTGATCCCCGCGGCCTGCACGGCCTCCTCGCCGCCGACCGTGGCGAGGATGATGCCGTCGGCGGCCGTCGCGACCGTGAACAGCCGGGCGCGGTCGGCGCGCGCCAGCCCCGCCTCGGAAAGGCGCACGTGGAGCGCCTCGGCGAGCAGCGGGTGCGGGCCGAGGACGTCGGTGAGCTCGGCGGTGTTGCCGGCGTCCATGACGGTCTGGCGGACCTGGCGCGTCTGGGCGCTGTCGGGACCCGCGAGCAGCGGCACGACGACCGAGGCGGGGCCCGTGGGGGCGCTGACCTCGCGGCCGGCGGCCACGGCCAGCTCGTACCGCTCGGCGCGCAGCGTGGCTGCGGCCGTCAGCACGGCCGCGAGCGAGGGGTACTCGCTGTCGTCGCCCTCGACGAAGCCGATCAGGGCGTCGAGGCCGGGCAGCTCGGAACGGGCGATGCTCACGACCTCTTCGGCCAGCGAGCGTATGGCGGCGGACGGCACGCCGGGCACAGCGAGAACCAGTGCGGGAGCGCCCTCGGGCGCCGCCGCGGGTTCGGGGCGACGGTGCCGCCCGGACTGACGGGGTCGAGGCATTCGTACAGGCAGGCCGGAAGCAGGCCCAGTGGGGGAGCTCATGGCGCCGCATGCTACTGGTTTCGCCCGGGGCGGCGTCGGCTGAGGTACGATCATGCGCCTTCTGCCCCTCTATGTCCCCCCTGGGAAGCGTCCGGAATGCGGTTCCCGGTCTCGGCGGAGGTCGACGCACCGCCTCCCACCTGGGCGGATGAGGTCGCCTTCGGGGCACCTTCCTCGAACACGCGCAGCAGCGCGGGGTCCTCCGGCAGTCGCAGCGTCCCGGTGGCGAGTGCCGCAGCGAGCGCGACGGCCCCGGCCAGTGGATCTCCCGCGGGGGCCGCCGTCCGGGCGTGTGGGACGAGCTCCCCGAGGGCCGCGCGCAGCGGTACGAGGAGGGGGTCGCCCATCTTGAACAGGCCGCCCGTCAGCGCCACCAGCGCCCCCGGCCCGGCCGGGCACGCCGCCTCGGCGGCCTCGGCGATGTGCCGGGCCGCCCGCGCCAGGATCTCCGCCGCCACCGGGTCCCCGGAGGCGCACCGGCCCACCTCGGGGGCGAAGGAGGCGAGCACGGCGGGCCGGTCGGTACGGGGGTAGAGCACGCCCGGCAGGCCGGACGCCGGACCGAACAGCTTCTCCGCCCGGGCCAGGAGCGCCGTCGACCCGCCGCGCCGGCCGTCGTGCGCGCGCATGGCCGCCTCCAGCCCCGCCCCGCCGATCCAGGCGCCGCTGCCGCAGTCGCCGAGGAGATGCCCCCAGCCGTCCGCCCGCCGCCAGGACGTCAGATCCGTGCCCAGCGCGATCATCCCGGTGCCGCCGGCGACGACGGAGCCCGGTCGCTGCCCGAGCGCACCGGCGTACGCGGTGACGGCGTCGGCCGCCAGCGCGAGCCGTCGGACGCCCCAGGCCTCGGCGAAGGCGCTCGGCAGCTCGGCCCGCAGTTCCTCCCCGAGCGTCGCCATCCCGGCGGCTCCCACGGCCGCGGCGGTGATCGGCCGCGGGCCGTGGTGCTCCGTCAGGGCCCGGACGGCAGGCAGGACCTGGTCGAGGAAGTGCCGGGCGGAGATGCCACCGGGGCCGGTCCGCACCGGTTCGCGCGACGAGCGGGTGCCGAGCACGGTCCCGCCCGCCGCCTCGGCCAGTGCGATCCGGAGTCCCGAACCACCGGAGTCGATGCCGACGACCAGAGCGCCGGAAGAGTCGTTCACGGATGCCGCGGAGTCGACCGGGGTCACGGTGCACCGTCCTCGTGACGAGTGGGGCGGGGGAGTGGGCGGAGTCTAGGGGGCGGCCCGTGAAGGCGCCCGCACCGGGGTGTCACAGTAGGCCGGTAGAGTGACGGACCGTGACAGCGCGACCTTTGAAGGAACTGGTGGAGCCCGGCTGGGCGGAGGCTCTCGGTCCCGTGGCGGGCCGGGTGGCGGAGATGGGTGACTTCCTGCGGGCGGAGATCGCCGCGGGCCGGACCTATCTGCCGGCCGGACAGCACGTACTGCGGGCGTTCCAGCAGCCCTTCGACGACGTGCGGGTCCTGATCGTGGGACAGGACCCCTATCCGACACCGGGCATGGCGATCGGGCTGAGCTTCGCGGTCGCGCCCGAGGTCCGTCAGCTGCCGGGCAGCCTGGAGAACATCTTCCGGGAGCTGCACACCGACCTCGGGATGCCCCGGCCGTCGAACGGCGATCTGACCCCGTGGACCCGGCAGGGCGTCCTCCTCCTCAACAGGGCGCTGACCACCGCCCCGCGCAAGCCGGCCGCCCACCGCGGCAAGGGCTGGGAAGAGGTGACCGAGCAGGCGATCCGCGCGCTCGCCGCCCGGGGCAAGCCCCTGGTGTCGATCCTCTGGGGCCGCGACGCGCGCAACGCCCGCCCGCTCCTCGGGAACCTGCCGGCGATCGAGTCCGCGCACCCGTCCCCGATGTCGGCGGACCGCGGCTTCTTCGGCTCCCGCCCCTTCAGCCGCGCGAACGAACTCCTCCTGGAGCAGGGCGCCCAGCCGGTGGACTGGCGCCTGCCCTGACCCTGGGGGCCCCGCAGGCCGCCGGCCGGGTCAGACCACCGCCGCCCTCACGCACAGCACGTCCGGCAGGTGTTCGGCGAGGAGTCGCCAGCTGTCGCCGTCGTCGGCGCTCCCGTACACCTCGCCGTTGCGGTTGCCGAAGTACACGCCCGCCGGGTCCGCGTCGTCCGTGCACAGCGCGTCCCTGAGCACCGTGCCGTAGTGGTCGCCCTCGGGCAGTCCCCGGCTCAGCGGCTCCCAGGTGGCTCCGGCGTCGGTCGTGCGGTAGACCCGGCACCGGCGGCCGGCCGGGACCCGGTCGGAGTCCGCGGTGATGGGGAAGACATAGGCGGTGTCCGGGCGGTGCGGGTGCGCGGCGACGGCGAAGCCGAAGTCGGACGGCAGGCCGGAACCGATGTCCGTCCAGCTGCCGCCCGCGTCGTCGCTGCGGAAGACGCCCCAGTGGTTCTGCAGATAGAGGCGGTCGAGATTGCCCGCGTCCTGGGCGATCTTGTGGACGCACTGCCCGAACACCGGGTGCGGATCCGGGAGGAACACCGCCGACACGCCCTCGTTGGAGGGCTCCCAGGCGGCCCCGCCGTCCTGCGAGCGGAACACCCCGGCGGTGGACACGGCGACGGTGACGGCCGCCGGGTCGCGCCGGTCGGTCACCACCGTGTGCACGGCCTCGCCGCCCCCGCCCGGCACCCACTGGGAGCGGGTCGGGTGCTCCCACAGCGGCCGGACGAGCTCGAAGGACTCACCGCCGTCCCCGGACCGGAAGAGCGCGGCCGGCTCCGTCCCCGCGTACACGACGCCGGGGGAGTGCTCGGGTGCCGGGTGCAGCTGCCAGACGCGCTCCAGGGAGGCGCCGGTGTCCTCGGGGAACCTGACGGCCGGCCGCGCCGGTTCGGTCCAGGACGTGCCGAGGTCGTCGGAGTGGAAGACGGACGGCCCCCAGTGGGCGCTGTCCCCGCCCACGAGCAGCCGCGGGGTCGGCCCGCGGGTGTCGATGGCGACCGAGTAGACGGCCTGCGCGGGGAAGGCCGGATCGCCGAACTCCCATCGGCCGTCGTGCCTGCGGCCGATGAAGAGCCCCTTGCGGGTGCCTACGGTGAGGAGTACGTCGGACATGGCTGCCTACCTCCAGGACGCCGTTGTCGCGGATACGGGCCAGTCTGCACCCGGCCACTGACAACGGCTCCCGGACACTCCCGGAGACACCCGCGCCCCTGCCGTACGCCCGCGTGCCAGGCGGCGGCGGGCGCCGCGCGATCCTCAGATCGCCCAGGCGTACTGCGGCGGCGCCGGGTGGGTCGGCGCGCCCAGGTCACGGGCGGCGCGGCGGGCCCAGGAGGCGTCGCGCAGCAGCTCGCGGCCGAGGAGGACCGCGTCGGCCTCACCGTTGGCGACGATCTTCTCGGCCTGCCCGCTCTCGGTGATCAGACCGACGGCGGCCACCGGCAGCCCGGTCTCGGCCTTGACGCGGGCCGCGAAGGGCACCTGGTAGCCGGGGCCGACCGGGATCTCGGCCGGCCCGCCGTTGCCGCCGCTGGAGACGTCGAGGAGGTCGACGCCGTGCTCGCGGAGGAGCGCGGCGAACCGTACGGTCTCGTCGACCGTCCAGCCCTGCTCCTCCAGCCAGTCGGTGGCGGAGATCCGGAAGAAGACGGGCAGCTCCTCGGGCCACACGGACCGTACGGCGTCGACGATCTCCAGGGCGAGCCGGGTCCGGTTCTCGAAGGAGCCGCCGTACGCGTCGGTGCGGTGGTTGCTGTGCGGGGAGAGGAACTCGCCGATCAGATATCCGTGGGCGCCGTGCACCTCGATGACCTGGAAGCCGGCGTCGAGCGCGCGGCGGGCCGCGTCCGCGAACTGTCCGGTGATCTCCCGGATCTTCTCGACGGTCAGCTCGGTCGGCACCGGGTAGCCCTCGGCGAACCCGACCGGGCTCGGCGCGACGGGCTGCCAGCCGGGACCGCCCTCGGGGACGGGCCCGCGGCCCTCCCAGGGGCGGTTGGTCGATGCCTTGCGTCCCGCGTGCCCGATCTGAATGCCGGGGACGGTGCCGTGGTCCTTGAGGAAGCCGGCGATCCGGCGGAGGGCCTCGGTCTGGGTGTCGTTCCAGAGGCCGAGGTCCGCCGGGCTGATCCGGCCCTCGGCGCTGACGGCGGTCGCCTCGACCAGGATCAGTCCGGTGCCGCCGGTGGCCCGGGAGGCGTAGTGGGCGAAGTGCCAGTCCGTGGCGACGCCCGCGTTCGGTCCGGTCATCTCCGCCGAGTACTGGCACATGGGCGCCATCCAGACCCGGTTGGGGACGGTCAGCGACCGCAGGGTGTAGGGCTCGAACAGGGCGACGCTCATGACGGACTCCGTTTCGGGGTGCCTCGAAGGACGCTAGTACGGTAACCATCGTAGTACGGCATCTGTCAAACTACGAGGGTTCTCGTACAATGGCCCGTACCCCGGATGAAGTGGAGCCGCCGCCATGACGACCGCCACCAGCCCACGCGCCCTCGAACACCCCACGCGCGACCAGATCCGCCTGGAGGCGGTGCTGCACGCGCTCGCGGACCCGGTACGGCTGCGGATCGTGCGGGACATGGCGCGCGAGCGCGCCGAACTGAGCTGCTCGTACTTCGACCTGCCGGTGACCAAGTCCACGACGACGCACCACTTCCGGGTGCTGCGCGAGGGCGGAGTCATCCGGCAGACGTACCGCGGTACGGCCAAGCTCAACGCCCTGCGCGAGGAAGACCTCGAAGCCCTCTTCCCGGGCCTGCTCGCCACGGTCCTCACGGCGGCGGCCGCCCAGGCCGTACGGGAGAACGCCCCCGAGCCCCCGGCCGCCTGAGAGGTGCGCCCGGAGCCCGGGCCGTCCGCGACCACGAACTCGGCGCTCAGCCCCCACGGGGAGGGGACGGCCGGCACCGGCCCGGACGGACCTGGGCGCACCTCGGGCTACAGGGACCGCATCCTCCCGATCTCCGCCGACTGCTGGGCGATCACGTCGTTCGCCATCTCCTCCACGAGGACGTTGTTGCCCTCGGTCAGCACCTCGGCGGCCATCGTCACCGCTCCCTCGTGATGCGTGATCATCAGCTTCAGGAAGAGTTCGTCGAAGGCCTTGCCCTTCGCGTCGGCGAGTTCCTTCAGCTGCGCCTCGCTCGCCATCCCCGGCATCGAATGATGGTCGTGGCCCGCCTGTTCGCGCGGACCACCGTTGTTTTTCAGCCAACCTTCCATCGCGCCGATCTCCGGCTTCTGCGCCGCCGCGATCCGCTCGGCGACCCCCTTCACCTGAGCCGAGGCCGCTCGCCGCGGGGCCAGCGCGGTCATGGTCAGGGCCTGCCGGTGGTGCACGATCATCATCTGCGCGTAGGCGAAGTCGGCGCTGTTCGGGCTCTGGTCGGGAAGCAGCTTCGCGGCTTCCTCGGGCGATATCCGCCTGGCCGGTTCGCCGGGCTTTCCCGGCGCGACCACGGTCCCGGCCGATCCCCCGGCCTCCGGTGCGCCCTTGTCGGGCCCCGACTCGCAGGCGCTCAGGGCGAGTACGGCGACGGCGGACAGGGCCACGGCGACGACGGCACGCTGACGGCGGATCAACAACGCGACCTCCAGATGTTCTTGCGGGGACAGTGACCGTTCCTAGCACTTTTCTCGGGGCTACCGATCAAAAACCTTCATTACGTCTGTGTTGCCATCTGTTGAGATGTGCACGGCAAGGAAGATACTGCCGGGGTCCAACACCCGTTCAACGCTGAACGGATACCAGGGAGGACGGAGTGACTTCGTTGCGTACCCCGCGTACCACGTCCATCACGCGCGACCCGCGTGCCAGGCTCAGACGCCTTGGCGTGGCATCCGCCGCGGCCGGACTGATGGCCACCATGCTCATGGCGGGCCCCGCCACCGCGACCCCCGACCCGGGAGACGCCCCCGCGCAGGGCAAGGTCTCCTCGGCGCAGGCGGCCGAGGCGCGCGCCGCGATACAGAGCGGCGAGATACCCGGCGTGGACGAGATCGTCCACAGCTCGAACATCGAGCACCTCGCCAACATCCCCAAGGACGCCCTCCCGGGCACCAACTCGGACCTCGCCTTCCAGGGCAAGTACGCCTTCGCCGGCAACTACGACGGCTTCCGGATCTTCGACATCAGCAACCCGAAGTCCCCGAAGACCGTCGCGCAGGTCCTCTGCCCGGGCTCCCAGAACGACATCTCCGTCTCCGGGGACCTGCTGTTCCTCTCGACGGACTCCTCCCGGAGCGACAACTCGTGCGCCAGCACGACGCAGCCCGCCTCGGTGAAGGAATCCTGGGAGGGCATGAAGATCTTCGACATCAGCGACGTCCGCAACCCGAAGTACGTCGCCGCCGTCGAGACCGCGTGCGGCTCGCACACCCACACGCTGGTTCCCAAGAAGCGGGACGTCTACATCTACGTCTCGTCGTACTCGCCCAACGCCGCCTTCCCGGACTGCCAGCCCCCGCACGACGGCATCTCGGTCATCAAGGTGTCCCGCAAGGCGCCCGAGAAGGCCGCGCTCGTCGGCTTCCCCGTCCTCTTCCCGGGCGAGGGCCCGGACGGCGGCGGCAACCCGGGTGGCCCGACCAACCCGGGCGTCTCCAAGACCACGGGCTGCCACGACATCACCGTGCTCCCCGACGAGGACCTCGCGGCCGGCGCCTGCATGGGTGACGGCATCCTCTTCGACATCGAGGACCCCGAGCACCCGCGGGTGATCGACCGCGTCCAGGACAACGTCAACTTCGCGTTCTGGCACTCCGCGACCTTCAACCAGAAGGCCAACAAGGTCGTCTTCACCGACGAGCTCGGCGGCGGCGGCGCGGCCACCTGCAACGCCGAGGTCGGCCCGAACCGCGGTGCCGACGGCATCTACGACATCGTCGGCAAGGGCAAGCGGAGCAAGCTCGTCTTCCGCAGCTACTTCAAGATCCCGCGCCACCAGGCCGACACCGAGAACTGCGTCGCCCACAACGGCTCTCTGATCCCGGTCAAGGGCAAGGACATCATGGTCCAGGCCTGGTACCAGGGCGGCATCTCCGTCTGGGACTTCACCGACTCACGCAAGCCCAAGGAGATCGCCTACTTCGAGCGCGGCCCTCTGTCCGCGACCACCATCGCCACCGGCGGCTCGTGGTCCGCGTACTACTACAACGGCTACATCTACTCGAACGACATCGCCAAGGGCTTCGACGTCCTGAAGCTCTCCGACCGCCGTACCGACCCCGCGAAGCGGATCCGGATGGACGAGCTCAACGTCCAGACCCAGCCGGACTACTTCGACTTCGACGACTGACCGGAGTCCTGACCGCCGGCCGTCGGTGCACGACGGCCGGCTGACGGTCTGACCACCGGCGTGCCGTCGGGCGGACCCCCGTCCGGCGGCGTGCCGGCCTCCCAGTCCAGACCGTAGCGGTGGAACAGCTCCGAACGCAGCCGCGCCAGCGGCATCTTGGCGCCCGGGAGCAGCACCGCCACCACCGCGCCCATCAGCAGGGCGCGCAGCATCGGATAGTCCGTGTCGACGTCCGCGGAGCCGTAGCGCGTGACCGTGTCGCGCAGCAGGAATGCCAGCCGCTGCTGCTCCTCGCACTGCACGAACCCCTCGGCCTGCAGAATGCCCGCCATATGGGTGCGCATCAGGGTGGGGCGCGTCGCGGCGAGCCCCAGGATCGCGTCGATCGCGCGCGCCATGCGCTCGCGGCCGTCCTCCGAGCGCGGCTCGCGCTCCAGCGCCCCTTCCAGGGTCAGGTGCATCAGCCGGTGCACCGCGGCCTGCAGCAGCTGCCGCTTGCCCGGGAAGTAGTACGAGATCAGCCCCCGCGCGGAGCCGGCCCGCTCCGCGATGTCGCCGAGCGTCGTCGCCTCGTAACCACGTGTGTCGACCAGCTCCACCGTGGCCTGCAGAATGCGCTCACGTGACCTGCGCCGAAGCTCTTCATTGACCGATGGGCTACGCGGGGACATGCTGGACTCCTGCGTTGACTGGCTGCCAGCCAGTATACTCGGCGCATCCCGTCGGCGTGCCCGTGTGGCAGGCCGCCGGGAATGCCGTCTGTTCTGGGCGACACGGGGGATCGTCCAGAACAGGCGGCTTCATTCCGTCTCTCCGCTTCTGTTCTCCCGGCCGGCCGCGTCCGCCGGGCCGGTCCGGGGGAAGCGCCGCTCGCTCCAGCGGTACGTCAGGACGGCCACGGCCACACAGAACCAGCCGAGCAGCCAGCCCCCGACCACGTCCGACGGCCAGTGCACGCCGAGGTAGACCCGCGTCCACCCCACGCCGAGGACCGAGACGACCGCCAGGCCCGTGAGCGCACCCCAGCCGCGCCACTCGCCGCGCCACCGCAGCGCGAGGACCCAGAGCAGCAGCCCGCAGGTGACCATGGCCGTCATCGCGTGCCCGGACGGGAAGGCGGCGAAGCGTGCCGAGTCGACCGGATCGGTCCACTCCGGCCGGTCCCGCCCCACGAGCGTCTTGAGGCCCTGCTGGAGCCCCACGGCCGCCAGGCTCGTCACTGTCACCCACAGGGCGAGGCGGCGCTCCCGCCCCCACCACAGCAGCACCACCGTCGCGGCGGCCAGCGCGCGCATCGTCCACGGGTCCCACACCCAGTCGCTGAGGAACCGGTGCACCTGGGTCAGCCCGGGTTCGGCCACCGCGTCACGGTGGAGTGCCTCGGCCACCGACCGGTCGAAGGAGATCAGAGGGGTCCACCCCACGGCCACGAGGACCAGCAGGAGAACGGCCAGGGCGCCGGAGATCACGGCGGAGGAGCGCATGCGTCGATCCTGCCCCAGGATCGGCCGCGCGTGATCCTTCCCGCCCCCCGCGCGCGCCGCGCGCGACCGGACCGGTGCGTCTGCCGTCACCTCTGTCCCAGCGCGCTGAGCGCCGGGACGAAGGCCACCAGCACCGGGACCACCGGCACCAGGGAAGCGGCCGCGGTGAGCCGGAGCCTGCGGCCCGCGGTCAGCCGGGGCGCCGCGGTCAGCAGCCGGTTCACCCTGCGCGGCAGATCGCCGTACGGGCCCTGGTGCGGACCGAACACACCCCGGTCCTCGTTCAGTTCGACCAGCGCGAGCGCGATCGTCAGCCGCCCGAACCGGCGCGAGGCCACATCGTCGGCGGCCAGCTCCACCAGCCGGTGCATCTCCTCGCGGAAGGCGGCGAAGACCGGGATCCCCGGGAACCCGGCGGCCAACGCCGCCGACGAGTGCAGCAGCCAGTCGTGCCGGGCGCGCGCGTGGCCCTGCTCGTGCGCGAGGACCGCGTCCAGCTGACGCCCCTTCAAGCGCCGCAGCGCCGCCGTCGTGATGACCAGCTGGGGAGTGCTCCCCGGCAGCCACCAGGCGTTCGCCCGCTCGCCCTCCAGGACCACGAGGCGCTCACCGCCCGGCTGCTCGCCGGGGAGCAGGGGTGCGCGGACGAGCAGATCGCAGCGGCGCTGTCTGCGCCGCGACCTGGCGTGGCTGAACTCCCGGCCCAGCATCGCCCCGGTCCACACCCCGCCGGCCGCCAGGGCCACCGCGAGCACCGCGGACCACGGCCCGGTCGTCCCCAGCTGGTACGCGTCGATCACCGCGCGGGGCGCGGGCGCGAAGATCTGCCCCCGGACGGCCTGCCAGGCGGTCGACGCGCTGAACGTCATGGAGAGCGCGAAGCTCAGCAGGACGGCGGCGATCACGCACTGCCACACCCAGAGGGCCACCACGGGTTCTCGCTCGACCCAGTCCGCCCGCGACAGCAGCCGGGGGGCCGCGAGGGCGGTCAGAACGCCGAGCAGGAACAGCGCGAGGGAGACCCACATGGCGCCAGCCTATGAGCGCGGTACTGGTCGGGGGTATGCATAGGGACGGCAAGTGACGTACGCCACGGTTTGGTTGAGCCGGGCCCGCCGGCCCTCACCGCCCGGCCGGGCGCCGGACGGAGCTCACAGCGTCACCAGCATGGCCAGCATCGCGAGCGCCATCGACAGCCGGCACGCCAGGGCGGGCTCCGGGCGGGCCGCCCAGGAGGACCGCGGCCCGGGGCCCGGGCCGCCCGCCGTCACCGCCGCCGGGGCCGGGGCCGGGGCCGGGACCGGGGCCGGGGCCGGGGCCGGGACCGGGGCCGGGGCCGGGGCCGGGACGAGTCTCGTGCCCGCGTGCAGCACGTACGCCATGTAGTAGAGGAGCAGGCCGGTCGTGAGGACGGGCACACCGCCCGCCGTGCCCGCCGTGTGCCCCGCGTGCGCCCCCGTGCCGGGGGCGGCCATCGACACCGCCATGTAGACCATGGCGAGCGAGCCGACGAGGTGGTGCAGATGGTGTCCGCCGCGCCGGACCGACGCGAGCCCGTGCAGCGCCGCGACGCCGAACACCGCCGCGTACACCGCCCAGCTCCACGCCGGCGGTGTCAGCGCCGCCGCGGGCAGCGCCATCGACGCCATCCCGAAGGCCATCACCGCCTCACGGCCCGCCGCCCGCCGCTCCTCCCCGGTGCACGCGCGCATGCGCAGCAGGCAGTACACGCCCGTCACCGCGCAGAGCGCGACCATCAGCCACCCGGACAGGGCCGGTCCGTGCACGGCACACCACCCCCTCGACGCCGTCCCCTCCCCGGAGGATGCCCGCGTCCGGCCGGGCACACGCAGGCGCACGGGCGCGCAGAGGCGTACGAGGGGGAGTGAAAGGGACGGGCGTTAGGCTCGGGACGATCGCGCACGACGATCGTCAGCACCTGAGGGGAGCCCCGTTCACATGGACACCGCCACGTCGCAGGAGACCGGCCGGATCAGCTACCGCGAGGCGGTCCTGGACGATGTCCCGGCCCTCGTCCCGCTCGTCGAGTCGGCCTACCGGGGCGACTCCAGCCGGGGCGGCTGGACCACCGAGGCGGACATCCTCCAGGGGCAGCGCACCGACCCCGACGGCGTCGCCGCCGTGATCACCACGCCGGACAGCCGCCTCCTGGTCGTGGAGCGCGACGGTGCGATCGTCGCCTGCTGCCAGCTGGAGCACCGGGGCGAGGCGGCCTACTTCGGGATGTTCGCCGTCCGCCCCGAACTCCAGGGGGCGGGTCTCGGCAAGCAGATCATCGCGGAGGCCGAGCGCCGGGTGCGCGAGCTGTGGGACGTCCGCGAGATGCACATGACGGTGATCTCCGTACGGGAGGAGCTCGTCGCCTGGTACGAGCGCCGCGGCTACCGGCGCACCGGACGGATGACCCCCTTCCCGTACGGCGACGAGCGCTTCGGCCTGCCTCAGCGCGACGACCTGGAGTTCGAGCTCCTGGTCAAGCCGCTGAGCTGAACAACGCGACGGAAGGGTGGCTTCCCCCCTGCGTGACAGGAAAAACTTCTGCGATCAGGGGGGTCGCGCAGGATAATTTCCCTTGCCCCCTCTTGTGGCCGAGAACCGTCCATGGTTACGGTGTCTTGACGCGAGGTTCTCCTGTGAAGGAAGAGGCATGACGGAAATTCTTGTGCAGGACGTGACTGGTGGGGGGATATCCACCGCCGCCCGGGTGATCGACCACCCCGCCTGGCCCGAGCTCAAGAATGCCGTGGAGGAGATCCGCGCCTGGCAGAGCACGGACGGCTCCATCGACTTCGAGCGCGACGACGCGCCCGCCAGGGCCCTGGCCGAGCTGACCCTCGACCGGGTCGTCGCCGCGGTCGAGCAGCTCTCCCCGCTTGTCCCGCACGACGGCGCCTACCACCGCGCGCTCGTCTCCGACCTGCGCAAGTGGGCCGAGAGCGGCTTCACCGTCCCGGACTTCCTGGACTCGCTGCTCGCCTTCCAGCCGGCCGCCGACCGCGTGGACGGGCTCCAGCACCTCGTGCTGTTCCCGATGTACACGCAGAACGGCAACCCCGACCGCAACCTCGAGGCCGTCGTGCTCCGCATGGTGTGGCCGGAGTGGCTCGCCGAGCTGGAGCGCACCCGCTACGACAACCCGCTGTTCTGCGGGATCACCTTCGAGGACTTCACCGCCGGGTACGACACCAACTCGGCCGTCCTCTTCCCGGAGACCATCGCCGTCCGCGAGGCCCCCGAGCGCTTCACCTGGGGCGGCATCTTCTGCGACCGCGAGGCCGCCCGCTTCCGCAAGGTCACCGAGGCCGCCGTCGACACCCTCGGCATCCAGCTGCCCGCCGACATCGCCGCGATGATCGACGACCAGGAGCGCTGCGAGAAGGCCTTCGTTCTCTGGGACATGGTCCACGACCGCACCCACAGCCACGGCGACCTGCCCTTCGACCCCTTCATGATCAAGCAGCGCCAGCCCTTCTGGATGTACGGCCTGGAGGAGCTCCGCTGCGACCTCACCGCCTTCAAGGAGGCCGTGAAGCTGGAGGCCGAGGGCAACACCCACGGCCGTGACGTGCAGTACGCGGTCCTCTTCGACCGGATGTTCCGCTTCCCGCTCTCCGGCGACCGCAACCGCAACTACGACGGTCTCGGCGGCCAGCTCCTCTTCGCGTACCTCCACAAGAACGACGTGGTGCGCTGGACGGACAACACCCTCAAGATCGACTGGCAGCGGGCCCCCGAGGTCACCAACCAGCTCTGCGCCGACATCGAGAAGCTCTACCGCGACGGCATCGACCGCCCCAAGCTCGTCCACTGGTTCAAGGCGTACGAGCTCGTCTCCGCCTACCTCGCCCCGCACCCGGGCTCGAAGTGGGCCAAGGGTCCCGACGCCCTCGACCTCTCCCTCCCGCCCCGCAAGCTCGTCGACGACGTGCTTCCGGACGAGTTTCCGCTCAGCATGTTCTTTGAGGCCCTCGCCAAGAAGCTCAAGGGAGTGATCGCCGACACCAAGGGGATCACCGCCGCCGGCGTCTCTCGGACCGAGCAGGCCGAGCGGGCTGCCGCGTGAGCGCTCGTACCGACGACACGGAGGAGGCGTCGCCCATGACCGCCAACGGAAACGGCGGGCCGCTCGACGGCGCCGTCATCGCGGTCGCCGGTGCGGCCGGCCCGGCCGGCCGCGCGACCCTGATGCGCCTCGCCGAGGCGGGCGCGACCGTCGTCGGCTCCGACGCCGACCCGGTGCGCCTCGCGGAGGCCGTCGACGCCGCCCGCTACGCCCACGGTGGCGCCAAGGTCGTCGGTGACACCGTCGACCTGCTCGACCTGGCCGCCACGCGCGACTGGGCCGCGAAGACCGAGAAGGAGTTCGGCCGGATCGACGGCCTGGTCCACCTCGTCGGCGGCTGGCGCGGCAGCTCCTCGTTCATGGAGACCGACCTCGCGGACTGGGACTTCCTGGAGAAGCTCCTCATCCGCACGGTTCAGCACACCTCGCTCGCCTTCCACGACGGGCTGCTGCGGGCCGGCGGCCGGGGCCGCTACGCCCTGATCAGCCAGGTCGGCGCGCACAAGCCGCTCGCCAACAACGCCGCGTACAACGCGGGCAAGGCGGCGGCCGAGGCGTGGACCCTCGCCATGGCCGACTCGTTCCGCAAGCTGGGGGGCGACGACGGTCCGCAGGCGGCGGCTGCCATCCTGGTGATCAAGGCATTGGTGCACGACGCGATGCGCGCCGAACGCCCCAACGCGAAGTTCGCGGGCTTCACCGACGTCACCGTCCTGGCCGACGAGGTCGCCGGGCTGTGGAGCAGGCCCGCCCAGGAAGTGAATGGACAGCGTCTGTGGCTGACCCCCAAGCCGTGACCGCGGCCCTCGGCCCCAGGACCGACGCACGTCGTCACCACGACCCGTCGGTCCGGGGCTTCGCCAGCGACAACTACGCCGGCGCCCACCCCGAGATCCTCGCGGCCCTCGCCCTCGCCAACGACGGCCACCAGGTCGCCTACGGGGAGGACCAGTACACCGACCACCTCCAGCGGATCATGCACAGCCACTTCGGCCCCACGGCCGAGGCCTTCCCGGTGTTCAACGGGACCGGGGCGAACGTGACCGCCCTCCAGGCGCTCACCGACCGCTGGGGCGCCGTCATCTGCGCCGAGTCCGCGCACATCAACGTGGACGAGGGCGGAGCGCCGGAGCGCATGGGCGGCCTCAAGCTGCTCACCGTGCCCACCCCGGACGGCAAGCTCACCCCCGAGCTCATCGACCGGCAGGCCTGGGGCTGGGAGGACGAACACCGGGCGATGCCGCAGGTCGTCTCGATCACCCAGAACACCGAGCTGGGCACCGTCTACACGGTGGACGAGATCCGCGCGATCGTCGAGCACTCCCACGCCAAGGGCATGAAGGTGCACCTCGACGGGGCCCGGATAGCGAACGCCGCGGCCTCGCTCGACGTACCGATGCGCGCGTTCACCAACGCCGTGGGCGTCGACGTCATCTCGTACGGCGGCACGAAGAACGGCATGCTCTTCGGCGAGGCGATCGTCGTCCTCAACCCCGACGCCGTCAGCCACATGAAGCACCTGCGCAAGCTGTCCATGCAGCTCGCGTCGAAGATGCGCTTCGTGTCGGTGCAGCTGGAGGCCCTCCTCGCGAAGGACCTGTGGCTGCGCAACGCCCGCCACTCCAACGCGATGGCCCAGCGCCTCGCGGCCGGCGTGCGCGAGCTGGACGGGGTGGAGATCCTCTACCCGGTGCAGGCCAACGCGGTCTTCGCCCGGCTCCCGCAGGAGGTCACCCGGCGGCTCCAGGAGCGGTTCCGCTTCTACTTCTGGGACGAGTCGGCCGGCGACGTGCGCTGGATGTGCGCGTTCGACACCACGGAGGACGACGTGGACGCCTTCCTCCAGGCCCTGAAGGAAGAGCTGGCCCGCTAGCCCTTGCCGCACAGGCTCTGCATAAATATACGGCCGGACGGAAAGTCATTGACTTCCGTCCGGCCGTATCCGTACGCTCCCCGTGCATGGAACGCAGGGAACTCATCCAGCAGAACCCGGACATCGCCGCCTATCTGGCCGCGAGCGAGGCCGTCGACCATGACCACCCGGTGGTCCGGTCGGTCGCGCGCCGCCTCGCCGACGCACACCCCGGCGCATACGCATACGCCGAAGCGGCTTACCGCCATGTCCGCGACACCGTCCCTCACTCCGCCGACGCCGACGATCCGCGCGTGACCTGGCGCGCCTCCGACGTCCTGGAGCGGCGCACCGGCATCTGTTACGCCAAGTCGATCGCGTACGCCGCACTCCTGCGGGCGCACGGCATCCCGGCCGCCCTCTGTTACCAGCGGCTCGCCGACGACGACGGCTCGAACCCGGTGATCCATGGTCTCGTGGCCGTGCTGCTGCCCGGGGAGCATGCCTGGGCCCGTCAGGACGTGCGCGGGAACAAGCCCGGCGTCGACGCCCACTTCTCCCTGGGAGAGGAGCGGCTGGCCTGGACCGTACGCCCAGAGTTCAATGAAGTGGATTATCCAGTGCTCTACACTGAACCACCTGCGGCTGTTCTGGACGCGCTGCGCGCCGCGCCCGACCGGCCGTCCCTCTGGCGGACGCTCCCCACGGAGCTCTGACCCCGGACATCAGCGAACGGCGGACCATGAACCTCACGCTCACCGTCTCCGACGAGGTGCGCACCCTCGTACCCGGCTTCACCGCCCTGGTGATCGAGGCCCACGGCCTGGTCAACGGGCCCAGTGACGAAGCCGGTTCGGCCCTCCTCGACGACGCCGCGCGCCGGCTCGCCGAGCGGCTCGACGGCCGGACGCCGGACCAGGACCCGCACATCGCCGCCTGGCGCGCCGCCTACTCCGCGTTCGGCGCCAAGCCCTCCCGTACCCGCAACTCCGCGGAGGCGCTCGCCAGGCGGGCGCTCGCGGACGGCGGCCTGCCCCGTATCAACAGGCTCGTCGACGCCTACAACGCGGTGAGCGTCGCCCACCTCATCCCGGTCGGCGGCGAGGACCTGGGCAGGATCCGGGGCGCCATGCGCCTCGTCCGGGCCCTCGGTGACGAGCCCTTCGTCACCATGGCGGGCGGGGCGGAGACGGTGGAGCACCCCGAGGCCGGGGAGGTCGTCTGGTGCGACGAGGAAGGCGTGACGTGTCGCCGCTGGAACTGGCGCCAGGGCCCCCGTACCCGCATCGACGACGACACCGTCGACGCGTTCTTCCTGCTCGAATCGCTCGCCCCGATGACCCGGGAGGAGCTACTCGCGGCGGGCACCGAACTGGCGGAGTCGCTGGAGAAGCTCAGCCCGGGAGCCCGGATCACGGTCCGCGACCCGGAATGACGGGCCGTCCGCGGCCCGGACGGGACGGGGCCGTCCGCGACCCGGAGTGACGATTCGGCGGGGTGTCGCCGGGCTGCGCCCCGCCGTCAGCCGGCGTCCTTGACCTGGGCGGGCGTCGGAGCCGTACCCCCGAGGTGCGCGGGCACCCACCAGGTGTCGTTCGCGTCCTTGGGGCGCACCGGGTAGGCGCGCTGCGCGGCCTCCAGGAGTTCCTGGACGCGCTCGCGCAGCCGGCGGGTGATCGCGCCCGCGTACTGGTCGGCGGGGGCCTCCAGGGGCTCGCCGACGCGGATCGTCACCGGGATGTGGCTGCGCTTGAAGTTGCGCGGACGGCCCTTGGTCCAGACGCGCTGCGTACCCCAGAGAGCCATCGGGATCAGCGGTACCCCGGCCTCCTGGGCGAGCCGCGCCGCACCCGTCTTGAAGCCCTTGAGCGTGAACGACTGGGAGATGGTCGCCTCGGGGAAGACGCCGATGATCTCGCCGGCCCGCAGCGACTCCAGCGCGTGCTTGTAGGCGTGCTCGCCCGCCGAGCGGTCCACCGGGATGTGCTTCATGCCGCGCATCAGCGGCCCCGAGACCTTGTGCCGGAAGACCGAGTCCTTCGCCATGAAGCGCACGAGACGCTTCTGCGGGAGCGCGGCCAGGCCTGTGAAGATGAAGTCCAGATAGCTGATGTGATTGGAGACGAGCACCGCGCCACCCGTGCGCGGGATGTGCTCCGAACCCTGCGTGTCGATCTTCAGGTCGAGCGCCTTGAACATGGTCAGAGCGGCGCCGATGACCGGCCGATACACGAGTTCTGCCATCGGAGAGGAACCCTTCTTCTGTGCCTGGGGAGGGTTCTCCCGGCGAAGTTACGCAGCCGTAGGTTTTCGGCTTTGGGCAGATCGTGCCCCATGTGGGCCGCCGTGACCAGTCCAGGCGGCTTCGTACAGGGAGATTCTCGTCACTCGCGGTGGTCGTGGCGGGAATCGAACCCTTCCGTGCGACGCTGCACCAGGTGGGACGGCCGAGAGAGAAGGGAAACAGGGGTGACCGAGATACCCGGGATACCCGGTACCGACACGCTGGGAGCCGAGGCGCTCGGCGTCGCACTGGGGGAGCGCGCCACCCTCGTGCAGTTCTCCACCGCGTTCTGTCAGCCCTGCCGGGCCACCCGGCGCACCCTCGCCGAGGTCGCCGCGATGGTGCCGGGCGTCGGGCACGTGGAGATCGACGCCGAGGAAAGGCTCGATCTCGTACGCGCCCTCGGCATCGCCAGGACCCCCACCGTCCTCGTCCTCGACCGGACGGGGCGGGTCGTCCGGCGGGCCGCGGGACAGCCCCGCAAGGCGGATGTCATCGCCGCCCTGGGGCGGGCGGTCTGACGCGGTGACACTTCTCCCACATCCCGGTACGCACTTGACTGCACGCGGCAACGATCGCCACTCTGACGGGGTGCCCCAAGAACTCCTTCTCTACGGCCGGACCCATGTGGACCTGGCCCGCAACGCGAGCGCGCGCTGTCCGGGTGTCTGACAACCCCCGGACCCCTCTCATGCCGCCCTCGCAGAAGGACAACTCCATGACGGTCACGCCCGACCTCCGACCCGGCACCGTTCCCACCATCGGCGCACCCCGCCAGGCATCCCCGGATCTGCTCCGCTCCGTCTTCCGCCGGCACGCGGCCGGTGTCGCGGTGGTCACCGCGCACGGGGAGCGACCCGTCGGATTCACCGCGACCTCGCTCAACTCCGTCGCCGCCGAACCCCCGCTCGTCTCCTTCGGGGTGGGGACCTCCTCCTCCAGCTGGCCCGTGCTGGCCGAGGCCGAGCACATCGGCGTCCACATACTCGGGGAGCACCAGCAGGACCTCGCCGCCACCTTCGCCCGCAGCGGCGCCGACCGCTTCGGCGAGGAGACCCGCTGGAGCGTGGGACCCGAGGGCGTGCCCGTCCTCGACGGCGTTCTCGCCTGGCTGGTCTGCCGCGTGGTCGCCCGCGTGCCCGCCGGGGACCACCGGATCGTGATCGCGCAGGCCGTCGCGGGGGACCCGGACGGGGCCGGCCGGCCGCTCCTCTACCACCACGGCCGCTTCAACGCGCTGCGCGACTGAGAGTTCCCGTGCGCGCCGCTCTCCGCGCGTTGGGCAGATCACATCGCTGAGCGCTTGCTTACTGGTAACGGACTGGGTGTACTGGCGAGTAATATTTTGGTCGGGGCGTCCGGCGCCCCGACCGGAAACCCGCCCTTCAGGCGCCTATGCTGCGAGCAACAAGGCAGCCCAGTTATGACGATGCAGTAGGAGAGCCGGCGTGAGCTTGAGGATCGTTGTCTGTGTGAAGTACGTGCCCGACGCGACCGGAGACCGTAAGTTCGCGGACGACCTGACGGTCGACCGCGACGACGTCGACGGCCTGCTGTCGGAGCTCGACGAGTACGCCGTCGAGCAGGCACTGCAGATCGCCGAAGAGGCGGACGACGCCGAGGTCACCGTGCTGACGGTCGGACCCGAGGACGCCAAGGACGCGCTCCGCAAGGCGCTCTCCATGGGCGCCGACAAGGCCGTCCACGTCGAGGACGACGACCTGCACGGCACCGACGTCATGGGCACCTCGCTGGTGCTCGCCAAGGCGATCGAGAAGACCGGCTACGACATCGTCATCGCCGGTATGGCCTCCACCGACGGCACCATGGGTGTCCTCCCGGCCATCCTCGCCGAGCGTCTGGGCGTCCCGCAGGTCACGCTGCTCTCCGAGGTCTCCGTCGAGGACGGCGTCGTCAAGGGCCGCCGTGACGGCGACACCGCCTCGGAGCAGCTCGAGGCCTCCCTGCCGGCCGTCGTCTCCGTGACCGACCAGTCCGGCGAGGCGCGCTACCCGTCCTTCAAGGGCATCATGGCCGCCAAGAAGAAGCCTGTGGAGTCCCTGGAGCTGGACGACCTGGACATCGACGCGGACGAGGTCGGCCTCGCCGGCGCCTGGACCGCGGTCGACTCCGCCGCCGAGCGTCCGGCGCGCACCGCCGGCACGATCGTCAAGGACGAGGGCGAGGGCGGCAAGCAGCTCGCCGAGTTCCTCGCGGGCCAGAAGTTCATCTAAGGCTCGCGCGAGCCGCTCAGACCGCCCCTTTCGTTCGCAGGAGATTGAAGTCCCATGGCTGAGATTCTCGTCTACGTCGACCACGTCGACGGAGCCGTCCGCAAGCCCACCCTGGAGCTGCTGACCCTCGCCCGCCGCATCGGCGACCCGGTCGCCGTCGCGCTGGGCAACGGCGCCGCCGACACCGCGGCCGTCCTCGCCGAGCACGGCGCGGTGAAGGTCCTCACGGCCGACGCCCCCGAGTTCACCGAGTACCTCGTGGTCCCGAAGGTCGACGCCCTCCAGGCCGCCCACGATTCGGTGTCCGCCGCCGGCTCGCTGGCCGCCGTGCTCGTCCCGTCCTCCGCCGAGGGCAAGGAGATCGCGGCCCGCCTCGCGGTCCGCATCGGCTCCGGCCTCATCACGGACGCCGTGGACCTGGAGGCCGGTGACGAGGGCCCGGTCGCGACGCAGTCCGCGTTCGCGGCCTCCTTCACCACCAAGTCCCGTGTCTCCAAGGGCACCCCGGTCATCACCGTCAAGCCGAACTCGGCCCCGGTCGAGGCCGCCCCGGCCGCAGGTGCCGTCGAGGCCCTCGCGGTCTCCTTCGGCGCGCTGGCCACCGGCACCAAGGTGACCGCCCGCACCCCGCGCGAGTCGACCGGCCGCCCGGAGCTCACCGAGGCCGCGATCGTGGTCTCCGGTGGCCGTGGCGTCAACGGTGCCGAGAACTTCGGCATCATCGAGGCGCTCGCCGACTCGCTCGGTGCCGCCGTCGGCGCCTCGCGTGCCGCCGTCGACGCCGGCTGGTACCCGCACTCCAACCAGGTGGGCCAGACCGGCAAGTCGGTCTCGCCGCAGCTGTACATCGCCTCCGGCATCTCCGGCGCGATCCAGCACCGCGCGGGCATGCAGACCTCGAAGACGATCGTCGCGATCAACAAGGACGCCGAGGCGCCGATCTTCGACCTGGTCGACTACGGCGTCGTGGGCGATCTCTTCGATGTCGTCCCGCAGCTGACCGAAGAGGTCAAGTCCCGCAAGGGCTGATCTCGCGGTGCAGGCGTGACCTGCGCTTCTGTACGGCCCGGGGGCCGCGTGGTGATGATCACCGCGCGGCCCCCGGTCGTTTCGGACAACCATTGACTCAGGTCCCGAGGGGCTACTAACTTCGCCATACGGATTGTTGATTCCGTGAAGCGGAAAATAGGAGGATGTGGGATGGGTCAGCAGGAGAAGGTGTCGACGAGCCTCGCGGGCGCGGTCAGCGAGGGCATCAGCGCCTCCCTCGCAGCGGTGGACGCCGAGCTGGACCGCCGCTACCCGGGAGACCCCGGCACCCGCCAGCCCGTCCACACCGTCTACGTCCCCGGCAACGTCTTCGAGGCCGGCACCATCCGCTCCTGGGGCGACCAGGCCCTCGCCGCCCTCGACGAGCACGCCCCCGACGCCGCGTCCTTCGCCGCCGTGCTCGGCCTCTCGGACGACCTCGCCGAGGATGTCTACGGCCGCGTGCGCGCGAAGCTGGAGCGCGAGCCGATCGAGGACCTCCGGGTCGACTTCGAGGACGGTTACGCGGGCGCGGACGAGGACCAGGACGCCGCCCGCGCCGCCCGGCTGATCACGCGGGCGTACGCCGACGGGACCGCCGCCCCGTACATGGGCGTCCGGATGAAGTGCATGGAGTCCGCGGTACGCGACCGGGGCATCCGCACCACCGACGTCTTCCTCACCGGCCTCCTGGAGAACGGCGGCCTGCCCGACGGGCTCGTCCTCACCCTCCCCAAGGTCACCTACCCCGAGCAGGTCTCCGCCTTCGTCCGCCTCCTGGAGGCCTTCGAGAAGGCCCACGGGCTCGACGCCGGCCGTCTCGGCTTCGAGATCCAGATCGAGACCAGCCAGTCCATCCTCGCCACCGACGGCACCGCCGCCGTCGCCCGCATGATCGGTGCCGCCGAGGGCCGCGCCACCGGACTGCACTACGGCACCTTCGACTACAGCGCCTGCCTCGGCGTCTCCGCCGCCTACCAGGCCAGCGACCACCCGGCCGCCGACCACGCCAAGGCGATCATGCAGGTCGCCGCCGCGGGCACGGGCGTACGGGTCTCCGACGGCTCGACCAACGTCCTCCCGGTCGGCTCCACCGAGCACGTCCACGAGGCCTGGCGCCTCCACTACGGCCTCACCCGCCGTGCGCTCGCCCGCGCGTACTACCAGGGCTGGGACATGCACCCGGGCCACATCCCCACCCGGTACGCCGCCGTCTTCGCCTTCTACCGCGAGGGCTTCGAGGCCGCCGCCAAGCGCCTCTCCGCGTACGCCAACCACGCGGGCGGCGACGTGATGGACGAGCCGGCGACCGCCAAGGCCCTCAGCTCCTACCTGCTGCGCGGCATCGACTGCGGAGCCCTCGACACCGCCGAGGTCGACGCGCTCACCGGCATGAACCGCGCGGCCCTGGACCGCTTCGCGGCTCCCCGCCGAGGCGACCTGACGGCCTCGGCCGAGTAGCGGGCGGACACGATCGGGGCCGCCGTGCCGGCGGCCCCGAGGACGACCGTTCGCCCGGGAGGGCGCCGCCCTGAGGTCAGCCGCTCCCGGCCGCCGACGCGCGGATGCCCGCCGCTCCGACCGGCCGCGCTCCGGACGGTGCCCCGGGCGAACGGCCGGTGCTCAGACGGCCGGCGGGATCTCGCCCGAACCGCGGGCCAGCAGCGTGGTGCCGAGCACCACCCGCTCCGGAGCGTCGTCGACCCCGTCGAGACGCCGGAACAGACGCTCGGCGGCCGTCCGCCCCAGCGCGGCCGCGTCCTGCGCGATGACCGTGATGCCGAGCAGGTCGGCCAGTTCCATGTCGTCGAAACCGACCAGAGCCACCGGTCGCGCGTGCCCCGCGAGGGCGCGGACCACCGTGACCATCACCCGGTTGTTCCCCGCGAAGAGCGCCGTGACGGGCTCCGGCGCATCCAGCATCTCCCGTACCGCCGTCCGTACCCGCTCCGGCTCCGTGGAGCCCGGCGAGACCCAGGCGTCCTCGACCGGCAGGCCCGCGTCCTCCATCGCCGCGCGGTAGCCGCGCAGCCGCTCGGACGCGGTGTGGATACCGGGCCGGTCGCCGATGAAGCCGATCCGGCTGTGACCGTGGGCGATCAGATGGGCCACCCCGTCGCGCGCCCCGCCGAAGCTGTCGGACAGCACGGCGTCGGCGTCGATCAGCCCGGCGGGGCGGTCGACGAAGACGGTGGCGACGCCCGCCCTGATCTCCGGCTCCAGATACCGGTGGTCGTCGCCGGCGGGGATGACGATCAGGCCGTCGACCCGGCGCGCGCAGAGGGCGAGCGCCAACTCCTGCTCACGGGCCGGGTCCTCGGCGCTGGACCCGTTGATGAGCAGGGCCCCGTGCGCCCGCGCGACCTCTTCGACCGCCCGGCTGAGCGGCCCGTAGAACGGGTCGGCGAGATCCTCGAGCACGAGACCGACCGTCGCCGTCCTGCCCTTGCGCAGAACCCGCGCGCTGTCGTTGCGCCGGAAGCCGAGGACCTCGATGGCCTCCTGGACCCGTCGCTCGGTGTCCGGGGTGACTCCTGGCTCGCCGTTCACGACCCGGGACACCGTTTTCAGGCCGACGCCCGCGCGTGCGGCGACGTCCTTCATCGTGGGCCGGTTGCCGTAACGGTGCTCGGTGCGGCGGGCGATGTCGGCCACGGTGCGCGGTTCCTCCGTCGGAGATCGGGTCGTCCGGCCGGAGCGCGGTTGCGGCCGGTCGTACAGCGGTGTCTGGGGGACTCCTGCCGAAATCATAGGGCCTGGACAACGTTGTCACCGGAGGGGAGACTGTACGGAACGGGACACCATAGACACCGTTCCGTCCGCACGCCCCCGACTGGAGATCCCGCGCCCATGCAGACCGATCCCGCCACGGGCCCCCTCGACGGTCTCGTCGTCGCCCTCGACATCGGGGGCACCAAGATCGCAGGCGCCCTGGTCGACGGAGAGGGACGCATCCGCGTCCGCTCCCAGCGGCCCACGCCCGCGCGTGAGGACGGCGAGACGGTGATGGGCGCGGTCGGGGACGTGCTCACCGAACTCGCGGGCTCGCCCCTCTGGGAGGCCGCCGGGGCCGTCGGCGTCGGCAGCGCGGGCCCGGTCGACGCGTACCGGGGGACCGTCAGCCCGGTCAACGTGCCCGGCTGGCGCGACTTCCCGCTCGTCGAGCGGGTCCACAGGGCCACCGGCGGACGGCCCGTCACCCTGGTCGGCGACGGCGTCGCCATGACGGCGGCCGAGCACTGGCTCGGCGCCGCCCGCGGCCACGACAACGCCCTCTGCCTCGTGGTCTCCACGGGTGTCGGCGGCGGCCTCGTGCTCGGCGGCCGACTGCACCCGGGCCCCACCGGCAACGCCGGTCACATCGGCCACATGGTGGTGGACATGGACGGCGAGCCCTGCGCCTGCGGCGGACGCGGCTGTGTCGAACGCCTCGCCAGCGGCCCGCACATCGCCCGCCGCGCCCTGGAGAACGGCTGGCGCCCGGGGCCCGACGGCGACGCCTCCGCGGCCGCCGTGGCCGCCTCGGCGCGCGCGGGGGACCCGGTCGCCGTCGCCTCGTTCGAGCGGGCGGCCCAGGCCCTCGCGGCGGGCATCGCCGCGACGGCGACCCTCGTCGAGATCGACATCGCCGTCGTCGGCGGCGGGGTGGCGGGCGCCGGGGAGGTCCTCTTCGCCCCGCTGCGCCGCGGCCTCGCCACGTACGCCACCCTCGACTTCGTCCGGAACCTGACGGTCGTCCCGGCCCTCACCGGAACCGACGCGGGCCTCCTGGGCGCCGCCGCGGCGGCGGTGGCCTGACGCCACCGGCCGACGGGGAGGCCCCACGGCTCACTCCTCCCGTGCCCGCTCGGCCGTCCGTTGTTCGACGATCACCAGGAAGGCGTCGGACTCCAGGTCCATGACGACCCGGGCCGGCACCCCCTCGTCCCGTCGCGCCCCGGCGAACTCCTCCGCCGGCCAGCTGCCCCGCGGGCCGCCGGCCGGAAAACGTTCGAGAACCCTACGACTCATCTCTCCGCACCCCCTCGTGCCTGCCGTTCTCAACGACCCCCGGGCGGAAGTGTCACGCTCATGCCCAAGGGGACGCATATGCCAGGACATGCGTTCGTGGTTTTCGTGGCAGGGTGTTGGGGGCAATCCACAGGGGGCTGTCGAAGAGGGGGAATCGTGATCGTCTGGGTCAACGGTGCGTTCGGCGCGGGGAAGTCCAGCACCGCGCGCGAGCTGGTCGATCTGATCCCGAACAGCACGCTGTACGACCCCGAGGTCACCGGCGGCGGCCTTCGCGGCCTGCTGCCGGCCAAGCGGCTCGCCGAGGTCGAGGACTACCAGGACCTGCCGATCTGGCGGCGTCTGGTGGTCGACACCGCCGCCGCCCTGCTCGCCGAACTCGGCGGCGTCCTGGTCGTTCCCATGACCCTGTTGCGCCAGGATTACCGGGACGAGATCTTCGGCGGGCTCGCCGCCCGTCGCATCGATGTCCGCCATGTGCTGCTCGCACCGGAGGAAACGATCCTGCGGCAGCGCATCGACGACCGGTCCGAGTACGACGACCCCGACGTCGACGCCCGCGTCCGGGAGTGGTGTCACGGCCATCTCGCGCCGTACCGGGCCGCGCTCGACTGGCTCGCCGAGGACGCGTTCGTGGTCGACACCTCGGCACTCACCGTGGCCGGGGCCGCCCGGACCGTCGCCGACGCGGTCAAGGCCGGCCACGCCGCCCCCTGCGGCATCGTCCAGACCCCCGAACCCACCGGCGAGACCGTCGCCGCGGGAGTCCTGCTCTTCGACGAGCGGGATCGGTTCCTCCTGGTCGACCCCACCTACAAGCCGGGCTGGGAGTTCCCCGGCGGTGTCGTCGAGGCGGGCGAACCCCCGGCCCGCGCCGGAGTGCGCGAGGTGGCCGAGGAGATAGGCCTCGCACTCGACGCCGTACCACGCCTCCTGCTCGTCGACTGGGAACGCCCGGTGCCGCCCGGCTACGGCGGACTCCGTCTCCTCTTCGACGGAGGCACGCTCGGCCCCGCCGACACCGAACGCCTCCACCTCCCCGGCGCCGAACTCCGCGACTGGCGCTTCGTCACCGAGGAGGAGGCGGCCGACCTCCTGCCCCCGGTCCGCTACCGCCGCCTCCGCTGGGCCCTGCGCGCCCGCGAGCGCGGCACGGTGCTCAACCTGGAGGCCGGGGACCCGGTGGGCTGACGGCGACACCCGGCCACGTCCGCCGGCCTGCCGCCGCACCGTCGCCGCCCGCCTCAGGCCGTGGCCGTCGCCGCCGCCCCGGTCAGCCGCGCCGCCGTGTCCGAGGTCACCGGCGCCCCGTGACCGCAGCACAGCACCGAAGGACCCAGCTTCGCGAGCAGCCGCATCGAGTCCCGCGCGAGCGCCCGGTCGACATGGAACACGCCGAACATCACGTCCGGCACCGACGCCACCGTGTCCCCGGTGAACAGCACACCGTGGCGGGGCAGATGGACGCCGATCGAACCGGGCGTGTGGCCCGGGGTGTGCACCACCACCGCGCCGCCGCCGAAGTCGAGCACTTCACCGTCCTCGACCTCCCGGTCGACCCGGGTCGGCGGCGCCTCGGGCGCGGTCACGCCGTGCTCGAAGAGGGGGATCTCCCAGTCCAGGAGGTGCGGTTCCGGCACCGGCGCCACGCCCCGGATCACCGGCGCGTCGAGCCGGTGGGCGAGGATCTCGGCCCCGTGCCGGTCCGCCAGCTCCTGCGCCGCGCCCACGTGGTCCCGGTGGCAGTGGGTCAGCACGATCCGGCCCAGCCGGTCCGGGTCCAGGCCGGTGGACCGTATCGCCGCCGCCGTCTCGTCCGCCATGCCGGCCCAGCCTGCGTCGATCAGGGTCAGGTCCTCCTCGTCCTGCCAGAGGTAGGCCTGGCCGATGGAGTAGTCGAGGAGGTGCAGTCGCGGGGTGACCCTGGTGAGCTCGATGGATGCCATACGGCGAACCTACGGATCTCCGCAGGTCCGCCGCATGCTTCTACGCTCTCGGCGAGCTTCGCCGAACGCTGAACGCGCCCGGACGTCAGTTCTGCTTCGAGCGGGCGTAGTTGAGGAGGAAGAGCGCCTCCGCCACCGAGAGCCGCTCCAGCTCCTCCGGCGAGACGGACTCGTTGGGCGCGTGGATCTGCGCCTCCGGCTCGCTCAGACCGATCAGCAGGATCTCCGACTCCGGGTACAGCGAGGCCAGCGTGTTGCACAGCGGGATCGAGCCGCCCATGCCCGCCGTCTGCATCTCCTGGCCGGGGTACGCGATCCGCATCGCCTCGGCCATCGACGCGTACGCCGGGCTCGACGTGTCCGCCTGGAACGGCTGCCCCTGGCCGACCTGCTCGAGGGAGACCCGGGCGTTCCACGGCGTGTGCTTCTCGACGTGCGCGAAGAGCAGCTTCGTCACCTCGGCCGAGTCCATGCCCGGCGGCACCCGCAGGCTGAGCTGGGCGCGTGCCGACGACGGGATCGAAGGGGTCGCCCCGGCCACCGGGTGGCAGTCGATGCCGATGACGGTGACGGCGGGACGCGCCCAGATCCGGTCGGCGACCGTACCGGCACCCGGCAGGGCCACTCCGCTGAGGACCTTGGCGTCCTGGCGGAAGTCCTCCTCCGGGTACTGCAGCCCCTCCCACACCTGGTCGCCCGGCAGCCCGTCGATGACGGTGGAACCGTCCGGGCCGCGCAGCGAGTCCAGTACGCGGATCAGCGCGGCCAGCGCGTCCGGCGCGGCGCCGCCGAACTGACCGGAGTGCAGGTTGCCCTCCAGGGTGTCGATCGCCACCCGGATCATCGTCATGCCGCGCAGGGTCGCGGTCACGGTCGGCAGCCCCACGCGGAAGTTGCCCGCGTCACCGATCACGATCGCGTCGGAGACGAGCAGTTCGGGGTGCTGCTCCGCGTACCGCTCGAGACCGCCGGTGCCCTGCTCCTCCGAACCCTCGACGATCATCTTGACCGTCACGGGGACGCCGCCGTTCGCCTTGAGGGCGCGCAGCGCGAGCAGGTGGAGGATGAAGCCGCCCTTGCAGTCGGCCGCGCCACGCCCGTACCAGCGACCGTTCCGCTCCGTCAGCTCGAACGGCGGGGTCAGCCAGGCGGACTCGTCCAGCTTCGGCTGCACGTCGTAGTGCGCGTAGAGAAGGACGGTGGGCGCGCCGGCCGGACCGGGCAGGACGCCGTACACGGACTGCGAGCCGTCCGGGGTGTCGAGCAGCGCCACGTCCTGGAAGTCCTCGGCGCGCAGCGCGTCCGCGACCCAGTTCGCGGCGCCCTCGCACTCGCCGCGGGGCGCCACGGCCTCGTCCGCCACCGACTCGAAGGCCACCAGCTCCGTGAGCTCGGCCTTGGCGCGGGGCATCAGGGACCGGACGGTCTCGGCGATCGGATTCGAGGTCATGGGCACGCTCCTGATGGGTGCGACGTTTACGACGTAAGGACGGCGTTCGGCGTATGTCGTGGTACGGCGAACGCACCGCCGATCCTACGGCGCGGGCCTCTGGCTACCGCGCCGTAGGATGCGTCAGGAGCAGACCACCGGTCGGATCAGGAGCAGAAGCACATCGTGAGCAGCGAGCAAGCGGAGAACGCCGGTCCGGAGAACACCGCGCCCGAAGGCGCGGCTCCTGAGCGCATCACGGAGGGGGTGCCGGCCGCGGTGTCGGACGAGATGTCGGACGAGGTCACGGGCGCCGGAGCGTCCCACGTATCGCACGACGGAGCGCCGTCGGAGGAGGCCTCGGACACCGCGGACGCCGACGCCGAGGCCGTGACGGCCCCGCACGGCGTGGACGGAGCTGACGGCGAGAACACCGAGGTGTGGGACGTCGTGGTCGTCGGCGCCGGGCCCGGCGGCGCGTCCGCGGCCTACGCGGCTGCGGTGGCGGGGCGACGGGTGCTGCTCCTGGAGAAGTCCGAGCTGCCCCGGTACAAGACCTGCGGCGGCGGCATCATCGGCCCCTCCCGCGACTGTCTCCCGCCCGGCTTCGAACTGCCCCTCCAGGACCGGGTGCACGCCGTCACCTTCTCCCTGGACGGCCGTTTCGCCCGTACCCGCCGTTCGCGGAAGATGCTGTTCGGGCTCATCAACCGCCCGGAGTTCGACGCCCAGCTGGTCGAGCACGCCCAGAAGGCCGGCGCGGAGCTGCGGACCGGGGTCACGGTGACCCGCGTGGAGCAGCACGGCCCGGCGGTGCCGGACCGGCGGACCGTCGCCGTCGTCCTCGCCGACGGCGAGACCGTGCTCGCGCGCGCGGTCGTCGGCGCCGACGGCAGTGCCAGCCGGATAGGTGCTCACGTCGGGGTGAAGCTCGGCCAGGTCGACCTGGGGCTGGAGGCGGAGATTCCCGTGCCGCCGTCCGTGGCCGAGGACTGGAAGGGCCGCGTCCTCATCGACTGGGGTCCGATGCCCGGCAGTTACGGCTGGGTGTTCCCCAAGGGGGACACCCTGACGGTCGGCGTCATCTCGGCGCGCGGCGAGGGCGCCGCCACCAAGCGGTACATGGAGGACTTCGTCGCCCGGCTCGGCCTGTCCGGTTTCGAGCCCACGATCTCGTCCGGTCATCTGACGCGCTGCCGCACCGACGACTCGCCGCTCTCCCGCGGCCGGGTCCTGGTCTGCGGTGACGCGGCGGGACTCCTGGAGCCGTGGACGCGCGAGGGCATCTCGTACGCGCTCCGCTCGGGCCGGCTGGCCGGCGAGTGGGCGGTGCGGGTCGCCGAGGCCAACGACGCGGTCGACGCCCGGCGCCAGGCCCTGAACTACGCCTTCGCCATCAAGGCGGGGCTCGGTGTCGAGATGGCCGTCGGCCGGCGGATGCTCGCCGTCTTCGAGCGGCGGCCGGGGCTGCTGCACGCGACGCTGACGGGGCTGCGTCCCGCCTGGAACGCGTTCGCCGACATCACCCGGGGTTCGGCGACGCTCGGCGGCATGGTCCGCTCGAACGGCATGGCCCGGCGGGCCCTGGAGATCCTCGACAAGCGCATGGACACCTCGTCGGGCGTCGGCCCGGCGGGCCGGGGTGTCGGCAAGGGCGAGCGCTCGGCGCCCGAGGCCGACGCGGACACGGAGGCGCAGGCCGAGGTGCGGGCGGTGGCGAAGCCCGACATGCGGGCGGAGGCGCGGGACGACGCGAAGGACGTCCCGGAGACCGGCACTTCCGTGAAGCCGGAGGCGCCCGAGTCCCCGGGAGTGGTCTGACCCCTCGGACCGGCGCGCCCGGCGCGCCGGACATCCATGGAGTGAGCGCAGCGGACGGGCTCCGCCGCTCCGGCCGGTTTCACGCGGCGGGAGTGGTGGGGCCCGTCGGCGTGACGCGGAAGACGGGGTGCTTCGGCGCGATGGCGCGCAGCTCCGCGTCGGTGGAGTCGGGACCGACGCCCCCGAAGAAGACGCCGACCTCTGCCTTCCAGCGCTTGAGGTAGGCGCGCAGCAGCGCGGGCTTCTCGTCGTCGGCGATCTCGACGGCGGTGAAGTCCTGCACGGCCTTGCCGAGGATCAGCTGCCCGCCGCCGGCGGCCCGCATGTTGTGGGTCCACTGGACGTGGCCGCGCGGGGCCACGAGGTAGCGCACGCCGTCCACCGTCAGGAGGTTGACGGGGGTGCGGCGCCACTCGCCGCTCTTGCGGCCGCGGACGGCGAGCACGCGGGAGCCCCAGACGCTGACGCCGCGGCGGGTCGCCCAGGCGACGGAGGGGTTGAGGACGTTCACGGTGAACCAGCCGGGCTTCATGACGTGGGCGGCGGGACCGGAGCCGGTGGGCCGTGCGGACATGGGTTCCTCCTGTGGGATGGGGCGGTGCCGTGCGGTGGCCGGCGGGAGCAAAGTGTGAGCACTGCTCTCGCTTGATTCGAGTGTGCCGGAATCGGTGCTCGCAAGCAAGAGCACTGCTCTCATTTCGTATCGCCGATCTGAAAGTGGCACACTGCTCTCCATGACGACCGTTCGAGGAGCCCGCGCCCGCGCCCGTATCGAGATCACCGCCGCCATCAAGGACGAGGCCCGCACCCAGCTCGCCGCCGAGGGCGCCGCCAAGCTGTCCCTGCGGGCGGTCGCCCGCGAGCTGGGCATGGTCTCCTCCGCGCTCTACCGCTACTTCCCGAGCCGCGACGACCTGCTCACCGCCCTCATCGTCGACGCGTACGACGCGATCGGCGCCACGGCGGAGAAGGCCGCCGCCGAGGCGGCCGGGCAGCGCCCCCTCGACCGGTGGACCGCCGTCTGCCGGGCCGTTCGCGCCTGGGCCGTCGCCCACCCCCACGAGTACGCCCTGATCTACGGTTCCCCCGTCCCCGGCTACAGCGCGCCGCAGGACACGATCGTCCCCGCCTCCCGCGTCGGCCTCGTCCTCATCGAGACCGTGCGCGGCGCCCACGCCGGCGAGGGCGTCGCCCTGCCCCCGCTCCCGGAAGGACTCCGTCCCGAGGCCGCCCGGCTGGCCGCCGACATCGCCCCGGACCTCCCGCCCGCCCTCGCGGTCACCCTGGTGGCCGCCTGGTCGCAGCTCTTCGGGCTGATCTCCTTCGAGGTGTTCGGCCACTTCCACAACATCGTCGAGGACCGCGACGCGTTCTTCGCCACCGCGGCCCGCCGCCTCGGCCAGGACGTGGGCCTGCTGCCGCGCGGCTGAGCCCCCCACCCGCCCCGGCGGGACGGTCGGTCGCTGACCCACGGCCGCACCCGTACGACGGGGGCGCCGCCCCACCCGTACGACGGGGGCGCCGCCCCACCCGTACGGACGGGAGCGCCGCCCCACCCGTACGGACGGGAGCGGCCTACTCCGCCGGGAGTACGGGTGACCACCCCGCCGGGCTGACGTCTCCGCCGGGCCCTCACGGTTAGCGTGGCGGACATGGACCAGGAGCGGAGGCGCGGGCACGTGCGCGGACAGGGGCGCGGGCGCGGCGACGCGAGGCCGGCGCGCGGGCCGGGGGAGCGGCGGTCGCGCGAGCGCCGGTCGCACGGCCATCGGACGGACGAGCACCCCGCGGACGAACGCCGCACCGACCGGCTCCGGACGGACGAGCTCCCGGGGCGGCCGGCCGGCCGCGCCTGGGGCCGGTGGCAGCGCGGAGATGCCGGCGGCGGCCTGCCCTGGCGGTCGACGCTGCTGATCGCCGTGGTCGTCATGGCGGGGACCGGGTTCGCCGCGAGGAACCAGCCCGACCGGGAGGCCCTCGACGCGCTCGGTCGCGTCCTGCTGCTCCTCGGAGCGGCCCCCCTGGTGTTCCGTCACCGGTGGCCGGTGCCCGTGGTGTTCGGCGTCGCGGCCGTCACCCTCGGCTATCTGCTGGCCGGTTACCCGTACGGCCCGGTGTTCGTCCTGATCGCCGTCGCCTGCTTCGCCGCCGTCGTGCACGGGCACCGGACCGCGGCGGCCTGGGCCCTCGGTCTGCTCTGGGCTGGCCATCTGGCGCTCTCGCACTGGCTCTACCGCTGGCTGCCCCCGGCGGGCGACGGGCCGGCGCCCTGGGGGCAGGAGCTTCCCGCCGCCGCGTTCGCCGTCGCCGTCCTGGCGGCCTCCGAGACGGTTCGCGTCCGCCGCGAACAGCGGGCGCAGCTACGGGCCGACCGGGCCGCCGCCGAGCGGCGGCGCGCCGACGAGGAGCGGCTCCGCATCGCCCGGGAGCTCCACGACGTGCTCGCCCACTCGATCTCCGTGATCAACGTGCAGGCCGGGGTCGGCCTCGCCCTGCTTGACTCCGACCCCGAGCAGGCCCGCACCGCGCTGACCACCATCAAGGCGGCCAGCAAGGAGGCGCTCGGCGAGGTGCGTCAGGTCCTCGACACCCTCCGTGCCCGCGGCGACGCGCCGCGCGCGCCCGCCCCCGGACTCGGCCGGCTCTCCGAACTGGTCGAGCAGGCCGGCGCCGCGGGCCTCACCGTCACCGTCGCGACCGCCGGACCGCGTGTCGGCCTGCCGCCCGGCGCGGACCTCGCCGCCTTCCGGATCGTGCAGGAGGCGCTCACCAACGTGGTGCGCCACTCCGGTTCGCGTACGGCCCGGGTACGGATCGGGTACGGCTCCGGGCAGCTGGACCTGACGGTCGACGACGACGGCCCGGCCACCGGCACCGAGGCGGGCGGCAGCGGCAACGGACTCGCCGGCATGCGGGAGCGGGCCGCGGCCCTCGGTGGCACCATCGAGGCGGGCGCCCGCCCCGACGGCGGCTTCCGCGTCCACGCCGTACTCCCGTCCCCCAAGGAAGAGCCCCCGTCACCGCAGGAGACCCCGTGATCCGAGTGCTGCTCGCCGACGACCAGTCGCTGGTCCGGGCGGGGTTCCGCGCGCTGCTCGACGCCCAGCCGGACATCGAGGTCGCGGGGGAGGCCGCCGACGGCGGCGAGGCCGTGGAGCAGGTGCGCGCCCTGCGGCCCGACGTCGTCCTCATGGACATCCGGATGCCGCGGCTCGACGGTCTCGAAGCGACCCGCCGCATCACGGACGACGCGGACCTCGCCGAGGTCCGCGTCGTCATGCTGACCACCTTCGAGCTCGACGAGTACGTCTTCGAGGCGATCCGCGCGGGCGCGTCCGGCTTCCTGGTCAAGGACACCGAGCCGGAGGAACTGCTGCGGGCCGTGCGCGCCGTCGTCCACGGGGACGCCCTGCTCTCCCCGGGCGTGACCCGCCGCCTGATCGAGGAGTTCGCGGCCCGCTCCAAGGCTCCGGGGGCGACGGAGTCCCTCGGTGCCCTGACCGAGCGGGAACGGGAGGTGATGGCCCTGGTGGGCATCGGCCTGTCGAACGAGGAGATCGCCCGCCGACTGGTCGTCAGCCCCCTCACCGCCAAGACCCATGTCAGCCGTGCCATGGTGAAACTCGGCGCCCGCGACCGTGCCCAACTCGTCGTGCTGGCCTATGAGTCGGGCCTTGTGCGCCCCGGATGGCTCGACTGACCCCGCGAGCCCGCCGGAGCACAGCCGGTTCGGCGCGAACGTCCCCGCCCGGACCTGCGGACGACAGGTCCTAGTCGCGGACCGCGACCTTCGCCGGGGCGCTCTCGGCCGCCGTACCGGTCCCGGTGGTCGTGGCGCTCGACCCCGTCGGTGTGGAGCGGGCGACGACGACCGACGGCTCGCCGTCCTGCCTCCGCCGCCCGCGGAGGCCCGGCAGGGTGATGAGGAGCCCGGCCAGGGCGATGACCGTCACCACGGCCAGTCCCGGACGGAAGTGGTCCAGGACCGCCTGCGGCGAGGCGGTGCCCTCGCCGCCGTCCGCGGTGATGACGGCGGTGACGACGGCGAGGAACAGCGCGCCGCCGACCTGGATCGAGGTGTTGAGCAGTCCCGACACCATGCCCTGCTCGTGGTCGTCGACCCCGTTGGTGGCCTGGATGTTGAGCGAGGGGAACACCAGCGCGCAGGCCGCGCCGAGCAGCAGCATCGACGGCAGGATGACGGCGGCGTACTGCGGGGTGAGGGAGATCCGCAGGAACAGCGCGTACGCCACGACGAGCAGCGTGAAGCCGACGGCGATCACCCGGGGGGTACCGAAGCGGTCCACGATGCCGCCGATCTTCGTGGAGGAGAGTGCCACGAGCACACCCGCCGGCAGGAAGGCGAGCGCGGTCTGGAGCGCGGACCAGTGGAGCAGTGACTGCATGTACTGGGTCACGATGAACTGGAAGGCGACGTACGAGCCGAAGAACGCCGCCGCGCCGAGCTGGGCCCGTACCTGTGAGCCGGAGCGCAGCACTCCGAGGCGTACGAGGGGACTCGCGCTGCGGCGCTCGATCAGGACGAAGGAGACGAGCAGGGCCGCGGCCACCACGAAGGACAGCAGGGTGCGCACGGAGGTCCAGCCCGCCTCGGGGGCCTGGACGACGGTGAAGACGAGCAGCAGCATCGCGGCCGTGCCGGTGACGGCGCCCGGCAGGTCGTAGCCGCCGGAGGAGTTCTCGCGGGGGCTGTGCGGGATGAGGCGGAGCGCGAAGACCAGGGCGACCAGGGCGACGGGGGCGGGGAGCAGCATCGTCCAGCGCCAGCTCAGCTCGGTGAGGAGCCCGGACAGGACCAGGCCCATCGAGAAGCCGGTGGCGGCGCAGGTGGTGTAGATGGCCAGGGCAGCGAACAAGTCCGAACGCGCGCTCGTGGACGAGTGGCGTGACGTCCTCGCCCTGCACGCCCGTACGACCTGTGAGCTCGACCGGGCGCTCCATCCGTACGGCCTCGGCGCCAGCGACTTCGAGGTCCTCGACGTGCTCGCGGAGGGCGCGACCGAGGGCGGCCCCTGCTCATGGCGCGTCCAGGAGCTGGCCGGGCGGGTCCATCTCAGCCAGAGCGCCCTGTCCCGGCTGGTCGCGCGTCTGGAGAAGGACGGCCTGGTCGTCCGGGGGATGTGCGCCGAGGACCGGCGCGGCGTCCAGGTGAGACTCACAGAGAAGGGCCTCGCCCGGCACGCCGAGGTCAGGCCCCTCCAGCGCGACGTGCTGATCCGGATGCTGGACGGGGCGACCTGAACCGCACCGGGTTCAGGACCAGGTGATCCCGGAGGTCTCGCGCCACACCCGTGCGAGTTCCTCGTCGCCGGTGAGGGTCACGGCGTCGACGGGCAGCCTGTTCCACAGCACGAGGTACAGCCGGCCGGCGGCCCCGGCGAGTTCGGTGTCCCCCGGCCCCGCCGCCCGGTCGTCCCGCTCGGTCCGCGGCGGCTCGGTGGCCGAGAGTCGCACGGTCCACGCGTCGCCCGTGTCGGTCGCCCGCAGCCTCAGGATCCGCGGCTCGGCCGTCCGCACCCGGCTGCGGCCCCGTCCGTGGAAACCGAACAGCAGCTCGTCGATGCCGTCGACCGCGAGGGACGGCTCCACCGCCCCCGGCCCCGCCGTGAGCGCCGACTCGGCGTCCGCGCGGTGGACGGTGGTCTCGTGCGCCTGACGCCGAGCCCAGAAGGCGAGCGGCGAGGAGGTGGGCAGGAAGGTCCAGCACTCCAGGGACTCCGGCGCCTCCCGGAGGGCCGCGACCAGGCCCGCGTGCCCCTCGCGGAAGTGGGTCAGGAGCTCCTCGCCGTCGAGCGAGGTCTCGCCGCCGCCCGGCTGGTACGTGGTGTGCGCCTGGACCACGAGATCCGTGGCCCAGAGGTGCACCATCGAGGTGTGCCGGAGGAGGTCCCGGATCCGCCACCCGGGGCAGGTCGGCACCTCCGCGTCCGGCCCGGCCTCGGCCGCCGCCGCGGCGAGGCGCCGGCCGGCGATCTCCAGGGCGTCGATGTACTCGGCGACCTTCGGCGTTCCCGCATGCGACGCGTCCATGGGCGCATTCTCGCAGCCGTGGACGCGCCGGGGGCTCAACTCGCCCGGGAAGAACCGGCGTTCCGCGCCCAGTAGCCCATGGCCGCGGCACCCGCGGCCAGTGCGGCGACGGTGGTGAGCGCCACCGGCAGCGAGAACCAGTCGGCGAGGAACCCGATCGACGGCGGGCCGAGCAGCATGCCGCCGTATCCGAGCGTGGACGCGGTCGCCACCCCGCCGGGACCGGCGACGGCACCGGCGCGGGCCACGGCGACGGGGAAGATGTTGGCGAGCCCGAGACCGGTGATCGCGAAGCCGAGCAGCGTGGCCCAGACGCTCGGTGCGAGCGCGCCGAGCACCATGCCGGCGGCGGCCGTGGCGCCGCCGAGGACCAGGGTCCGGGTCTGGCCGAGCCGTTCGAGGAGGGCGGTGCCGGAGAGGCGCCCGGCGGTCATGGTCAGCGCGAACACGGAGTACCCGGCGGCGGCCACCCCCGGGTGCGCGCCGAGGTCCTGCTCCAGGTGGAGGGCGCCCCAGTCGGCGAGTGCCCCTTCGCCGTACGCGGTGCACAGCGCGATCACGCCGAAGACGAGGACGACGCGCCGGGACCCGCCGGACGGCCCGCCCTTCGTCCTGGCCACGGGTGCCAGGGATTCGGGTGCCGGGGCGGGGGAGGGGTGACGCAGGAGGACGGGCCCGGCGACAGCGGTGAGCGCCAGTCCCACCACGGTCAGCCCCAGCAGATGGGTGGTCGGGGGCAGTCCGCCGGCGAGCAGTCCGCCGAGCCCCGCCCCGATCATGCCGCCGAGGCTGAACGCCGCGTGGAAGCTGGGCATCACGGGCCGCCGGAGCGCGGTCACGAGATCCACGGCGGCGCTGTTCATGGCGACGTTGATCCCGCCGTACGCGGCGCCGAACACGAGCAGGACGAGACCGAGGGCGAGCGGCGACCGGGTGAGGGCCGGCAGGGCCACCGACAGCGACAGGAGTACGGCGGTGGCGACGGTGACGACATGGGGGCCGTACCGACGGCAGAGCCGCCCGGTCAGTGTCATGGTGACGACGGCGCCGGCGGACACCCCGAGCAGGGCGAGGCCGAGGTCGCCGGCCGAGGCGCCGGTCTGCTGCTTGACGGCGGGGATCCGGACGACCCAGCCGGCGAACAGGAAACCGTCGAGAGCGAAGAAGAGGGTCAGGGCGACGCGGAGGCGGGACAGGGAGTGGGTGGCGGTGTCTCCGCCGGAGCCCCCCGGAACGGCCGTCCGTACTTTGTTTAGTAGCGGCACAAACTCAGGATAGGGGGATCTCCCGGCCGTAATCAAGCGAGCGGCGGTCGCCCCCGCGGGCAGCTCCGGCTCGTCGGCCTCGTGGCACCCGGCCCACCGAACGGCCGCGCCCGCGAAGCCGCCCACGGCCACGGTCCGGCCCGGCGTCCGGGACGACCGCTCCCACCTCGGTGGCGTACCCCCGAAGGGTGATGCCGAGGACGCTGTACGGGTGACAAACGCCAGGTCATCGCAGTGAGGCCGCTCCCCAAGGGGCTACGGGAAAGCATCGTTTCTGCGTCGGCGTGACCCCGCGATCCGGTGATTCGGCATTGGAGTGAGACGCCGTGTCTCGCCTTTTCCGAAGGCGTTTGACCGGCAGACGGGCACCTTCTGGCACGTCATTCCGAGATCTTGAGGAGTAGCTATGCGTTCTCTCGCCGCTTCCGTCCTGGCCGTGGGCATCCTGCTGGGCGGCGCCGGTTCCGCGCTCGCCGACGACGGATTCGGGGCGGGGTACTTCTCCGCCGGTGGCGCGGGCTTCAGCTCGCACTGCTCGGTGGCCGGCGTTCCGGCCGTCTACGGAACGATCTTCACCGGCTCGTGTCACGAGAAGGGCTGGGAGAAGGGCCCGGAGGGTGCCTTCCTCGGCGCCCACTGACCTGATGCCACCCGGCTCGGGCGAGGACGCAGCCCTCGCCCGAGCTGTCCCTCGATGACGCCGCGGCCGTACGGCGGCCCCGGGGCGTCCCCCAGCCGTGAGGCCGGGGGCCTCGCCTCGCCGTCCGGCGGCTGCGGACGCCGCTCGCCCGGCGAACGCCCCGGACCTCCGGGGCGGGCCGCCCAGGGGAACACCCCACCCTCCGATCATGGGAGACTCGCCCCCATGAACGGCAAGGCGACGACGACCCGGACACGGCTGGACAGGGGGCGCAACGCGCTCGGCCCCGCACTGGAGCTGGTGCACACCGGCAGGGCTCCCACCAGGGCCGTCCTCACCGCCGAACTCGGCGTCACCCGTGCCACCGCCGGCGCGGTCGCCGCCGAACTGGAGGCCCTCGGCCTGATCCGCGTGGACTCCAACCCCGGTGCCGCCGCGGGCTCCCAGGGCCGCCCCTCCCACCGTCTCGCCGTCGACGAGAAGGGCCCCGTCGCCCTCGCCGCCCAGGTGCACGCCGACGGCTTCCGCGCAGCGCTCGTCGGCCTCGGCGGCACCATCGTGGCCACCGTCCCCGGCTGCGTCACCGTCTCCGCCGACCCGGCCCAGGTCCTCGGCGAGGTCGTCGAAGCCGGAGTCACCCTGCTCAGGGAGAGCGGCCGCCGCTGCGTCGGCGCCGGACTCGCCGCCCCCTCGGCGGTGGCGGAGCCCGAGGGCACCGCGCTGAACCCGCTGCACCTCGCCTGGCCCGCCGGTGCGCAGGTCCGGGAGATCTTCGCCGAGCGGGTACGGGCCGCCGGCATCGACGGACCCGCCTTCACCGGCAACGACGTGAACCTCGCGGCCCTGGCCGAGCACCGCCACGGCGCGGGCCGCGGCGCCCGCGACCTGCTCTGCGTGGCCACCGGTCACCGGGGCGTCGGCGGCGCGCTCGTCCTGGACGGCCGCCTGCACACCGGAAGCGCCGGCCTCGCCCTGGAGGTCGGCCACCTCACGGTGAACCCGGAGGGCCGCGCGTGTCACTGCGGCAGCCGCGGCTGCCTGGACGTGGAGACCGACCCGCTCGCCTTCCTCACGGCGGCGGGCCGCGCCCCGGGCCCCGAGCTGTCCCTGCTCCAGCAGGCCCGCGACCTGCTGCGCACGAGCCCGGACGACCCGGGCGTACGGGTCGCCGTCGGGGAGCTGATCGACCGTCTGGGCCTCGGCCTCGCGGGCCTGGTGAACATCCTGAACCCGGACCGGATCATCCTCGGCGGCCTCCACCGCGAGCTCCTCGACGCGGACCCGGAGCGCCTCCGCGCGGTCGTCGCCGACCGCAGCCTCTGGGGCCGCAGCGGCGGGGTGCCGATCCTCCCCTGCACCCTGGACCACAACAGCCTCGTCGGTGCCGCCGAGCTGGCGTGGCAGCCGGTCCTGGACGACCCGCTGGCGGCGCTGACCCGCGAGCGCGTCTGACGGTCGGCGCCGCGGGCGTCACGCACCCGGGCGCTCCACCGGCAGACGTCACGCCTGCGGGTCGGGCCGCCCCTCGGCCAGCGCGGCCAACCGCTCCAGGGCCATCCGCGTACCGGCCTCGTTGTCGGCGGCGGCAACGCCGTCGGGCACTCCCTCGTGGACGAGGACCACCTCCGTGCCGCCCGCCAGGGCGATCAGGGTCGTGGTGAGGGTCATGGGGCCCTGGAGCCCCGGTTCCGAGGTCTCGAACTCGGTGATCTCGACGACGCGTTCGTCCGGAAGCAGCTCCACGAAGCGCCCGTGGTACGTGTCCGTCCGGGCTCCCGACTTGCCGGTGCCGTCCGCGGTGTCGTACGTGAGGGAGACCCGGAAGGCGCCCCCCTCACGCGCGTCGAACTCGTGCACCTCGCAGGTCATCCCGTACGGCACGCGCCAGCGCGCGACGGCCTCCGGATCGAGCAGGGCCCGGTAGACGGCCGAGGGCGGGGCGTCGACATGCTGGGACACGCGCGTGGTGTACACGTCTTCCAGGCTAGAGGCTGAGCGCGTCCTCCGCGTTCGTCATCCACGCGGTCACCGAGTTCTTGCCGGGCGACACGTACAGGCCGGGGGTCGAGGCCTTGAGCGGCTTCTGCTCCAGGTCGGAGTCGGTGGTCATCGTCATCGCGATCGAGGGGACGGTCGTGCCCTTGCCGTCCTTGAGGCCGCCCATGAGCCCCGCGTACGCCGACTGTCCCGGCGCGAGCCGGATCGCGTCCTCGATGCCGGGGGCCGGACCGCGCTCGACGGCGTGCCCGTCGAGGTCGCCGAAGGTGACGACGGGGTGTCCCAGGGCCCGGCAGGGCTTGCTGCCCTTGTTGGTGATCTTCAGCAGATAGCTGCTGGTGGTGGGCTCCGCCAGGGTCGCGGTGAAGGTCAGGTCGAACGTGCTGCACGGGAACACGTCGTAGTCGGGGTCGACCGACGGCGACGCCGGCTTCGAGGGGGCCGGGGGCTTCGCGGGAGTGCTCGTCGGAGCCTTGGTCGGCGTGCCCGTGGGGGCCGCCGTCGGCGCCCCCGTCGGCGTCACGGGCTTCGAAGGAGTCGCCGACGGCGCCTCGGGACCGGCTGCCGCTCCGTCGTCGCCGGGCCCGCAGGCGGTGAGCGTGACGGCGGCGAGCGCGACGAGAACGACGGCGGATCTGCGGACGGTGCTCATGATGGTGTCCCCCGATGAGAAGCGCGCGCACGGCGCGGTGCCGAACGAACCGACCGGATCTCATCGATCCGATCTGCCCCGGGCCGGGCTCGGCCGGTCCGAATCCCAGGGTCCCGAAGAAAGTTCACGGCTCGGTGACGGCTTCTTGCCGAAATCACCACGACGCCGACGGGTGCAAGGCCCGGTGTCACCACGACGCCGACAGGACGGAGGCCCGGTGTCACCACGACGCCGACGAGTCGAGAGCCCGGTGTCGCCGTCGCGACGCCGAGGGGACGACCCCCCGGTGCTCCCCGGGCGGCCGGAACCCTCTGGCCCCCGCAGGTCGTACGACGTACCGTTCCCCCTCATGATCACTTCTGAATCCGACCTTCCTCCGCGTCTCGGCAGCCTCACCTTCCACAGCCCGCTCTCCGAGGCCCGGGCGACCCGTATGGTCGCGCGGCTCGCCGCCGTCGAGCCCGCCGATGTGCTCGACATCGGTTGCGGCTGGGGCGAGTTGCTGCTCCGCGTCGTCGAGGCCGCACCGGCGGCCAAGGGTGCGGGGATCGACATCAACGGTGAGGACCTGGCCCGCGGCCGGGCCCTGGCCGAGGCCCGTGGCCTCGCCGACCGTGTCGAGTTCGTCGAGGAGTCGGCGTTCGCTACCGGCCGGGGACCGGTCGACGTGGTCCTCTGCCACGGATCGAGCCAGGCTCTCCTGGACCCCGAGCAGCCGCACGACCTCTCCGCCGCGCTGCGCGAACTCCGCCGCCTCGTCAGGCCCGGAGGACATGTGGTGCTCGGGGAGTGCTTCTGGGACCGCACGCCCACGGACGAGGAACTGGCCGGGATGTGGCCGGGCGCGAACGAGGGGGAGCACACGTCCCTCGGTACGCTCGTCGACCTCGCGGTCGAGGCGGGATTCCGTCCCGCGTGGATCGAGACGGCTACCGCGGAGGAGTGGGAGGAGTTCGAGTCGGGCTACCGGTACGACACCGAACTCTGGCTCGCCGCCCACCCCGGTCACCCGCTCGCCGCCGAGACCCGCGAGCGCGTCGACCGGCAGCGCTCGACGTGGGTGAACGGCTACCGGCGCGTGCTCGGCATGGCCTACCTGACGCTCGTCGCCGTCGCCTGATTCCTCGGGCGCGGGGCCGACGGCCCATGGACCGGCCGAGCCGGGGCCGTCGGGTCCCGGCTCACCACTGCCGTCCCGCCCCCAACCGCCCCCGCTCCGGCGCGGAGACATACAGGACCGGAAGCGCTCGCCCTCACCGGCGGGCGCTTCCGCCTCGGTGGCCACTTCCGCACCGTCGGGCCCTTCCGCACCGGCCCACAGGGTGAATGTGAGCAGCTCCCAGTGGCGCGGATCGATCGCCAGGGAGGAGGCCACCACCCCCTCCCGCCGCGCCTCGCGCGCGTGCCGGGCCACCGCGTCCGCCACGGCCTCGCCGGGCGGGACCCCTTCCCCGGCTTCCCCGAGCGGTGTCCTGCGCCGCGTCGCGGTTCCCGGCACCGCGCCGGACGCGGGCCCCTCCTCGTACGACAGGCCCGTCCAGTGCTGCACCACGGGCCGGCCGAAGTCGTTCACGATGCCCTGGAAGCCCGGGCCCCAGAGGAAGGAGTTCACGCCCTCGGGGGTGGCCCAGAGATAGAACGGCGCGTACTGGTTGACCGGCGACGCGTCCCCGCGCTCCCGCACCAGGTACGCCTTCAGACCGAGTCCGGGGAAGGCGTCGAGCAGATGGCCCCTCGTCGCCACCCGCTCGTGGATGATCCCCATGTCGTAGTCGGCGGGCAGCGTGATCTCGTACTGCATGGCGTGCACGGAAGGCTCCTCTCTCCCCTCGCGGAAGATCTGTTCAGCCGGTGCCGGTACCGGGGGCGAGCAGGCTCAACAGTCCGCGGACCGCGCTGTCGAAGGGCTCCCGCGTCCCCGTCGCGCGCGCCAGCACGTATCCGCCCTGCACGGTCGCCAGGACCGTCGCGGCGATGTCCTCCGCGTCGAGGGCGGTGCTCAGCTCGCCCTTCTCCAGGCCCTCCCGGGCAACCTCCGCGAGGCGCGTCCGCAGGCGTCCGAGCACCTCGTCGACCGGTGCGCGCAGCACGGGATCGGCGACGACCTCGGGATCCATCGTCAGCCGTCCCACCGGGCAGCCCCGCAGGACGTCCCGCTCGCGCAGCAGATAGGCCTCGATGCGGGAGTACGCCGTGCCGTCGCCGCCCAGGACGGCCTCGGCGGCGGCACCCAGCTCCTCGGCCGTCCGCCGGATCGCGGCGAGCGCCAGGTCGGGTTTGCCCGCGAAGTGGTGGTACATGCTGCCCTGGCCCGCCCCCGCCGCCTGCTGCACGGCCTTCGGGCTGGTGCCCACGTACCCGCGCTCCCACAGGAGCTCGCGGGTCGCCTCGATCAGCCGCTCGGAGGTGTTCATGACCGCACTGTACATACCAGTAGGTACAGAACGGAAGGAGGGGCGGAGCCACCACGTACTCCCGCCGTCGTACGTGCGATGCCGCTGCCCGTACGACGCGCCCGGCCCCCCTCCGGAGGGAGTCTCGAACCACTGACGAAGGAGCTGAATCCCATGAACACACTCGCCCACGCGGGCCCCGGCCCGTGGGTCCTCCTCTTCCCCCTCGTCTGGGCGGCGGTGATCGTCGGCGCCGTCACGGTCGCCCGCCGCGCCGGATGGCGCCGCGGCCGCAGCCCGTGGCGCGACGTCGGCCCCGGCCGGACCGAGGGCCCCGACGACAGCTCGCCCATCGCCCTCCTCGGCCACCGCTTCGCCGCCGGGGAGATCGACGAGGACGAGTACTGGCGCCGGCTGACCGTGCTCGAGGAGCAGTTCGGCCGCCGTACCGACGCCAAGGGACGCCGGGCATGACCACCACAGAGAAGCACCTCCGGACCGCGCCCGCGGCCGGCCCCGCCGCCGTCCGTGTCGTCGACGCCGTCAAGGTCTACGGCCGTGGCGACACGGAGGTCAGGGCCCTGGACGGGGTGAGCGTCGACTTCCCCGTAGGCCGCTTCACCGCCGTCATGGGCCCCTCGGGCTCCGGCAAGTCCACCCTCATGCACTGCGCCGCCGGGCTCGACACCCTCACCTCCGGCGCCGCCCTCCTCGGCGCCACCGACCTCGCCACGCTCGACGACCGTCGTCTGACGCTGCTGCGCCGCGACCGGATCGGCTTCGTCTTCCAGGCCTTCAACCTGCTGCCGACCCTCACCGTCGCCGAGAACATCACCCTGCCGCTCGACCTCGCCGGCCGCAGGGTCGACCCGGAGAGCTTCGACCGGATCGTCGACACCGTGGGGCTCCGCGACCGCCTCCACCACCGGCCGAGCGAACTCTCCGGCGGACAGCAGCAGCGCGTGGCCGTCGCCCGCGCCTTCGCCGGGGACCCGGACGTCGTCTTCGCCGACGAACCGACCGGCAACCTCGACTCGCGCTCCGGCGAGGAGGTGCTGCGCCTGCTCGGCCGTACGGTGAGCGAGACCGGCCGTACGGTCGTCATGGTCACCCACGACCCGGTCGCCGCCGCCCACGCCGACGAGGTGATCTTCCTCGCGGACGGCCGGCTCGTCGACACGATGACGGCCCCCACGGCGGACCGCGTCCTCGACCGCATGAAGGCGTTCGAGACGACGACGGGGGCCGGGGCCCCCGCGAGCGGCGGACGTCCGGCCGGTTCGCGCGCGACGGGCCCCGGCCCGGCCGACGGCCACCCGACGGCGCTCACCACCGGAGGCGTGTCCCCATGAGAACTCCCTCCGCCCCCGCCTCGCTCCGCCTCGCCCGGTCCTCCCTCGGCGCCCACCGGCGCCGGTTCCTCGGCACCTTCGTCGCCGTCCTCCTCGGCGTCGCCTTCCTCACCGGCACCCTCGTCATGGGCGACACCCTGCGCGCGAGCTTCGACTCGATGTTCACCGGCGCGAGCCGCGGCACCGACGCGGTCGTCCGCAGCGCCGTCACGGTGACGGCCTCAGGCGACGCCCAGGGCACCCGGGGTCCCGTCGACGCGGACCTCGCCGAGCGCCTCGCGCGCGTGCCCGGGGTCGCCGCGGCCGCGCCCCGGATCGAGGGCGCCGGCCAGCTCCTCGCCGCCGACGGCACCCCCGTCGGCGGCAAGGGACCGCCCACCCTCGCCGGGAACTGGATCGAGGACCCGGCCCTCAACCCGTACAAGCTCGCGGAAGGCCGTGCGCCGACCACCCCCGGCGAGGCCGTCCTCAACCGGGGTGCCGCGAAGGCCGCGGGCCTCTCCCTGGGCGACACGACCGTCCTGCGCACCCCCGACCCGGTGCGGGTCACCGTCGTCGGCCTCGCCACCTTCGGCGGCGCGGACGGCATGGGCCAGGTCACCTGGACCGGTCTGACCCGCGCCGACGCCGAGCGGTACCTGACGGCACGCCCCGGCGAGGCGACGAGCATCGCCGTACGGGCCGGGCCCGGCGTCTCCCAGGAGGAACTGGTCGCCGCCCTCGCCCCCGCGCTCCCCGACGACGTCGAGGCGATCACCGGGCAGCGCGCCGCCGAGGAGAACACCGAGATGGTCTCCGGCCGCTTCCTCAGCCTCTTCACGACCTTCCTGCTGGTGTTCAGCGGCGTCGCGGTGCTCGTCTCCGTCTTCAGCATCCACAACACGTTCGCCGTGCTCGTCGCCCAGCGGACCCGCGAGAACGCCCTGCTCCGCGCGATCGGCGCCGCCCGGCGCCAGGTCGTCACCGGCACCCTCGCGGAGGCCCTGACCGTCGGTCTGCTGGCCTCCCTCGCCGGACTGCTCGCCGGGATCGGCGTGGCGGCGGGGCTCCAGGCCCTCTTCCCCGCCATCGGCTTCCCCTTCCCCGAGGGCGACCTGGTCGTGGCCGGCACCTCCCTCGTGCTGCCGCTCGCCGTCGGCCTCGCGGTCTGCGCCGGCTCCGCGCTCCTGCCCGCCGTACGGGCCGGGCGGACGGCCCCGCTCGCCGCGCTCCGTGAGACGCAGGTGGATGCCTCCGGCACGTCACGCGCGCGCGGGGTGACCGGCGGGGTCCTGCTCGCCGTCGCGGTCGGCACGGTCCTCGCCGGTGTGATGGGCACCCCCTCACTGTGGTTCGCCGCGACCGGAGCGGCGCTCGCCGTCGCCGCGTTCGTGGTCCTCGGCCCGGTGGCCGCCTCGGTCGCCGTAAGGGTCCTGGGCCGCCCTCTGCGCGGCGCCAACCGAGGCCTCGCACGCCGCAACGCCCTGCGCAGCCCGGGGCGTACGGCGGCGACCGCGACCGCCCTGATGGTCGGCGTCGCGGTGGTCACCCTCTTCACGGTCTTCGGCGCCTCCCTCAAGGCGACCATGGACCGCACGGTCGACCGCTCCTTCGCCGGTGACGTGGCCATCAGCGGCGCCACGTTCGGCGCCGGCGGCGCGGGGCTCAGCCCGCGCCTCGCGCCGGCCGTCGGCGCGCTGCCCGAGGTGGACACCGCCGTGGGCCTGGGGCGCGGGGTGGCGTCGGTGGACGGCCGGGGCCGCGCCCTGACCGTCACCGACCCGGCCGCGCTCTCCCGGACGCTCGACCTGGGCGGGGTACGGGGCTCCCTCGCCGCACTCGGTACGGACGGCCTCGCCGTCGCCGCCGACGAGGCGGCCTCCGCGGGCCTTGCCCCCGGGCGGACGACCGAGCTCACCTTCACGGACGGCACCCGGCACACCTTCACCGTCCGTGCGGTCTACGAGCGCTCCGACCTGGCCGGCGACTATCTCGTCACCCGCGAGGCCTGGGCCCCGCACCGCACCCAGGACTCCGACACGCTGGTCGCCGTCTCCTTCGCCGACGGGGTCGGCACCGAGGAGGGCAAGGCGGCCGTGACGCGGGTGGCGGACCGCTACGGGCAGCCCGAGGTGCAGACCAGGGAGGAGTACGCGGAGTCCTCGGCGGCCGGCATCGACATGATGCTCACCCTCGTGTACGCGCTCCTCGCGCTCGCCGTCCTGATCGCGCTGCTCGGCATCACGAACACCCTGACCCTGTCCGTGCACGAACGGACACGTGAACTGGGCCTGTTGCGGGCCGTCGGACAGACCCGGGCACAGCTGCGGGCCATGGTCCGCTGGGAGTCGGTGCTGGTGGCGGCGTTCGGCACGCTCGGCGGACTCGTCCTCGGCGGCTTCCTCGGCTGGGTGCTGGTCCGCGCTTCGGAGGGATCGGGCGACAGCGCGTTCGCCTTCGCCGTACCGGCGGTGCAGCTGGCGACGGTGGCCCTGGTGGGTCTGGTCGCCGGGGCCGTGGCTGCGCTGCGGCCCGCGCGCCGGGCGGCCCGTCTGGAGATCCTCCGGGCGATCGCCACGGAGTGAGGGAGGGCCGGGGCGGTCCCGTCCGGGTCGCCCCGTCAGCCCGCGCGGCCCGCCGGCACCCGGTGGGCCGTGGCCACGACCACGGCAGGGGCCGGCGCGAGCACGGGTTCGAGAACCGGGACGGCGGCCGGTTCGGCCGGCGTGCTGAGCGGAACGCCGGGGAACGGCGCGTACCCGCGGAGCGGGACCTCGGCGGCGGAGCCGTACGCGATGCGGGAACGCGTCTCGACCGGGACGGCGGGCGGCGGCGCGGCGAGCGTGAACCACACCACCTTGCCGTCGGCCCCGCACGGGCGGACACCCCAACTCTCGCTGACCGCACCGACGATGGCGAGGCCCCGGCCGGAGGTGGCCAGTTCCTCGCAGCCGTCGCCCGTGTCGTACGCGTCGAGCGGGTCCTGGCAGCGGACGGCCTCCGGTATGCGGGGGTCGTGGTCCCGGACGGAGACCGTGAGACGGTCGAGCAGCAGCTCGATCTCGACGGTGCACCGCTTGTCCGGCTGGGCGTGCCGGTGGACGTTCGTCAGAAGCTCGGTGACCCCGAGCACGGCATGGTCGATCAAAGCGTCGAGCTGCCAATGACGTAGATGCGCGGACACGATCCTGCGGATCTGTCCGATCCGCGACGGCAGAGCCTGAAGCTCCACCGCGTAATACCTGCTCGGCTCGCTGATCACGGCTGCGACTCCCCGAAGTAGTCCGGAAGAAGACGAAGATTCGGATCTCACATGCGGTACAGCAGGGTGGCGACCTGAGCGCTCTGTCACCACCGGTCAACCCTCGGTGAGGTGGTACCAGCCTGGACCAGTGGTGAGCGTCCCGCAACTCACGGCGACCCGCGACACGCCGGACGATCGCCTCGCCCCCGTGCCGCCGCCCGTTCACGCGCGACCACGCCGCCTCGTCTCAGCGCCGCCCCGCCGCCCGCTTCAACGCCGCCAGGAACCGGCCCGACTCCTCCGCCGCGCCCCGGTCGTCGCCCCCGCCGGCGCCGCCCTTGTCGAGGGTCAGCCGGTAGCGCGTGCCGTTCACGGTGGCCACCGCCTCGTCGGGCTTGGCGAACCACGGGCGCCCCGCCCGGACCGCCGTCACGGGCGCGCTGTCGATCTCGCTGCCGTAACTGGTGAGGAGGGCGAGCCGCCCGTCCTCGATCCGCACCTCGCCGGCGCGTGTCAGTGAGCGCGGCCAGCGGGCGATCCGTACGCCCCTGGCGCTGAACTCGGGTTCCGACATGCCGATCCGCCCCTTTCACCCGGTTGCCCCTCCAGTGTGCCGGGCCGTCGCGGCCCGCACCAGAGGCCCTTCCGTACGGCGTCCTCAAGTCATCCCTATGGACAGTCAAAGGAAACGTTTGCCCAGGTGAGAGGGGTATCGTCGGCACCAGGGGAGTACCTGGGACGTGATCGAGGAGAGGCGCGGATGAGCACCACCGAGAACAGTGTGGAGAGCGGTGTCACCGCGGCGGCGGTGACCGTCGACATCGACCGCACCGATCCCGCGTACCGGTCCTGGCTCAAGGAGGCCGTCCGCAAGGTCCAGGCCGACGCCAACCGCTCGGCCGACACGCATCTGCTGCGCTTCCCGCTGCCAGAGAAGTGGGGCATCGACCTGTACCTCAAGGACGAGTCCACCCACCCCACCGGCAGCCTCAAGCACCGCCTCGCCCGCTCCCTCTTCCTGTACGGCCTCTGCAACGGCTGGATCCGGCCCGGCAAGCCCGTCATCGAGGCCTCCAGCGGTTCGACCGCCGTCTCCGAGGCGTACTTCGCGAAGCTCATCGGCGTGCCCTTCATCTCCGTGATGCCCCGCACGACCAGCCCCGAGAAGTGCCGGCTGATCGAATTCCACGGCGGGCAGTGCCACTTCGTCGACGACTCGCGGACGATGTACGAGGAGGCCGCCGCGCTCGCGGAGCGCACCGGCGGTCACTACATGGACCAGTTCACCTACGCGGAGCGGGCCACCGACTGGCGCGGCAACAACAACATCGCCGAATCGATGTACCAGCAGCTGAGGCTGGAGCGGTACCCGGAGCCGGCCTGGATCGTGGCCACCGCGGGCACCGGCGGCACCTCGGCGACCATCGCCCGGTACGTCCACTACATGCAGCACGACACCCGCATCTGTGTCGCCGACCCCGAGAACTCCTGTTTCTTCGACGGCTGGACGCATCACGACCCGCACGCCACCGCCGACTGCGGTTCCCGGATCGAGGGCATCGGCCGCCCCCGGATGGAGCCGAGCTTCGTGCCCGGCGCCGTCGACCGCATGATGAAGGTGCCCGACGCGGCGAGCGTCGCCGCCGTCCGCGCCCTGGAGGCGGCGATCGGCCGCAAGGCGGGCGGCTCCACCGGTACCGGCCTGTGGAGCGCCTTCAAGATCATCGCCGAGATGGTCGCCCACGAGCGGACCGGCAGTGTCGTCACCCTGATCTGCGACGGCGGCGAGCGCTACCTGGACAAGTACTACTCCGACGACTGGCTGGCCGCCCAGGGCCTCGACATCGGCCCGTACAGCGCCGCTATCGAACGGTTCCTGGCGACGGGGGCCTGGCCGGAGTGAGCCGCCGGTCGAGCCGGCGCGCGGCGTCCCGGAAGGACAGTCCCACGCTCGGCCCGGCCAGGCGCAGCGCCAGCCGGAACGGCGCGGCGCCGTCGGCGGCCATCGTCCACCGCAGCCGGGTGCCCTTCCCGGCGGGGGAGAGGACCCACTCCTCCGCGAGGGCCGCCATGCCGGGGGCGTTGGTCGAGTCGACCCGGTAGGCGTACCGGGTGTCGGGCTCGGAGGCGAGGATCGTCTCCTCGAAGACGATCCCGCCCCGGAGGCGGACCGTCCGGCCCGCCCCGTCGCCCGACGGTACGGCCGAGGTGACCGCGGTGAACCAGGCGGGCATGCTTCCCACCTCCACGGCCAGGGACCGGTAGACGGTCGGGGGCGGGGCGGCGAGCGTCGCCGTGAAGACCAGACGGACGGGCGCGGACGCGGTGAAGTCGAGCTCCACCGGCCTCAGTCGGCGTGCCATGGACCAACCCTCCCCAGGATGGAACGGGACGGAAGCGGAAGTGCACCCTAGCTGACGGAATGTCAACAGCACAGGGGGTGCGGACGGTGGCCCCGCTCACTCCCGGGCTCCGCGCCGACCAGGCCGCCGAGGCCCCTTCCGCCCGGCCCGCGGCGCGGCCTCCCGCACCGCGAGGCCGCCCCGGCCGCCGCTACCGCCTCGGCCGACCCGCTCGCCGTGCCCGTCTCACCGCATCCGCAACAGCCCGTCCACCGCCCGGCCGAACAGGGTCCGGCCCGCCCGCCGGAGCACCGGGTCGAAGACCCGCGGCAGGCCCCGTACGGACAGTTCCTCGGTCCACACCACCCGGCTTCCGCCGCCCGGCGCCTCCGTCACCTCGACCAGCGCCCACCCCCGTACGACCCGCCCGGACTTCTCCAGACGGCACACGCCCGGCCGGTCCGCCCCCGGCGGCTCCCAGACCACGACCTCCATCGGATCGTCGAAGGACAGCCGGCCGATACCGGTACGGGCCGTGAAACGGGTCCCGGCCCGGTTCGGCCCAGGCGTCAGCACCCTCGTCCGCGTGAGCGGCACCTGGCGGCCATGGGCAGGCCAGTCCGTGAGCCGCCGCCACACCTCGTCCGGCGCCGGCGACACGGTCCGTACGACTCGGAAGAGGGTCATGACCGGCCCCCGGAAAGAAGCCTCACGCCTGCTCCTCGCCCGCCACCACGAGCCCCGGCAGGTGCTCCGCCACCTCGGCCCGTACGTCCGCGGGAAGGCCGCGGTCCGTCACCCAGGTGTCCACCTCGTCCAGACCGGCGAACGAACTCAGGCCCACCGTGCCCCACTTGGTGTGGTCGGCGACCACGACGACCCGACGCGCCGACCGCATCAGGCACCCGTTGGTCTCCGCCTCCGCCAGATTCGGCGTCGACAGACCCGCCTCCACCGAGATGCCGTGCACCCCGAGGAACAGCAGGTCGAAGTGGAGCGAGCGGACCGCCCGGTCCGCCACCGGCCCCACCAGCGCGTCGGACGGCGTGCGCACCCCGCCCGTCAGGACGACCGTGGCCGCCCCGCGCCGCGACTCCCCACCGCTGCCCGCCAGTTGCGCCTCGTGGAACACGTCCGCCACCCGGACCGAGTTCGTCACCACGGTCAGGTCCGGCACGTCGAGCAGATGCCGCGCCAGGGCGTACGTCGTCGTGCCACCGGACAGGGCGATCGCACTGCCCGGCGCGACCATCGCCGCCGCCGTCCGGGCGATCTCGTCCTTGGCGCTCGGTTCGAGCACCGACTTGGCCTCGAAGCCCGGCTCGTGGGTACTCGCCTCGACCACCGGAACGGCCCCGCCGTGCACCTTCGCGAGCATGCCCTGCCGGGCCAGCGCGTCCAGGTCCCGACGGATCGTCATGTCCGAGACGCTGAGGCGACGGGTCAGCTCGTTGACCCGTACGCCGCCGCGCCGCCGTACCTCGTCGAGGATCAGGGCACGCCGCTGCTCCGCGAGGAGGTTCTGGTTGTCAGTCACCGCCGGGGCCGGTCCTTCCGCAGGAGACAAGGGGATGGGTGTCGGATTCGGTGAGGAACGATGCGCGGGCGTGTCACTGTCCGCGATCCTGGTGCCGACGTCGCATCTTCCCACCCTGAGAGGAAGTCCCCTCAGTGTCCCCTGCCACACCCGCTCCGGAGAGCGGGGGAGCGGCGCTCGAACTCCTCGTCCACGGAGTCGGCGGAGCCACCCCCCAGGACATGCTCGACGACCCGAGGACCGTACGGATCACCGGCGACCGGACCGCCGCCATGCACCGGCGCGCCGAGGACGTCGACGCCGAGGACCACCCTGAACGGTACGCGGCCCGCCCGGTCCCGGAGGCGTACGTCTGGTCCAATCTGACCTCCGGCGACGGGGCCCGCGCCCTGTGGCTGCTGCTCCTGCCCTTCATGGTCGCCAACCTCGCGCACTGGATGCGCCCGCCCGCCCAGGGCAGGCCCGGTCTCGTCCGGACGTACGGGGTCCTCGTCCGGCTCGTGGCCCTCACCCTCACCGTGCTCCTCACCGCCGCGGCCTGCGAGGTCGCCCTCGACCTGACGGCCTGGCAGTGCGCCGCGAGCGCCGCCTGCACCGACGCGTACTCCTGGCTCGGTTTCCTCTCCGAGGCGCGGGGCGGCTGGTGGTCGGCGCCCGGACGACGTCTCGCCGTCGCCGCCCTGGTGCCGACCCTGCTCGTCGGCCTCCTCTGGTACCTGTCGAACCGGACGTGGAGCGCGTACGAGGCCCAGCGCCCGCCCACCGGATACGACGACCCCGTGCCGGCACCGCGGGCCGCCGAGGCGTCGGCCCCCGCCGCGGACGGGTCCGCCGATACCGAGAGCGCCGACCGGGGGGACGACGGCCCCGGCCCCGTCGAGCTGCGGCCCGCCCTCGGCCGCCCCGGCTTCTGGTACGGCCGCCGGCTCGTCGCACGCCTCAGGGCCGCCCACACCGCCGCCGGCTTCCTCACCGTCGCCGCCGCCCTCGCCACGGCCACCGCCCGGCACGATGTCACCGCCCCCGGCGCCGGTGCCGTCCTCGGCCGGACCCTCCAGGCCGCCGTCGCCACCCTCGCGGTGCTCGTCCTCTGGGTCGTCTGCCGCCGCGGCCGCAGCGAACGCCGCCTCGACCTGCGCGTCGAACGCGCCCTCGTCTCCTGGCTGCCCGGGGTCTCGCTCACCGTGCTCGCCCTCAGCGCCGTCTACGCCGGCTGGTCCCGCCCCGGCTGGACCTCCGGCGGGGCCCTGCCCGGCAACATCGCCTTCGGCGGACTCACCCTCGCCCAGGGCGGCCTCGTCGTCGCCCTCGGCGTCGTCGCCGTCCTCCTCCAGCGGCCCCGCAGGGACCCCCGTACCGCGCTGCGCGGACTCGGCGGGCCCGCCGTCGCCATGCTCGCCTGCGCCCTCGCCGGAGTGATGTCCGGCGGTGTCGCCCAGCGGGTCGCCGACTGGCTCGACGGGCCCGCCACCCCGGGCATGGGCGACAGCGGCCCCCGGATCGGCCCGCCCGTGCTGCTCAGCTGGCAGGCGTCCGTCATCCCCGTGCTGCTCCTGCTGCTGCTCGTGCCCGCCGTCCTCCTCGCCGTACGGACCGTGCTCGCCGGACGCCGGCTGCGCGCCCAGGTCGAGACGGACTACGACGCCGCCGACGAACGCGACCCCGTCCGCACCGGCCGGATCGCGGACGGCCGGGCACGGGCGTCGCTCACCGACTCCGCGCCCGTGCTCGTCGGCGTCGTCTCCGGAGCGACCCTGCTCCTCGGGGCCGGCTCCGTCGCCGGGGCCTGGGCCAGCGGCAACGTCCCGGGCCGCGCCTTCGACGGAGCCCATCCGGCGATCGCCTCCCTGGCCACCGTCACCCAGGCCATCGGCTCCTGGATGATCGGCTTCGGCTTCCTGCTCTTCGTCACCTGGGGCCGTCGCGCCTACCGGGACGCCTCCGCCCGCCGCACCATCGGCATCCTCTGGGACGTCGGTACGTTCTGGCCGCGTGCCGCCCACCCGTTCGCGCCGCCCTGCTACGCCGAACGGGCGGTCCCCGACCTGACCTGGCGGATGAGCTCCTGGACCCGGAGCACCGGCGGCCGGCTCGTCATCTCGGGACACTCCCAGGGCAGCGTGCTCGCCGCGGCCGCCGTCTGGCAGCTGCCGCCCGCCACCCGCGGCAGGGTCGCGCTCCTCACCTACGGGTCGCCCCTGGAGCGGCTCTACGGACGCTGGTTCCCGGCCTACTTCGGCCCGGAGGCGCTGCGCGCCCTCAACCGTACGGTCCACTGCTGGAGCAATCTGTACCGCGCCACCGACCCCATCGGCGGACCCGTCCGCGTCCCCGCCGAGGACGGCAGGCCGGCGGTCGACGCGGCCGTCCTGCTCGACCCCGTCGCCTACGGCCGCACCCGCGCGCATCCGCTGCCCGAACCGATCCTGGGCCACTCCGACTACCAGGCCGACCCGGCGTTCGCCCACCGGCGCGGCGCCCTCCTGGACCGCCTCCCGCCCGCCGTACCCCACCCGCGCGAACCGGACACGACGGCGGGTCAGGGGAGTTCGGGCAGATCCTCCGGGTAGAGCAGGGTCAGGTCGTCCGTGCTCGCCTCGGTGAGCTCGGCGACCCGGCCCGCGTGCCGCTCCACCATCGACTCGAACGTCTGCCGCGCCGTACGCCCGTTGCCGAAGGCCGGGCCCTTGGGCAGCTTCGCGAAGTACACGAGCAGCGCCTCGTCCGTGCCCGGGGCGAGCCGGTACTCGTGCTCGTCCGCCTGCTGCCCCACGATCCGCAGCAGCTCGTCCGGGTCGTAGTCGCCGAAGGTGATGGTCCGCGAGAAACGCGACGCCACACCTGGGTTGACCGTGAGGAAGCGCTCCATCTCCGCCGTGTAGCCCGCGACGATGACCACCACCGCGTCCCGGTGGTCCTCCATCAGCTTCACCAGCGTGTCGATCGCCTCCCGGCCGAAGTCCCGGCCCGAGTCCTCCGGGGACAGGGCGTAGGCCTCGTCGACGAACAGCACCCCGCCGCGCGCCCGGTCGAAGGCCTCCTGGGTACGGATCGCCGTCGAGCCGATGTGCTCGCCGACCAGGTCCACCCGGGAGACCTCCACCAGATGACCGCGCTCCAGGACCCCCAGCGAGGCCAGGATCTCGCCGTACAGCCGGGCCACCGTCGTCTTGCCCGTGCCCGGGTTGCCCGTGAAGACCAGATGACGGCGGACCGAGGCGGCCTTGAGCCCCGCCTCCTGGCGTCTGCGCCCCACCTCGATCATGTTGGTGAGGGTCCGCACCTCCAGCTTGACGCTCTCCAGACCCACCAGGGCGTCCAGTTCTCCGAGCACGTCCTGCGAGGAACGGGCGTCCACCGCCGGAACCTCCGGGACCGGCACGGCGGCCGGGACCCGGGGCGTGGGCACCGTCCCGAGGAGTCCCCCCGACTGGGTGGCCGTCAGCACCGTCCCGCCGTCGGGGACGGAGGACCGGACCGCGCTCTCGTCACTGGTGCAGTCCTCGGCGCTCGCGCCCTCCTCCGGGAACTCGTAACCACCGCGCGCGCACCGCTCCGTACGGCACTTGCGCAGGGTGGTCCGGCAGCCGTCGGTGACGTGGAAGCCGTATCCGCCGCTGCCCGTGACCCGGCAGCCGGTGAAGGAGCCACGGCCCTCCGCCGACACGTAGAAACCGGCCTCGGCCGGCGAGGTGACCGTGCACCGGTCGATCGTGGGATCGGCGCCCTTGGTGACGATGACGCCGGTCTGCACGGAGTCGATCGTGCAGCCGCCGAGCGTGCCGCCGCTGCCGTGGTCCCGGAACCAGGCACCCGTCGACGCCTCCCGGATCCGGCAGTCGTCGAGCTGCGCCGTCGCCCCGTCGCTCACCGACACCGCCGTGTTCCGCACCTGCGACAGATCGCTGTCGACGACGTCCACGCGCGAACCCCGGTCGAGGACGAACAACGCGTCCGGCACGTCGTGCACCCGGCAGGCGTCGAGGACGGCGGTCGCCCCGTCGCTGACCCACACCGCCGGGTAGTCGCCCGTACTGTCGTGGATCTCGCACTGGTTGGCGTCCACCCGGGTCCCCGGATCCCAGACCGAGAGGCCGTTGCGTCCGAAGCGGCGGACCGTCGACCGGGTCAGCGTGAGGACCGAGCGCGAGCGCAGGTCGACGGCGTTCTCCGGGACGTCGTGGATGTCGCAGTCGGAGAGCGTGAGCACCGCGTCGGTGTCGAGCGTGATGCCGTCGCCCGAGGTGCGGTGCACCGAGGAGTCGGTGAGGTGGGCGGTCGCGCGGGCCGCGATCTGGAGACCCGCGCCCTTGATCTCGTACACCTCGCAGCCGACGCCCTCGAGCCCGCTGCCCTCACCGGTCACGGCGATCCCGGCGCCGGAGGCGTGGTGCACCCGGCAGCGTTCCAGCCGCGGATGCGCGCCGCCCCGCACCGAGACGCCCGCCTGCCCGGCGGAGACCACCTCGCACTCCTCGAACACCCCGCCCGCGCCGTCGACCACGGCGATGCCGACCCCGGCGGGATTGTCGACGGTGCAGCGGCGGACGGTCGGCCGGGCCGCGCCCCGCACCTCTATCCCGGCGGCCGAGCGGGTCATGATCCGCAGATCGAGCAGCTCGGGAGTGCCGTCCTCGACGAGCAGCGCGGGTGCGGCGACGTCCTGCCCCTCGATGTGGAGGTCCTGGACGGTGACGGAGGCGCGCAGCGTCAGCGGCACCCCGTCCGGCGGTGCGATCCGCACCGAGCCGATCGAGCCTTCGGGGCCGCGCAGGGTGACGGCACGCCGCACCACGAGGTTCTCCCGGTAGGTGCCGGGAGCGATGGTGAGCACGTCCCCGTCCCCGGCCGCTTCGAGTGCGGCGGCGAGCGAGGGGTACTCACCCGTGCGGCGCCGCCACCGCGATGTGCCGGTGTGCGTCACCTGGACCGTGCCCTGTGCCATGGGTGTGTCCTGCCCCCGCCTCATGCCTCGCCGCTGATCCGATGCCCCACCGTAGCGCGCGCGAGGGCACGGGGTTGACGGGTCGTGGACCCGCACGCGTACCCGCGGCGGGGCGGGCACCGGCCACATGTCACGCCCGGTCAGGGGACGGTCGCCGATGGTCGAGGTCGGTCGGGCTCGGTCGCGCGGCGGCCCTGCCCGACGTCGGATCCGTCCCGGTTCGACCACGGTCCGACGGGGGTCAGCTGCCGGTCCCGGTGCGGCCCCAGTCCGGTCCGGCCGCCGCCCACGCGCGGTCGAGGCGCGCGTACCGCGTCAGCACCAGACGGCGTACGGCGAGGCGGCGGACGACCTCGACCATGAGCCCCGCGAGCAGAGCGGCCGTCAGACCGGCGACGACCGCGTGGGCGCGGGCGGTGTCCGCGTGCATGGGCGGAGCCACGGGGTGTCCGTACCGGTCGGTCCAGATCGGGAAGGTGGAGCCCGGGGCGGAGGTCCGCCGGGCCGTCGTCACCGTTCCCGTACGGGACGAGCCGTCGGGTGCGGTCCACTCGGCCACGACGGAGCGCCGCAGCCGCTCCTCGCCGGCCGCCTCGGCGGTCCTGGGGCCGTCCGCGGGCCGGTCGGCGAGTCCGAGCACCCGGGCCGTCGTCGGCACGCGCTGCTCCTGCTGGGTGCGGACCGCGCGCTGCAGCGAGCCGTGGGCGGAGGTGCAGGCCGCCCAGCCGGTGAGGGGCACGACGAGACAGAGCAGCGCGAGCGCCACGAAGGCGACCCAGGCCTCGACGAGATCCGTGGTCCGGCGCAGGGGATTGTGCCGCCAGCGCCACAGCCCGATGGCAGCGCGCACGTCGCAACCCCCTCGTTGTCCACAGCTCCTTCAACGAGTGTGCCCCGGCGGCGGGTTCCCCGCCCGTCGGTCGGTCAAGTGTGACGGGGGTCCCGCGGGGGAGTCTCCTGTCGGTCCGGCCGTGGCCCCGGCGAAAAGAGCCGGAGGGGCCTGACGGACGGAGGGCAGAGGGGAACGGAGGTGGCTCGGCGGACCCAGGGCAGGGGAACGGCGGGCAGGGAGAAGACCGGGGGTTCGGCGGGCGGAGCGGTGGGGGCCCCGGTTCAGTCCAGGATCTTGACCTCGTCGCCGACCCGGACGGTGCCGGTGTGCTCGGGGACGAGGTTCTGGCCGAAGATGACCCTGCCGTCGCTCTTGCGGTGCCGGGCCAGGGTCCGCAGGGGCTCCTTGCCGCGCTCGGCGGTGAACTGGTTCGTCGTGGTGACGACACAGCGCCCGCACGGCCGAGCGACCCGGAAGGCGACCTCACCGACGGCGAGCCGCGTCCAGCCGTCCTCCGCCCAGGGAGCGGCGCCCTCGATCACCAGGTTCGGCCGGAACCGGTTCATCGGAAGCGGCCCCTCATGGGCGTGGTCCCCCTGTGCGATGAGGGAGTTGAGGGCGTCGAGCGACGAGGTGGTGGTGACGAGCAGCGGATAGCCGTCCGCGAAGCTCACCGTCTCGCCGGGCAGCGCGTAGTCCGGGTCGACCGGACGCCGGTGCTCGGGCGCGTCCATGTGGACCAGCCGGAACTCGCCCTCCAGGTACGAGGAGAGCCAGCCGGCCGACTCGGGACCGGCCGGCACGGCCTCCACCGGCTTGTCGAAGATCTCCACCGTGACCGTGGACGAGGGGTGCGGTACCTCGACCGTCAGCGGCGGGTGACCGGAGGCGGACAGGACGACCCCGCCGCCCGGCAGGGGGTCCGCCGTGGCCAACGCCATCCGGGGGTGACGGCGTTGGGTCACGACCTTGCCCGCCGCGTCGACGACGGCCCAGCGACGGTCCCCGGCCAGCCCCCAGGGCTGGACCTCGGCCTCCGCGGGGGCCAGCGCACGCATGGCCTTCACCGGATGGACGTGGACGGAGCGGATCGAAGGAGTCGGCATGCCGCCATCCTGCCAGCCGCCCCGGGCGCGACGCCGTCCGGAGGGTGAAAGCCGGTCAGTAGCCTCCGCCCTGGTACGGACGGTTGTACGGGTCCTCGTACTGCATCGGGGCGGGGGCGGGCCGGGGCGCCGCCGGACGCATCGCCTCGTACCCCGCGGGGGCGGGACGGGGCGGCTGCGCGTACTGACCGCCCTGGTAGCCGCGCGGGGCCACCTGCTGCTGCGGGATGTACGGGGCGGGGGCGTGCTGCAGGGGCACGGGAGCCATCTGCTGGGCGGGCTGCGGGTATCCGTAGCCGTTGCCGTAGGAGGGCTGCGGGCTGGGCGCCGCCGGGAGGGCGGGCAGTGCCGCGGGGAGCGCCGGCAGGTAGGAACCGCTGGAGGGGAAGCTGCTGCCGGTGGCCGGGAAGCTGCTGCCGGTGTCGTAAGCGGCGGGCACTCGGATCGGGGCGATCTGAGGCGTGCCCCGCTCCGCGACCAGGGAGTCGTAGATCGGGGTGTCCGGGAAGGACGGCGCGGTGTGGTAACCGCCTCCATAGGTGGAGCGGGGGGAGGTCATGGCACATAAGTTAAGCCCACGATGTGCTGGTTGGGGAGCCTGATTAGCGGGTTGTTTGACGGGCTTCGTGAAGAAGTGGATCCCCAATCCGAGCGAACGTGCCAAAAACGGGCGGCGGAACGTGCCAAGATCATGTAAAAGCCGAGTTCGGAGGGGGTTACCGGCGGGTCGGGGGCCTCGGGCGGGCCGACCGTGCCCGGGCATGAAGAACACATAAAGAAAAGGTGCCCGGAAGGCGTGCAGGGAGTGATCATGGGCATGCTTAAGCGTCAATCCACGGATCTCCGGGGCGATGTGTACACGCCGAATTGACGGCGCTACTCCCCGTGTCGGGAAAACCATTTCCGTCGAGATCCCGCGCGCTCACCTGAAGCGACGTCACCGTCACGCGCCTGGAGCGGCCTCACCGTCACGCGTCCGAGGCGATGTCACCGGCAGGAGCCCGGAAGGACGTCACGGTCACTCGCCCGGCGCGACATCGCGGCACCGGTCCGGTGCCGTCTCCGGCCGCGCGTACGTCCGGCCCTTCCATGCCGCACCGACGCCCCGGTAGTGCCGGACCGCCGAGTCCACCGTCATCAGGAGATAGAGGAACGCGGTGAAGGGCAGCAGCGGCGCGAGCCACAGCGGCTGCCGGTAGTGGCGGAGCATCGGCACGTACGTCCCCGCCATCACCGCCCACGCGGCGCCACCCGCCCACGCGGCGACCGTGTCCCCGCGCACCGCACCCGCCGCCAGGGCGACCGGCGGCACCAGATAGACGAGGGCGAGTCCGGCCACCGTCCCCAGGAGCAGTGCCGGACTGTGCCGCAGTTGCGCGTACGCGCTGCGGGCGACCATCCGCCACAGATCGCCCAGCCCCGGGTAGGGGCGCACGCTGTCGACCCGCTCCGCGAGCCCCAGCCAGATCCGGCCACCGGCCCGCCGCACGGCCCGCGCCAGCGACACGTCGTCGATCACCGCCTGCCGGATCGCCTCCGGCACGTCCGCCGCCACCGCCGTCTCCGTCCTCAGCAGCACACAGCCACCCGCGGCGGCCGTCGCCAGCGGACGCGGCCGGTTGATCCAGCGGAAGGGGTAGAGCTGTGCGAAGAAGTAGACGAACGCCGGCACGACCAGACGCTCCCAGAGGCTCTCCACCCGGAGCCGGGCCATCTGCGACACCAGGTCGAGGCCGTTCGTCTCCGCCGACGACACCAGAAGGCGGAGGCTGTCCGGCTCATGGGCGATGTCCGCGTCCGTGAGAAGCAGGAATCCGGGGCCACGCGTGCGTGCCAGCGCCATGCCGTGCCGCAGCGCCCACAGCTTCCCGGTCCAGCCCGGCTCCGGCTCACCCGGCGACACCACGGTCAGCGGCAGCCCGCCGTGGCGAGCCGCGAGTTCGACCGCGAGCCGCCCCGTGCCGTCCGTACTCCCGTCGTCCACCAGGATCACCTCGGCGACGCCCGGGTAGTCCTGCGCGAGCAGGGACGGCAGGCTCAGTGGCAGTACCGCGGCCTCGTCCCGCGCGGGCACGACCACCGCGACGCGCGGCCACGCGTGGGGCTTCCCGTCCGGCCACGCGTGGGGCTTCCCGTCCGGCCCCTCGATGTGCTTCCCGTCCCGTCTCCCGTGAGGGTGGGGGCCTTCGCTCGCGCGTCTGCCGCCGACCGGCGGAAGCCGCTGGTCCGTGCGCCAGAAGAAGCCCTGGCCGAGCAGCAGCCAGACCCAGACGGCCAGGGAGACGAGCGCGAACCAGGCGAGGGTGCTCATTCGCGGCAGTCTGCCCCAGATTGGGGGCCCCAGAACGCTCATCGGCTAGGGTGACCGGGTGAAGATCGCGCTCATGGACTCCGGAATCGGCCTCCTCCCGGCAGCGGCCGCGGTGCGGCGGCTCCGGCCGGACGCCGACCTCCTCATCTCGAACGACCCCGACGGGATGCCCTGGGGACCGCGTACTCCCGAGGACCTCACCGAGCGCGCCGTCGCCGTCGCCCGCGCCGCCGCCGAGCATCATCCGCAGGCGCTGATCGTGGCCTGCAACACCGCCAGCGTGCACGCCCTGCCCGCCATCCGCGCCGCCCTCGAACCGGGCATCCCCGTCATCGGCACGGTGCCCGCGATCAAGCCCGCCGCCGCGGGTGGCGGCAAGATCGCCATCTGGGCCACTCCGGCCACCACCGGCAGCGTCTACCAGCGCGGACTCATCCGCGACTTCGCCGACGGCGCCGAGGTCACCGAGGTGCCCTGCCCCGGACTCGCCGACGCCGTGGAGCACGCCGACCCCGAGGCCGTGGACCGCGCGGTCGCCGCCGCGGCCGCGCTCACCCCTCGCGACGTCCGTGCCGTCGTCCTGGGCTGCACCCACTACGAACTCGTCGAGGACCGCATCCTCGCCGCCCTCGAAGCCCGCGGCCGCGCCGGACTGGCCCCGCTCGTCTTCCACGGCTCCGCCGACGCCGTCGCCGCACAGGCGCTCCGCCGGGTCGGCGCCGAACCCGCCCCCGACGCGGACCCCACCGGCAGCCTCTCCGTCCTGCTCAGCGGCCGCCCGGGCCCGCTCCCCGTCACCGCCCTCGGCTACGCCGAAGGCCGGCTCCTGGCGGCGGCCGAACCCGCCCATTGAGCGGCGCCTTGCCCACCCACGTAGCGCCGGCCGACCCCGTCGGTTGAGCGGTGCTTTACCCGCCCACGTAGCGGCGGCCCCCCCCGCCCATCGAGCGGTGCCACCCGGCCATCGGTGCCGCCCCGACCGTCGACCGGTGCCGCCCGGCCGTCGAGCGGGGAATGTCACGCCCGTCGAGCGGGGACGGCGGTGGCGGCGGGGCGGGCGACACCCTCGCTCACCGAGCGTCCGCAGGCGACCTCGCTCCGTCGCGCTGTTCCGGGCGATCCTGGGTACTCTTCCCGATATGAGGGACCATGCCCGGAATCAGTACGCCGACCAGCGGACGCCCGCCGTCTGGACCGGTCGTGCCACCAACCGCTTCCAGTGGGTCGCGGCGGCCGCCGGTGCCGCCTGCATGGCCCTGGGCATCACCCTCGCCGTCGAGTCGGCCTGGACCTCGGGCATCGCGCCCCTGCTGATGGCCGTGATCGGCTGCGTCGCCGTCGGACTGCTCGTGCTCTTCGGCACGCTCGCCTTCGTCCACGTGGCCGTGAAGGTCGACGACAGCGCCATGGAGGTCCGTTGCGGCCACATCGGCGTGCCGCGCTGCCGCATCCTCCTCTCCCATGTCGTCGGCGCCGACTTCGAGCCGAGCGTCACCCCGCGGCAGTGGGGCGGCTGGGGCTACCGCTGGCGCCCCGAGAAGGGCACGGCCGTGGTCGTGCGGCGGGGCGAGGGTCTGATCCTGCGCCTCGGCGACGGGCGGACGTTCACCGTCACCGTCGATGACGCCGAGTCCGCGGTCCGCGTCATCCGCGACCGCCTCCGCGACGTGGCCCCGCCCGCGCCTCCCGCGCCGACCGGCCGCCCCGTGTGACACGTCAGGTACCAAGAATGAACCGGACCTCCGGAGCCGGCGGCCCGAGGCCCAGAGCCCGGAGCCGTGAACTGCTGCGATCGCGTGCGTCGGGGCCGGTCACCGGCCCCACGCCCGGCGCGCCCGCCCTCCTCCGTCGACAGGAACGCCCCGTAGACTCCCCAAGGTGAGCGCCACCATCACCCCCGTCGACGCGTCCGCAGCCGACACCGCACCCGCGCCGGTCACCCGGCTGCGGCGGTTCGTCCGGCCCGGGGCGGCTCTGCTGTCCGGGCTCCTGCTCTACCTGAGCTTCCCGCCGCGCCCCCTGTGGTGGCTCGCGCTGCCCGCCTTCGCCCTGCTCGGCTGGACCCTGAGGGGCCGCCGGCTCCGCGCCGGATTCGGCCTCGGATACCTCGCCGGTCTCGGTTTCCTGCTGCCGCTCCTCATCTGGACCGGCGAGGAGGTCGGGCCGGGGCCCTGGCTCGCCCTGGCCGCCATCGAGGCGCTGTTCGTGGCGCTCGCCGGCCTCGGTGTCGCCGCGGTCTCCCGGCTCCCGTGGTGGCCGTTCTTCGCCGCCGGGGTGTGGATCCTCGCGGAGGCGGCACGCGCCCGCGTGCCCTTCGGCGGCTTCCCCTGGGGCAAGATCGCCTTCGGCCAGGCGGACGGGATCTTCCTGCCGCTGGCCGCCGTCGGCGGCACACCGGTGCTCGGCTTCGCCGTAGCCCTCTGCGGCTTCGGCCTGTACGAGGCGTACCGCCAGATCCAGGCCCGCCGGGCCGCGGGAACGGCGGCCGGCGCGGTCGGCGACGAGCCCGTCCCCACCGGCACGGACACCGGGTCCGGCCCCCTCGGCTCGGCCGGAACACCGGCCTCTGGCAGCGGCACCGGGCTTGACACGGCCGCCGGGGCTCGCCCCCGTACGCCCCGTGCCTTCCCGCGCGGCCCGCTCGTGGCCGCCGCGCTCGCCGTACTCGTTCCGGTCACCGGAGCGCTCGCGGCGCTGCCTCTCGTCGACGACTCGGCCGAGGACGGCACGGCCACCGTCGCCGCCGTCCAGGGCAACGTCCCGCGCCTGGGTCTCGACTTCAACTCCCAGCGCCGGGCCGTCCTCGACAACCACGTCGCCCGCACCCGCGAACTCGCCGCGGACGTCAAGGCCGGCCGCGCTCCGCAGCCCGACTTCGTGCTGTGGCCCGAGAACTCCTCGGACATCGACCCGTACGCGAACGCCGACGCGGCCGAGGTCATCGACGGCGCCGTCCGCGCGATCGGCGTGCCGACCGTGATCGGCGCGGTCGTCGCGCCCGAGACCGGCAAGCTCCGCAACACCCTCATCCAGTGGGAACCGGACCGCGGCCCCGTCGCCACGTACGACAAGCGGCACGTCCAGCCCTTCGGCGAGTACATCCCGATGCGCTCCTTCGTCCGCATCTTCAACAGCAACGTCGACCGGGTGAGCCGCGACTTCGGCGCCGGTACGAAGGTCGGCGTCTTCGACCTGGCCGGTACGAAGGTCGGCCTCGCCACCTGTTACGAGGCGGCCTTCGACTGGGCCGTGCGCGACACCGTCACCCATGGCGCCCAGCTCATCAGCGTCCCCAGCAACAACGCCACCTTCGGCCGGAGCGAGATGACCTACCAGCAGCTCGCGATGTCCCGGGTGCGGGCCGTCGAGCACAGCCGGTCGGTGGTCGTCCCCGTCACCAGCGGGGTCAGCGCGGTCATCCGCCCCGACGGCGAGATCGTCGCCGAGACGAAGATGTTCACCCCGGACGTCCTGGTCGAGAAGGTGCCGCTGCGTTCCTCGCTGACCCCGGCGACCCGGATGGGCACCCTGCCGGAGGCGGTCCTGGTGGCGCTCGCGGCCGCCGGCCTCGGGTGGTCGGCCTTCCGTTCGGTACGTGCCCGGCGCACGGGGACGGAGCAGGGCGGCACCGGCGCCCGAGGAGGCGGCCCGCAGATGATCTAGGGTCGGTCCATGGCTACCCCTGAGTTCATCCGGGCCCTGCGCGAGACAGCCGGCCACCAGCTCCTCTTCCTGCCCGGAGTGAGCGCCGTCGTCTTCGACGACCAAGGCCGGGTGCTGCTCGGCCGGCGTGCCGACAACGGACGCTGGGCGGTCATCGGCGGCATCATCGAGCCCGGGGAGCAGCCCGCCGACTGCGCGGTGCGCGAGGTCTTCGAGGAGACCGCCGTACGCTGCGAGGTCGAGCGGATCGTGCTCGTCGAGACCCTCCGTAAGCCCGTCGTCTACCCCAACGGCGACCAGTGCCAGTTCCTGGACGTCTCCTTCCGCTGTCGCGCGGTGGGCGGCGAGGCCCGGGTCAACGACGACGAGTCCACCGAGGTCGGCTGGTTCGACGTGAACGACCTGCCGGAGATGAAGCGCTTCTCGCTGTTGCGGATCGAGAAGGCGCTGGCCGGTGAACCCACATGGTTCCGCACCACAGCAACCAGCTGAACTATGGGTCCGAAACACATCGGTGGGGGAGTGGACGCTTCATAGGGTGCGGAGCATGAGCGCCCCCATCACCGCCCCCCTCGGTGCCGTATCGGACCCCGATGCGCCCGCCGCCGCACCTCAGCCCCGAGCCGTCGTCCTCGATCTGACCGGCCGCACCGCGCTCGTCACCGGCGCGGCCGGCGGCATCGGGCGCGCCTGCGCGCTGCGGCTCGCCGCCTCGGGGGCCCGGGTCAGAGCCGTCGACCGGGCGGCCGAAGGCCTGGAGACCCTCGCCGAGGAGGCCGCCGAACTCCCCGGGAGCCTCGAACCCCGGCTCCTCGACCTCACCGACCTGGACGCCGCCGAGGCGGCCGCCGACGGCGCCGACATCCTCGTCAACAACGCCGGACTCCAGCTCGTCCGGCCCATCGAGGAGTTCCCGCCGGACGTCTTCCACACCGTGCTCACGGTCATGCTGGAGGCGCCCTTCCGGCTGATCCGGGGCGCCCTGCCGCACATGTACGCCCAGGGCTGGGGCCGGATCGTCAACATCTCCTCCGTCCACGGGCTGCGGGCCTCCGCCTTCAAGTCCGCGTACGTGGCGGCCAAGCACGGTCTGGAGGGCCTGTCCAAGACCGCCGCCCTCGAAGGCGCCCCGCACGGGGTCACCTCGAACTGCGTCAATCCCGGCTACGTACGCACCCCGCTCGTCGAACGGCAGATCGCGGACCAGGCCGCCGCCCACGGCATCCCCCCGCAGCGCGTCCTCTCCGAGGTCCTCCTGAAGGACTCGGCGCTCAAGCGGCTCATCGAGCCGGACGAGGTCGCCGAGGCCGTGCTCTACCTCTGCACCCCCCAGGCCTCCTTCATCACCGGCACCTCCCTCACGCTCGACGGCGGGTGGACCGCCCACTGAGGGACGCCCCCGAGGCCCCTGCCCCCGGCGCCTCCGGGGCCCCTGCCCCCGGCGTCCCTGGTGTCCCTGCTTCCCCGTGAAGGTTGTCCACAGGGGTGGTGCGACCACACGTTCGGCAGGTATCCCTGTGTCCATGTCCCACGAACCCGTCTCCTACCTCGAACTCCTCGCCAGAGGAGCCGCGACGGAGGCCTACGACCGGCCCGTGCTGCTCGCCCGTGCGAGCGGCGCGGGCCCCGAGGCGCTGGCCGAACTGGAAGAGGCCAAACAGCTCGCCCTGCGCGTGCGGGCCGAGCTGGAGGGGCGGAGACGCCGCGAGGCGGAACTCTCCGCGCTCTTCGAGACCGCCCACGACCTCGCGGGACTCCGCGACCTCGACGCCGTGCTGCGCGCCATCGTCCAGCGCGCCCGCTCGCTCCTCGGCACCGAGGTCGCCTATCTGAGCCTCAACGACCCGGCCGCGGGCGACACGTACATGCGGGTCACCGAGGGCTCCGTCTCCGCGCGCTTCCAGCAGGTACGCCTCGGCATGGGCGAAGGACTCGGCGGGCTCGTCGCCCAGACCGCCCGCCCGTACGTCACGGACGACTACTTCGGCGACGCCCGCTTCCAGCACACCCGGACGATCGACACGGCCGTACGGGACGAGGGCCTCGTCGCCATCCTCGGCGTACCGCTCAGCCTCGGCAGCCAGGTCATCGGCGTCCTCTTCGCCGCCGACCGGAGGGCCAGGGTCTTCGAACGCGAGCAGGTCGCGCTGCTCTGCTCCTTCGCCGCGCACGCCGCCGTCGCCATCGACACGGCCAACCTCCTCGCGGAGACCCGCTCGGCCCTCGCCGAGCTGGAGCGCGCCAACGACATCATCCGTGAGCACAGCGGCGTCATCGAGCGCGCCTCGGAGGTCCACGACCGGCTCTCCGAGCTCGTCCTGCACGGCGGCGGCGTCCACGACGTGGCCCACGCCGTCTCCGAGGTCCTCGGCGGAACCGTCGAGTTCACCGAGGAGGGAGCCGGCGCCGCCCGCCGCGCCGGGGGCCACGCCGTCCGCGAGGGCGACGACTGGGTCGCCGCCGTCTCCGCCGGGGGCGAGACCCTGGGTGCCCTCGTGCTGCACGGCCAGCCGGACCTCGACCCGGTCGACCAGCGCACGCTGGAACGCGCCGCGCTCGTCACCTCCCTCCTCCTGCTCGCCCGCCGCTCGGCGGGCGAGGCCGAGCAGCGCGTACGGGGCGAACTCCTCGACGACCTCCTCGACGCACCCGACCGTGACCGCCGGCTCCTCAAGGAGCGTGCCGCCCGGCTCCGTACCGACAGCGACGCCCCGCACGTGGTGCTCGCCGCACGGATCGACCGGGCGGGCGGCACGGCCGATCCCGATGCCGGCGGCCGGGAGGGCGCCGACCGCCAGCGCCTCTGGTCGGCGGCCACCCACCTGGCCGCCACCCGGCACGGACTCGCCTCGGCCCGCGACGGCGGCACGGTCCTGCTGCTGCCACTCGGCCCCGGTGAGAACGCCGCCGACCTCGCCCGGCAGACCGCGCGCAGCCTCGGCGGCACCCTGCGGGAACCCGTCACGGTGGGCGCCTCCGCTCCCGTACGGGCGCCCCTGGACCACCCGGACCAGGTGGCCGTCGCGTACGAGGAGGCCCGCCGCTGCCTCGACGCGCTCCGGCTCCTGCACCGCTCCGGCCAGGGCGCCGCCGCCGAGGACCTCGGCTTCCTGGGCCTGCTCCTCGCCGACAGCCGGGACATCGACGGCTTCGTCGACCGGACGGTGGGCCAGGTCGTCGCGTACGACCGGCGCCGGGGCACCGACCTGATACGCACCATGGACGCCTATTTCGCGAGCGGCATGAGCCCGGCCCGGACCAAGGACGAACTCCACGTCCACGTCAACACGGTGGCCCAGCGACTGGAGCGGGTCGGCCGCCTCCTCGGCCCCGACTGGCAGTCCCCGGCCCGCGCCCTGGAGATCCAGCTGGCACTGCGCCTGCACGCCCTGGCGGACGCGGTCACGGGCGTATGAGAGCGGATGCGGTCCCGAGCCCATGAGAAAGGCCCGGTGCCCCGCTCGTCACGAGCGGGGCACCGGGCCGTCCACGACCGGTCGGGAACTCAGGCGTCGGCGCCGACCTTGGCGTCGGCGGCGGTCCGCTCCTCGATCTCCCCGAGGTCACGGTCCCGGGTCTCCTTGGCACAGGCGATGGCGACCACGGTGAGCAGCGCGGCGGCGATCACGTACAGGGCGATCGGAGTCGAGTTCCCGTAGTCGGCGAGCAGCGCGGTCGCGATGAGCGGGGCGGGCGCGCCGGCGGCGACGGAGGAGAACTGGGCGCCGATGGAGGCACCGGAGTAGCGCATCCGGGTCGCGAACATCTCGGAGAAGAAGGCGGCCTGCGGCGCGTACATCGCCCCGTGCAGGACCAGGCCGACGGTCACGGCGAGCAGCAGGGAGCCGAAGGTGCCCCGGTCGATGAGCGTGAAGAACGGGAACATCCAGGCCCCGACGCCGATCGCGCCGATCAGGTACACGGGACGGCGGCCGAGGCGGTCGGAGAGCGCGCCCCAGAGCGGAATCACGGCGAAGTGGACGGCGGAGCCGATGAGAACGGCGTTGAGCGCGGTCTGCTTGGAGAGCCCGACCTCGGTGGTCGCGTAGACCAGGATGAACGCGGTGATCACGTAGTACGAGATGTTCTCCGCCATACGGGCGCCCATCGCGATCAGCACGTCCCGCCAGTGGTGCCGAAGGACGGCGACCAGCGGCAGCTTCTCGACCTGACCGTCGACGGCCTTGCGCTCCTCGGCGGCGGCGAGGGCCGCCTTGAAGACGGGCGACTCGTCGACGGAGAGCCGGATCCAGAGGCCGACGATCACGAGCACACCGGAGAGCAGGAAGGGGATGCGCCAGCCCCACGAGGCGAAGGCGGCGTCGGAGAGCAGCGCGGTCAGCGCGGACAGCACACCGGTCGCCAGCAACTGCCCGGCCGGCGCACCGGTCTGCGGCCACGAGGCCCAGAACCCGCGCCGCCTGGCGTCCCCGTGCTCGGACACCAGCAGCACGGCCCCGCCCCACTCACCACCGAGCGCGAACCCCTGCACGAGCCGCAGCACGGTCAGCAGCACGGGGGCGGCGGACCCGACGGTCGCGTGCGTCGGCAGCAGCCCGATGGCGAAGGTGGCCCCGCCCATCAGGAGCAGGCTGAGCACCAGCAGCTTCTTCCGCCCGAGCCGGTCGCCGTAGTGCCCGAACACGAGCGCCCCGAGCGGCCGCGCGGCGAACCCGACCGCGTACGTCAGGAAGGACAGCAGGGTCCCGACGAGCGGATCGGAATCGGGAAAGAACAGCTTGTTGAACACGAGCGCGGCGGCGGACCCGTACAGGAAGAAGTCGTACCACTCGATGGTGGTGCCGATGAGACTGGCGGCGACGATCCGCTTGAGGGAACCGGGTGGCGTCGGGGAGGGAGTTGCGGCGGCCATGTGCACCACTTCCAGGCAGGTACGGGGACGATTCGGTGTCGCCATACCGTAGGAAGCGGCAGGTCAGGGGCGTATGTGGTGGGGCACCATAGTTCGGGTGTGCCGTGTGCGCCCAGCCTCCATGGCCTGCTGTTGTGACCCTGCCGAAGGCCCGAGAGGAGCGGGAGAGGGGAGCCGCCGTCGGCGAGACCATCACGATCGCCGACGGCGGCTACCCGGGCACCGGGTCGTCATCCCTCACCGCCGCGGAGCGCGGTCGGACCGAACTCCGCGGCTGGAAAGAGGAACACGACACATCCCACAAGCAGGTCCGAGCCCGGGCCGAGCACGTCCTCGCACGGATCTGGATCTGGAAGATCCTCGGGACGGCCCTTAGCTCTCCTTAGCGCCTACTTCTCCGGTCAGCCGCTCGTACGGGCCGACAGGGAAGGGCTTTCCGAACTGGCGCATGTAGCCGTCTCGCCCGTGCTTGGCAAGGAGTTCGTCCGTCATACGGCACACCGCGTCGATGAAACCCCGCATGTCGATTCGCTTGGCCCACAACAGGACGGCGTCGCTCCAGCGGAACTCGTCTTGCATGTACGGATACTGGACGATCTGGACGAACACCTCCTCTCCGGCGGCCGTGAGGAAGACGCGCCATCCTTCGGGCTCGGACTCCAGCGTCGCGTAGGTGAAGCGAGCCCCCAGGCGCAGGTCGGCCGTGGCGTCCAGGAGACACTCGAGCGCCTCGCCGGTGTACGAGACGCTGAACTGGTGCGCCTCACCTTCCACCGACCATCGCCACCTGGCCCACCCGGACCCGGCCAACACCCATTCCATTTCCTGTGATGCGGTCATCTCATCCCCTGTAGTTGCGTGAGGGGATCGGATATGCGGTACGGAGCGTGCCGTCAGGGTCGATGATCACTTCGATGTGATGGAGGTCTGTGCCATCGGGACTCCTGCCGATGACCTCGTCTCCGAAGTCGAGTTGATACTTGGTCCCGTTCCTCGGCGTACCGTCCAGGAGTACCCCAGTGTTGGGGAAGGATACTCCGTCCTCGACGGTCTCCCTGATCAACTCGGCGATGTCGTCGAGATCCGCCTGCGAAAGGGGGCCGGACCGTCCTTGGAGGTGGAAGTAGGTCTTCCCCGCATTCTCAGGGCTCCCCTTGATATGCCGCGCAAGGACATGCTGCCACCCGTTGTACAGGGTGCCGTCCGCTTGCTTGTGGAGGTCGAAGAGGTTGGGGCAGGGCGTGGTGTTGTGGACCAGGACCGAGGTCGTACCCGCGAGTACGAAGTACGTGTGCAGGTCGTTGACGGAGAGGTTGTAGGCGGGCTGGAGCGTCTTCCACTGGCGGACCTTGTCCACCTGGACGGTGTCGCCGTCGCCCGTGCGGAGGGTGTCACCCGCGTTCAGGTCGGCCGCGTCGGTCCACGTCCTGGTCTTCACGGACCAGAAGGGGTGGTGGTCGGTGGCGGTGACCGTGCTCTCACCGCGAGCGGCGCTCAAGGTGACGTCCGTGAAGTCGCGGTCGTCGGGGGTGTAGATGGTGGCCTCGACGCGACGGGGACCGGATGCACCCGTGACCGGGTCGGCGGCTTGAACCGTGTCACCGACACGGACCTGCTCGATGGGCTTCGTGGTCCGGTCGCCCATGAGGACTCGGGTGCCGGCCGGGAAGCTGTTCTTCACCCCCGGGCAGCTGGGTGCCTTCTTGAGGAAGGTGGCGAAGTCGTCGAAGAGCTTCTTCGCGTCGGGGCCGTACTTCTCCGCGTAACGGGCGAACTTGAACGGGGTGGTGGCCCAGCCGCCGACGGGAATCATGGAGGCGCAGGCCAGTCCCGCGTCGATCCATGCGCCCTCGCGCCCGATGGGGTGGAAGTACTCGATGGTTCCTTCCATCGCGTACATGCCGCAGTTGACTCCGTCGGCGACCTCGCCGAAGACCGGGACCATGCCGAGGATGTCGAGGCCGAAGTGCACGACGTCCAGTCGGACGCCGATGGGCGTGTCCGCGGGGAGCTGCTTGGTGAGGAGGAAGTTCACGATGCCGAAGCCGAGCTTGATGAGCTTGCGCTTCTGCTCCGCGTCCGCGCGCAGCTTCTCCTGTACCGCCTTCTGGTGCTGGTCCCGCATGTAGCGGTCGATGGTCTCGTTGTGGGTGACCTGCGCGCTTTCGCTACTGGCGCCGGCGTTGACGGCGGAGACCCGGGCTTCCTCAGCGGCTCGGAAGGCGTCCTCCGCGTATCCGACCGCTGCCTTGAAGCTGGCGCCGGCGGCCGTGACCGAGTCGTCTGCGCGGCGGACGGCACTGGCTGCCTGCTTCTCGGCGGCGCGGGCACTGGAGGCGGAGGCCGCGGCGGCGTTGGCGGAGTTGCGGGCGCTCGTCGCGGACTGTGCGGCCTGGTCGGCCCAGCCTGCGGCCGTGTTGGCGTAGGCGGCCGCCGTGTTGGCGTGCTCCCTCGCCTGGTCGGAATAGCCCTGGGCGAGGGCGGCGCTCTCGGCTGCGTGGAAGGCGTCTTCGTACGCGCGCGCGGCGATCTGGCTGGCACCCGCGATGATTGCCTTGACCTGGGCGACGTGCGCGGCGTTCAGCTGGTCGCGGCGCTGGGCGCGGAACAGGCCGGACTCGAGGAAGGTACGCAGATTCGTGTCGGGGCTGGCGAGCGCGGCTTCGGCCGCCGCCTTGACCTCGGGGGTGCCGCCTTCGGCCAGGCTCGCAACCTTGACACGGTCGTCTTCGAGCCGTGCCTGGTGCTGGCCGCTGGTGAGGAAGGTGTCCAGGGTCTTGGGGTCGGCGTTGTCGAGGGCCTTCTTGGCCTCCTCCTTGACGCCCGTGCCGCCGGCTTCGGCGATGCGGGACACCGCGATGCGGTTGTCGGCGGCCGCTGCCTGGTACTGACCGGTGGTCAGGAAGGTGTGGACTTGGGCGGGCGTGCCGGCCAGGGCCGCGGCCGCTGCCTTGCGCAGGTCTTCGTAGGCGCCGGTCTGGGCGATGGTGTTGACCAGGTCGCGTTCGTCCTGTGCATCGGCCGACTTCCAGCCGGTGCTCGCGTACGCCACGACGGTGGCGTCGTCGCCGGAGAGGGCTGCCTCGGCGGCGACGCGGCTCCAGGCGCCACGGGTCTGCATCGCGATCAGGGCCATCTTGCGGCCGGTCAGGGCGATGAGGGCGGGGTCCACGCCGGGCTGGCGGGCCTGGTCGGCGAGCTGCATGAAGTCGACGTCGAGTTTGACGGCTTCCTGGGAGACGCGGACGATCTCCGCCTTCGCCTCGTTGTAGTTGTCCGAGGCGTCCCTGGCCTCGTTGACCAGGGTGCGGGTGCGGGCGGCGATCTCTTCTGCCTCGGTCTTGCGGGCCGTCACCTGCACGGTCTCGGCCTGCTTGACGGCTGCTTCCGCGGCTTGGGCGGCTGTGAGAGCCCCCGCGGCGGCGGCCTTCGCCCGGTTCGCGGCTTCCTGCGCGTCGCCGGCGTGCCCGGCGGCCGCGCGCGCGGCCACAGCCGCCTTGCGGGCATGGTCGGCGGCCGAACGGGCCGCGGCGGCGGCCTCACCGGCGGCCTGGGCCGCATCCGCGGCGTACGCCACGGCGGCGTCGGCCGCACGCTTGGCTTCCGCGGCGTGCCGGCGGGTCGAGGCGGCGGCAGCCTGAGCGGCCCCGTACTCGACACCGGACTCCTTGGCCCACCTCGCGGACTCCGTCGCCTCATCCGCCGAGAGGTGCATGTCCTTGATGGCGTCGTACGTCGCCTGCATGACGATCTGCAGCTGGCGCGCCGTTTCCTTCACCGCGTCGGTGGAGTCGGCGATCCGGGAGGCGACGGCGGCGGCCTCGTCGGCGTAGGCCGCGGCCTGCTCGTGGTCCTCGGCGGAGCCGGCCGCTTCCCATGCGCGGGTCGCCGCCTTCGATGCCCGAAGGGCGGCGCTGGAGGCGTTCTCGGCGGCCATGGCGGCTGCTTGCGCGGCGGCGTTGGCAGCCCTCGCGGCCGTGATGGCGGTGCGGGCCGCGGCGGCGGCGCGGCGACCGGACTCCGCTGCGCGGCGGGCGGCGTCCTTGGCGCGGACCGCGTCGTTCTTGGCGAGCGCGGACTCGGCGGCGGCCTTGGCGGTCTCCACCTTGGCCAGCCTGGCGGCTGTCTTGGCCTTCTCGGACTCCTCCTGCGCGGTCCTCTTGGCCTTCTCGGCCGCGACGCCGGCGTCCTTGGTCTGAGCTTCCAGGTCCTGGATGGTGGCGAGTTCGCGGTCCTGGGCGTGGGTGATGTGCTGCCCGTACGTGAGGAACTCGCGGATCTCCGCGATGCCCGCCCGGAGAGCCTCGCCGGCGGCGCGCTTGGTGGCGGGGCCGCCTGCGGCCTCTATCTGCGCGACCCGGACGCGGGCGTCGTCGTCGCGCTGCTTGTACTGGCCCTCGGTCAGGAACGCGCGGATGTCTTCGATCGAGCCGCGCATCGCGGCGTTGCCGACCTCGCGGACACCGGCGCCGCCTGACTCGATGGCGCGTGCGGCTTCGACGCGCTGGTCGTCGGCGAGCGGCCGCTGCCAGCCGGTCTTCATGAAGACGGCGAGTTCCTCGGGGGTGCCGTCGAGGGCCTTCGCGGCGGCCTCGCTGACGCCGGCGCCTGCTTCGGTGACGAGCTTGAGTGCGGCCTCGCGCAGATCGAGCTGCTCGGCCACCTTCTGGCCGTCGGCCAGGTACTTGCGGATCTGCTCGTCGTTGCCGACGAGTGCCGCCCCGGACGCGGATTTCACGGCCGGGCCGCCGGACCGCCAGAGCTGGACGACTTGCTGACGTTCGGTGAGGGGTGGGGTGACCGGGCCTTCGGCGGCCGCGGGCGCGGCGGAGACGAGCCCGGCGACCAGAGCGAGGGGCAGCAGGCCTCTGCCGAGGAAGCCAGGTCTGGCCATGCCTCTCCTCCCACTCCCGCTAGACCACTGTGGTGTTTTGTGACGCACGAAATCTTCCCCTCGGTTTGTGACGCCGCGGTCGCGCGGGCATGCGGACGGCACAGGAGCCACAACGCCGGCTTCTGTGGACGTCGGTGTCATACGCGCGAACGCGGGAGGCCTGCGGGCCGCTCGATGACGCTTCCCAGGCGGAGCGGCGACAGGCCGGGATCCGGATACTCCGGCCCCCCAGCGCCCGGTGATGCACCATCAGCACCGGGCGAGGACCAAGGGTGGCACACCGTAGGGGAGTTGTCCTCCCACGGCTCGACCTTTGGCCGCGAACAATCGGAGCATTGTGTTCCGATTCTGCTCGATCGACACGAAATTCACTTCAATGAAAATCCTGGCTATGCTGCGGCGCGGCTCCCCAGGCTGGTCCTGTCAGTTCGCAACGGAGCGGACTGCAAGTTGTTGCGACCCGGAAGTGTCGGGTTCATCTCGCCTCCCCATACACGTGGCGAGACCGGTTTCAGGAAAGTGAAGTCATCGCCTTGCGAACTCGTAGATGGGTGGCTGCTGCCACCGCCACCACGGCCGTCGTACTGGGGGCACCCGCGCATACCGCCGGGGCGGCCGAGGAAGTGCCCGCGAACGCCGGCGCTCCCTTCGCCGTCGAGGACGGGGCCTACCCGTTCGGCGACGAGATCCTGGCAGCCACCGGTGCCGGCCTCATCGCCGGCGACGGGGGCATCAGCCACACCAGCTGCTCCGACCAGTACCAGATCATGGTGTGGGCGCGGAACCTGAAGACGAGTGACTCCAGGATCTGCTTCAAGGCCCACAACACCGGCTACCTGGCCGTGAACATCCCGCGGGCGTACCGGATCGAGACCGTCGACCGGGACATCAACGCCAGCGTCTCCATCGGTGGCACCACCAGCAACCTGAGCATTCCCGAGGACACGTCCAAGGGCTTCGGCGAGGCTGACCCCGTCGACCCCAAGCAGGCCGTCCTGCTGGAGATGCGCATCACCGGCTCCTCCGGCCCGCGGATGGCCGGTCAGCCCCTCAACGACGAGGTACTCAAGTTCAACGCGAAGCTGGAGATCGGCGACACCAAGCGCTGCTCCGGCGCGCTCGTGGACCCGTACTGGGTGATCACCGCCAAGAGCTGCTTCGCCGACAAGCCCGCTGAGAACAACACCGTCACAGCAGGGGCTCCGAAGGACAAGACCAAGGTCTCGGTCGGCAAGGCCTGGATCATGTCCGGCACCGGCTTCACCGCCGACGCCACCGAACTGGTCCCGCACCCGGACCGCGACCTGGTCATGGTCCGCCTCGCGAACCCCGCCACCGGCATCACGCCCGTCGCCGTCTCCTCGGCCGCCCCCACCACCGGTGAGGAATTCGACGTCGTCGGGTACGGCCGTACCCAGGACGGCTGGGGTTCCGTCAGTCGGCACAGCGCGGCCTTCAGCGCGGGCGCAACCGACGCCACCGGCTTCGACCTGGCCGCGAAGACCCCGGCCGACGCGACGGTCTGCAAGGGCGACGCGGGTGCGTCGACCCTGCGCATGATGACCGGCAAGCCGACTCTCGTCGGTGTGGTCAGCCGCGGCTTCCAGGGCGGTTGCCTGGGCAGCGGCGAGACCCGCTCCGGAGCGTTCAGCACCCGGGTCGACGACCAGGGCGACTGGATCCAGCGAGTCCGTGCGCTTTCTCCGGGCTGGCGTACCCAGGCTCTGGTCCAGTCGGGCAGCAGCCTCTACCAGGGCATCCGTCTGGCGGACGGCTCCTGGACCGGTTTCCGAGACGTGCAGACGCAGGGCGCCGGCAGCATCGGCGCGATCCGCAGCTCGGCGGTCGTCGGGATGAACGGTGACAGCCACGTCCTGGCCGTCACCAACGCGGGCGGGCTCTTCCACACGATCCGCAAGCAGGACGGCACCTGGGGCACCTTCGGCGACGTCTTCGGCGCGGCCAACGCCCTGGGCGGCCTGACCAGCGTCACTGCCTCGAACATCGGCTACGACCTGCACGTCGTCGCGGTCGCCGACGGCAAAGCGTTCCACACCGTCCGCAACGCGACCGGCCACTGGACGCCGTTCAAGGACATCACCTCCGGGAAGGTCGCCAACGTGACGGCCGCCGCCACCGCCGTGGTCCGCGGTGAGCTCCAGGTCACCACCATCAGCGGTGGGAAGGCCTTCCACACGATCCGTCAGTGGAACGGCAATTGGCTCGCCTGGGGCGACGTCGCCGGCGCCGCCGGTCCGACCGGTCCGATCACCTCGGTCAGCACGACCGGCTCCGGGGACGAGATGCACATCGTCGTCGCCACCGACAACGGCGCCCGCCAGTACCACGCGGTCCGCAACTTCAACGGCACCTGGACCCCGCTGACCGAGATCAAGAGCATCCTCGGCACGGTCACCGCCAAGTCCGTCGCCACCGCCACCGTCGACGGCGAGGTCGTCGTGACCGTCACCACCGCCGACGGCAAGCTCCTCCACACCGTCCGGCACGCCGACCGCACCTGGGCCACCACCGGCACCGTCGCCCTCCAGGGCCTGCCCGCCGCCCCCGGCGCCCACGCCATCACGGGTACCTGGAACGGCTGACCCACACCCGCAACACACCGGCCGACACCGGCCGGAGCGTGAACACGGCGCCGGTCTCCAGCACTTCAGTCCTGGAGACCGGCGCCGGAGTCATTCGGTCGTGAGGACCTCGGAATGCGCGTCCTCGAGCAGGAGTGCAACGGCCGCGTCCGCTTCGGACGAGCGGACTGCTGCCGAGACCTTCCGCAGCCATGCGGCGTCGGTGTCCAGGTCGCCGCCGTCCCGCACCATGGCCCGTTCGGGGAACCGAGGCGGCTCACCGGCGCCTTCGGCCCGCGCCGCGTACAGCAGGACGGCCGCCTCGGCCGTCGCGTCCCGCTCGACACCGCGGAGCCCCGATTCCGCCAGGGCGCGCCGTACGGCTTCGAGTTGCTCCCGCGAGACGTGACCGGACAGGGCGAGCGCGCTGTCGCGGATCTCGATGACGCAGCGGTAGCGGACCATGTCGATGTCCTTGTGCAGGCCCGCGGGCAGCGGAAGGACCACCTCCGGCGTCGACTCCGTCAGGAGTCGCCACAGCGGACGGATGGCCTTGACCTGCCGGTGCAGCCGCGCCCTCGTCGCGCACCCGGCGAGGAACGGCCAGCTCACACTGGCCAGCAGTAGCAGCAGGGTGCACGCCAGAAGGATCTGCGTGGTCACCACCACACCTGGTGCGCCGGTCAGGCTCCGCCCCGTGAGCGCGGCCGCCAGGTGCGCGAGCCGGTGGACGACGTACAGCAGCCCGAAGGAGCTGGCCGATCCGAGCAGTCGCATCGCCGTCCGGGTCGGACCGGGTGCGGCGTGGCGCCCGTACCGCCAGCACAGGCGGATCGCGCTGAGCACCCCGTACAGGATGTATCCGAGGAAGAGCATCCAGTACGCGGTGATCATCGGCGACCGGGTCACGGTCACCAGGTCGGTCTCCCCGTCCGGGAGTGGGCTCGCGGCGAAGGTGGTGATCAGCCCGGCCTCCGCCAGCCCCAGCAGGATCCAGCGCAGCCCGGAGAGCCGGTGACGCCGGGCTCCGGTCGCCTCGCGGATGAATTCGAAGAGCGCCCCCATGGCGCACAGCGACAGCATGTGGACCGGCAGGTTCGTGAAGCTCGGAACCGCCACGGCCGCGTCGATGACCCGGCGGACCGCGGGCACGCCGATGGTGAAGGCGACTGCCCAAAGCGCCCACATCAGCCACATGAGGCGGTCCTGCCGCGGCGCCGAGCGGAGCCCCGGTGCTTTCCAGCACACGAACAGCCAGAGGGGCGGGACGACAACGAGGTCGAAAATCCTCAACGGGGCCTCAGGGTGGTGCGTCTGGACAAGGCACCGATCACCCGGTTGAGGGTGTCGGCCGTTTCGGGGGAAGCCGATGCGGCGGCTGCCGGTGCGACGTTGAAGTGCTGCCACATCACTGAGGCGAGCAACTCGGCCTCCTGTTCCTGCCGCGTCGTGGCTTTCGTCCGGGTGCGGCCCAGCAGCCGTGCGGCCATGGCCGGGTCCAGGTCGGGGAAGAGCTGTGCGAGCATCCCGGGCTCGGGGCCGCTGGGTTCTCGGTGGTCGAGCAGGATGTGGGCCAGTTCGTGCAGCACGATGTGCGTCTGGTGCGTGCGGCTCGTCACCACGTTGTAGTAGACGTGGTCGGAGGTGCCGAACGACACCCACATGCCGCACACTCCGGCGCGCGCGGGCATGACGGCGGGCATGGGGAGCAGGAGCAGCGGTCGGCCGCGCTCCGCGGCGATGGCCGAGCAGAGCTCGTCGACTTGGAAGGGGTGAGAGAGGGCGTAACGTCCGATCAGCGTCTCGTACCGCGTCCTCAGCTCACGCCAGTCACGGCGGTCCATGCGCCCCGAGTTCCCTCTCGCCGTTCACCCGATCGCGGGGCCCCGCACGGCCGCACAACGATCTCCGGCGCCAGACTTTACACAGGCAGTACACAGGTCAGACGGTCGGTGGCGCCGCGGGAGCGGCCTGTGCCCGTTCGATGACGGAGCGCACGGCCTCGATGCCCTGCGTGGACATCGTCGCCACCGCGGCCGCCCGCAGCGCCACCGAACGCACGTCGTTGGCGCGCATCGCGGCGATCAGCGCGAGCTGCGCAGAGACCCGGGCCTCGACCTCGTCGTCGATGAAGTAGGCGAGCGGGACGCCGAAGAAGTCGCCCAGGACCCGCAGCGTTCCCACCGTCGGGTTGGGTGCCTTGCCCTTGGCCAGGGCCCACAGCCGGCCTACGGACAGCGTCGCGTCCTTGCGGCCCGCGGCTTCCTTGATCCCGTCGACGACCTCCTGAAGCGTGAAACGCCGACCCAGTGGCTGTACGTAGGTGAAGAGGTACTCGATCCGCCGGCCGAGCAGCTCCGCTTCCGGCGAGGACGAGTCCTCGCCGGAAGCGGCTGTGTCCTCGGGCGGGTCAGAACCCTCTTGGATCATGCGCGTTCCACCTCCTGCTCTTGCCATGACTTTATCCGCCGGGCGCGGCCGGGCACCGGGCGTCCTCCGGCGGGGGACACACGGCAATGGCTTTCACGCGGCGCCGAGGGAGGTACGGTGGCCGGCCCGCTGCCCCGATGTCACCCCCCGGTGACCTGCGCCAAGTTCTGGTTCAGGTACTGGTCATCGGCGCAGCCGGGCCGACCTTCTGGCCAACATGGTCCTGGAGCCCGCCTGAAGCCCGCTTATCGAGAGGAACCCTCAGTGACCCGGCTCCTCAGCGCGGCGTGGCAGCATGCGGCAATGGTCTTTCGACACCCTGACGGCGACTATGCGATCACCGTGACGTACGCCGTGCCCGATGACGCCTGGTATCTGGAACTGAATCTCGTGGCCGCGCAACGGAATCTCGTGACCGCGATCATCCCCGATGAGGATCCGGCACGGGAGCCGACGGTGTGCTTCCACCCGGGCGCGGAACACACTGAGGTCCCGTACGAGGTCATGCGCTGGTTCACGCAGCAGGTCGATGAAGAGATCCGAAGCTCCCGTGCCTGGATGCAGCTGAGTCCGGAGCTTGTCGAGATCATCTACCGACTACGTCAGGAACACATGGGCGTCATCGACGATGACGAATTTCTCCACGTTCTGGCGTACGTACGCACCACGGTCCCTGAGGAAGACCTCCCCGCCGTTCTAGAGGCCGCCTTCGGGCGGAATCCTGACGGCACCACCATGACCTACCCGTAGACGCCCCGGCGTGTAGAGGACCATGGAGACGGAATCCAAGGGCTGTCCCGTAAATGATCTTCAGGTCGCCGTTCCCGGGCAGCGGCCGGCCGACCACGACGACGAGCCGGGTGTCGGCGTCGATGACGACCTGGTGGTCGGTGGAGTACCGGTGACAGGCCGCACGGTCGGCCCTTGAGGGCCGCGTCCGCGCCTGCGTGCCGCAGCACGGTCACCTGCTTCCCGAAGGTACGCGGGCTCCGCCCGGTGAAGGGGGGCTGTCCAGGACGGCTCCGACGCCGTGATCACGCCAGCCACGCCGGGATCATCACACCGGGCCGACGCGCTCCGTCAGCAAGCCCCCCCCCGCCTCAGTGGAACTCGTGGACCACCTGGATCTCGCCGACGATGCGGGCGTTGAAGTCGTCAAGCTCCTCGGCCGGTACCCAGAGCTCGAGGATCGTCTGCCCGCCCGCCTGCTGGATGGGATACCGGCTCAGGAACTCCGACTCGACCTCAAAACGAGTGACGAAGCCGGCGCCATCGTGCTTCACGTTCCAGTCCCGCGCGATCCTGATCGCGTAGTTCTCGTTGAGGACCGGGTAGAAGATCGGCTGCTCGGGCAGCCGGGGCGGCCACGCACGCCAGTTCAGCTCCCGAACCAGATCCAGCTCCTTGGGGCCGGTGGGACGCCACAGAGTCGTCGTTGCCTGATGGCTGGTCATGCGCATCGCTCTCTGAACGTAGGTGGCTGGTACGGCGGTCGGGAGACCGGACGATACCGGCACCGCGAACTCGGCAGCTACGGAGTTTCCGCACCTGACCAGCTCCGTGACCAGCAGTTACGGGCCAGCCCTTGGTGGGCGCAACTGTCGATGGCGGCCGGCCGGAGCCGTCACATTCGTCGCTGCCGACGTGGGTGTTGCTCCCGCGGCAGGCGCTCCATCAAGGGCGAGGTCGGTGCGTGTGGAGGAGGGGGCCGGCCTATCGGTCGACGAAGCTGTCGAGCAGCGGCGGTTGATGGGTGCGCCCGGCCCGCGCCGAACGAGGTGATCAGCATCCGTGGCGAAAGCGGCCCGGCCATGGTCACCCGTCAGGGGGTGCTGGCCGGAGGCAGCTCACATCGTCAGATCGCCGAGGATCCCGGCTACCACGACTCCGGCTGCCAGGACGAGGAGGCTGACGACGGTCATGACAGCGAGCTGCCCGCGGCCACCCCTCGGCTCCATGGCGTGGTGGTCGTGGCCGCTTGCGGAGGTGGGCTGATCGGCCGGCGGGGAGGCGTGTGCCGTGTACCCCTCGAACTACGCACCCGGGGGGCCGGTGCGCACCGCGTGACGGGTGGCCGGGGCGGGGTGACCACCGGTGTGGCCCGTGGCGGGCGGTCGGAGAGCGTGGCGCCGGCGAGGGCGATTCCTGCGGCGAGGGGCGACGGGCTCGTCGTGGGACGGTGAGCATGCCGTCCTTGAGGCCTCGGTCGACCAGCCACGGTTCATCGGGAGGGCGACGGGGAAGCCGGCGCACAGGGAGATGGACATGATGAAGCAGAACGTGGGGCAGGTGGGGCTGGGGCATGGTGTTGGTCATCGAGGGGATCATGACCGCGTTCATGGACAGCAGCTCGGCGATGAACGTCTTGCTTCGTCAACGGCCGCAGGCATCACGGCGCCTACGACATCGGCGTGCTGTCCGCCGCTGTCCGGGCCGCCCGTGAACCCGCCCCGCGGCCGGCCTGACCGGGGCCCGGTCACCCGCGGGCCGACAGGCCGCGCGTGAGGCCGGCCTTTGCCCACGGGGCCGGTTCGTCGGCGCGACGCGCGACTCGACGGTGCTGGTTCGGCGCCGGCGACAAGCAGGCCCGGGGTGCGGTCACCGACATGTGGTCCGTCACCCACTCCCGCTTGGCCGAGGGCCGTTGCCTCCTGCGGGTCGGGGCTCCCGATTCCGGCGCGGCCTTCGTGGCCGCCTCGCCGCCCGCGCGACCGTTATGCGATCCGTCCAGGAGCATCCCCGGACGCGGATCGGACAACCTGTGATGCGCTGATCAGATCGGGGGAGGGGCGTTGCTGGCCCCGCGCGCCGAACGACCCGCCTCGCGCAAGTCGGCATCCGCGCTACGCCGCAACACAAAGATCCGCAGCAGGGAGAGCAGGCTCGGACCGCACAATGCCCCGGCGATCCAGCCGTTTATCGGCATGGCGTAGAGTCCGCCCCCGAGCATCAATACCGACAGTGTGACGGCGGAGTTGAGAAGCCGCATTCGATGCTTGTGATGGCGGACGGATATCCGCTCACCTGCCTCCCGTTCTTTCTCCCTTTCGTGCGCCTGTGCGCGCCGCCGCGCCTCGGCTTCTTCCGCAGCCGCCTTCCGGGCTGCGTCAGCCTCCTGCCGGTCGAGCCGGAGTCTGTTCAGCTCGTGCTCGCGTCGGAGTTGTGGCTCGAGGGCTTTGAGGGCGACCTGGAGCTTCTCGGGCCCGCCGAGCGCCTCGCCCCACTGGGCCGCGATGCTGAGTCCGGCTGCCAGGACGGGGTCCGGTGCGGAGGCCGTGGGGAGTTCAGCCGGTTGGTCTTCGAGGCTCATGCTTGCGCTCCTCCGCCGCCGTTGCTCGCGGGAGTGAATGCGGTGCCGGTGGGTTCGGGCGGTGGGCCGAGCCGGAGGAACAGCCGGGCCAGGGAGAGATGGAGAGCGTCAACGGCGGGTTCTATGTCTTCCGCGTCGTACCGGGCGGATTCGAGGTGCGTGATGCCGCGCCGGGAGGCAGAGCCGCTGCTATGGCCGAGGTGAGGCATGAACCCTCTCAAGGCGGGCTGGCTGCGGTCTATCCAGGGCAGCGCGCTGGCCATGGCGTCGATGCTGTCGGCGGCCCTACTCAGTGTCCCGCGGTCGAATGGATAGAGCAGATCCCGGAAGACTTTCGTGAGTTTTTCGTGGGGATCCGTAGCATGCCGACCCAATTCACCGTTCCGGACAGCGTCGAGGAACTGAGTGATGTCTGTTCTCGCGTTCGGGTTGATACTTCGCTCTACTGCGCGGCCGATGATGCGTCGCCGGTCCGGCCAGCCGTCCGGGTCGATTGCGTCCAGCGCGGCCGCGATTGCCAGCCTGGCGAACCGGGCAGCCAAGCGGCCGGGGTCGATCGGACTGCGTCCCATGGTCCCCCCTGTCCCAGAGGAACGGTAGCGAGACGCTGCGCTCCCGTCAGTGACTTGAGCACTTCTCCAGACCCCAGCCGATGCGCTCAACCCCGTGAGTCCGAGGCTGATGTCCCCTGCGATGGCGCGCACCGGTGCGTCACGGTCGGCGGGGCCGAAAGCGGCCGGAACCGGGCGGTTCCAGGCCGACCGCTGCGTGCGCCCGGCGTTCGTCAGCCGCACTCCGGGTCCTGATTCAGATCGGGCAAGGTGCTGCGCCAGCGGTCCTGGGAAAGCGAGCCTTCGCTCGCCGCGCACACGCGCCGGACGGCCTCGTCGATGTCGAGAGGCCCCTTACGGCGGCCTGTTCGCCGTGCTCGTCCTGCTGGTCGTCGTGCGCGGCGTCGCACTCACGGCCGCCGCCGCGGCCGGCTGGCGCGCCACGAGGGTGCCGCCCGCCCGGCCGCCCTCTCCAGGGCCGCGCGCGCGTTCGCGGCCGCCCTCACCATGGAACTGCTCGTACCGGCCCTGTTGGTCCAGTCGTTCGGATAGCTCGCCGGGGCCCACCCGACGGCACGGCGGGGTGCGGTGGCCGAGCGCGACGGCCGTGTGCCCGCTCCTGACAGGTACGCATGGGTCCGCGGCACGTGGTGGTCCTCGACAACCAGGCGGGGCCCACGTGCCCGGCCACTCGGCCGGCGTCGCCGGTTGGCGCAGTGCGGCTGGCCCCGATCGGAGGATCGGGGCCGGCCCTGTCGTGCGGGAGGCGTCGGGCGAGCCCGCCCGGCCCCCGGATGACGGGGGCCGGGCCTGGTTCACCGGTTCGGATGGGCGCCGGGCCTCAGCTCACCTGGATCGAGACGTCGTCCACGACGAACGAGGTCTGCAGTGACTGGTCCTCCACCGACGTGAAATCGAGGGTGACGGTCTGGCCCGCGAAGGACGAGAGGTCGTACGACTTCTCGACGTAGCCCGCGGTCGCGTCCAGGTTGGAGTAGGACGCCAGCTGCGTCCCGCCCGCCTTGACGGTGGCCACGTCGTAGGCGACGTTCTCGGTCTCGTCCGTGTCGATGTGGACGAAGAACGAGAGCCGGTACGAGGTGCAGCCCGAGGGGATGGACACGGACTGCGCGGCGCGCTCGGTGTAGCTGGTACCCCTGCCGCCCAGCCACGCCTTGTAGCTGCCTCCGTGCGAGGCCTGCCGGGCGTCGTTGGTGATCACGCCCGTGCTCGCGCTCCACGGGCTGCTGCCGTTCTCGAAGCCGCCGTTGACCACCAGCTGGCGCGGAGTGCAGGAGCCGCCGCCCGTGACGGTCAACGTGTACGTGGTGGTGTGGCTGACGGTGCCCGAGCCGGTGACCGTCAGGGTGTACGTGCCGGGCGTGGTGCTCGCGCCGACCTGGACGGACAGGGCCGAGGAGCTGCCGGACTGGACGGACGTCGGGCTGAGCGTGGCGGTCACGCCGGCCGGCGCGCCGGAGACGGAGAGCCCCACGGTCTGGGCGGCGCCGCTCACGGTGGCGGTGTTCACCGTCGCCGAGACGGACCCGCCGGGGGCCGTGCTGCCCGCGGACGGGCTCACGCCGACGGAGAAGTCCTGCGCCGGGGTGGTGCCGCCGACCGCCTGCTTCCAGAGGGCGTAGGCGACCCCGTCGGCGCTGCGGTTCAGGACCGTCGCGTTGATGTTGCTCGTGGTGTCACAGGCGCTGTGGTAGCAGGAGTCGTAGGCGGTGTTGGCGGAGCCGCCCCACTTCTGCGCCTGCGCCGAGGTCTTGCGGGCGCTCGCGCCGGCCGCGTATCCGGAGGTCGGGATGCCGCCCTGCTGGAAGGAGTAGTCGTCGCTGCGGCCCTGGCCTTCGGTGTTCTCCTCGGGCGCCAGGTTCAGGGAGGTCCAGTACGCCTTGAGGGGTGCGGCGGCGGTGGAGTTGAGGTTGTTGATGAAGTAGCCGCCGTTGGTGGAGCCGACCATGTCGAAATTGTAGTAGGCCTTGATGGTGGCGCGCTGTGCGGCGGTGAGCCGGTTGACGTAGAACGCGGAGCCGTTGAGGCCCTGTTCCTCGTCGGTCCACCAGGCGAAGCGCACGTGCTTGGTCATCGTCGGGTTCTTCTGGGCGAGGGCGAGGGCGTTCTCCAGCAGGGTCGCGGAGCCCGAGCCGTTGTCGTTGATGCCGGGGCCCGCCGAGACGCCGTCGAGGTGCGCACCGAACATGACGACCTGGTCGGCGGGGCCGCCCGGCCAGTCGGCGATCAGGTTGTTCGACGGGTAGGTGCAGGAGGTGCAGTTCTGCTCGGTCACCGTGTATCCGGCGGCCTGCAGCTTGCCCTTCACGTAGGCCAGCGACTGGGTGTAGCCGGCGCTGCCCGCACGGCGGTTGCCGCCGTTCTGGCTCGCGATGGTGTTGAACTGGGCGAGGTGCGCCTGCACGTTGGCGACGTCGATGTCCGGCGGGTCGTTGCCGGGCTGGGTTCCGCCGACGTTGAGCGTGTAGTCGGTGGTGTGCGACAGCGTGGCGCCCTGGCCCTTGACGACGACCGTGGACGTGCCGGGTGCCGCGTTGGAGGTGGCGGTCAGGGTCAGCACCGAGGACTGGCCGGACTGCACCGTCGCGGGGCTGAAGGAGGCGGTCACCCCGGCGGGCAGGCCGGTGGTGGTCAGCGTCACCGACTGAGCCGTGCCGGTCGTGGTGGTGGTGCCGACGGTGGTGGTCGCCGAGCCGCCCTGCTGGACCGTGCCGGACGAGGGGTTGAGCGACATCGAGAAGTCGTTGTTCTGACCGCTCGGGGTGCACGTCGGGTCCGCCGACTGGGCGGGCACGCTGATCGCGTCCCACGCCGCCTTCGTCCTGTCGTAGAGGCCGCAGGTCGCGTCGAGCGACTTCGCGGAACTGAGCGTCGCCGTGCGGTACTTCTTGTAGCTCATGCTGCTGGTCTTGAGCAGCATGCCACCGTAGAAGATCTTGCCCGCGGTCTGTATCCCCACGCCCGTCAGGGTGCTCTGGTTACAGGTGCTGCTGCTGGGCTTGCCGCCGCCGGGGCTGGTGCCCTCGGACAGCAGGTAGAACCAGTGGTTCAGCGGGCCTGCGGCGGCGTGCACCTCGGTGCCGGGGATCGCCGAGCTGTAGCAGGCGGGGTCGTTGTTGACGGCGGGCGGGTTGTACATGTTGCGGATCGGGCCCCGCCCCTGGAGGTTGATGACCTCGCCGACCAGGTAGTCGGGGACGTCGTAGGGGGCGGGCTGGTTGATGTACGCCTCGGTCAGCGCGCCGAAGATGTCACCGGTGCCCTCGCCGAGCCCGGCCTCCTGACCGCTGGTGCCGCCGGGGGTGTTGGAGTCGATGGCGTGCCCGTACTCGTGGGCCACCACGTCCACGCCGGCGATCCACTCGTTGGCGCTGTTGCGCCCGATGGTCACCGAGCTGCCGTCCCAGTAGGCGTTGAGGTCGCTGAGCCCGACCTTGCCGGGGAAGCTGCGGCCGTTGCCGTTGACGCCGTTGCGGCCCAGCCACTGGCTGAGCATGTCCCACTGCTTCTGCGCGGCGAACATCAGGTCGACGCAGCCGGTCTCCTTGCTCGTGGGGTTGCCGGTGCCCCAGGAGTCGGAGGACTTCGAGAAGACCGCGTTGGTGCTGTAGTCGGCGCAGCTCAGGCCGGTCCGGCTCGGATCGCGGAGGGAGTAGGTGGAGCCCGATGCGGTGGTGTCGATGGTGACCGGACCGGGCCCGTTCCACTTGCTGTTGCCGGTGCCCGCCACCACGTCGTCGTAGCTGTCGACGACGGCACCGGTACGTGCGTCGACGAAGACGTGCAGCTTGCTGGGCGCGCTCTCGGTACGGCCGCGCAGCACGGTCTCCCAGGCCAGCACCGGTCTGTCGTTCTTGAGGCGCACGACCAGCCGACTGGTCTCGACCGTGTCGACCGAGGCCAGTCTCTTCCGAGAGGCCGTCTCGGCCTTCTTCGCGGTGACCGACGGCCGGGTCGCCACGTCGATGCGCACGGAGGAGGCGGACTGGAGGGCGCGGATCCTGCCGGAACCGTCGGCGAGGACTACGGCGTCACCGCCGACGACCGGCAGGCCGCGGTAGCTGCGCTCGTACGACACCGAGTAGAGGTCCTTCACCCAGGGGGTGACGAGACGTCGCTCGTACTGTTCCTGGGCCGAGTTGATCAGGGTGTCGAGGCCGCTGTCGACTGCGAGGTCCGCGGCCGCGACCGCGCGGGTCACGGGGCTGTCCTTCTGTGCCGGCGCCGGCCGCGCTGCCGACGCCGTTCCGGCGAGGGTGCCGACGAGGCTCGCGGACAGCGCCATCGCTGTCACGGCCGCCGTCCATCTGGTGGGCTGCAACGTGCACTCCGATCGTGGGGGTTCGGGTGTCATCGCCGCCGAGTATGGGCGTGGACATGGCGAACGGGAGTCATCCCTGCGGGCATAAGACCCGGGTTATGACCCGCCGGAGGCACCCCGGGCATGCCGAGGCCCTGGACGAACCGTGAGAGCGACAGGGCCTCGATCCCGCGCGGCCGGAAGATGCCCGCCGCCGGAAGGTGCCCGGCTCCGGTCCGCGCGGGCGCGATCCGCCGGCCGTCCGCCGCGCGTGGGCCGGGACCGCCCGGCCGAGCGGGTGCTCCGACCCCTGCTCGACCGGCCCCGGCGAGCCGCAGGACGGCCTCCTCGCCGGAACCGCCGGCGTCCGTGACCGTGGTGGCGCGCGTGACCATCGTCCGGCCCGCGGTCAGCGTGCCGGTCGAGCACGACGGTGTCGATGTGCCGCAACCCCTCCGGCGCCTTCGGGCCGGCCAGGACGCCGAGACGGACGCCCCGGCCGGTCGCGGCCAGGAGCGCCGTCGGCGTCGCCAGCCCCGGGGCACACGGGCAGGCGACGACCGGCACCGTGACACAGGCCGTCACGGCCGCCTGGGGGCTCCCGTCGGCCCCGAGCCGGAACCCGGGCGTGCCGACGGCCGGCGCGAGGACGACGGTGGTCGGGTTCGCTCTCCCCGGTGGCCAGGGACAGGTCCACCGCTGAGCCGCCGTCGAGCACCACGCCATCGGTGGCGACGCGTTCGCCGGGGCGCACGACGAGCGCCTGCCCCACACACAACCCCCGCGGGGCCCTCGTCAGGTCACTCCGCCGTCAGGCGCGGCGTGCGCGGCGGGACCGTGCGCCGGTCGCCGGTCTTCTCGAAGGCGGCGGCGAGGGTGAGCAGGGCGTTGTCGTCGTAGGCGCGGCCCGCGAAGGTCAGCCCGACGGGCATGCCGGTGTCGGTCATCGCGCCCATGGGGACGGTCACGGTCGGGATGCCGAGGTGGCGCGGGACCAGGTTGCCGTTGGCGACCCAGACGCCGTTGCGCCAGCCGAGGTCGGCGGACGCCGTGTCGACATCCATGTCCGCGGGGCCCACATCGGCGACCGCGGGGAAGACCACCGCGTCCAGGCCGAGGCCGTCCATCCACAGCTCCAGGTCCACCCGACGCGTCTCCTCAAGACCGCGCAGCCCCTGTTCGAGGTGCGGCATGTCGGCGAGGGAGGCGTACGGTCGCTCGCGCACGAAGCGGGGGTAGTCGCCGATCGTGTCGTCGAAGCCGTCGTACCGGTCGGGCAGCTCGCCCTCCCGCTTGGGCCAGATGCGGCTGCCGTCGACGTCGGCCAGGGTGGAGAGCGCCGGGTCGCCGTTGGCGCGCAGGAAGTCGTCCCAGGCCCAGGCGGACAGGTCCTCGATCTCGAAGGTGAGGTACTCGCGGCCGACCAGTCCGCGGGTGAGCAGGGAGGGCGTTCCGGGTCGGTCGGACTCGTAGTGGGACACGACGGGGAAGTCGACCTCGACGACCTCGGCGCCGGCGGCCTCCAGGTCACGGCGGGCGGCTTCCCACAGGGCGATCACCGACGGGCGCGTGTCGATGCGCTGCCCGGTCTGACCTCCTATGCCCCCTTCGGGGTTGGTCCCGGCGTCGGGGTCGGCGTTGATGTACATCCGGGGCACGCCGACGCGCTTGCCGGCGAGGGCGTCGGACGCGGCCTCCGCGTCGGCGGGTGCGAGGGCCGGGTAGGAGGCGGGGCGCACCTGCGAAGCCGAGGGCAGCTCCACCCACGGCTGGGCGCGCCACAGGTCGCCGCGCGTCTGCGGGTCGTCGGCGACGACGACGTCGAGCAGTTCGAGCAGATCGGCCATGGTGCGGGTGTGCGGGACGACGACGTCCATGGTGGGCACCAGTGGCCAGTTGCCGCGGACCGAGATCACGCCGCGGCTGGGGGTGTAGGCGCACAGCGCGTTGTTCGAGGCGGGGGCGCGGCCCGAGGACCAGGTCTCCTCGCCGAGGCCGAACGCGCCGAACGAGGCCGCCGTCGCGGTGCCGGAGCCGTTGGAGGAGCCGGAGCCGTAGGCGCTGGTGAGCCAGTCGGCGCTGTACGGGCTCTCCGCGCGGCCGTACACACCGCGCTGCATGCCGCCGTTCGCCATCGGCGGCATGTTGGTCAGGCCGATGAGGACCGCGCCGCCCGCGCGCAGCCGCTCGATGGCGAAGGCGTCGCGCTGGGCCACGAGGTGCTCGAAGGCCGGAGAGCCGGACGCGGCGGTGAGCCCTTCGGCGAGGTAGCTGTCCTTGGCGGTGTACGGGATGCCGTCCAGCGGGCCCAGCGTCTCGCCGCGGGCGCGGCGGGCGTCGGATGCCTCCGCTTCCGCCCGCGCGTGCGGGTTCATCACGACCATCGCGTTCAGCGCCGTGGCCGTACCGGGTCGGTCGTACGCGTCGATCCGCGCGAGATAGGCGTCGAGCAGCCCGACCGCGGTCGTCTCGCCCTTCTCCAGTGCCGCGCGCAGGTCGGCGATACAGGTCTCCACGACATCGAATCCGCGCGTCATGTGGGTGTCTCCTGACTGGGTGGTGAGCAGGGCGGGCGGGCCGCCTGGCGGCGGTCGGGGCGACTGTGCGCAGCCGGTCGGCGCACTCCCCCTCGCCTTAACTAGATTTTCAGTCTAGACTAAGAATCTAGATTTTCGGAACCTAGACTTCGAGAGCTGGATCTCCGGAACCGAAAGTGAGCTCATGTCCACGTCAGAGACCGGGCGCGCGCTGCCCGACCCCCTCCTCCCGCCGAAAGGCGCGAGCGGGTCGGCGGGCGCCGGGACCGGCGCCGCCTCGCGGCCCTCGTCCGGGGCCCCGAGCGACAGGAAGCGTCAGCCCAGCGGGGACGATGCCCGGGAGCGGGCCATGCGCGCCGCCATCAGCGTCATCGCCGAGAAGGGCACGACCGCCCTGCGGATGTCGGACATCGCCGCGCGGGCCGGCATGAGCACCGGGCACATCCTCTACCACTTCGGCAAGAAGGACCGGCTCCTGCTCGAAGTCCTCGCATGGAGCCAGGCGGACCTCTGGGCCCGGTTCCAGGAGGCCGCCGACCGGGCCGCGTCCCCTGCCGAGAGGCTGGACCTGTTCGTCCGCTTCTACCTGCCGCGCCACCAGGGCGACGAACGCTACGCGCTGTGGACGCAGGTCCTGGCCCAGCGCCACGACGAAGCGGGCCGGCAGATCCTCACGGAACTGCTGGACGGCTGGGACGAGCGCCTGGACGCCATCGTCCGCGAGGGCCGGGACCTGGGACACTTCGCAGACGTGGACCTCCCCGAGTTCGTCATCCGGGCCGTGGCCATGCTGAGCGGGCTCTCCGAGGACGTGATGTTCGGACGGTCCCGGTGGCAGCACACCTCGGCACACGCGTTCGCGCTGTCCGCCCTCCGACGCGAACTGCTTCCTCCGGGGCAGGACTGACGACGGGAACCCGCTGATCGCGGCCGCGCCGCGTTCTGCGCGAAGGGTCCCGCGGCCGGGTCACCCTCCCGTGACCGTCCGCTGCCGGAGGGGTGCCGCGTCAGGGTCTCGGGCGCCGGGAAGCCGCCCCTGCAGTTCGGCGAGGCCGCGGCGCGTGGCGGCGATGACGACGCGGTCCTCCGGCCTCAGGACGTAGCCGGGGTGGAGATCCCAGAGGAGCTGAGGCTGTTCGCCGTCGTGAGGTGCGGCGGCGAGGTCGGGGCGGCGTACGGCGGGGGCGGCCGTGTCGAGGGCGAGGACGCGCCACGCGCCCGGACGGAACGCCTCGGCGACGGTACGGCCCTCGAACGGGGGGTGACCGGCGACCAGGAGGGCGGCGAACAACAGGACCTTCCGCTCGACGGGGATGGCGCCGAGGACCTGGCGGCCCATCATGGCGCCCGCGAAGGCCGGGGCGGAGAGGTGGGAGACGCTGCGGCTGCGGGTGAGCGCTCGGGGGTGGGCCGTGCGCAGGGTCCGGTGGACGGCGGCGGCGAAATCGTCGTCGTACAGGCGCAGGGCCACCCGCAGATCGGCCCGGACGCCACGGGCGGAGAGCGTGGCCTCCAGGTTGGTGGTGTCGGAGCTGGTGAGTGCGAGCAGCGCGTGCGCCCGGTGGACCTGTGCCGCCTCCAGGACGCCGTCCTCGGTGACGTCCCCCAGGACGACCGGCACATGGAGGCGCCGGGCGAGGGCGACGCCGCGGGCGTCGGGGTCCTCCTCGACGCAGACGACGGGGATGTCGAGCTCCCGCAGCCGGGCGAGGACCCGTGTGCCGACCTTGCCGAGGCCCAGGAGGACGACATGGCCGGACAGCCCCCGGGGCGGGCGGCGCGGGCCGCCGGAGTCGCGGAAGGTGCCCAGCGCCTCCAGGGCTCCGGCGACGAGGAGCGGAAGCAGGGCGAGGCCGACGAGACCGGACAGCAGCTGCAGGACCTGGTTCGTCGTCGGGGCGTCGACCGCGGGGTCGTTGATGGAGAAGAGGTCGAGGAGCGTGATGTAGGCGGCGTGGACGGGATCGGCGTCGGTGAGGACGGTCGTGGTGACGGTCAGGGCGAGGACGGCGGTGACGATCCCCGCCAGCGCCCACCGCAGGCGGGGGGAGAACAGATCGCGAAGCCGTGCTCCGCGCCGGGCCAGCCGTCGCGCGGGCAGGGTGGGGCCGGCGTGGCGGACGGTCTCCAGGACGACGCTGCCCCGCCCGGTGCTGCCCGCCACGGTCCGGTCGTCCGGCAGGAGGACGGGGCCCCGCGGGCTGCTGCCCTCCGACCCCTCGGCGCCCGCCGGGTCGGCGGTGGTGGAGGAGAGCAGCGCCAGGGTGCACAGTCCTGGGTCCGGTGACTCGCCGCGTCCGGGCGGGGTGCGTTCGGCGGCCCGCAGGAGGACGCCGTCGGCCTGGACGACCTTGTTCGTCCCGGCGACGGCGGTGGCGGCGAGGGCGGGGGCGGCGGTGTCCGCGTCGGAAAGGACGGTCGTGGAGGCGTCGAGGGCGGCCCGGTCCATGCCGGGGAAGTGGACCAGCGCGGCCTGGTCGAGGATCTCCTCCAGGTGCTGGCCGAGCTTGCGGTTGTACATGCGGACCACCAGCCGCAGTCCGGGACTGAGCCTGCGGGCGGCGAGCGCGGCCCGCAGGTTCGTCTCGTCGTCCTCGTACAGCAGTGCCAGGGCAGTCGCCCGGTCGACCCCGGCTCGCAGGAGTGTCTCCCGCGTCGGAGCCTGTGCCGTCATCACCCGTACGGGCAGGACCGTGCCCGCGCTCGTCGTGTCCTCGGCCGTCGGCTCCGTGCCCGGCGCTGAGGCCCGTGCCCCGGACCCGTCGTCCGCCGTGACCAGGACGATCCGCTGGCGGTAGACGTCGCGCAGCTCGCCGGCCAGCCGGCGGGCGAGGCCGTCGTCGCCGCAGACGACCATGTGCCCGGCGGCGCGGGCCGTCGTCCGTTGCTGTGGCAGTGCGGCCATGACTCCCCCTCTGTCGTGGTGTACGCACGGATCCGACGACCGCCGTGAGGCGCTGGGCCGCTCCCGCACCGCCGGCGCCCGGCGAGGGCGCCGTACCGCCGGCCGTCGTGGACCGGGAACGGGCCCGCCGGCGGCGCGACGGGAGTCCGCGGCCCCACCCCGATGCCGACCTCGCATCCAGGCTGTTCCGGACTCCCGCGCCCCGCCGTGCGGGATCCGTTCCCGACTCTCAGCCGGTGATCTCGACCGGTGCGCTCGTCGCGGCCGGTGCGGGCTCCGTCTTCCGGGTGATGTCCTGGAGGAGCTGCGCGAGGTCGATTCCGGTGGTGGAGGTGAGGAGTTCCATGCCTTGGGCGACGTTGTCGGTGACGGTGCGGGTGAGCCGGCTTGCTCCGTCGGTGGAGATGACGGTCATCTTGTCGACGGCGGAGAGCGGTTCGGATGCCTTGGCCACGATCTGGGGCAGGACTTCGACGAGCATCTGGAGGACGGCGGCGTCGCCGTACTGGGCGTAGGCGTCGGCCTTCTTGCGCATGGCGTCGGCTTCGGCGGTGCCCTTCGCGGTGATGGCGGCGGCGTGGGCTTCGCCCTCGATGCGTACGGCGTCGGCGAGGGCGGCGCGGTGGGCCTTCTCGCCCTCGCCGGTGAGCCTGGCGCGCTGGGCGTCGGCCTCGGCTTCCTTCACGAGGGCGATGCGACGGGCTTCGGCTTCCTGTTCGGCCTGGTAGCGGGCGGCGTCGGCGGGCTTGCGGACCTGGGTGTCGAGCTGGCGGTCGGTGAGTTCGGCCTGGCGTGCGGCGACCTTCTCCTGTTCGGTGAGGATGTCCTGTTGGCGGGCGGCTTCGGCGAGGGGGCCGGCGGCGTTGGCCTGGGCGGCGGCCTCGTCGGTCTGGGCCTTGATCTCGGCCTGCTTGAGGTAGAGGGTGCGCTGGGCGATGGCGATCTCTTCCTCGGCTTTGAGGCGTGCCTGTTCGGCGGCGCGGCGGGCGACGGCTTCGGCGATGTCGGCCTCCTGCTTGGCGCGGGCGGCTTCGGGGCGGCCGAGGTCTTCGAGGTAGGAGCCTTCGGTGGTGATGTCCTGGATCTGGAAGGCGTCCAGGACCAGGCCCTGGCCGGAGAGGCTGGCTTCGGCTTCCTCGGCCACCTGCCCGGCGAACGCGGCCCGGTCGCGGATGATGTCCTCGACCGACATCCGGCCCACGATGGAGCGCAGGGCGCCGGAGAGTACTTCCTGGGTGAAGCCGACGATGCCGTTCTGCTGCATGAGGAAGCGTTGTGCCGCGGCGCGGATGGAGTCCTCGGTGCCGCCGACCTTGACGATGGCGACGCCTTCGAGGTGGGCCTTCACTCCGCGCAGGGTGACCGCGCCGCGGACCGCGACGGGGATGTGGCGGCTGGACAGGTCGAGGGTGAACTTCTGCTGGACGAAGGGGACGACGAACACGCCGCCGCCGACCACGACCTTCTGGCCGCTGTTGTCCGTGAACACCCGCCCCGTGGCCGGGTCGGTGGCCTGCTTGCCGCGCCGGCCGGTGATGATGAAGGCCTCGCTGGGGCCGGCCACCTTGTAGCGCGTGACGACGACGAGGCCGAGCAGGACGACGAGGACGACTATTCCCACGACAGCGGTCAGAACAGGGCTCATGGAGAAACCCCTTTCGATCGGAACAGAATGAGAGGAAGGAAGGAGAGAAGGTGACGCCCGGTCAGCGTTCGACCGGACGGACGGAGACGGACGTCGGTGAGAGCACGGACTCCACCCACACCTCGGTGCCCCGCGTGACGGGAGCCGCGGCCTTCGCCGCGTACTTCACCGGCTGACCCGCGAGATGCAGCAGCACCTCGCCGTAGCCGCTCGCAGGGATCGCGGTCACCACCGAACCGCTCGTACCGGTCAGATCCTCACCACGCGGCGCGGGCGCGCCGCCGTCGCGCAGGAGCGCACGGCCGAACCGCCACGTCCCCCACCCGACGACACCCCCGACCACCACACCCGCACCGGTGGCGACCACGCCCCCCGCGCCGGTGGCACCCAGGGTGATCGCGCCCGCGAACCCGAGCGCGGACACGAAACCGGCGACCACCGGGAGCGACAGAAGCCCGTCCAGCCCTCCGCCGATCGAGTCGAGGACCCCCTCCAGCACCCCGTCGAACACCAGGGACAGGACGAGCAGCACGAGACCCGCGATGCCGAGACCAAGAAACCAGCCCATGTACGCCACCTGCCCCCGTGCCCCGCCACCGCCGTTGTTCCGGCATGGTTCCACGGAACGGTGCGTGTGTTCATTGCCGTGTTCCGGCAGTCTTTACGCGTTCTTGATGCCGCGTGCGAGCGCCTCACGCCGACGGCGGTCCGTGCGGTACGTGCCGGACACGCCCTCAGGAACGGAGCCGGGCGCGAGGGGCCGGAGGGCGGTGCCTGACGTCACAGCGGCTGTTCGGGCCAGCCCAGGAGACGGGCGCCGATGACGGCGGTCTGCAGGGTGTAGCGCTGGACGGGATCGCCGGGGTCCGCGCCGGTGAGGCGGTGGATGCGGTCGAGGCGGTACGTCATGGCCCGCACGCTGAGACTGAGGCGGCGGGCCGCCTGCGCGGTCACGCAGCCGGTGTCGAAATACGCGGTGAGGGTGTCCAGGAACGGCTGCGCGCCGCCGCGGGCCTGCTGGAGCGGGCCGAGGACGGTGTCCACGAGGTCGGCCATGGCCTGTCGGTCGCGGGTCAGGACGGGGTAGACGAGGAGATCGGCGGCGTGCAGGACCGGTTCGTTCAGGTCCATGCGGGCTGCGAGGTCGAGGGCGTTGAGGGCCTCCTCGTACGAGTGGACCACGCCCCCCGCACCGGGGTGCGGCCGGCCGACGGCGACCTGGCCTCCGTCGGTCGCCGCGTACGCCTGCTTGGCGAAGTGGGTGAGCACCTCGGGTTCGTCGGCCGGCGCGACACAGATCAGCCGGCCGTCCTTGGTGGTGAGCAGGATGCGGCGGTCGCCGAACCGTGCCACGAGCGAGGCCTCCACGGCACGGGAGACCTCGTACCCGTCGCCGTACGGCTCCCGTCCCTGGGCGACGGCCACGGCGTGGGCGTGGGCGAGGAGCAGCCCGAAGCGTTCGGCCCGCTCGGCGAGACGACCGAGATCGCTCCGGCCGTACAGCAGGTCGTCGATGAACTCGCGCCGTGCCGCCTCCTCTTGACGTACCGCCAGGCGCTGCGCCCGCTCATGCCCCTCGGCGAAGGCGTCGACCGCCTGCTCCACGGCGCCGAGGAGATGACCGGCGACCGACCCCGGCAGCCCCGAGAGCACCCGCTGCGCTGCGGAGTGCTGGGCGCGCACGAGCGACCGCAGCCCGATGCCGGCCGCCGCGGCCCGCTCCCCGCGGGAGCGGAGCATCTCGCGTTCCTCCCGCGTCAGCCTGCGCCGGGTCCCGCACACACTCGTCAGGATCTCGGCGTAGCCCTCCAGGTACTCCTCGCCCGGTACTCGCTCCGTCACTGTCCCGCCCCCTCGCTGACGCGTCTCCGACGAATTCCTGACGCGCGGTGATCAAGACTGGCACGTCAGGGACGTGGGTGCGCCACAGGCGTCAGGAAGACGTCGGACATCGCCTTCGTTCGCGGTCCTGTTCCGGCCGGCCGGCGTGGTCCTCCCGCCGGTTTGCCGGACCCGCCGGCCCTTTGGCCCCCTCCGGCCCCGCCTCCTACCGACCCCTCCCCGCCCCCCGGACCTGCCGGGACGCGCGGGACGGCGCGAGTGTTCTCGGCGGCGGCAGCGAGCCGGGCCCGGAGCCGGTGTGCGATCCCGCGCCCGGGCCCGAGCGGGCCGCGTCCGTACGGGCACGGGGGGGTGGGAGACGCGGTGGGCCGGAGTGCGAGTTCCCGGGACATCGCCCGACGGCCGTCCCGGGACGGGGAGACGGCCGGGAAGTGCCCTGTGGTCTGCGAGTGTTCTCGGCGGCGGCAGCGAGCCGGGCCCAGAGCCCGTGAGCATCCCTCTCGTGCCGCCTTCCCGTACACCACACCCCAGGGGGAACCATGAAGGCGTACGTCCGCAAGGCCGCGACGCTCGGGTCCACATTCGCGCTGGCCGTGTCCGGCCTGGTGCTGTCGACGACGCCCGCCTCTGCGGCGACCTCGTGCTACGCGTCGAGCTGTGAGGGCCTCGACCCGTCCACCACCGTCTGCCAGAACGACGCGAAGACCGTGGCGACCACCGACTACCCCGGGGTGGAGCTGCGCTACAGCCCCACCTGCCGTGCCGCGTGGGCGCGTTACAGCCGTGGCGCGGCCTTCTCCATGAACGTCACGGTCGAACGGTGGAACGGCTCGACGGGCACCGAGAGGTACCGCACGTACTACAGCGGCAACGGTGCCGGTGTCTGGACCCGGATGGTCAACGACGCCGGTCTGCAGGCGCGTGCCTGTGGCCGCGAGTCCGACGGCTGGGGCTGCTCGGGCGCCTACTAGGCCTGTGGCCACCCCTCCGACCGTCGCCCCGCACCCCCTGGAGACCAACCCTTGAAGCCGTTCGCCCGCCGTCTCGCCACCGCCACCACCGCCTTCGCCCTCACCGCCTCCGGTCTCGCCCTGTCCGCGGGACCGGCCTCCGCTGCCACCTCCTGCTACGCGCAGAGCTGCCAGGGCCTCGACCCGGCCACCACCGTCTGCCAGAACGACGCGAGGACCGTGCTGTGGGACGGCTGGCTCAACGTGGAGCTGCGCTACAGCCCCTCCTGCCGCGCCGCCTGGGCCCGCCTCGGCAGCGGTGCCGCGCCCACCGACCTCAAGATCCAGAACACCATGGGGGTCGCCTTCTACGCCCACTACGCGGGCAACGGCGTCTCCGCCTGGACCAAGATGGTCAACGACAAGGACCTCAAGGCGTGGGCCTGCGGCTACAAGAACAACTCCGACCAGTTCTCCTGCACCAGCCAGTACTGAGCCGACCTCCCACTCCCCGAGGACCCGTCATGCCATCGGTCACCGCACCGAGTTCACCCCGTCGCGCCCGGCTCGCCCGCAAGGTCGCCACCGGCGGTTCCGCCCTCGCGCTCGCCGCGTCCGGCCTGTTCCTGTCCGCGGGACCGGCCTCCGCCGCCACCTCCTGCTCCGGCCCCGACTGCACCGGCAAGGACCCGGCCGCCACCGTCTGCCAGAACGACGCCCGTACGGTCGCCACCAACAGCCTCGGTGTCGAGCTGCGTTACAGCCCCACCTGCCGCTCCGCCTGGGCCCGTTACAGCGGCACCACCGGCATGACGGTGTGGGTGTCGAGCAACACCGGCCTCAACCAGGCCATCCTCCATCCCGGCAACGGCGCGAGCGCCTGGACCGCGATGATCGACGACAAGGGGATCCTGGCCCACGCCTGCGGCTACGTCTCCGGCTTCGGATCGGAGTGCACCTCGTGGTACTAGGACATGACCTGCGCCGCCGGGCCTTCCTCACCGGGACCCTCGCCGCCGGGGCCGCCGCCGCGCTGCCGCTGGCGGCCGCGACCCCCGCGCCGGCGGCCGAGCCCGGCATCGCGGACTGCGCCACCTGGGGAGCGCGTCAGCCCAGCAGCCCGCTCACCCTTGTCCCCGCCCCGCCGCACAAGATCATCGTGCATCACACGGCGACTCCCAACGTCACCGACCTCTCGCGCGACCAGGCCTTCCGGCTCGCCCGCTCCATGCAGAACTGGGCCATGGACGACCGGCGTTGGATCGACACCGGGCAGCACTTCACGGTCAGCCGGGGCGGCTTCCTCGTCGAGGGCCGGCACGGCAGCCTGGCGGCACTGCGCGGCGGCGCGCAGACCGTCGAGTCCGCCCACTGCACCGGCCAGAACACCCTCGCCATCGGCATCGAGAACGAGGGCACCTACAGCGCCGTCGACCCGCGCGGCGAGCAGTACGCGGCCCTGGTCGAGCTGTGCGCCCAGATCTGCGGCCAGTACCGGCTGCGCCCGTACCAGATCTACGGGCACCGGGACTTCAACGCCACCGAGTGCCCCGGCGACCGGCTCTACGCACTGCTCCCGCAGCTGCGCCGGGACGTCGCAGCCCGGACCGGCGGCGACCCGACCGCACCGGTCTGGCCGCTGCTGCACAACGGCGACACGGGCGACCGGGTCCGCGCGCTCCAGCACCTGCTGGTCCGGCGCGGCGCCACGGTCGGCGTCGACGGCTCCTTCGGGCCGGCCACCGAGCAGGCGGTACGGGCCTTCCAGACGCAGGTCACCGCCACCTCCGACGGCTGGGCGGGCAACCAGACCTGGCACCAGCTGGTGGTGCCGGTGCGCCGGGGTGACTCCGGCGAGGGCGTGAAGGCCACCCAGCTCCTGCTCAACGCCAGGCGCGGAGCCGGTCTCACCGTCGACGGCGACTTCGGGCCCGGCACGGAGGCCGCGGTCGCCGGCTTCCAGAGCGGCGCGGGACTGACGTCCGACGGCCTCGTCGACGCCCGCACCTTCGCCCGGCTGCTGGCCTGACCCCCCCGCCGCGGGCTGGACGGTGCTGTTCGCCGTCGTCGTCGCGCTGCCCGTCTCCGTCGACGACCGAACCGACAGCCTGAAGGAACACACGATGAAGAGGATCACCGGCCCGGCGGCCACACTGTTCGCCGCCCTGGTGGCCGTGCTGACCGCGGGTCTGCTGACCGCGCCGGCCGCGCTGGCCGCCGACTGGCCCCTGGTCAAGACCGGCAGCAGCGGCGTGCAGGTGACCACCGTCCAGCACCTGGAACGGCTACAAGCTGGACTTCACCGTCACCAGCTGCCTGACGAACTATGTCACCGGCACGTTCAGCTACTCGGGACCGGCGGCGACGGCGCCGCGCTCTACACCGCCCCTTCGGGCAACGTGTACGCCGACGAGGGCAACCACTGGGACGTGACCTTCCTGCACTGACGGGTACGCGCCACGCCGCAGAAGCCCTTCCGGAACCGTCGTGGCCACGAGGTAGTCTCCCCGTCCTGCATGGGTTTTCGATCACTGGGATGGGGGAGTTCTCGTGTTCGGCGAGGGGGACAGAGTCCTGCTCTCGGCGCGGATGCGCCGGATGAAGGACGAGGCCGGGCTGAGTTACGGGAGGTTGGCCGAGCGGACGCACTACAGCCGGTCCTCCTGGGAACGGATGCTCAACGGCAAGCAGTTGCCGAGCGCCGTCGCGGTCGAGGAGTTCGCGGCGGCGGTCGGCGGAGACGCCGCGGAGCTGCTGCCGCTGCTCGCCGCCGCGGCCGAAGGGGAGGAGCCCAGGTCCACGCCTGTCCAGGCCGGTGGGCCGGTGCCGGAGCCGGTGTGCGATCCCGCGCCCGGGCCCGAGCGGGCGGCGTCCGTACGGGCCCGGGGCCGGCACGCGTTCGCCCGGGGCCGGAACGCCGCCCGCACCGCCGGGCTCGTCGCGGCCGGCGCGCTGCTCGGCAGCCTCAGCACCGTGGTGCTGCAGGGGTCGGCGGGCGGCGCGAACGGTACGGCGGGCGGCGCGGCTCCGTCACCGTCACCGACGCCCATCGCGACGGCCGCGGCGAGCGGCGCCGGCAAGCCGCCCGCGCCGGGCTGCCTGGCCGACGAGTGCCTGCGGCGCGAGCCGCAGGCCATGGACTGCCAGTGGGACGCGACCACCGTGCGGGAGACCTGGCTGCGCGGGCTGAAGATCCAGCTCCGCTACAGCGAGGTGTGCTCGTCCGTGTGGGGCCGGATCGAGAACGGCACGGTGGGCGACTCGGTGGTCATCAAGGACCGGCACGGCCGGACCGAGCAGGCCACGATCAGGGTGGACAACGACACGTACACCCGGATGCTCGCGGTGAGCGCGGGGGACCCGCCGGCGTCGGTCGTCATCTGCGGGCAGATCCCCAGGTTCCACGAGAGCGAGTGCTCGCCGCTGGGTGCGCTCAAGCCCTGAGTTCCGGAGGCAGGACGGGACGGCCGGGTGTGCGGACGGGCGGCGTGGAGGCAGGTGTCCGCGCGGACCCGGTACCTGGGGGGCGCCGAGTCCCGGCGGCCCGTCCGTCTCCGTTCCGCCGTTCCGGCCGTCCGACGCCACCGCATCGGGCCGCGGCGGACGATCCCGGCTGACGCGGACGCGCGAGCGGCACCGCCGGAGCGGGGTGGTCCCGCTGGCTCAAGCACGTCGCCCGTACGGGGGCGAGCGAACGTTTCCGCTGATCAGGCACATCACACGGTGGTCATGATGACGAGGCCCGCCCACCCGCGCGGGCCCCCCACCCGCGCGGGCCCCCCCACCCGCGCGGGACCCCCCACCCTTGGAGGTGGCCACCTGTGGCCGTCGTCATCATCGTCGCCGCGCTCGCCCTGCTCGCGGGTCTCGCCGCCAACCGCTGGCTACGGCCCCGTCTGCTCAGCGAGGACGACGACACCGGCATGGCCGTCAAGGACCTCGTGGGCCCCCTGCTGACACTGACGGTCCTGCTGCTCGCCTTCGTCCTGGTCACGGCCAACGGCTCCTACGGCAAGGCCGAGGTCGCCTCGCGCGGCGAGGCCCGGGCCCTCGACCAGCTGGTGGAGACCGCCGAGTACGCGCCCGAGGCCCAGCGGGCCCGCATCCAGGCCGCCGCCGTCTGCTACGCCCGCGCCGTCCGCACCCAGGAATGGCCCGCCATGGCCGACGGCAACGGTTCCCCGGCCCCGAGCGTCTGGTCGACGGACTTCCGCAAGACCTTCAAGACCCTGGAGGGACAGCCCGCCTTCGGCATGCTCATCGCCGCCGACAACAGGCGTTCCGACGAACGCGAGGAACGCCTCACCCAGGCCACCGCCAGCATCCCCAGCGCCATCCTCTGGTTCCTGCTCGCCACCCTGACCATCACCGTGGTGGCCCTCGGTGTCTGCCTGCCCCGCAGGAACAACCGCGGCCAGCTGATCACCCTCGTCGTCATCACCGCGTTGCTGACGACCGCGCTGTGCATCATCCGGGACGTCGACCGCCCCTTCGGAGGCATCATCGACGTCGAACCGGTCGCGATCACCGAGGCCGAACGCCAGGCGACCCGGGACTTCACGGCCAACCACCCGGCCTCCGCACTCCCCTGCGACGACCAGGGCAACCGCCGGGCCGCCTGAGCACGGGCGACACGGATCAGGGATCCGCCAGGATTCGGCGCGGATCCTCGTCCCGCCGACGGTCCGGCGCCATCCTCGTACGGTGATGTCCTTCTGGTACACCGACGGCGGCGTACGCCGGACCGCCCGAGCCCTCGGGGCCGCCGGCGTGACCCTGGCCACGGCCGGCTTCGCCCTCGACTCCCTGTGGCTGCTGGGCGCCGCCGCCTGGGTCCTGATGGCGGCGATCTGCATCGAACTGCTGCGCTGACCGGCCTCTCACCCGGCTCCCGTTCCCGCGCCCGCCCCGGCCCGGGCTCCCGCTCGGGTATGAGGGCTCAGCCAGTCCTCGTCCGTCCAGGTCACCCCCGGCGGGATCCGGTTCCCGTAGCCGGGCCTTCTCGCGATCCTCAGGCGTACGCTCTCGTGCACTCGGGCTCCCGACGGGACGCGGCGCCGTCGGTAGGTGAGGAGGGACCACACCGCGCCCATGCGGTGCACGGTGCCCAGCGCGTGGTCCGTGTCGAGGGTGAGGTGCTTGGCGTAGGCCGTCCTCCTGAGCAGCAGATCCGCGTCCAGAGCACCGTCCACGATCCACTTGAGCGCGACGGTGGGCAGCCTCGGGTCGTCGTCGAAGGTGCCGCCCACGTCGGAGTGCACTCCGGCGAACCAGGCCTCCTCGATGACCGGACCCGGTGCCCCCGGCTCCTTCGGCGGCAGGACGAGGTACTCCTCGTACGGACGGCGCTTCTCGTCGATGGAGACGGCGTGCCGGACGCGGGCCACGTTGGGGATCCGGCGGGTGAAGAGCCAGCGCAGGTTCCACCGCAGCAGTCCGGCCGCCTTGACCGAGTCCCAGATGCCCATGAAATGAACGGGGATTCCGGTGTGCTGGTCCACCTTCCGGCTGAACGCGTCGGCGAACTGGTGCAGTTGCTTCCAGTCGTCGTCCGTCCACGTCCGGTTCTTGGCGTACACGGAGATCGCGTACGGTACGAGGTTCTCCGACCCGGGCCGCAGCAGACCGACCGACTTGAGCAGGCCGGCGAGAGCCCGTGCGGTATACGCGCCGCGGCTGAAGCCGAAGAGGTAGATCCGGTCGCCGGGTTCGTAATGGTGCATCAGGTACGTGTACGCCTCGGCCAGGTTCTCCCTGAGTCCGGCGCCGAAGGCGAGGCCGAGGAGCCGGGAGAGTTTCCGCGCGGGGGCGCTCCAGGCGCCGGCGGCGGAGAACGTGCCGACGCCGGGGTCGTAGTAGGCGATCTGCGCCGCCGGGTCCCCGAGGTCGAGCATCTCGTAGAGACGGACGACGTTGGTGTTGCCGCGGGCCTTGAGCTGGTTGCCCGTCCCGTCCAGGCATACCACGATGTTCTTTTCCATCACGGCCTCCGAGGGACATAAGCCACTCTTCCTCCTATGCTAGGAGCAAAGCCTCCCACCGGCCCGCCAGTGCGTCACGTGGAGGTTCCATGGCCGGATCCATCGTTCACGTGTCTGAGCACGTGGGCGCCGCGGCAACACACGTACTCGTCATCGGGGTCGGTGCGTACACGCATTTGCAAGGCGGGCGTTCGCCGACGGACCATCCGGGCGCCCTGGCCATGCGGCAGCTCTCCTCACCACCCGTCTCGGCACGCGAGTTCGCGACCTGGATGCTCAGCGGGTACCACGACGGCGGCAAACCCCTGGGAAGCCTCGCGCTGCTGCTGAGCGAGGCCGCGCCCGCGCCGTTCGTCCACCCGGCGACGGGCGCCGAGCACGTCGTGGAAGAGGCGACCATCGACAACATCGTCGCCGCGGTCACGGAGTGGAAGGACCGGGGCGACCACGACGAGGCCCGGCTCGTCTTCTATTTCTGCGGTCACGGCGTCTCCCTGGGGATCAGCACGTCCCTCCTTGCCTCGGACGTCTTCGCCGACCGCGACAGCCCGATGAACGGCGCGCTGCAGTTCGAGGCACTGAAGAACGGCCTCAACAACTGCCGTGCCTCACAACAGGTGTTCTTCGTGGACGCCTGCCGGGCGGGTTCCGACACCCTCGTCAGACGCGTGGGCACGGACAACCTCGGGAGGGTTCCCCTCAGCGGCAGCACCCTGCGCCCCGAAGGACTGGTACCACGGAAGCACGCCGTCTACTTCGCGACCCTCCACGGCCAGGAGTCCTTCGCCCGCGCCGGCCGCGTCAGCCTCTTCACCGACGCCCTGCTCCGGAGCTTCGACGGAGCCGGCAGTGAGAACACCCAGGGCCGGGTGTGGCGGGTGACGACCCAGACCCTCATGCACGCGATCAGTCAGTTCATGAGGGCCATTCCCTTCGCGGGGACCCTCGCCGGGGCCGCCGTCCCGGTGAGCCCGGAGTCGTTCGACTTCGACTTCCACGAACTGAGGGGAGACCCGATCGTCCCCGTGTACGTGGGCTGCGATCCCGCCGCCGACAACGCCCGCGCCGAGTTCGTCTGCCGCCACCCGGCCCAGGAGGAGCGGAGGCGCCCGCCGCTCGCCTCGGAGGACGACGCCGACGACGCCGAATGGCCGCTGTTCCTGCCGTTCGGGCAGTACGAGGTCGAGGCCCTCCTCGGCCCCGGGGACACCCGCCGCGAGACGTTCGACGCCCGCCCTCCGATGTTCCGCGTCGTCCTGGCCAGGCCATGACCGCCATCCTCGCCGTCCGGCTTCTCCTGTCGCCCACAGGGGAGTTCAACGAAGCGGTGATCGTGGGCGACATCCGCTCGGCCGACCGGGACGGCACCTCCCTGCGCAACATCCGTATACCGTGCGGGCGTTCGCCCGATCCCACCTCGTACCGGGTCGACCCGGGGCGCTACCTCGTGTCCGCGACCCTGCCCTCGGGGATGGTGCTGACGAAGGACGCCGAGGCGGTGGAGGGCCGTTCGGCCCCGGTGGACTTCGACATGACCGACTCGCCGTACGCGACGCACGCCTGGCAGTACCTGATGGGCAACATCGAGCCCGACCGCGTCTACCACGGCGCCACCGCCGTCCCGCTGCCCGAATCGGTCTCCTCACGGTCCATGATCGCGCCCGCCGTCGGTGACGAGGGGTTCCCGCTGGAGACCGTGGTCGACGTCGCCACACTCGCCACCTGGGTCGGCGACTCCCTCCCGGCCGGCTGGTCCTACGCGTCGATGCTGGCCCTCGACCAGGACCCCGCCAGGCCTTCGGTCGCTCCGCTGATCGCCCGGAGCGCCCCTCGCCGCCTGCCGACGCCCTCAGCGCGGGGAGCCGACGTCACCCCGCTCTACCGCTTCGGCCCGGACGGCCCCGCCCTGGCTCCCGGCGGACCGATCGGCGAGCGGCAGTTCCTCGTGGTGGAGGCGGCCGGGGCCGTACGACTCGTCACCCTCCCGCTGCCCTGGGGGACCAGCGACGTCGAGGTCCTGGTCAACCTTCGGCAGAGTCCGACCGGCAGCGCCGTGGCCGTCGCGGTACGCGACCCCCTGTTCGGGGCGGGACTCGCGTACATGGCCCAAGGTGCTCTGGACACCGCGGCGCAGCTCTTCACCGACGCGGGGACGGCACTCCGGTCCGAGCCGGAGAACCCGCTCGCGGCGACCGCGGGCTCGTACGTCCTGCTCGGCACCGACCACAGGACCGAGGAGACGTACTGGGACCCGTGGCTGCGGCTGCTGGCCGACCGCCACCCCTGGCTCAGCGACGGCGCGATCCTGCGGGCCGTACGGCTGCTGCGCCGCCCCGGGGCCGACCGTGACGAGGCCAAGTACGGGCTGATCGACGCCTTCGACCGCGGCATCCCCTTCTACACCCTCGGCCTCACGTGGCTCGCCGACGGACTCGCCGCCTTCCCCGACGACCCCGCGTGCGCGTCCCGGCTCGACCAGGTCCGCCGGCTCTCCTGGCTGGCCGACATGCGCGAACCGTTCCTCATCCTCGACCTGCGTCAAGGGAGCGCGTGATGATCCGCCTCAGCATGCTGCCCGCGGAGGACGGCGACTGTCTGCTCCTCGAATACGGCAACGACGACTTCGTCCGGCGGGTCCTCGTGGACGGCGGACGGCGGGGTACCTACGCGCGGATCAAACCGCTCCTGCGTGACCTGGACGGCCGGATCGACGTCCTCGTCGTGACCCACGTGGACCAGGACCACATCCTCGGCGTGCTGGCTCTGCTCGGGGACCCCGAACGGCCGGTCGAGTTCGGTGACGTGTGGTTCAACGGCTTCGACCACCTGCACGACCGGGAGGTCTTCGGCGCCGTGGACGGGGAGCTGCTCACCACCGCGCTCATGCACCAGAACCTCCCCTGGAACGCCGCCTTCGCCGGCCGGAGCGTCGAGGTCGACCACGCGCCGACCTGGTTCGACGACGGCTCCACCATGGAGGTGCTCGCCCCGGACCGCAGGCTTCTGGAGTCGCTGATCGACACCTGGGCGACGAAGTGCGAGGAGGCCGGGCTGATCCCCGGGGTCGACCCCAGGGAGAGACAGCCGGAGGCGGGGATCGAGCGCTTCGGGGCGATCGACGTCGACGGGCTGGCCGCGGCGCCCTTCCGACGCGACGGCTCCCCGACGAACCCGACCAGCATCGGTCTGCTCTTCGAGTTCGAGGGCGTCCGCATCATCCTCACCGGCGACGCGGACGACCCGCGCCTGGTGGCCTCGCTCCGCCCGCGGGCCGAGGCGGAGAACGGCCGGCTGCGGGTCGACGCCCTGAAGGTCGCCCACCACGGCAGCGCCAAGAACCTCTCGAACAACCTGCTCGGACTCCTCGACTGCGGACGCTACTTGATCTCCACGAACGGAAAGGTCCACGGCCATCCCGACGACATCGCGATCGCCCGGATCCTGAAGAACGGCGGGGAGGCGAAGGACCTCTTCTTCAACTACCGCGAACGAGGCAGGAACTGGGACGTGCCCGACCTCAAGGAGCGGTTCGGCTACACCGTTCACGTGCCCCCGGGGGACGACGAGAAGGAGGACGGCTTCCTCACGGTGGAGTTCTGAACCCGCCGCGGCCGACGGGCCGGCCGACGCCACGTCGACCGGCCCCGCCCTTCCTCCCGTGGCCCTACGCGTTCTGCTGGGCCCGGACGCCCTCGGAGATGCGCTTGCCGAGGGTCGCGTCGATGTTCGTCCAGTACGTGAAGGCACGCTCCAGGACCGGCTCGCTGACCCCGTCGAGGAGATGGCCGACCACGTTGTCCACGAGCCGGTCGCGGGCCGCGTCGTCCAGGACCTCGCGCACGAGGGTGCCGGGCTGCCCCCAGTCGTCGTCCTCCGCGTGCGAGACATAGGCTGTACGGGTGATCTCGCCGTCGGCGGTCCAGCTCGGCGGGCTCCCGAACCGCTCGGTGTCGGCGGCGGGCCCGCCCTTGGAGTTCGGCGCGTAGACCGGATCGGACGTCTTCCGGTACGCCATCGCCCCGTCCTTCGAGTAGGTGTGGACGTCGACGACGGGCGCGTTCACCGGAAGCTGCTGGTAATTGACGCCGACACGGGCCCGGTGGGCGTCCGCGTACGAGAAGAGCCGGGCCAGCAGCATCCGGTCCGGACTCGGCCCGATGCCGGGGACCAGGTTGTTCGGCTGGAAGGCCGCCTGCTCGATCTCGGCGTGGTTGTCGGTCGGGTTGCGGTCCAGCGTCATACGGCCCACCGGGATGAGCGGGTAGTCGGCGTGCGGCCAGACCTTGGTGAGGTCGAACGGGTTGAAGCGGTACGCCGCCGCCTCCTCGTACGGCATCACCTGGACGTGCAGGGTCCACGACGGGAAGTCACCGTCCCGGATGTGCTCGAAGAGGTCCCGCATGTGGAAGTCCGAGTCGGATCCCGCCAGCCGGTCGCCTTCGGCCTGGGTGAGGAACTCGATGCCCTGGTCGGTCTTGAAGTGGTACTTCACCCAGAACCGCTCACCGGACGCGTTGATCCACATGTACGTGTGGGAGGTGTACCCGTTCATATGGCGCCAGGTACGCGGAATGCCTCGGTCACCCATCAGCCACGTGACCTGGTGCGCGGACTCGGGGGAGAGGGTCCAGAAGTCCCACTGCATGTCGTGGTCGCGCAGATTGCTGTCGGCGCGGCGCTTCTGGGACCGGATGAAGTGCTGGAACTTCATCGGGTCCTTCACGAAGAACACCGGCGTGTTGTTGCCGACCATGTCGTAGTTGCCCTGGGAAGTGTAGAACTTCACCGCGAAACCGCGCGGGTCCCGCCAGGTGTCCGGGCTGCCGCGCTCGCCCGCCACCGTGGAGAAGCGGGCGACCAGGTCGGTGCGCGTCCCCGGCTGGAACAGCGCGGCCTTGGTGTACCGGCTGACGTCGTGGGTGACCTCGAAGTGGCCGAATGCGCCGCTGCCCTTGGCATGCGGCTGGCGTTCCGGGATGCGCTCACGGTTGAACTGCGCCATCTGCTCGATCAGGTAGGCGTCCTGGAGGAGGATCGGACCCCCCGCGCCCACGGTGAGGGAGTGCTCGTCGCTCTCCACCGGGGCGCCGGAGTCGGTCGTCGTCGCAGGTCGGCTCTCGGTCATCGCTCTGCCTTTCGTCGTTGCGCACGACTACCCTCTTCCGCCGCGGCCAAAGCCGCGACCCGAGAGATGACGCTCCGTGGTCGGCTTGGCGTCGCGGGACGGGCGCGGACGACGGCGTGACCACCGCACGTCTGGCATGCCCGCCCGACCCGCGTTTCACTGGAAGGAGCCGCACTGGAGCGCGGGGCTGGACTCCGGACCCCCGAAACCGCGCCGGGTCGTACGTCGGGAGGTCTCGTGAGCACCCACACACCACCGCGTTTCGACCCCACCCGGGTCCCCCACCTGCTGGGCTCGTTCGCGCCGGTCACCGAGCAGGTCGACGTCGCCGACCTGGAGGTCACGGGCGAGATCCCGGCATCCCTGGACGGTCTCTACGTGCGCAACGGCCCCAATCCCCGCTTCACCCCGATCGGCTCTTACCTGTACCCCATCGACGGCGACGGCATGCTGCACGGCGTCTGGCTCTCCGAGGGCCGCGCCCGCTACCGCAACCGCTTCGTGCGCACCCCCGCGATGCGGGCCGAGGAACGGGCCGGGCACGCCTTGTGGGGCGGCGTCGAGTCGATGATCATGCCGGACGCGGACCAGGTCGGCCCGGAGCTCGCGGGAGACTTCAAGGACCTGCCCGACATCAACGTCGTCCGGCACGCGGGCCGCCTGCTGGCCCTGGCCGAGTCGGCCTGCCCGTTCCAGGTCGACGCGGGCCTGACGACCCTGGGCCGTGAGGACTTCGGCGGTGCCCTGCCCGCCGGCATCACCGCGCATCCCAAGATCGACCCGGTCACCGGCGAGATGGTCGTCTTCTGCTACGCCCTGGAGCCGCCGTACCTGACCTGGTCGGTCATCGGCCGTGAGGGCACCCTCACCCGCGGGCCCACCCCCGTCGACGGCGTGGACGAGCCCCTGATGATCCACGACATGGCTCTGACCGGCCGCTATGTCGTCCTCGTCCTCGCTCCCGCCTTCTTCGACCTGGACGCGGCCATGGCGGGCGGCTCGTTCCTCGCCTGGCGGCCCGAGCGCGGCACGCGCGTGGTGCTGATCCCGCGCGACGGCGGAGCGCCGGTCTGGGCGGCCGACGAGGCCTTCTGGCTGTGGCACACCGTGAACGCCTATGACGACGGCCCCGGTGAGCGCGACCCGGTCGTCGTCGATTTCGTGCAGTGGAGCAGGCTGACCGTCGGAGGGGGTCCCGACGACGCCGAGCCGGTGAGCGGCGGGCTGGCGCGGGCGCGCATCGATCCGGCCGCCGGCGGCATGGCCCGCACCCTCCTGGACGACTCCCGGGTCGAGTTCCCGCGGGTCGACGACCGGCGCATCGGGCGACGCCACCGGTACACCGCGCTGGCCACCCAGAGCGGACGGGCGGACCTGCTGCCGGGTGAGTACGACGCGGTGCGCTGGTACGACACGGAGACCGGCGAGAGCCGCGTCTGGTCGGCCGGGAACCTCTCGGTAGGGGAACCGGTCTTCGCCCCCGAGGCGGGTCGGCACTCCGAGGAGCACGGGTACTGGATGACCTTCGCCACCGACCGTACCGACGGATCGAGCTGGTTCCTGGTCATCCCCGCGCAGGACCCGGCCTCCGGCCCGGTGGCCCGGGCCCGCATCCCCGTCCGGGTCCCGCTGGGCCTGCACGGATGCTGGCTACCCACCGAGGAGACCTGACACCGCCGGCCCCCGCCGGGTCCGAGGCCACTCCCGCGGGCCGATACGGACGGTGACCGTCCGAGCGGCCGGGCCGAGACCCGCACCGGCGGTCCGGACGACGGCGCGGCCCCGCACGCAGCTGACGGATCGTCAATTGACGGTGCATCAATTATTGACGGTTCGTCAGGTCGGTTACAGAATGCGGTCACCCGACGGAGGGATCGCTCGTGCCCCGACCCTTGCGCGTCATCGCCGCCAGTTTCGCGCTGCTCCTCGTCACCGCCTGCAACTCCGCCTCCAGCGGCGGGAGTACGCCCTCCTCCGTACGCGGAGTCACCGACGGCGCCATCAAGGTCGGAGGCATCGTCTCCATGACGACGGCCAGCGGCTACTCCAAGAAGGACACCGATCTCGGCGCCCGCGCACGCTACGACCGGGCCAACGCCGAAGGCGGGGTCAACGGGCGGAAGATCGAGTACCTGGGGGCCGAGGACGACGGTCAGGACCCCGCACGGAACCTGGCCGCCGCCCGTGAGCTCGTCCAGCAGGACAAGGTCTTCGCCGTGTCCCCGATGAGCTCGGTCACCTTCGCCGGGGCCGACTTCCTCGACTCCCAGAAGGTCCCGACCGTGGGCTGGGGCACCCTCCCCTCCTTCTGTGGACCGGCACACCTCTACGGCTTCAACGGCTGCCTCGTCCCGACGCCCGGAGGCACGCTCAACCAGACCTGGCCCGAGGGCCTCGCGGCCGTTCTCGGCGGCGCGCGCGGCAAGTCGGTCGCGCTGATCGCCGGCGACAACGACGCGGGCAAGTTCGGCATCCGCACCTTCACCCAGGGCTTCAAGGCGGCCGGCTTCCAGGTCGCGTACGCCAAGGCCGCGGTCCCGGCGACCTCGATGCCCAGCGACTGGTCGGCGTACACCAAGGAGATCCTCCGCTCGGGCCCCGGCGGCGCCGCACCCGACGCCGTGGTCTCCGTGATGCAGACGCCGTACAACATCGGCCTGTTCACGGCGCTCAAGCGGTCCGGCTACGAGGGGGTCATCTCCGACCCGACGGACTACGACCCCGGGCTGCTCGCGAAGGACGCGACCAAGCAGGCCCTCGACGGGGTGTACGTGCTGCTGCAGTTCCAGCCCTTCGAGGCCGACAGCCCCGCGATGCGGCAGTTCAAAGCCGACATCAAGAAGGCCGCGGGCGGCAAGGACATACCCCTCAACATGCACCTCATGACGGGGTACATGAGTGCCGATCTCTTCCTCTCGATCGCCGGGAAGGCGGGCAGGGACCTCACCGTCGAGTCCTTCCAGAAGGCCGCCGACGGGTTCTCCGACACCGGGACCCTCGTGGGCGACCGCGCCGAGCCCAAGGGGCAGAAGGAGAGCTTCGGCTGCGGGGCGCTCGTGCGGCTGACGAACGGACGGTACGAGGTGGCGGTGCCGTTCACGTGCTATCCGCCGATCCCCTTCGGCTGAGGGGCGCGTCACGTGGGTGACCTGCTGGGCTTCGTCCTGAGCGGGCTGGTCTCGGGCGCGCTGTACGCGCTGCTGGCGACCGGCCTCGTGCTGTCCTACTCCGCCTCCGGGCTCTTCAACTTCGCGCACGGCGCCACCGGCTATCTGTGCGCGCTGGCGTTCTACGAGCTCCACTCCGGCTTCGGCTGGCCGGCCGTCCCCACCGCGCTGCTCCTGGTGCTCGTGGTGGCGCCCGGCCTCGGCTGGGGCCTGGACCGGCTGATGTTCAGGAAGCTGGCCAAGGTCGGTGAGACGGCACAGATCGTGGCGACCATCGGCCTGCTGGTCGCGCTGCCCGCTGCCGGACTGTGGGTGGTCGAACTCCTGGAGCGGGCGGGCGCCCCGGTCCTGCCCGCCGAGAACCAGTTCGGGCTGCCGGGCGTCGGGCCGAGCCCGGCGGTGGCCTGGCAGCCGCTCGACGGTGTCGGCATCGACTCCGACCAGCTGATCACCTGGATCGCCACCGCACTCGCGGCGGCGGGCCTGTGGGTCCTGATGCGGCACACGCGGCTCGGCCTGCGGCTGCGGGCGGCCGTGGACGACCGCGCGCTGACCGAGCTGCGGGGCATCAGCGCGGACCGGCTCTCCTCCACCGCGTGGATGCTGTCGTCCGGACTCGCGGGCCTCGCCGGTGTCCTCGCGACCCCGCTGCTCGGGCTCTCCGCGCACGACTACACCCTGTTCCTGTTCGTCTCGGCCACCGCGGCGGTCCTCGGCCGCTTCGCGTCGGTGCCGCTCGCCTTCGCGGGCGGCCTCGGGCTCGGGGTGCTGCAGAACCTGGTGGCGGGATACGCGTCGTTCGCCGACGGCGTCACCGGCTTCCGCACGGCCGTACCGTTCCTCATCCTCTTCGCCGGACTCGTCGTCCTCGCACAGCGCCGGCGGGCGGCGGGCACGGCGGCCGCGGACCCCCCGCCGGTGGACTATCTCGCCGGCAGGGGGTGGGGCCGCCGCTGGGGCGTGTGGCTGGTGGCCGGCACGTTGCTCGGCGCGGCGTTCTACACCGTCACCACCCCCTTCTGGAGCGGGATCCTGACCCAGGGGCTCGCGATCGGGCTCGTGTTCATGTCGTTCACGGTGGTCACCGGGCTCGGCGCGATGGTGTCCCTCGCCCAGGCGACGTTCGTGACGGGCGCCGCCCTGGTCGCGGGGCTGCTGATGAGTCACGGCTGGCCCTTCGCCGCCGCCGCGGCGGTCGGCACGGCGGCGGCGGCCCTGCTCGGAGCCGTGGTCGCGCTGCCCGCGCTACGGCTCGGCGGCAGATCGCTGGCCCTGGCCACCCTGGCGCTCGCCTTCCTGGCGGACCAGGTGCTGTTCCAGCTGGGGTGGTTGCGCAACGGCGACACCGGGTGGGAGATCCCGCGGCCGGTGGCGGGACCGGTGGACCTGGGCGACGACCGCGCCATGGGGCTCGCGCTCGTGCTGCTCACCGGGGTGCTCGTCGCGATGCTGACCCGGCTGCGCGGCTCCCGCTGGGGTCGCGCCATGCTGGCGGTCCGCTCGGCCCCGGAGGCCGCCGCGGCCTCGGGGGTGTCGGTGGTACGGACGAAACTCCTGCTGTTCACCGTGTCAGCGGGCCTCGCGGGCTTCGGCGGGGTGCTCTACGCCTCGTACAACACCAGGATCACGGCAACGGACTTCACGGCGATGACGGGCCTGGTGTGGCTGGCGGTCGTCGTCGCGGCGGGCGTGCGCAGACCGCAGTTCGCGGTGGTGGCGGGGCTGGTCTTCGCGGTCGTCCCGCATCTGATGGCGACGTACGTGACGGAGTCCGCGCACCTGCCGGTGATCCTCTTCGGTCTGGCGGGTCTCGCCCTCGCCAACGACCCGGACGGGTACTGCGCCGCGCTGCCGTCGAGGCGAGCGGCCCGGCGCGCCGCGCCACGGGGGACGGCGGCACGGGGGGCGGTGCCGGGGGACCTCGCCCTCACGGCGTCGGGGGATTCGCGCGTCCCGGAGCAGGTGGCGGGCCACCGGGCCCCGGAGGGAGGCGGCCGGCCGTCCGCCGGCGTCACCGCGGACACCGCCCGGGCGGGCGAGGGCCCGCCCGGTCCGCCGGGCGGGCGGCCGGCCGAGCCGTACGGCCTCGGCGTCGGGCCCGGGGGTCTCGCCCCACGCGGGGCCGGCGTCGGCGGTCCCGGCGGGACGGCGGGCGCTCTGGAGCTGAGCGGGGTCCACGCCGGGTACGGTGGCGCGCCCGTGCTGCACGGTGTGGATCTCGTCGTGCGCGGCGGTGAGGTGCTGGTGCTCCTCGGGCCCAACGGGGCCGGGAAGTCCACCCTCTGCCGGGTCGCGGCGGGACTGCTGCGGCCGGCCGGCGGTCTCGTGCGGGTACGGGGTGAGGACGCCACCCGCGACCCGGCGGTCACCCGGGCCCGCCGGGGAGTACGGCTGGCCCCCGAAGGGCGGGGGATCTTCGCCGGACTGTCGATCGAGGAGAACCTGACCCTGCAGCTGACGGGGGCGGAGGACCGGGACGCCGTGTACACGCGGTTCCCCGCGCTCGCCGCCCGCCGCTCCGTCGCCGCCGGGTCCCTGTCGGGCGGTGAGCAGCAGCTCCTCGCCCTCGCCCCGCTCCTCCAGCGGCCGCCGGCGGTCCTCGTCGCCGACGAACCGTCCCTCGGTCTCGCGCCCCTCGTCGTGGACGAGGTCTTCCGTCTCCTGGCCGAACTCCGGGACCACGGGACCGCGTTGATCCTTGTCGAGGAGAAGGCGGCCGAGGTTCTCGGCATCGCCGACACCGTGGCGTACCTCGCCCAGGGAGAGATCGTCTGGTCCGGGCCGCGGTCCGAGGTGGACCGGGAGCGGCTCGCCGAGGCCTACCTGGGGACGGGAGCCCGCCGATGAGCCACCCGCTGCTCCGCGCGAACGGGATCGACGTCCGCTTCGGCGGCGTCCATGCCCTGCGCGACGTGACCCTCTCCGTCGGCCCGGGTGAGATCTGCGGCCTCATCGGGCCGAACGGCGCGGGCAAGACGACGCTCTTCGACGTCATGTCGGGGATACGGCGGCCGGACGCGGGAACGATCGCGTACGACGGTACGGACATCACCCGTCGCTCTCCCGTCTGGCGGGCCCGGCACGGCATCCGTCGCACCTTCCAACGCCAGCAGCTCTTCGGTCAGTTGACCGTCACCGACAATCTCGTCGTGGCGCAGGACTGGCGCGGTGGAGTGCGGCCGGCGGCGCGTCGCCACCGGGAACGGGCCGCGGCCGTGCTCCACGAGTGCGGGCTCGGCGCGCTCGGCGACACGTACGCGGGTGGGCTGCCCGTCGGTCGGGCCCGCATGGTCGAGCTTGCCCGCGCGCTCGCCGACCCGCCCCGGGTCCTGCTCCTGGACGAGCCCGCATCGGGGACGACCGCCGAGGAGCGTCGTGAACTCGGCGCAGTCATACGGCACATGGCCGACGAGGAGAACTGTGCGGTGCTGCTGGTCGAGCACAACGTGGCCTTCGTGATGGAGCTGTGCTCACGCGTCGTGGTGCTCGACCTCGGCCGGGTTCTCGCGGAGGGGACGGCGGCCGAGGTCCACGCGGACCCGGCGGTGCGGGAGGCGTACCTGGGCACCGGACCCGGCGGAGGGGGGCGCGATCGCCCCGGCCACGACAGGGCCTAGGTGTATTGACCCGCAGCGTTGTTGACACGGCTGATCGGCGGGTGTCCGCCCAGTGCGGTGTGGCAGCGGTGGTGGTTGTAGGTGTGGAGGAAGTCTGCCAGGGCCTCGGTCCGCTCGTCGTTTGAGGTGTAGGGCCGCAGGTAGGCCCATTCGTCGAGCAGGGTGCGGTTGAAGCGTTCGACCTTGCCGTTGGTCTGTGGCCGGTAGGCACGGGTCAGCTTGCCGGTCGCACCGAGCTCGGCCAGGACTGCCTTCCATGCCAGGCCCTTGCGGTAGGCCCAGGCGTTGTCCGTCAGCACCCGCTCGATGCGGTCGATGCCATGGGAGTGGAAGAACGCGGCCGCGCGGGTCAGGAAGGCCGCGCAGGTTGCGACTTTCTCGTCGGGGTGGATCTCGCTGTAGGCGAGTCGGGAGTGGTCGTCGACGGCGGAGTGGACGTAGTCGAAGCCCATGGCGGAACGGGTGGCCCGGCCGGCCTGGCGGCCCAGAACCTTGTGACCGCCGCCGGTGGGGATCCGGCCGAGCTTCTTCACGTCGACGTGGATGAGTTCGCCCGGACGTTCGCGTTCGTAGCGGCGGATGATGGTGCCGGTCGGGCGGTCGAGCCAGGCCAGCCGGTTGAGCCGGTGGCGGGTCAGGATCCGGTGGACGGTGGAGGCGGGCAGGCCCACGATCGGGCCGATCCTGGCGGGGCCGAGCTTGCGGCTGCGCCGCAGGTCGCAGACGCGGTCCTCCACCGCGGCCGGGGTCCGGTGCGGCGTCGTGCGAGGCCGGCTCGCCCGATCATGCAGACCGGCGTCGCCCTCGGCCCGCCACCGGCGGATCCACTTGTGGGCCGTGGCCCGGGAAATGCCCATCTCGGCGGCCACATGAGCGACCGGACGGCCTGAGCAGACACGTTCGACCAGCAGTCTCCTACCGAAGACGGTCAGCCGGGCATTACGGTGGGCCACGAAGACCTCCGTGCGGTGAGTTCCTAGACAGCTCCCACCACACCGGAGGTCTTTGCCATGTTCAAGACCACACCAGTGTCAACAACGCTCGTGATCAATACACCTAGGGCCTGTCGTCAAACTCCCGTCTGCCCCGCGACGCCTGGCACGCGCTCTCGCCGCACCGGGCGAAAGCCCGAGTACGTCCAGTACGAGGGCTTTCTCCCGGCACACCGAGAGCACGCACCAGACGCCGCGGGGCCGCCCTCCGGGCGACGACGGGAGTTTGACGACAGGCCCTAGCGGATGTCTTCGCGGTGGGGCCGGTCCTCGCCGTGGGCGGTCATCGGTCCTGCACCCTTTCGGGTCGCGTGGGGCGGGGCGCCGTCGACAGGGGTGGCTCCGGACGGCAGACTGTTCGCGGAGGTGACGCGGGTGGTGGATCCGTTGGGCATGCGAGCCACGGTGCGGGAGACGTACGGTCCGGCCGACCTCAGTTCGGTCCCGGTGTTCGCCGGAGGGTTCATCAACTTCGGCCACTGGGGTTCGATCGATCTCGCGGGACCGCTCACCGTCGACGACCGGATCCGCAGCCAGGAGGCCATGTACCGGCAGGTGCTCGGCGCCGCCGGTCCCCTCGACGGCCGGCGCGTCGTCGAGGTCGGCTGTGGGCTCGGTGTCGGCTGCGCGCTCGCCCTGCGCGAGTACCGGCCGGAGCGGGTGACCGGCATGGACATCCATCCGCAGCAGCTGGACCGTGCCCGCCGGGCGAACGCGGAACTGCTGGAGGCCTCGCCGTCGGCGCTTAGGTTCGTCCGCGGCGCGGCGGAGGAGATGCCGTTCGGCGACGGCGAGTTCGACTGCGTCTACAGCGTCGAGGCCGCCCAGCACTTCGACGACATGTCGGCCTTCACCCGGGAGGCGGCCCGGGTGCTGCGGCCCGGCGGGCGCGTGGTCGTCGCGAGCTTCTTCACCCCGGACGACGATCCCGGTCACGGCGTCCGCCTCGCGTCGTATCTGGAGACCTTCGCCGACGGGCTGGACATCGCGCGGCCCGTCACCCTCGTGACCGAGGCCCTCATCCGGGCGGGCCTGACGGACGCGCGGGCGGAGTCCATCGGGCCGGACGTGTGGCAGGGCTGGGACCGCTGGCTGTCGGACCAGTGGAAGCCGGGGACCTGGCCGCGCAACTTCCTGAAGGCCTACGAGCAGCGCCACATCGACTACTACGTGGTCACGGCCACCCGCCCGCGGGTCTGAACCCGGGACACGCATCCCCCGCCGCGCCCCCGGCAGTCCGGCCGAGGGCGCGCTTGGCCTATACCAATCGACCGAGTCCCCGTAGTCTCCTGCGTGCCGGTGCTCCACCCCTGTCCCCCCGCCCCGGTTGCGTGCCGGCACGGGTCGCGTCGCCCCACGCACCGCCCCGAGCAGCCGGGTTCCCCTTCGCCGCCTCCAGGAGGATCACGGTGAACGTCCGCACGAGAAGCTCGGCTCTCATCTGCACCCTCGGTCTCGTCACCTCCCTCGCCTTCACCACGGCCTCGGCGGAGGACGGTGAAGCCCGCCGACCGGTCGCGTCGGTCACGAAGGCCGCGAAGATCTCGCTCACCCCGGTCGCCACGGCACGCAACCCGATCGCCGGTGCCGCCGGCCCCGGCGGCACGGTCTGGATCGCCGAACGGGCGGGTACGGTCCGGGTGCTGGGTCCCCACGGGCTCGGCGAGCCGGTGCTCGACATCTCCGCCGAGACCACCACCGACGGTGAACGCGGCCTTCTGGGACTCGCGTTCGACAACGCACGGGCGCACCTCTACATCTCGTACACGAACCTCGAAGGCACCAGCACCATCGACGAGTTCGCCGTACGAAAGGGCAGGATCCGGCCGGAGACCCGGCGCACGGTGCTCACCCAGGCGCAGCCGTACGCGAACCACAACGGCGGCGACATCAAGTTCGGGCCCGACGGATACCTCTACATCGCCTTCGGGGACGGCGGCGCGGGCGGCGACCCGCACGGCAACGGGCAGAACCTCGACACACTGCTCGGCAAGCTGCTGCGGATCGACCCCCGCGGGGGCACGCCGTACGCGATCCCCCGCGACAACCCCTTCGTCGGCGATCCGAAGGCGAGGGGCGAGATCTGGGCGTACGGACTGCGCAACCCGTGGCGGTTCTCCTTCGACTCGCTCAAGGGCGACCTGCTGATCGGCGACGTCGGCCAGAACGACTGGGAGGAGATCGACTGGGCGCCCGCGAGGAGCAGGGGCGGCGAGAACTACGGCTGGTCCCAGATGGAGGGCAACCACCCCTTCCGTGGCGGCACCGAGCCGGCGAACCATGTGCGCCCCGTCCACGAGTACGCCCGCACCGGCCTCGGCTGCGCGGTGACCGGCGGGTTCGTCTACCGGGGGAGCGCGATCCCGGCCCTCAGGGGGCAGTACGTGTTCAGCGACTACTGCGACGGCACCATCCGTTCCCTCTCGCTGAGGAACGGCAGGGTGACGGGGGTGAACGACCTCGTCGTCAACGGGGGCGAGGTCATCTCCTTCGTGGAGGGCCGCGCGGGCGAGCTGTACGCCCTCGCGCTCGGCGGCACCGTCTCCCGGATCGACCCGGCTTAGGACCTGTCGTGCCGGTCGGGCCGGGCTCGCGGCGCGTGACGTGCGGTCTGTCGTTCGACGGGCGTTCATGTGACAACGGGTCCGACGCCGACCGGCGTTCGGCGACGGGCGTGAGTCTCGTGACGCCCTTCACCACTCTCTCAGGACGGACCCGCCGTGCTCGAAGTACGCGCTCCCCGGGGGCGCCGCCTCGCCCCGATCCGCCTCGCCGTCGCCGGTGCGACGCTGCTCGCCGCCGCGACGCTGGCCGCCCCGGCGGCGCACGCCGCTCCGGCGGACGACATCCGCATCAACGAGGTGGTGACCACCGGCAGCGTCGACGACTCGATCGAGCTGTTCAACAAGGGCGCGGCCGCGGTCGACATCTCCGGCTGGATCCTCAAGGACGACGACGCGAGCCACACCTTCTCGGTCCCGTCCGGGACGACGCTCGCCCCGGGCGCGGCCCGCGCGTTCGCCGTGGCCTCGGCGTTCGGTCTCGGCTCCAGTGACAAGGCCCGCCTCTACCTGCCGGGCGGCAGCACCCTCGTCGACAGCTACAGCTGGACCGCCCACTCCGCCCCGTCCTGGTCGCGCTGCCCCGACGGCACGGGCGCCTTCAAGAAGGCCGCCCTGACCCTGGGCGCGCCGAACGACTGCGGCACGGGCGGCGGTACGAACCCGGCGCCCTGGCCCGGCGGCAGCTCCGTGGCGACGGCCGACGGGTCGAACGTCTTCGGCGAGGACCTCAGCGGCCTCTACCAGGAGGGCTCCGTCCTCTGGGCCGCCCAGAACTCCGGCAAGCTGTGGCGCCTGGTCCGCGACGGCTCCGGCGGCTGGCGGCCGGACACCGCCGGCGGCTGGACCTCCGGCAAGACGCTGCGCTACCCCGGCGGGAGCGGCAGCCCCGACAGCGAGGCCGTCACCCTCACCGCCGCCGGGGCGGCGGGCGGCGCGTACGTCGCCACCGAGCGCAACGGCGACGCCTCCGGCACCAGCCGCCTGTCCGTCCTCCGCTACGAGGCCGCCACCGGCACCGGCAGCACCCTGACCGCCACGAAGGAGTGGAACCTGACCGCCGGTCTGCCGGCCGTGGGCTCCAACCTCGGCTTCGAGGCCATCACCTGGATCCCCGACACCACCCTCGTCGCGGCCGGGTTCAAGGACGAGTCGACCGGCGCGGCCTATGACCCGAACGGGTACGGCGCGCACACCGGGGGCGTCTTCCTTCTCGGCGTCGAGGGCACCGGCGCGGTCCACGCGTACGTCCTCCAGGACAGCGGCGCCGCCACCCGCGTCGCCACCATCGTCAGCGGCATGGCCGGAGTGATGGAGCTCCAGTGGGAGCCGCAGGCCGCGCGCCTGTGGACGGTCTGCGACGACACGTGCGGCGGCCAGCACAGGACGATGAAGATCGGCACCTCGGGCGCGTTCGCCCCGGACGCCGCCTACCAGCGCCCGAGCGGCATGCCCGACCTCAACAACGAGGGCTTCACCGTGGCCGGAGCCGACGAGTGCGTCGGCGGCACCAAGCCCGTGTACTGGTCCGACGACAGCAACACGAGCGGCCACGCGCTGCGCAGGGGCACCGTCAGCTGCTGAGCCACGACGACGGCGCGGACTCCCGACAGGTGAGTCGGCCCGACGGCCCCTGGGACGCGTTTCGCCCGCCACAGTGGTGGCGGGCGAAACGCGTCCGAGGGCGTGACCTCCGGAAGGCGGCCCCGCGCGCCGGGTCAGGCGCGTCGGGTGGCGGCCGCCAGGGCGTCCCTGACCTCCTGGGCCACGCGGGTCGCGTCCTCCGCGTTGTTGACGATGTCCGTGTGGTTCATGTCGATGACGAGGACGTCGCTGGCCGAATAGTGCTTGTGCACCCAGTCGTCGTAGCCGGACCACAGGGTCCGGTAGTACTCGACGAGGCCCTCGTCCTGTTCGAAGTCGCGGCCGCGCAGGCCGATGCGGTGGAGCACGGTCTCGAAGTCCGCCTTGAGGTAGACCATGAGGTCGGGAGCCTTGCGGTACGGCAGGCCGTCGATCTCGCGCATCATCTCGTCGAGCAGTCCCTCGTACACCCGCATCTCGAGGGAGCTGATCCGTCCCAGGTCGTGATTGACCTTGGCGAAGTACCAGTCCTCGTAGATGGAGCGGTCGAGGACGTTGTCACCCCGCTTGTACGCCTCCTTGATCGCGGCGAAGCGCGTCTGGAGGAAGTACAGCTGGAGGAGGAAGGGGTACCGCTTGGCCTGGATCTCCTCGGCGCTCGCCGTGTAGAAGAGCGGCAGGATCGGGTTGTCGTCCACGCTCTCGTAGAAGACGTCGCTGCCCAGCTCCTTGGCGATCAGCTCGGCCACGCTCGTCTTGCCGATTCCGATCATGCCGCCGACGCAGATCACGGACATACCTCACTTCTCCCTGGGGGTCTTCTCTAGCGTGGGCGGGTGAGCTGGGAACCCCGCACCGATGAGACGCACGCCGGCGGTCACCCGATTCCCTGGGATCTTTGTGATCAGCGTGATGTGGTCCCGTCCGGGCCGAGACCCTGGGGCGGGCCGTGGTCCTGGACCGGCCTGACGTTCCGCGGCCCGTCGCGCGGGCGACGGGCCGCGGCCCTGAGGCCGCCCTGAATTTTAGATGACGAATACACCCCGGTGGGCTACGGCGTGAGCCAGCCACGCAGGAGCCTGCTCACGGCGGGCATCGCCACGTAGGTCATGAGCACGTTGAACACGCAGGCCATGATCGCGCTGCTGAGCAGAAGGGGAAGTCCCGTCAGCCGGGGGACGAGGACGAGGCCGCCCAGGACCGAGATGGGATAGATGGCCAGGGTCGCACTGATCGCCATCTTCCACCGGGGCGGTGCGGGCCGCGTCGAGCCCGGCTTGGCGAACCAGGTCTCCATGCCGGTCAGAGTGCGCCGGGCGATCTCCGTGTGGTGGTGCCCCTCGCAGTCGGCGAACCAGGCCGCCCGCTCCGGAGACTCCTGCCAGGCCCGGCAGGCCACCGCGTCCCGGAAGCGGTGCACGAGGAACCACGGGGCGCCGCCGCCCGAGGAGCGGAAGAGGCCGTGCCCGAGATGCCCCGGGAAGGCGGCCGCGCTGTCGAGGATGCCCCTGGCCCACAGCTCGAAGGCCGCTTCGTAGCCGGGCTCCACCCGGCGGGCTATGAGGAGGGTCACCTCGCCCGTGTCGGCGGGGACGGTGGAGTGCTCAAGGCTGATCGCGGTCACACGTACTCCATCTGATCTCACCGCGCCCGGCCGTACTCTACGCAAGCCGCTCTGTTCGAGCCGGATGCCACCCCTGGCGAGGAGGACGCGGAACGCCCTCCCGGCGGTCCGCGAGATGCTCCTGGGCCCGACCAGGGTGCTTCCCGCCTCCTCGATCACCACACCCCGTACCGTCCCTTCACGGCGAGGAGCGGGGTGTCGGAGGGCGAGGCCGGCCCGCCTCAGCGGTGGAGGTGCTGCTGCCAGTCCTGGGGGACGCGGCCGGCCGGGCCCGGGACCGGCTGGTCGGCCGGGTGGCCGTCCGGCGGGGCCAGTGCGGGACCGGCGTCGTACAGGTCGTCGGTGGCGTAGTTCCAGAACCAGCTCTCGCCCGGCTCGTAGCTCTGGACGAGGGGATGTCCGGTGGACTTCCAGTGCGCGGTGGCGTGCTGGGCCGGAGAGGAGTCGCAGCAGCCGATGTGGCCGCACTGGGCACAGCGCCGCAGGTGGAACCACCAGCCGCCCGCGCTGTCGCAGTCCCCGCAGCCCGGTCCGCTGGGCGCGGCGCTCGGGTCGATTCCCTCGATGTCGGTCATGTGTGCTCCTCGGCGGTCTCGGTGTCGGTGCGGTCGTCGGCGTCGGATCCCGTCTCCGTCTCCGGCGTGGGTTCCGCCTCGGGGGCGGTCAGGGGCAGCAGCACCTGGAAACGGGTGTCGCCGGGGACGGACTCGACCTGGAGGCTTCCGTGGTGCTTGCTCACCACGATCCGCCAGGAGATGTCGAGCCCGAGCCCCGTGCCCTCGCCCACCGGCTTCGTCGTGAAGAAGGGGTCGAAGATGCGGCTGCGGATCTCCTCGGGGACGCCGGGGCCGGTGTCGCGGAACTCCACGAGCAGCCGGTCGCCCTCCCGGGCCGTGCGGACCGTCAGGGTGCCGTCGCCGCCGTCGCTCCCGATGGCGGACACCGCGTTGTCGATGAGGTTCGTCCACACCTGGTTCAACTCCGCCGGGTAGGCGGGTACGTCGGGCAGGGAACGGTCGTAGTCCTTGACGACCCGCACCCGGGAACCGATCTTGCCGGACAGCATCAGCAGGGTGCTGTCGAGGAGTTCGTGGACGTCGACCTCGCGGTGCGGAGCGCGGTCGAGCTGCGCGTACTGCCCGGCCGCGGCCACCAGGTGGGAGACGCGGTTGGTGGAGTCGTCGATCTCGTTCATCAACAGCTCCGTCTCGACGGTGTAGTTGAGCCAGCCCACGGCCCCCGGCAGCACGTCGTCGGCCACGGTCGCCGCGACCTGCTCCAGCCAGTCCGTGTCCAGCCCGGCCTGGACGAAGGTGGGCGCGAACCGCCAGCCCTCGGGGAGGCCGTGGTCCTCCAGCCAGTCGGCCAGTTCGTCCTCCCGGTCGGAGGCCTCCAGAGGGCTCAGTACCGGTGCCTTGGCGACGAGTTCGGCGGTGCGTTCCTGGATCTCGATGAGGTCGGCCAGCGCCTCCCGCGAATAGGGGCCCTTGGCGATGACGGACAGCTTGTGCCGCATCTTGCCGACCCGCTCCCGGAGCGCCGCCGTGGCCCGGACGGCTGCCGCGGCCGGGTTGTTGAGCTCGTGGGTGAGTCCGGCGGACAACGAGCCGAGCGCGAGGAGGCGTTCACGCTGACCGATGGCGCGCTGGGTGTTCTTGGAGCCGAAGAACAGCCCTTCGAGGAGGTGCACCGCCATGGGGAACCACTCGGCCATGATGTCCGCGAACGACTGCGCGGGCATGACGAAGAAGCGGGTCGACTCGGTCACCCGCATCGAGTTGTTGTACGTCTGGGGCACCCGGTCGCCCAGGTACGCCTGCATGGCCCCCGCGTACACACCGCGCTGGGAGGTGCGGCTCACCTCCACGTCGTCGGCGCCGACCCGGCGGTACAGGACGACGGTTCCCTCGATCATCACGTAGAAGCAGGTGGCGGGCTCGCCCTCCGTGTAGACGGGCCCGGGCCCGAACCGCTCCACCCGCCCCTCGGCGCAGAGCCGGGCGAGCTGCTCGGGCGAGAGCTTCTCGAACAGGAACAGCGAGCCGATCTCGTGCCGGTCGCAGGGCAGGACCTCACCGCCGAGCCGGTCACCGCCCACGTCCTGCCCGCCCACGTCCTGCCCGCCCACGTCCTGCCCGCCCGTGCCGTCGCGCCCCGCGTCCTGTCCGCTCATGACTGCTCCAGATACCGGTGGACGAGCATCACGGCCATCGCTCCCTCTCCCACGGCGGAGGCGACGCGCTTCGCGGACCGCGCCCGGGCGTCGCCCGCCACGAACACCCCGGGGACGTTCGTCTCCAGGTGGTACGGCGGCCGGTCGAGGGCCCACTCGGCCGGTGGCCGCCCGTCCGGTGTGAGGTCGGGGCCCGCCAGGATGAAGCCGTGCTCGTCGCGCAGGACCGTTCCGTCGAGCCAGTCGGTCAGCGGGGCCGCCCCGATGAAGACGAACATCCACTGGGCGTCCACGACATCGGTCGCGCCGGTCACGGCGTCCCGCAGGGTCAGCCGCTCCAGGTGCTCCTCGCCGTGCGCCGACTCGACGACCGTCCTGGGCCGCACGGTGATGTTCGGCGCCTCCTCGATCTGCTGGATCAGGTAGTACGACATCGAAGCCGCCAGCGACTCCCCGCGCACGAGCAGGGTCACCGACTTCGCGCCCCGCGCCAGGAACACCGCCGCCTGCCCGGCGGAGTTGGCACCGCCGACGATGTACACGTCCTGGTCCTGGCAGGAGGACGCCTCGGTGAGGGAGGAGCCGTAGTAGACACCGCGGCCGGTCAGGTCCTCGCAGCCGGGCGCCAGGAGCTGCCGGTAGGAGACCCCGGTCGCGAGGATGACGCTGTGGGCGGTGACCTCCGTACCGTCGGAGAAGCGGACGACGCGGGCCGCGCCGTTCACCTCGAGACCCGTGACCTCGCGTGCGGTGAGGATCTCGGCGCCGAACCGGGTCGCCTGGCGGCGGGCGCGTTCGGTGAGCTGTCCGCCGGAGACGCCGTCCGGGAAGCCGAGGTAGTTCTCGATCCGCGAGCTCTGGCCGGCCTGTCCGCCGGTCGCCGAGCGCTCGACGAGCACGGTCCGCAGCCCCTCGGAGGCGCCGTACACCGCGGAGCCGAGGCCTGCCGGACCGCCGCCGATGACGACGAGGTCGTAGAAGTCGGCGGCCGGCGTCGTCGCCAGCCCCACCCGGGCGGCCAGCTCGGGCGCGTCCGGTTCGACCAGGACGGTGCCGTCCGGGGTGATGACCAGCGGCAGCCGTCGGCCGTCGGCCCCGGCCGCGTCGAGGAGACGCCTGCCCTCGGGCTCGTCGGAGGAGTACCAGCGGTACGGCACTTGGTTGCGGGCCAGGAACTCGCGTACGTACGAGGAGCGCGCCGACCAGCGGTGACCGACCACCTTAATGGCGGGCACCGGCCGGTAGTCGCTGGCGCGCCAGGCCGCGAGCAGGTCGTCCACGACGGGGTAGAGCTTCTCCTCCGGCGGGTCCCACGGTTTGAGCAGGTAGTGGTCGAGGTCGACGACGTTGATCGCGTCGATGGCCGCGTTGGTGTCGGCGTACGCGGTCAGCAGGACGCGCCGGGCCCCCGGGTAGACGCCGAGGGCCTGCTCCAGGAACTCGATGCCGTTCATCTGCGGCATGCGGTAGTCGGCGAGGATCACGGCGACGAGGTCGCCTCGCAGCTTCAGCTCGCGGAGCGCGTCGAGGGCGGACTCGCCGGACTCGGCGCGCACGATCCGATAGCCGCCGCCGTAGCGGCGCCGCAGGTCGCGGGCGATGGCGCGGGACACTCCAGGGTCGTCGTCCACCGTCAGGATGACGGTCCGTGCCGCGTCGGTGACCTGTGCCATGCGCCTCCGCCCCGCTCGCCTCGGAGGCCGGCACGGCGGGCTGCCGACGCCGGCTCCCGCCCATCGTAGGTTCGATCCCGCGGGACCGCTCCGGATGACGACGGCCCGTGCTCCGCCGGCACCTGTGCGCTACGGCTCCGGCGTGCGAGGCGTGCGAGGCGTGCGAGGCGTGCGAGGCGGGCGAGGCGTGCGAGGCGTGCGAGCCGTGCAGGCCCGCAGGGCGGGGCAGGGTGGGGCGCCGGGGGCGCTCACGACCCGGTCACGGCGCCCCGAGCCCTGCCGCCGCCTTTCTTCTGCCTGCTCCCTTACGCACCGGGGCGTTTCCGCCTAGCCTCACCACAGCTCGCAAGTTACCGGCCGGTCAATGAATCGTTGACGGGCGGTCCGGTCCCGGGGGGTTGAGATGAGTTCCGCGCAGCACCTTCTTGAAAGCCGCCCGCGGTCGGTGGCGCACATCTTCCTCTCGCGGGTCGAGGCCACGCCCCACCGCGAGGCCTACCGCTACCCCGTGCCCGCCGGGCACGGAGATGCCGAGGAGTGGCGCTCGCTGACGTGGGCCCAGACCGCGGAGCGCGTGAAGGCGATCGGAGCCGGCCTGCTCACCCTCGGACTGCGGCCCGAGGAGCGGGTGGCCATCTCCTCCTCGACCCGGGTCGAGTGGATCCTCGCCGACCTGGGCATGATGTGCGCCGGTGTCGCCGCGACCGCCGTCTACCCGAGCACCAACGGCGAGGAGACGGCGTACATCCTCGCCGACTCCGGCAGCCGGGCGATCTTCGTGGAGAACACCGAACAGCTGGCCAAGGTGGCCGCCCACCGGGGCGGCCTGCCCGGGCTCGACACCGTCGTCGTCTTCGACCCGGAGGCGGACATGCCCCAGGTCGAGGGTCTCGTCGTGCTGACCCTCGCCGAGCTGGAGAAGCGGGGTGCGGCGCACCTGCAGGAGCGTCCGGACGCGATCGACGCGGCGGTCGCGGCCATCCGGCCGGACCAGCTCGCCACCCTCATCTACACCTCCGGCACGACCGGCCGCCCGAAGGGGGTGCGGCTGGTGCACGACTGCTGGTCGTACCAGGCCGTCGCGCAGGAGGTCAGCGGGCTGCTGCTGCCCGACGACGTGCAGTTCCTGTGGCTGCCGCTGTCGCATGTCTTCGGCAACGCCCTGATCGCCGGTCAGGTGAAGACCGGCAGCGTGATCGCGGTCGACGGCCGCGTCGACCGCATCATCACCAACCTGCCCGCCGTCCGGCCCACCGTGATGGCGTCCGCGCCGAGGATCTTCGAGAAGGTCTACAACGGGATCGCCGCCAGGTCGAAGGCCGAGGGCGGAGCCAAGCACAAGATCTTCCTGTGGGCGGCGCGGGTCGCCCGCGACCACGCCAGGACCGGGCAGGAGACCATGGTGGCGACGGGACGGCGCACGGTGCCCCTCCGGCTCACCGTGCAGCACGCCCTCGCCGACAAGCTCGTCTACGGCAAGATCCGTGCGGCCTTCGGCGGCGAACTCCGCGGCAGTGCGTCGGGCAGCGCCGCACTCGCGTCCGACATCGGCTACTTCTTCGCCGGCGCGGGCGTGCCGGTGCTGGAGGGGTACGGCCTGACGGAGACCAGCGCGGCCGTCACCGTCAACCCCGTCGAGGACTTCCGGGTGGGCACGGTCGGCAGGCCCCTGCCCGGCACCGAGGTCCGCATCGCCGAGGACGGGGAGATCCTGCTGAGGGGCCCCGGCGTCATGCGCGGGTACCACAACCTCCCGGAGAAGACCGCCGAGGTGCTGGAGAGCGACGGCTGGTTCCACACCGGTGACATCGGCGAGATCGACGAGGACGGCTTCGTCCGGATCACCGACCGCAAGAAGGACCTGTTCAAGACCTCGGGCGGGAAGTACATCGCGCCCACCGAGATCGAGAGCCGCTTCAAGGCGGTCTGCCCGTACGCCAGCAACATCCTGGTCATCGGTAACAACCGCAACTTCTGCACCGCGTTGATCACCCTTGAGGAGAGCGTGATCATGCCCTGGGCGGCGGCGCAGGGCCTCGACGGGCGCGGCTACACGGAGGTGGTCTCCTCGCCGGAGGCGCACGGGCTGATCGACGCCTTCGTCCAGCGGGTCAACGGCGACCTGCAGCGCTGGCAGACGATCAAGAAGTTCGCGGTCCTGCCCCGCGACCTCGACATCGAGCACGACGAACTCACCCCGAGCCTCAAGGTCAAGCGGTCCGTCGTGGAACGGGAGTACGCCGAGGTCGTCGAGGCCATGTACGAGGGCGCCCGCGAGGCGTGACGCCCGTCGGCGGTCCGCTAGGGCCTGTCGTCAAACTCCCGTCTGCCCCGCGACGCCTGGCACGCACTCTCGCCGCACCGGGCGAAAGACCGAGTACGTCCAGTACGAGGGCTTCCTCCCGGCACACCGAGAGCACGCACCAGACGCCGCCGGGCCGCCCTCCGGGCGACGACGGGAGTTTGACGACAGGCCCTAGGCGGAGGCCCTGCCCAGGCCCCCGCCGTTGGTGGGCGGGTACGCCGGCCGGGCCGGCAGGGCCGGGGCGCCGTGGGGCGAGGGGAGGGGCGGCAGGGCCGGCTGCCGCAGCCAGGCCGTGAGGAGACCGTCCACCGGCTCCGTCGCGTAGCGGGCCACATGGGCCGCGAAGGTCGCCGTGGTCACCACGCCGTGGCGGTGCACGGTGGCCCAGTCGCGCAGCATGCGGAAGAAGGCGTGGTCGCCCAGGGCGCAGCGGACCGCGTGCACGGTGAGACCCCCGCGCTCGTACAGGCGGTCGTCGAACATCAGCTTGCGCCCGGGGTCGGCGAGCTTCAGGTCCTGCGGCTGCGTGGACAGCAGCCGGTGCGCGGTGGTCGCGAGCTCCTGCGCGGTGCGGCCGCCGGAGCGCTCCGACCAGAGCCACTCGGCGTACTTGGCCAGGCCCTCGTTCAGCCAGATGTGCCGCCAGTCGGCGATGGTCACGCTGTTGCCGAACCACTGGTGCGCGAGCTCGTGCGCCACGAGGCGCTCCGAACCGCGTGCGCCGTCCACGTGGTTGGCGCCGAAGAGGGAGAGACCCTGGGCCTCCACCGGCACGTCGAGCTCCTCGTCGGCGACGACGACCGCGTACTCGCCGAACGGGTACGGACCGAAGAGCTCCTCGAACAGCTGCATCATCGCGGGCTGCCGGGCGAAGTCGCGCGAGAAGCGCGACAGCAGATGCGCCGGCACATGGGCGCTCTGCGGCACCCCGCCGAGCCCGGGGTCACCGAGCAGCACCGTCTGGTACATGCCGATCGACAGCCCGACCAGATAGCTGGACGTCGGCGCGGACTGCTCGTACACCCAGGTGGTCGTGCTGGCCCTGGTCGTCCGGGTGAGCAGCCGGCCGCCCGCCACCACGGTGTACGCGGAGGGCGTGTTGACCGAGATCTGGTACGAGGCCTTGTCGGCGGGCCGGTCGTTGCACGGGTACCAGGAGGGGGCGCCGATGGGCTGGCTCGCGACCAGCGCGCCGTCCGTCAGCTCCTCCCAGCCGAGCCCGCCCCACGGGCTGCGCACCGGCTTGGGGTTGCCCGCGTAGTGCACCTCCACGGTGAACGCGGCGCCCGCGGACAGCGCCTTGGCCGGCCGGACCCGGAGCTTGCCGCCGCGGTGGGCGTAGTGCGGAGCCCGGCCGTTCACCAGGATCCGGCCGACCTTGAAATCGGACAGGTTCAGCTGGAACTCGGTGAGCGGCGCCCGGCCGGCGATGGCGCTGAGCCGCGCCGTCCCGGCCAGCCGGTTGGGCCCTGGCCGGTACTCCAGAGCGAGTTCGTACCGGTGCACGCGGTAACGGGAGTCGCCGTGGTCAGGGAAGTACGGGTCCGATGCCGTTGTCCGCTCGCCGCTCACTGCCGCTCCCGCTCCCTGCCCTGTGCTCGTGCTGCCCGTTCAGGCCCGCCACGCCTCGATCGGATTGCCCAGCCAGCGGGTGTCGGCGGGGACGGATTCCCCGGCCATCACGAGAGAGGCGGGACCCAGCGTGCTGCGGGCTCCGACCGAACTGCCGGGCAGGACGATTCCGCCCGGGCCCAGGGTGGCGCCCTCGCGGAGGACCACAGTATCCGTCCTCAAGATCCGGTCGTGGAAGAGGTGAGTCTGCAAGACACAGCCGCGGTTCACGCTGACCGCGTCACCGAGAACGACCAGGTCCGTCTCGGGCAGCCAGTAGCTCTCGCACCACACGCCCCGGCCGACCCTGGCCCCGAGCGCGCGCAGCCACAGGTTGAGGAGCGGCGTGCCCGGCACCGATCCGACCAGCCACGGCACGGCGAGGACCTCGACGAACGTGTCCGCCAGCTCGTTGCGCCACACGAAGCCCGACCAGAGCGGGTGCTCGCCCGTCCGGTGCCGGCCCACCAGCAGCCACTTCGCGGCCACCGAGGCCAGGCACGCGGCCGCACCGGCGGCGAGCAGGACCGCCCCGGACAGCAGCGCCGTGCCCCAGACCCCCAGACCGGTCGCCGTGGCCAGGGCGCAGAGGGCCGCCACGGTCAGCACCGCCAGGGCGGCCGAGGAGAACACCGGGAGCAGCCGGAAGAGCTCCACCAGACCGCGCGCCCACAGCAGCCGCGCGGGCGGGTCGTACGTCCGGCTCCGGTCGGAGTCCGCCGCCGACCGCGGCAGCCTGACCGGGGGCAGGCCCAGGTACGAGCTGCCCTTCTTGGCCTTCTTCGGCGTCGCCGACAGCACGCCCACCAGTCCGTCGTCCGGCACCGTGCGGCCCGGAGCGGTCATGCCTGAGTTGCCGAGGAACGCCCGGCGGCCGATCTCGGAGTGCCCGATCCGGACCCAGCCGCCGCCCAGCTCGTACGGGGCGGTCAGCGTGTCGTCGGCGAGGAACGCGCCCTCGCCGACCGTGGTGAGGCTCGGCAGCGCGAGCACCGTGGACACCTCGGCGCCCCGGCCGATCTTCATGCCGAGCAGCCGCAGCCAGACCGGGGTGATCAGCCCGGCGTACAGCGGGAACAGAGTCTCCCGCGCCAGGTCCATCAGCTGCGTGACGGTCCACGCCTGCCAGGCGACCCGGCCGTGCGTCGGATGGCTGCCGGTGCGAAGCCCGAGGCTGAGCAGCCGCACCGAGACGAGCACCAGCGACGCGTACGCGAAGCCGTAGGCGAGGGCCCCGGGCACCACCGCGAGCAGTGCTCCGCGCAGCGCGTCGGCGAGTCCCGCGTCGGCGGGCACGAAGCGGCTCACGACGAGCAGCGCGGGCAGGGCGGCGAGCACCGGGAGCACGGTGAGGAAGAAGCCGGTCGCCCCGTAGACGGCCCGCCAGCGGAGCGGACGCGGCGGGCGCTCCTTGGGCCAGTTCCGCTTGGCCTTGCCGAGCTTGCCGGCGGGCGCGCCGGCCCAGCGCTGCCCGGTCGGGATCTGGCCCGCCACCGCGGAGCCGGGGGCCACCTCGGCCCGCTTGCCGACCCGCGCCCCGGGGAACAGCAGGCTGCGGGTGCCGACCACGGCGCCCGCGCCGACCTTCACCGGGCCGATCTCCAGCCGGTCGCCGTCCAGCCAGTAGCCGGAGAGGTCCACCTCGGACTCCACGGCGCAGCCGCGGCCGAGCTTGAGCATGCCCGTCACCGGCGGCAGCGAGTGCAGGTCCACGTCGGGGCCCACCTTGGCGCCGAGGGCTCGCGCGTACCGCTCCAGCCAGGATCCGGTGAGCGAGGTGGCGCCGACGAACTCGGCGAGCCGCTCGGCCGTCCACAGCCGCAGGTGGACGCTGCCGCCGCGCGGGTGGCGTCCGGCCTTCACCCCGCGCAGCAGCAGCCGTGCGCCCCCCGCCGCGATCGCGAGCCGGCCGGGCGGGCTGAAGAGCAGCGCCGCACCCGCGGCCACCACCCACCACGAGGCCGTCGGCGCCCACGGATAGGCCCCGAACCGGTGCAGGACGTTGCCCAGGGCGAGCAGCGCCACCGTCCAGCGGAGCCCGATCACGGTGAACAGCGGAAGCAGCAGGACGGTCTGGAGGAGCCCGGCCCGGAACGGAACCGGCGGAATCGTCCGTACGGCTCCGTCGTCCTGGACGGACTTCTCCAGCCGCCGGGCCAGCTTGCGCAGGGTGGGCTGCTGGTAGATGTCGACGACGGCCGCGCTCGGATAGCGGGTGCGCAGCCGGGTGGTGAGCTGGGCGGCGGCGAGGCTGCTGCCGCCGATCGCGAAGAAGTCGTCGGCGGCGCCGGTGACGGCGACCCCGAGGGTCTCGCTCCACTGCTCCGCCAGCCAGGCCTCCGTGCCGTACAGCTGCTCGGCGGGACCGGAGGTCTCCAGGTCCGGCAGGGGCCATGGCAGCGCGTCCCGGTCCACCTTGCCCGACGTACGGGTGGGCAGCTCGGCGACGGGCGCGAGGAGCGGCACGAGGGCCGCCGGGAGCTCGGCGCGCAGCCGCTCGACCGCCGCCGCGTGGTCCCAGCCCTCTTGGGTCACGAGATAGCCGACGAGCAGCTGGTTGCCGCCGCGGGCGGTACGGACGGCGGCGGCCGCGCCGGCCACACCGGGCAGGCCCTGGAGGGCCGAGTCCACCTCGCCCAGTTCGATGCGGCGGCCGCCGAGCTTGATCTGCTCGTCACCGCGGCCGAGGAAGACCAGACCCTCCGGCTCGGCGCGGACGAGGTCGCCGCTGCGGTACGCCCGCTCCCAGCCGAGGGACTCCAGCGGGGCGTACTTCTCCGCGTCCTTCCCGGGGTCGAGGTAGCGGGCCAGCCCGACGCCGCCGATCACCAGCTGGCCGCTGCCGCCCATCGGCACCGGCTCACCCGACTCGTCGACCACGGCCAGCTCCCAGCCGTTCAGCGGGAGACCGATCCTGATCGGCTCCTCGCCGGTCAGTTGGGAGGCGCAGGCGACGACGGTGGCCTCCGTGGGGCCGTACGTGTTCCACACCTCGCGGCCCTCGGTGACCAGGCGCTGGGTCAGCTCGGGCGGGCAGGCCTCGCCGCCGAAGATCAGCAGCCGGACCTCGTCGAGCGTCTCCGGATCCCACAGCGCGGCGAGCGTCGGCACGGTGGAGACCACGGTGATCTCCTGCTCCACCAGCCAGGGGCCCAGGTCGGCGCCGCTGCGCACCTGCGACCGGGGGACGGGCACCAGGCAGGCGCCGTAGCGCCAGGCCAGCCACATCTCCTCGCAGGAGGCGTCGAAGGCGACGGAGAGGCCCGCCATGACCCGGTCTCCGGGGCCGATCGGCTCGTCGACGAGGAACAGCGCGGCCTCGGCGTCCACGAACGCGGCGGCGCTGCGATGGCTGACGGCGACGCCCTTGGGCTTGCCCGTGGAACCCGAGGTGAAGATGATCCACGCGTCGTGCTCGGGACCGGGCCGCACGGCGGCCGCGCGCTCCCCTTCCCGCCCGGTGACGTCGATCCGCTGCTCCGCGCCGACCACGGCCCGCACACCGGCCTCGCCGAAGACCAGCTCGGCCCGCTCGTCCGGGTCCTCGGCGTCGACCGGCACGTAGGCGGCCCCCGCGGCGAGGACGGCGAGGACGGCCACGTACAGCTCGTTCGTTCCGGACGGCACCCGGACGCCCACCCGGTCGCCGATCCCCACTCCGGCGGCCGCGAGCGCGCGCCGCCGGCGTTCGACCTCCGCGGCGAGCGCCCGGTAGGTCAGCCGGGTGCTGCCGTCGTCCAGGGCGAGCTCGTCGGGGTAGGCCCGTACCGAGGCCTCGAAGATGTCGACGAGGGTGCGCACCGGGGCGGCGGGGCCGGCGGAGAAGCGGGCGGACTTGCCGGGCTCCTCCTCCCACGCGTCCCCGTCGTGGAGCAGAGTGGTGTCACCGTGCTCTGGTGTGGCTGCCATCGGACCTCGCGTCTCGTTCCCGGCAACGTCCGGGTCGCCGGCGGAGCCCGGGTCTGCCCGGGTTGTTCCGTTCCGACGCCAAACAGCCCGCCAGTCTAGTGCGTCGGCCAGGATTCTCCGGTCGACATCTTGCGCGTGGCTGGTTGAGGGGGGTATTGGAGGTGTCTCCCGGGTGACCGTACGGTGACGGGCGCCGTGCGGTCACCGCCGGTTCAGCCGCCCGCCGACAGCGTGGCCACCCCCGGGCCGCGAAGGTCGTCCAGGACCGCCCGGCGCCCCATGACCGCCAGCAGCAGGGAGAGCGCGGGACCCTCCACGTCCGGTCCGGTCCCGATCGCGAGGTCGGTGTCCGTCGCCGTGAGCCGGACACGGGTGGTGAGTTCCCTGGCCCCGCCGAAGGACGCCGGGGTGCGCGCCTGGAGACGGAGGGACCGGACGACCGCCCGCTGCGGGTAGGCGCGGGCGAGGCCCAGAGGCCGGCGGATGTCCTCCCCGTGGACGATCTCCTCGACGAGCCGGCTGTCCAGGGACGCCGGGGGCGCCGAGGTCCTCGACGCCACCCGACGGAACCGCTCCAGGGTCTCCTGCGGAGTGGTCGCGCGCTCGCGCTCCACCCCGCGCGTGTTCTGACGGTCGAAGTCGAACCGCGCGAGCACCAGACCCCTGAGGAAGCCGAGGCGTGTCGTGCGGGCGTTGTCGACCAGATGGGCGAGCACGTCGTGCACGGTCCAGCCGTCGCAGAGCGAGGCCTCCCGCCACTGTTCGTCCTCGAGGCGGGCCAGGTCGTCGATCAGTGCCGCGCGCTCGGCGTGCACCATCGGCCAGACGTCGTCCGTCACGGCTTCTCCCTCATCGGTTCCCGTCCGCCGGGTACGGCGGACATCGGTGACGACTCCGGGAACGGCGGGAACTCACCGGCCGGAGAGCATCGCCGTTCCGCGGCGGGCGGCCGCGGACCCCGCGGCCGCCGGTGCCGCCAGGGCCGCCCGCACCTCGCCCGCCAGGGCGAAGGGGTCGCCCGTGGGCGTCGTCGGGTAGCGCTGGTGGCCGCGCGCCCAGGCGTCGTCCCGGGCGAACCAGTCGACGGCGACCGGCTGCGTGCCGTTCACCAGCGCCCGGTCGAGACTCGCGAAGTACGCGGCCCAGCGCGGCGCGTAGACGTCCTGGACGAGGCCCGACCACTCACGGTTGGCGTAGTCGTGCAGGCCGCCCGTCTCGCTCGGCACCTTGCCGGCCCAGGTGGTGAGGATCGAGCGGGCGTCGTACTCCAGCCGGTCCTGTTCCGCCGGGTCCGCGCCCCAGGAACGCGCGTCGGCCAGCCAGGGACCGACCAGGAACCGCCGGTCGGAGCCGACCAGCCGCCCGAGCAGCTCCTCGTGCGCCTGCCACTCGCGCACCAGCGCCCGGAAGCCCGTCAGATCCTCGGCCTCGTACGCCGTCCTGATCCGCGGCAGGAGCACCCGGCTGCGGTTGGTGAGCGCCTGCCGTGCCACGTCCACCAGGTCGTAGCGGTACGCGTCCGTGCTCCGCAGCCGGGGCGCCACCTGGAGCAGTTCCACGAGCGCGCGCTCGACCGTCGCGGCGTCGTACCGCATGACCTTCGGGCTCCACTTCGCGGCGGTCGCGGCCGTCAGGGACGGCCGTGCGGCGAAGAGGCCGTCCTGCGGCTCGCTCCAGGTCCCGGTCCGCATGCTGTACGGGCCCCGGCGCAGCTGCTCCCAGGCGGCCGCCGCATGGGGGTCCGTACCGCCGTAACGCCGGGCGGCGTAGGCCGCGAACCAGCTCTCCTGGTCGATCGGGCCGGGCTGCCAGGCGAGTTCGGTGAAGAGGTCGAACGCGGCGGGGTTCCCGCCGGTGGCCTCCGGGAGGTACGCGATGCCCCGCAGGGCGCTGCCCTCCTTGCCGAGCCAGGCGTGGAAGCGGTTCACCCACGCGTCCGTGTTGGCGCCGACGCTGGTGTGGCCGCCGAAGTTGGGGATCGTGCCGAAGGCGTACGGCGTGCCGCCCCAGGCGGCCTCTCGGTCGAGGCCGTCGTACCGGTCGGAGAGCCCGTCGACGATCAGGAGCCGACGGCGGTCGACGCCGCTGAGGAACGTCGGGGTCGGGTTGTTCTGCCAGCCGAGCATGACCCAGGTGGCACCGGGTCGTGCGGTGTCCAGGGCCTGCTGGACGGCTCCGGCGGCGGCCGCGACGTCGACCGGCCCCGGGATGCCGCCCTCGTGGAGCAGGTCCATCTTGAACATGTCTCCGGCCCCGAACCGCGCCTCCTGGGCGCGGTAGTAGGCGGCGGCGAGCCGGGCGAACACGGGCCCGGTCGGATCCAGCCAGTCGGGCCGGTCGAAGCCGACCCACTTGCCCTGCGGAACCGTCACCGCGCCGGGGTTCCGCGAGGCGAAGTCCGCCGGCACGGTCCCGAAGAATCCCGGCAGCACAGGCGTCATCCCGAGCGAACGCAGGTGGTCGGCGACCTGCCGGCCCAGGGCCGCCCGGGCCTCGACGAGCTGTTCGGAGACCGGCCCGCCGAAGCCCGACAGGTTCTGCAGCAGCCACCAGCCCTGGTGGGCCGGGGCGGGGATCCAGCCGCGCAGCTCCGCCGCGCTGTACCCGAACTCCTGGAGCGCCCGGTAGTAGGGGTATTCGGCCCCGGTCGGGACGAAGACCTCGTTCACGCCGTGCAGTGCCATCAGGTCGATGTCGCGCTGGTAGGAGGCGAAGTCGCGGTAGGCGCCGGAGTAGCCCTCGTCCGTGTCGTTCAGGGCGTAGCGGTGGGGCACGGAGGCCGATCGGGTGAGGGTGCCGGAGACCGCGGGGAGCGTGCCGGGCAGCCGGCCGACGCTGGAGCCGGGCCAGCCCAGGTCCACCCCCGCGACCCGCTCCAAGTACCAGCCGACTCCGGTGAGGAGCGTGGCGGGCGAGGTGCCCCGGACCTCGATCGCCCCGGCTCCGCCCGAGACCGTGAAACGGTCCCCCGAGGCGGACTCCTCGACCGGGATCAGGGTGAACTGCGCCGCCCGGGACGGCAGCAGGCGCTCCAGGCTCGCCCGGGCGGGCGCCGGGTCGAAGGGGACGGCCGCGCCCGGCCGGGTGCCGCCCGGCTCCGTGACCTGACCGGCGGAGGCCGGCCGGGTACCGGAGGCGGTCGTGGCCGCCGAGGCGGTGGTCCCCGAGACCCGCGGTGCTCCCGGCGCGGTCGCCGCCGTCATGGCCACGACCGCCGTGGTGACGAGGACGGCGCGGCATCGAAGGATCAGTCGACGGCCCATCTGGCTCCCTGGTGCGGGTCGAGCGGAAAGGCGAGGCGTGCTTCGGGAGGTCCGGTCGACGAAGACTAGCGACACCGCGCCCGGCGGGACCGCGGGCGCGCCCTTCCGACGGGGCGCCGGGCCGCCGTCGGCGCCGGGCGGCCCGGGGGGTGGGGGAGTACCTGCCATGTACGGATGATCGGTCCGGGGCGCCGGGAGTGCATGCCGATACCGCCGCCCGGGGGGCGACGGTATCGGGGGTCCACCTGCCACGGCCCTCGCCGCGGCTCCCGGGTGCGGGGCCCGGGAGCCGAGGGCGTGGCGTCCTGGGGGACCGTCAGGGCGTCGCGGTGGGGCGGAAGCTCTGCGACGGGGAGCCGTCGCACGGCCGCTGGACGAGGGCGACGCCGACCGTGGTGGTGCCGGTGGTGCTGAGGCACTTGCCGCTGTGGCGGGCGACGAAGTGGTACCGGCCGGAGGGTTCGGCGACCGGCAGCCACTGCTGGTTCGTCCCGCCTCCGTAGGCCCACAGCTGCAGGGGCGCCCCGTCGGCCGTCGACCGGTCGGTGACGTCGACGGACTGCTGGGGAGCGGTGCGGACCCCGATCCGGGTGTGGCCGTCGGTCGTGGGGGTGAAGCGGAACTGCTGCGCCTGGGTGCCGTTGCAGGTGTACTGCTGGACGGCGGTGCCGTTGGCCGTGCCCGCCGCCCTGACGTCGACGCACAGGCCGTTCGCCTCGGCGGCCAGCGTGTACCAGGAGTCCCCCGGGAACGGGCCGGGCGGGGTGGTGCCTGCGCCCGCGAGCCACCGGAGGCCGTCGAGGAGGAGACGGTTCTGGGTGGGGCTGGCGAAGGTGGAGGAGAGCCGGGTGCCGGTGGTGTAGTTCATGGCGTTGTGGCCGAAGTTCGCGTACATCATGCGGTACTGGGTGTTGGTCCACACGAGCGGGTAGTCACCGCTGTACCAGGACTGGTTCGGGTCGGTTCCCAGGGGGAAGCTGACCGGGTCGACCGAGGCGAGCACCTTGATCGACGGGTTGGACCGGAGGTTGTTCGACCAGCTGTACCACTCGCTGACGGCGGAGGTCCAGGTCGTGGGCAGACCGGCGGCGGCCGGGTGGGAGCCGTTCTCCCTGCGGACGTGTCGACGACAGGGTGGTCGTGACGGCGGGTCGGGGGCGGCCGACGCGCGGTTCCGCGTCACGCCGATCGGGCCGGGCGCACACCGCCCGGCCCGATCGAAGGGACACGCACTCTCCGGAGGACGCCCGACGGAAAGCCCGTCAGGAACACCCGCGACGGTGCCCCCGTCAGGGACCCCCGCGACGGAGCCCCCGTCAGGAACACCCGTGACGGGCCGTCCTCAGGACACCAGTCCCTGGCCCTCCAGCTCGGTCAGCCGCACGGTGCACAGGCCGCCGCGCTCGGCCTTCACCTCCGTCACCTTCAGCTGGGTGCCCGGCGTGAGGATGTACTCCTCCTCGCCCGTGAAGGCGGAGAACCGCCGGATCGCCACCGCCCGCGCCGGGGTGACCTCGAACAGGGTCCGCCGACCGCGGCTCCCGAGGAACGCCTTCGCCACACCCAGCTCGGACGTGCAGGACGACACGCCCCACCACGTCACCGTCTGCCCCAGCGGATACTGCGACCGCAGATCCAGTGCCACGCCGCGCCACAGCGGCCGGGTCTGGGCCGGCAGCGACTCCACCGCCGAGAACAGCAGCCGCAGGTACGGGAGATAGGGCACCAGCCGCTCCCGGTCCGGGGACCGCAGGACGGCGTTGATCTCGCGGTAGAACGCCGACTCGCAGGTGTAGAGATGCAGCGCCGCGATCGCGTCGGCGGACAGCCCCTCCCCGAACACCGGCTCCCCGGCGGTCGTCCCGCCCGGCGCCGCCTCGGTGGCCTTCGACGCGCCGAAGGCGCTCGACCTCTCGATGTGCCGGTCCAGCCGGGCGAGGACCCGCGACACCGGCTCGACGGCCTTGCGGAAGTCCATCAGCGGCGTGTCGAACACCCCGGTGATGGCGGGGAGGACGAGCCCCTCGTCCTTGACGCTCGTGAGGCGTTCCAGATAGAGCTGGTGGAGCTCCATGGTCGAAGCGATGAACGCCCCCATCCGCTCGGCGACCTCGCCGCCCTCCGCGCCGCCCGGGCCCGCCGCCTTCCGGTCCCAGCCCTTGCTCGGCAGCCAGTCGACCGGCTCGGCGCCCACCGCGCCCAGGGCGTCGTTCACCTGGGCGAAGTGGTCCCCCTCGCAGAAGACGTCGCCCTGCGCCGCCGGGTTCGCGTGGTCGAGGTGCCGGACCTCGACCCCCGGGTACTTCTTCTCCAGCCGCTGGACGACCCTTTTCAGGCTCCGGGCGTGGGCGCCCCACCAGGCGAACACCACACCCCGGTCGTCCTCCGCGGCGTCCTGCTTCGCCCGGAGGATCTCCTCGACGATCTGCTCGGCCACCGGCCGCCAGAAGGAGGTGTGACGGTCCGTCGGCATCGCCCCGTCCGCGCTCGCCGTGAGCGAGGCGTTGAGCAGCAGCACACCCTGTGTCAGCATCGCCTGGAACCACTCCGGCGGCGCGACGGTGTCCTCCTTTCTCAACAGCGCGCGGACATCGGCGATCGGCGTCTTCTTGACGATGCCGTACTTCCACATCGCGGCCGCCTTGATGATGCAGCGGATGCTGACCACCCGGCCGAACTGGCTGTCCTTCCAGTCGTTGAAGGTGTTGTCGAACATCGCGATGCCGGTCGCGCTCTCCGCCCGCGGATACGGGTTCTGCCCGAAGGCGACCACCTTCCACTTGTGCGGCGGATGAGGCTTCAAGGCCTGAAACGTCAGCTCGCGCACCGGAACCACTTCCGGACTGCGCTTCGGACCGATGAAGTCGGCGGCCCCCGGCTGCGCCTCGATCACCGGGGCCAGCAGCGGAAGCCACGGCTCACCGCCACCGGTGAACAGATCGGCGAGGCCCAGGGGGTCCCCGGCGGAGGCACCCCCGCCGTCGGCGGCCGTCACGTCGGCATCGTTCACGAGGACAGAACTCCCAGAAGTCGAACCGGCCGCCCCCTCGGGCCCGCCGGCATGCTGTACGGACGCGGTGGGGTCGTCGCCCGCGGCGCCGCCCTGTGCGGCGCCGGGCTGTGGAACCTTCGCGTCAGTGACGAAAGGAAGGTCGCTGCGGGACGTTGATCCGGACCCGCCGCGCGGACCCCGCTCCCTCGATGTCGTCGAGCTGCCCGAGCACCGCGGCCCGCAACTCGTCGTAGTCCGTGAACCCGTGGTCGTGGAAGAGCGCGTAGCCCGTCCACATCAGATTGGCGCAGACCCCCGCCGGGACCCGGCCCGTCTGCGCGCCCATCCCCACGAGCGCCACCGACCTGATGCTGCCGGGCTTCACCCGGTTCTGCAGGTGCACCGCCTGGAACGCCGCCGCGCACGCCAGCGCCACGTTCATCGTCTCGCTGACGTTCTGCGAGGACTGCCGCATGGTCGGCGTCGAGATCAGATACCGCGGTACGGACGCCCCCGACGGGACGCACACCGCGCTGCCCACCGGGAGGCTTCCGCCGAACCGGTCGCGGATCGCCCGCTGGACCCTCACCTGGATCCCCGCGCCGAGGTGCCGCTTGACGACGGCGTCGACGCCACCGTCCATCCGGCCCCGCGCGTTGGTGGGGGACACCCATGCGTCGACATCCACGTCGAGCAGGGATCCGCGCCGGATCTCCACCTCGGGCGTGTCCGCGAACGCGGACCGCCAGGCCGCCACCACCTCGTCGTTGACATCGACCAGAACGACCCTCAACGCATGCTCGACACCCACGAATCCACCCCTCTCGCACAACCGCTCGAACAAGATCGAAGCTATCGCGAGGCACTGACAACGCGGCCGTGACGGAGGCCGCCCAGGACGTCCGCGCGGTGGTGGGCGGCCCGGTGCCCGGATCGGGTCGGAGTGCGCCGATTCGGCGGCGGTGTTCTTCTGCCGTTCACCGGCAGCCCCAGTCGGGGACTCCGCGATCTCCTACACATAACGGGTCTGGACCACAGAGGTCCCGATGTGAAAGACGCGAGGAGTCCCCCCGTCATGCCTCCCTCCCCCGACGTCTCCCGTCGCGCCCTGCTCGGTGGTGCCGCCGGCGCCGCCGTGCTCGCCTCGCTGCCGTTCAGCGTCCGCGAGGCTCTCGCCGCGCCCGCCCGCCCCGGCCGGCTGGAAGACATCGAGCATGTCGTCGTCCTGATGCAGGAGAATCGTTCCTTCGACCACTACTTCGGAACCCTGCCCGGCGTCCGCGGCCTCGGAGACCGTACCGCCGTCCGCACGGTCAACGGCAGGTCGGTCTTCCATCAGCCCGACCCCTCGCGCCCCGAGGGTCACCTCGTTCCCTTCGCGATGAACGCGGCCCACACCAACGCGTACCGGAACGGTGCCCCCGCCTTCGGGTTCGTCGACTCCTTCCCGCTCTGGAACGACGGGCGGGCCGACGGCTATGTCACCGGCCGGAGCAGCGGCTGGCTCGGCCACGGCTTCTACGAGCCCGCCGACATGCCCTTCTACAACGCGCTGGCCAGCACCTTCACGGTCTGCGACCAGTACCACGCGTCGGTCCAGTGCAACACCAACACCAACCGCGACCACTTCATGACCGGCACCAGCGGTGGCACGGTCAACGACACCGTCGTCTACAACAACAGCTACGTTCCCGGCGGTTACACCTGGACCACCTACGCCGAGCGGCTCCAGAGCGCCGGGATCAGCTGGAAGACGTACCAGGCCCGGGACAACTACGACGACAACGCCCTCGCCTGGTTCAAGCCGTTCCAGCAGGCCAAGCCCGGCGAGCCCCTCCACGACCGGGGCATGGCGATGGCCGGCGCCGCGGCCGACCAGGGCGACGGCCACAAGATGGGCGACGCCCTCGTCGAGGCCTTCCGCGCCGACGTGGCCGCCGACCGCCTGCCGCGGGTGTCCTGGATCGTCGCCCCCGAGGCGCTCTCCGAGCACGCCAGCTGGCCCCCGCCGTTCGGCGAGGACCTCACCGCGCGACTGATCGAAGCGCTCGCGGACCACCCCGAGGTGTGGGCCAAGACCGTCTTCATCCTCAACTACGACGAGCACGGCGGCTTCTTCGACCACTGCATGCCGCCCGTGCCGCCGCTCTCCGCCGACCGCGGCAAGGCCACCATGTCCGTGGACGGGGAGGTCGTCGTCCGCGTGAAGCAGGCCGACGGGGCCACCGCCATGCGGGTCGTCTCCCAGGACGGCCGTTACCGGGTCCGCGCGGCCGACGGCCGCCTCACCTGGTCGGACACCCTGCCCGCCGGGGAGATCCTGGTCTCCGGACCGCACGCCATGGGCCTCGGCCTCCGGGTGCCGATGCTCGTCGTGTCCCCGTGGACCCGCGGCGGCGTCGTCGACTCCACCGTCCTCGACCACACCTCCGTCATCCGCTTCCTGGAGCGCCGCTTCGGTGTGCGCGAGCCCAACATCAGCCCCTGGCGCCGCTCCGTGTCCGGTGACCTGACGTCCGTCTTCGACTTCTCCGGCGAGGACATCGTCTGGCCGGAACTGCCCGACACCAGCGGCAACGTGGCGAAGGCGAACGCGGCCGCCGGCAGGCCGTCCATCGCCGTCCCCTCGCCGCAGTTCTTCCCGCGCCAGCAGCGCGGCACCCGGCCCGCCCGCCCCGTGCCGTACGCCCTGTCGCTGCGCTCCACGGTCCGCGGCGGAAAGGTCGGACTCGACCTCCGCAACAAGGGCCGCCAGGCCGCCGTCTTCCAGGTGTACGCGGAGCCCGGCAGCGCCCCCGACTTCTACACCGTCGGCGCGGGCGAGCGGCTCTCCGGCACCCGCGCCCTCCAGGGCGACGCCTACGACCTGCGAGTCCACGGCCCCAACGGCTCGCTGTGGGTGCTGCGCGGCGACGCCGACGACGCGCTGGAGGCCCGCCTCACGGAGGAGTCCGAGGACGACCGCGCGTACGTGGAGATCGAGATCGAGAACCGCGGCCGGCGCTCCCGCACCGTGCTCGTCGGCGATCTCGCGTACGGCGGCGGGGTCCGTGAGGTCCGGGTCGGCGCGCGCGACGAGCGCACCGTGAAGCTGCGGGTCACGGCCGAGCGCTGGTACGACATCGCCGTGAGCGCCGCCGACGACCCGCGGTTCCTGCGCCGTTTCGCCGGTCGTTTCGCCGACCGGAACCAGGACCGTCACCACGGCCGGGACCGGACCCGTGGCGTCACCGACCCGGCGATGGGCCTTCCCGACGCCCTCGCCGTCGAGGTCACCACGGCCGCCGGAGACGAGCCGGTCGTCGCGGGCGGCACCACGGCCCGGTTCACCGCCACCGTGACCAACCGCGGATCCGTCGGACTGCACGACGTGGCCGTCGCCTTCACGGTGCCCGCCGAGTGGACTGCGAGGCAGGTCGCGGACACCCCGCCGCGGACCCTGGCCGCCGGGTCCTCGTACGCCGCGAGCTGGGACGTCACCGCGCCCGCCGACGCCCTCGCGTACGGCTCCGCCCGGCTGCTCGCGGTGGCCCGCGGCCGCGCGGCGGACGGCCTGCGCCTCGCCGACGGCGAGATCCAGGCCCGGATCGCCCCGTCCATGAGCGGTCATCTGCTCGCCGAGGACTTCCAGTCGCTCGCCGGGAAGCTGGTCAAGCGCGGTCAGGTGCTCGGCTGGACGGCGACGGCACCGGACGGCTGGTCGGTCGTCAACGCGGCCGCGATGCCGCAGGGCACGCCGATGTTCCAGGGCTGGACCTTCCACACCCGCCGCGCCTGGTCGGCCGGCGCGCAGAACCGGCCGAACTTCACCCGGGGCCTCGGGATCGTCGCGGTCGCCGACCCGGACGACTGGGACGACACCGGCGCGCCGGCGGGCAAGGGCCGCTTCGACTCGACCCTGGTCTCGCCCGCCGTCGCGATCCCGGCCGGCCGTACGGCCCTGCGGGTGGACTTCGACTCCCACTACCGGCAGGAGGGTGACCAGAAGGCCGAGGTCCGCGCGGTCTTCGACTCGGGCGAGGAACAGATCGTGCTGCGGTACGGCCCCGGCTCGCCGGACGCCGAGAACACGGCGGTCGGCAAGGACCTCACGGTCCCGGCGGGGGCCCGCACGGTGACCCTCCGCTTCCGGATGTACGACGCCGGAAACAACTGGTACTGGGCGGTGGACCACATCCGGCTGGGCTGACGCGGGCCCGGGTGGAGCCCTCGCGGACGGGCCGCTCCGGCGGCCCCGGCGCGCGGGGGCTCCGCTCGACTTGATAGGCAAGTCGCTACTTGCCTATCCTGGGGTGGTGGCCGACGACCTCTTCAAAGCACTGGCCGACCCCACCCGCCGCACCATCCTCGACGAGCTGACGCGGAAGTCCGGACAGACACTGTTCGAGATCTGCGCCCGGCTGAGCATGAGGCATGGGCTGGGCATCTCGCGCCAGGGTGTCTCCCAGCATCTTGCCGTGCTGGAGGCCGCCGGGCTTGTCGAGACCAGACGGGAGGGGCGCTGCAAGTTCCACGACCTGAACACGGCCCCGTTGCGGCAGATCGCCGACCGGTGGCTCGTACCCCGACCGTCCGGACCGGAGGAGAACACCCCGTGAAGATCCATCTGACCAGCGTCTTCGTCGACGACCAGGCCGAGGCCGAGCGCTTCTACACCGAGATCCTCGGCTTCGTGAAGAAGCACGACGTCCCCCTGGGCGAGACGGACCGCTGGCTGACCGTCGTCTCGCCCGACGAGCTCGGCGGCACCGAACTCCTCCTGGAGCCCGCCGGCCACCCGGCCGTCAAGCCGTACCGCGACACCCTCGTCCAGGACGGCATCCCGCTCGCCCAGTTCGCCGTGGACGATGTGTGGGCGGAGTACGCGCGCCTGACCGCCCTCGGGGTCCGGTTCACCCAGGAGCCCCTGGAGATGGGCCCCGTCACCACCGCCGTCTTCGACGACACCTGCGGCAACCTCATCCAGATCGCGACCGAGCCGCGGTAGGACGCGCGACGGCGGCCCGCGCACGAGGAAACCCGGCGCGGCGGCCGCACGGCGCGCGCCGTCAGGGGTGCCGCGGCGCGCGCCGTGCGCGGGAGCCGATCACGGCCGTCGCGGCGCTTCCGCATCCGGCGCCGAGTACCGCCCAGGTGGCGGGGTGCGCCCAGACGGCAGGGGGGAGCTGCCGCGCCAGGACGAGGACTCCCATCGCGACGACGAACCAGCCGAAGGCCGTCCGCAGGGTGTCCTGCGGGATGCGGCCCGCCAGCCGCGCGCCGGCCGTGCTGCCGAGCACCGCGGCCGCGGTCACCGTCAGGGCGAGACCCCAGTCGATCGTCACGCCCGTGACGTGCCCGGCCAGTCCGGCGAACGAGTTCATCGCGATGACCAGCAGCGACGTCCCGACCGCGAGGCCCATCGGCAGCCCGCCGAGGATCGCCAGGGCCGGCACGACGAGAAAACCGCCGCCCGAGCCGACCAGCCCCGTCACGGCACCCACGGCGAGACCCTTGGCGGCTATGCCTCCGAGGGTCCGGCCGCCCGACTCCGGCAGGGCTTCCGCGGGCCGGTCCGGCGCGCGCCCGCGGCGCGGCCCGCGCAGCATCGCCACGGCCGTGGCCAGCATCATCAGCGCGAAGCCGACGAGGAGGACGCCGCCGGGCACGTGCTCCGCGAGCCGCCCGCCCCCGTACGCCCCCGCCATGCTGAACGCGCCGAAGAGCAGACCGGTCCGCCACCGGACCCGGCGCGCCCGCGCGTGCGGGACCAGCGCGGCCAGGCTGGTGACGCCGACCACGAACAGCGAGGTGGCGATCGCCTCCTTGGCCCCCTGACCCGCCAGGTACACCAGGATCGGCACCGTCAGGATCGAGCCGCCGCCCCCGAGCACGCCCAGGCTGACGCCGATGAGCAGGGAGGCGCCGACGACGAGGACGGTCACGGGGTGCTCCGCAGCTCCGCGATCACCGTACGGATGTCGGGGCGGGGGCCGCGGTTGTACGGCAGCCTGGAGAGCAGGACGCCCATCAGGCAGGAGTTGCTGACGGCCGCGTAGGTCAGGCCCGCCCCGATCGCCGTTCCGACCAGATGGACACCCGGCACCAGGACGCCGACGAGGCCGGTGGTCAGGACGACGGAGCCCGCGACGAGGCGCACCTGGCGTTCCATGTCCCAGCGCTCGGGGCCGCGGTTCACGGGTGCGCCGGCCGCCTCCCAGGCGTTCATGCCGCCGTCGAGGACGCGCAGGTTCGGCAGCCCCGCCCCGGCGAGGGCCCGCTCGGCCTGTGCGGCCCGGGCGCCGGACCGGCAGACGAGGACGACGTCCTCGTCGAGGTGGGGGAGGAGCTCGGCGCGGTGCTCGCGCAGGGTGTCCAGGGGGACGTTGGAGGAGCCCGGGATGTGGACGGTCCGGAACTCGCCGGGCGTGCGGACGTCGAGCAGGCGAGGGGCGCGCCCCTCCTGGACGAGCTGATGCAGGGCGACGGGGGCGAGGGAGGGCGGGACGGGTGAGGGTGCGGTGCTCATGCGTGACTCCGGAGGGGTGGGGGGCGGGGGAGAGGGGTGAGGGATGCGACCAGGAATACCCGTGGGGGTATGTGGGGACGTGCGAAGGGCCGCCGTCCGAGCGGTGGGGGACCGATCGGCCGCGGGGGCCCCGGAGGGTCAGTCGGTGGCGGAGGGTGTGGGGTGGGCCAGGGCCGCGTACCCGCCCAGGACGTCGGAGACGTCCTCGAAGCCGCGGTGGCGCAGCAGGCTCGCCGCGATCGAGGAGCGGTGACCACCGGCGCAGTGCACGACCAGCGGCCGGTCGGCGGGCAGCTCGTCCGTGCGGCGGGGAAGCTCGCTCAGGGGGATGTGGAGGGCGTCGTCGACGAAGCCGTCCGCCTCGCGCTCGCCGCAGGTGCGGACGTCCACGACGACGGGAGGACGCTCGCCCGCGAGCGCGGACCGCAGCTGGGCGGCGGTCAGCCGGCTCGCCGGGGCGACCTCGCCGGCCAGCTCCTCCAGGGCCTCCTCGGGGTCGCGCAGACAGCCCGCCACCCGGTCGAAGCCGATCCGGGCGAGTCGGGTGACGACCTCCTCCTCGCGCGCCTCCGGCGCGATGACGACCAGCTCGTCGACGGGGTCGAGGACACTGCCGGCCTGCTCGGCGAACCGGCCGTCGGCGGGAACGTTGACCGCCCCGCGGAGGTGGCCCGCCGCGAACGCCTGGGGCGAGCGCGCGTCGACCACGACCGCGCCCGAGCGGCGCAGCGCGGCGAACTCGGCCGGGGCGAGCGAGCGCGCCGCCGCGGCGTCGTACCGCTCCCGGTTCCTGCGGTTGAGCTCGGCGTCGTAGGCGAAGTAGCCCGGCGCGGCGGCCTGCCCGGCGGTGACCAGCGCGACGAACGCCTCGCGGCTCATCGGCGCGCAGGCGTAGTTGGTGGCGCGCTGCGCCCCGATCGTCGACTGCTTCTCGGTGGAGAGGCTCTTGCCGCAGGCGGAGCCGGCGCCGTGCGCGGGGAAGACGCGGACCTCGTCGGGGAGGGTCATCAGCTTGTTCTGGACGCTGTCGTGGAGCATCGCGCCGAGTTCCTCGGCGGTGACGCCGACGGAGGCGAGCAGGTCGGGGCGGCCGACGTCGCCGATGAAGAGGGCGTCGCCCGTGAGGACGCCGTACGGGACGGCGTCGTCGTCGTGCTCGTGGACCAGGACGCTGATCGACTCGGGGGTGTGCCCGGGCGTCTCCATGATCTCCAGCGTGACGTCGCCGAGGGTGATCCGCTCGCCCTCGGCGAGCTTGCGGATCGGGTACTCGGTCTCGGCCCGGCTGCCGTAGCCGATCCAGGCGCCGGTGCTGTCGGCCAGCTCCAGGTGGCCGGCGACGAAGTCGGCGTGGAAGTGGGTGTTGATGACGCCGACCACGGTCAGTCCGTGGGTGCGGGCGTCGGCGAGGTACTCGGAGACGTCGCGACGCGGGTCGACGACCACCGCGTGGCCGGTCCGCTCGTCGGCGATCATGTAGGACGCCTGGGAGAGGCAGTCGAGGTAGTACTGGGCGAAGAACACGGCCATCCTTTCGTGCGGTCTGCGCGCACCGGGTACCCCTGAGATTCTGATACCCCCCTGGGTATGTGCGAGCTCGACCGTAAAGGGATTCGCCGCGACAAGTCAAATACCCCCCTAGGTATCCATCCCGGGTGGGGCTGGGGGAACCGAGGGGGGAAACGGCACAGAGCCGCCCTCCGGGCGGGACGATGTCCCGACCGGAGGGCGGCTCTGTGGGGTGTGCGTGCGTGGCCCGCCCGTGGTGGCGCGTGACCTCGGGTCAGCGGATCAGTGCTGGGCACCCGCGCGACGGCGACGGGCGACGACGAGGATCGCGGCACCGGCCGCGCCCAGGGCCGCGGCGCCGACGGCGTACGGGGTGAGCTGCGCACCCGTGGTCGCGAGGGAGCCGTCGCCGGGCACGGTGGCGGACGGAGAGGGCGCCGTCGTGCCGGGCGCCGCGGGGGCGGAGCTGCTCTCGGTGGGAGGGGCGGACCCCTCGGGCGCGGTCGTCTCCGGGGTGCCCGGGGTCTCCTCGCCGGGCTGCGACGTGGTGGGGGTCGGCGACGTGGTGGTGGGCGTCGTGGTCGAGGGGGTCGGCGTGGGGGTGGCGCTCGGCCCCCCGGGCGTGGGCTTGCAGGTGAACGTCGAGGAGCCGGTCCACGGGTAGTTGTGGGTCTCGTTCCCGGTGCCGTGGGTGCGCAGGTCACCGCCGACGTAGACGCGGCCGTTCGTGCTGGCCGTCAGGTCCGCGGACGCCTCGGGGGCGAGGATCGACCCCATGAAGTTGCCGCCACCGCCGAGCGTGAGCGACGGGGCCGCCTCGAAGTTGTAGAGGATCCGCGACGCGGCCTCGCCGAAGTGCGCGGAGCTGTACGCGTCGACGCGGTCGCCGTTGAAGCCGACGGACAGCGGGGAGATGCCGACCGCCTGACGCCCCGTCACGTTTACCACGACGGACGCCCGCTCGGGGATCGACCGGAAGTCGAAGGACGAGGCCCCGTCCAGCTCCTTGGCGGAGATCTGGAACACCTGCGGACCGGTGCCGCCCGCCGTGCCGCCCTCGAAGGTGACGGTGTCGCCGCGGCGCACGCTCGTCCCCGTGGGCTTCAGCGCGCCGAGGGACGCCGACTCGGCCCGTACGGTGCCGGCGAACGTGTCGTACGGCGTGAGGGCGGCGCGCGCGCCCAGGCCTTCCGAGCGGCTTCCGCCGTTCGTCTCCAGCCTGCCCTTCTCGTCGACGGCGCCGCCGACACGGACGGCACTGCCGTAGCCGGAGGAGGAGGTGAGGCCGTGGCCGACGTCGACCGTGGTGCCGCCCGCTATCGCGAGGTTCCCGCCCACGGCCAGCATGACCGAACCCGCCGGCGGCACGATGCCGGAACCCGCACCGGCGCGGCCGACGTTGAACACACCGCCCGACGTCTTGGCGAAGCGGGCGTTCCCGGCGACGACCAGCAGGCCCTCGGCCTCGGCGGAGGCGCCGTCCACGGTGTAGTCGCCGCCGGCGAACAGGGCCACGTTGGCGTCGGTGAACCGCGGTTCGTTGCCGATACCGGGCTCCTCGCCGGGAGCCGGGCAAGTCCGGGTGCTCCCCGGGGCGGGGGCGAGCGGCGCGGCGAGGGCGGGGCCCGCGGCGGTGACGCCGAGGACGACGCCGAGTGCCACGGCGCTGCTCAGCCGAAGGCCCGTTCTTCCGGTGGTGCTCATGTGCTGGTCCTTTTCTGGATGTCCGCGAGAGGGGTGGGGTGAATGGGGAGGGAACGTGCGCGTGGACTCAGTCGGTCTCGGCCCGGAGGGCGGCGCGGGTGAGGGGGCCGTAGACGCCGGGTCGCTCCGGAATGTTCCGGGCGATCTGGAAGCGGCTCAGGGCCTCGCCCACGGGTTCGGTGAACACCCCGTCGGCCGAGCCGAGGTAGAGGTAGAGCTGCTGGAGCCGCCGCTGGAGGTCGGCGACCTCGGGGCCGGTGCTGCCCAGGGTGATGTCGCGGGGCGCGGGCCGTGAGGGCCGACGGGTGCGGTGCGGGGAAGGCGGCGGCGGTGTCGTGGGGGCGAGGGTGCGCGGGAGGAGGGGCGTGCGGGAGGTGGTGGCCGAAGGCGGCGCGAGGGAGGCGGAGGCCGGGGGAGGGGTGGCCCGGGCGGTGCGGGCGCGGGCGTCGTCCGCCTCGGCCGGGGGCTCGGTGGTGGGCGGCGGGCTCTCGGCCGAGGGCGTCGCGGAGGGGGTGGTCGCGGCCGCCGTGACGTCGGCGACCGGGACGGAGACGGCCGGGGGCGACGGCGGCGCGGGCTCGGGGTCGGCGGAGAGCCAGACCGTCAGCGCGCCGGCGAGCCCTGCGGAGAGAGCGCCCGCGGCCATCAGGGGAAGCGGCACGGACCGCCGGGCGGGGGCGGCCGTGCGCGCGGGCCGGGACCGAAGCGACCCGGTGGAAGACTCCGGGGAACGGGCCGGGAGGGCCGGGACCTCCGGCGGTCGAGCGGTGCCGTCGAAGAGCTCGATGTCCTGCCCGCGGACTCCCGCGCCGCTGCGGTCGGGCTGGGCGACCTTCCCGAAGACGCGATCGGACGGGTGCTCCGGGCGCGCTGTCTCCCAGGCGGGAGTGACTGCTGTGGTCAGGGCAGCCCTGTTGCGCATCGAGTGCTCCAGATGAGGTGACGCCGGGGGTGTGTGGCGAAGTCGTGGAGATCTTGACCGTCGTTCAAAGGAAGCGTCAACTACCCGCAATAGTTATCAAATCGGGTGCTTTCCGGCCTTGTTCCTTAAAGGACTTTTAAGGCGTGACGCACGTCACAGGGAGAGGGGGTGGCGGGGTGACCGGAAGGGGTTCGGCGTCGCGGTGGACCCGGGTCGCGCGGGAGGGGTTCGCCGTTCCCGTCGGCACGGGTCGCGCGGGGCGGTCGTCTGTTCGGGGGCCGCGAAATCTGATGAATAGGCGCCAGGGTGTGATCGGTTCATTGCATTTTTCGTGCAGTGAATAGTCGTTTTATGGGTCGAGAATGACCACTGGAGGCAGCCCTTCCAGCACGGTCACATGGCGAACCCGAACTGACTATGCTCCCCCGTGTGTTGCGCTGCGGTCACAGCGAGTCATGAACGCTGTGATGGCAGGCGGACGGAACGCGGCAATCGCACGAAAGAAGCCCGATTCGTTCCGGTCGGTTCATCGCATCACCTCAGTCCGTTCGTTCCAGACTGATTAGGGACCCCTTGATGGTTCGTGCAGGTTCAATTTCCAGAGCCCGGCCACCCGCGGTCGATCGCGTGTGGCTCCTCCCCCCTGGAGTTCTGGCCGGAGCCTTTGCCATAGCGTTTCTCTTTTCCTCCGCACAGATACGGACACCGGTCGCCTGGTGCGGTCTCGCCGCGGTGGCGCTGACCGCCGTCACCTCCGCCGTGACCGCGCGCCGACTGCGGTCGGGGGACGTGGTGCGCTACGAGCGGGCCGTCGCCGACGCCCAGGAGTACTACGCGCAACGCGAGTCCGCGCTGCTCGGGCGGCTGGCCGATCAGCGCGCCACCACCGTCTGGCTCGCCGAGGAGCTCCTCCCGGCCGCGGTCGCCCGAATGAAAAAGGGTGACCCCGCCTCGGAGATCCTGCGGTCCGTCAACTTCGGCGAGCACCTCGACGAGGAGTTCACGGAAGCTGTCCGCGGGGCTCTGCAGACGCTCCTGGAAGCCGTGGAGGCCGAGGAGTACACCAGGGACGCCTCCCAGCGGGCACTCGTCGCCGTCGCGCGCCGCGTCCAGGCGATCGTGCACCAGCTCGCCAAGGACCTGCACTCGATGCAGATCCTCCACGGCACGGATCTCGTGGTCTCCCGAGGCCTCCAGGGCGTCGACCACCGCACCGCCCTGATCGGCCGCCTCGCGGCCAGCATCGCGGTCCTCGGTGACGCGCGTCCGGGACGCCAGTGGTCGAAGGCGATCCCGCTGTACGACGTGCTGCGCGGAGCCATGTCCCGCATCGTCGACTTCCCCCGGGTGAAGCTGCAGTCGGTGACCGCCGTGGCCGTCGTCGGCCCCGGAGCCGAGCCGCTGATGCACCTCCTCGCCGAACTGCTCGACAACGCCACCACGTTCTCGCCGCCGCACACCCCGGTGGAGGTGTCCGCGAGCGAGGTGCCCTCCGGCATCGCCATCGAGATCGAGGACCGCGGAGTCGGGCTCACGGAAGAGGTCCGCCGGCGCGTCGAGCGCATCATGGCCCAGTCGGCATCGGGCATCCACCTCGCCGGCCTCGGCGAGGTGACCCAGCTCGGACTGCCCGTCGTCAGCCGGCTGGCCCGCGAGCACGGCTGCGAGGTCGACCTGCGCACCTCCGCCTACGGAGGCGTACGGGCCGTGGTGCTGGTGCCCAGGAACCTCATCACCACGGTGCCGCAGTCCGCCGTGCGGTACCCGCAGCCGCCCGCCCGACGGCGTACGGGAGGCCCGGTCCTGCCCAGGCCGACGCCCCCGGGAGACGCCCCGAAGGAAGCCGTCGAGGTCAGGAAGACCGTCAACGGACTCCCGCAGCGGCGACGCGAGACACCCGTCCAGACGCCGATCGTCCAGGTGGGGCCCACCGCCCCCGCTCCGGCCGCCCCCCGGTCCTCCGGCACGACCCGTCAGCCGGGTCTGATGTGGGAGGCCTTCAACGGCGACAAGCGCGCGGCCGCCGAACCTTCCACTTCACACAGCGAGCCTTCAGATGAGGTCGAGTAACATGCTGCCACTGCCGAACATGGACTGGATGCTCAAGGAGCTCGTGGGCGGCGTCCCGTACGTACGACACGTCGTCGTGCTGTCGGCGGACGGCCTGTGCATCGGGCAGTCGAACACGGAGCCCGACACGGCTGACGCGATCGCCGCGGCCTGTTCCGGCATCCAGAGCCTGGCGAGGGCCATCGCCCAGCGGTTCCCCGAGGGGGACGGCTCGACGCGGATGGTCGGGATCGAGGCCGACGGCGGTTACTTCTCCCTCATGGCGGCCGGACCCGGCGCCTACCTGGCGGTGCTCGCCGACGACCAGGTGGACGCCGGCCTGCTGGGCGACCGGATGAGGACGCTGGTGGTCCGTATCGGTCAGCACATGACCAGCCCTCCTCGTGAGGACGTCGGGCAGGCGATGTGACATCGGAGAACCAGGACCCCTGGAATGAAACCGATCCCGTTCCGCTCTACGTCATTACCGGGGGCACGGGTTCCGCGGCGAACACCTTCAACCTGGTCACCCTCATCGCGACGCGCTCCGAGCCCGACGCCGCGACGCAGCCCGAGCAGGCGGCCATCCTCACGATGTGCGCCTACCCGCTCTCGGTGGCCGAGGTGTCGGCGTACCTCAGTCTTCCGTTCAGTGTCGTCACCACGCTGCTCTCCCAACTCGTCGAGGACGAACGGGTCGAGGCCATCGCACCCGTGCCCGTCGCGGCATTCCCCGAACGCGGCCTGCTGGAGGCGGTGATCCATGGACTACGCAAGCTCTGACGTACGCGATGCCGGCCCACGCGGCACAGACATGCCGCTGCCCCACAGTGCCAGGGGCGTCAAGGTCGTGATCGTCGGTGGCTTCGGGGTCGGCAAGACGACCATGGTCGGGGCGGTCAGCGAGATCCCGCCCCTGACCACCGAAGAGACCATGACGCAGGCGGGCGTGGGCATCGACCACAACCCCGGCGCCCACGGCAAGAACACCACGACCGTCGCCATGGACTTCGGACGGATCAGCATCAACGAGGAGCTGATCCTCTATCTGTTCGGGACGCCGGGACAGGAGCGCTTCTGGTTCCTGTGGAACGGCATCTTCGAAGGCGCGCTCGGCGCCGTCGTCCTCGTCGACACCCGAAGGATCGAAGTCTGTTTCGAAGTCATCACCCGCCTCGAGGACCGACGTGTCCCGTTCGTCGTGGCCGTCAACACGTTCCCGGAGGCTCCGCACCACCCCGTAGAAGACCTGCGCGCTGCTCTGGCCCTCAGCGAATCCGTGCCCATGGTCACCTGTGACGCACGTGACCGGGCGTCCTGCCGTGACGCCCTGCTGTCGCTGATGGTCTACCTGCGCACCCTCGCCGCCGCTCAGGAGACCGCATGACCCTCCCGCCCGCCGAACACACCACAGAGCTGTCCGGGCCGATCCCCCCTCCGGGATGCCCGGCCCATGTCGCCACCGGACCCGGGGGAGCGACCCGTCTCTACGGCGGCGCCGCCGAGACGGACCCGATGGGCCTGTACGAGGAACTTCGGGCCACACACGGCCCGGTGGCGCCCGTGCTGCTGGACGGCGACGTACGCGCCTGGCTCGTCCTCGGTTACCTGGAGAACCGCGACGTGGCCAGCCGCCCGACCCAGTTCTCCCGCGACCCCCGCGTCTGGCACGGCTGGCGCAGCGGCGAGATCGACCCCGCCACCTCGCCGCTGGTGCCGATGATCGGCTGGCGACCCGACTGCGTCTGCGCGGACGGCGAGGAGCACCAGCGGCTGCGCGGCGCGGTCACGGCCGGCCTCAGCCAGTTCGACCACCGCGGCATCCGCCGCCACATCACCCGCTTCGCGCACCAGGTGATCGACACGTTCTGCGAGGACGGCGAGGCGGAACTGGTCGGCCAGTTCACCGAGCACGTCCCCATGCTCACGCTGACCCATCTGCTCGGCATGTCGGACGAGGCGGGCCCCCGGCTCGTCCACGCGGCCCGTGACCTGTTCAAGGCCACCGAGACCTCGCTCGCCAGCAACGCGTACGTCCTGGAGAGCCTCGCGCAGCTCGTCGACGCCAAGCGGGTCCGCCCCGGTCAGGACATCGCGTCCGCGCTGATGGCCCACCCCGCGAACCTGTCGGACGAGGAGGTGCAGCACCACCTGCGCCTGATTCTCCTCGCCGGGTACGAGACGACCGCCAACCTCATGTCCAACGTCCTGCGCATGGTGGTCACCGACCCCCGGTTCCGCGGTTCGCTGGCCGGCGGTCAGATGACCCTGCCGGAAGCGGTGGAGCAGGTCCTCTGGGACGAGCCCCCGCTGATGGTGTGCCCCGGCCGCTGGGCCAACGGCGACACCACCCTGGGAGGTCAGCAGATCAAGGCGGGCGACATGCTCCTGCTCGGCCTCGCCGCCGGCAACGTCGACGAGGCGATCCGCCCCGACCCCTCGACACCGGTGCACCACAACCGCGCACACCTGTCGTTCAGCGCCGGCACCCACGAGTGCCCCGGTCAGGACATCGGCCGCATCATCGCCGACACCGGCATCGACATCCTGCTCACCCGGCTGCCCGACATCGCCCTGGCGATCCCGGAGGAGGAGCTCACCTGGCGCTCCTCCACCTGGGCCCGGCACCTGACGGCGCTGCCCGTGAGCTTCGCCGCCCGCGCCCCCCAGGACTTCGACGTCCCGAGCCCGCTGCCGACGCCGCCGGCCCCGAGCGTCGGCGCGCCGACGGCACCGCCGTGGCAGACCGCCGAGCCGGCGTCCACGGCCGAGCCGGTGCGCCGGCCCGAACCCCGCCCGTCGTGGCGGGCGCGGCTCAAGCGCCTGCTGCGGTGGGGGTAGGACGCACGCCGAGGGGGCTGCCGACGCCCGTCCGCCGGTGTCCCCCTCGCCGGGTCAGGAACGCTGCCGCTGCTCCGGTACGGAGAGATCCGTGGCGGCGTAGCGGGGTGCCCCCGTGTACCAGGCGTGGAGACCGGACAGGAAGCCGCAGGCCCCCTGGACCCAGGTCTCCAGTTCGGCCCGCTCGTCGTGGTCCAGCCCCGACCGCCGTACCAGCTGCGGCAGTTCGCTCTGCCGGAGGTGCTCGAAGTCCCGCAGCCGGGTGTTCACCAGGTTCAGGGCGGCGGGCACGGCGTCGTGGAGGGCGATGCCCAGGGAGGCGCCCAGGACCACGACCAGGTTGTTGACGTCGTGCTCCTCGTGGACCTCCCGTTCGTACGACGCGAGGTCGTTGGCCAGCCCCATGTAGTCCATGAAGGCGTCGAGCAGGGCTCGTACGGTGCGGCTGTGCCGTATCTGCTCCGGTATCCGGGCGCCCGTGGCCAGCTCGACGGAGTACGGGGCGGTGTGGGCGGCGAAGCTCTCGCGCCGGAACGGGGCGTACTCGATCAGGTGCGGAACCCGGCCGCCACGGCTGTTGGCCAGCTCCTCCACGCCCGCGTCGACGTAGCGCACCAGCGCCCGGTTGAACTCGTGGCGCCAGTGTGCCAGTCGCGGCGGGAAGAACTGTCGCTGCAGATCGGCGATGCCGCGCTCGACCGGGTTCGACGGCTCGGGCGGCCGGGCGCCGTTGCCGAAGTCCGGTCGCAGGAACTCGTGCAGCCGGGCGGTGAAGGCCACGGCGCCTGCCAGGTCACCCGTCTGCTTGAACGCGGTGGCGAAGTAGTCGTCCCAGGCCAACGCCCAGATGTTGAAGCGGTGGTTGAGCCGGAGGTCGGCGAACGAGGCGTCGGGCAGGGCCCAGGCGGTCAGCTGGTCGACCGTCATGGCGTGGAACTGCGTCCGGGTCCATATCGGGGGATGCCCCGACGGTCCTTCCGTACCGTCCAGCATGCCCATCGCGCGCGCCCACGTCTCGCTCTCCTCGTGCAGGGCCGACAGATACGGATTCACCCGCAGTGGATAGGGCATCCACAGCCGGGGCTGCTCGAGAGCACGCACTGTCATGGGGACCAACCTCCTTCTTCGTTCGGCCGCGGAGGGACGCGGTGGGCTGTGTGCACTCCCGCACGTGTGACGGCCGCACTGCCGTGACGCCGGACGATGCCCGGCCCGCGGCCCTCCAAACCTGCCCGCCGACCACGATCGTCAACCCCTCAACTGTTCCTGACCAGTATTCAGAACAGCTTCATGCGGAAGGAAACGATCCTTCTGGAGAACGTTCCGTAATTCCGCGCAAACTGTCGTCATCCTTCCCGGGTACCTCCGGCCGGGTGTCCTTCGGTCCCCGGGTGAGTATGCAGAAGAAGAGCGCGGCCATCACCACGACGGCCGCCACATGGCCCGCTGCCGACCGTGTCGAAGGAGTGCCCCGAGGTCTCACGGGAGTCCGGCACGGCCCGCAGCGTCATGGCGAAGGCCACGACGACGAGTACGACGGGCAGTGCGAACAGCCACCGCCAGTTCGCCACGTCGACCAGTGCGGCGGAGAGGAACGTGCCCAGGACGCCGCCACCGCCGGCCACTCCGCCCCGTACCCCGATCGCCCGGCCGCGCTCCTCCTCGGGGTGAGGACGGTGCGACGCCGTCGCGCGTCGGGTGCGCTCATGTCACCGGGGCGCGGCTCGGCGTCGGCGCTCTGCTGGACGGATGGGTTCGGATGCATGCCCCGACGGTAGGCAGGCCTTGCGGAAGGGGCATACATTGATGCCTATGACGCAAGAAGACGGTGAGCTGGACAGCCTGGTACGCAAGAGGATCCGCGCCCTGCGCGTCGCTCAGGGCTGGTCCCTCGAAGAACTGGCCACCCGCGCGAACCTCAGCCAGTCCTCTCTCAGCCGTATCGAGAACGGCCGGCGCCGTCTGGCCCTGGACCAGCTGGTCACCCTCGCCAGAGCCCTGGACACCACCCTCGACCAGCTCGTCGAGACGGCCACCGACGACGTCGTCACGAGCCCGATGATCGACGGGGCTCACGGCCAGATGCGCTGGCCCATCAGGGCGGAGCCCGGGATGACCGTCGTGCGCCAGCGGATGACGGAACCGCCCCCGGACAGCCCGGCCCGGCTGCGCGCCCACCCGGGCCGTGAGTGGCTCGTCGTCCTCTCCGGCACCGCCGTCCTGCTGCTCGGGAACCGCCGCATCCGCGTCGAGACCAATCAGGCCGCGGAGTTCCCCACGATGCTGCCCCATGCCATCGGTGCCGAGGGCGGCCCGTGCGAGATCCTCGGCATCTTCGACCGCGACGCCCGCCGCGGGCACCGTACGCAGAAGGAAGCGGGCGACAACTCGGAGTCCTAGGGGTGCGCAGTCCTTCCGGCGGTGGTGACACGCCGTACCGCCTCGCTCGTGAGAGCGCGGTCGTGCGGTGCGGGATCGAGGGCCCGGTGGAGGGTGAGCCCTTCGATCAGCGCGTCGAGCTGGCGCGCGGTGCCGGGGTCGAAGTGCCGCTCCAGGAGGTGCCGGCTGCGCCGCATCCACGCCTGCGTCAGCTCGCGGTACTCCGGACGGCGGGCGGCCAGTGTGTACAGCTCATGGGTGAGGACGAGGTCGCGGCGGGGCCCGTCGGAGATCGCGTGGATGAGGTCGATCACGGCCTCACGCGCCCGGTCGGGGCTGTCGACGGCGGCCATGTGCTGCTCGAAGACGGCGACGATGTGGTCGGCGAAGAGCGTGAACGCCTCGCGCAGCAGCTCGTCGATACCGGTGAAGTGATAGGTCATCGAGCCGAGGGGCACTCCGGCGCGGGCGGCGATCCGGCGGTGGGAGACCCCGGCGACGCCCTCGTCGGCGATGTGGTCGAGCACGGCGGCGAGGATGCGCTCGCGACGCCGCGGGTCGGTGTGTCCGGTGGCCATCGAAGGGGTGTCCCTCAGAGCTCGCGGACGGGCCGGGCGGGGTTGCCGACGGCGACGACGTTCGCCGGGATGTCCCGGGTGACGACCGCGCCGGCGCCGACGACGCTGTTGTCCCCGATGGTCACACCCGGGCAGACGATGACGCCTCCGCCGAGCCAGACGTTGTCCCCCAGCGTGATCGGCCGCGCGGCCTCCAGCTTGTCCCGCCGGGGCTGGGGTTCCAACGGGTGAGTGGGTGTGAGGAGTTGGACGTTCGGGCCGATCTGGCAGTCCTCGCCGATGGTGATCGCGGCGACATCGAGAGCGGTCAGGTTGTAGTTGACGAACGTGCGGGCCCCGATGGTGATGTTGCTGCCGTAGTCGACATGGAGCGGCGGCCGCACGTCGATGCCCTCGCCCGCGGAACCGAGCAGTTCGGCGAGGATCGTGCCGGCCTCGGCGGGATCCTCCAGGTAGGCGGTCCGGTAGCGGTCGGCGAGCCGCATCGCGTGCCGCTGCCGGTCGGCGATCTCGGGATCGTCGGCGATGTAGAGATCGCCTGCCAGCATGCGCTCCAGTTGGGTGCGCGGGTCGTCAGCAAAGTAGTCCGTCGCCATGCGTACGATCGTACGCCCTGGAGCGTACGTTCGTACACTCTGATGCCTCGCGCGGCGCCCCCGGTAGGGCCCCGGAAATCCACGTGCCCGAACGGCGGCGGCGCGCTACCGTCGCTCGTATGAACGTCACCGGCCGAAGCCTCACCGCGACCGCGCGAGCGACCAGCTCGCCGGTTGCCGCCGCCTGACCTTCCCCCTCCCATCGGCGACCGGAAACGGCCCGCCGGTGGTTCCGCGGCTCCTCCGCCCGCTTCGACGACCGTGCCGGTCCGTTCTCCGGCGCCTCCCTTGCCGTACGCGAAGGAGTCGTCCCATGAAGACCGACCACATCGTCCGCACGTTCGTCGAGTTCTACGAGGAGCGCCGTCACCACCGCATCACCGGATCGACGCTGCTGCCGCCGCCCGGCGACCCGGTCCTCTTCACCACCTCGGGCATGCACCCGCTCACCCCCCACCTGGAGGGTCGCCCCCATCCGATGGGCCGGCGCCTCGTCGACGTCCAGCGCTGTCTGCGCACGACTGACCTGGAAGAGGTCGGCGACTCCACCCACCTCACCGTCTTCGAGATGCTCGGCACCTGGTCACTGGGCGACTACGAGGGTCCCCAGAGCCTCGAATGGGGATACGACCTGCTCACCGACGGCCTCGGCATCGATCCCGGCCTCCTCCACGCCACGGTGCACGCCGGAGACGAACGGACGGGACAGGACAGCGCCTCGCTGGAACTCTGGCAGAACAGAGGCGTCCCCGTGGAGCTCACCGTCACCGACAACTGGTGGTCCAACGGGCCGACCGGCCCCTGCGGACCGGACTCGGAGATCTTCTTCTGGAGCGGGGACACCCCGCCCCGGTCGACCCCCACCGAGGACGACCGCTGGGTGGAGGTGTGGAACCACGTGATGATGCGTCACCGCCGCCTCGACGACGGCTCCCTCGTCCCGCTTCCGCAGCGCAACGTCGACACCGGGCTCGGTCTGGAGCGGCTCGCCTCGCTGCTCCAGGGGAAGCCGTCCGTGTTCGAATGCGACGTCTTCGATCCATGGCGCCGGCTCGTCCCTTCGATCTGGACGCTGGACGAACCGACCGGGCGTCTCGTCCACGACCATCTTCGTTCGGCCGTCGTGGTGAGCGGCGACGGGGTGCGCCCCGGCAGCACCGGACGGGGTTACGTGCTGCGCCGCCTGGTCCGCCGGGTGCTCACCGTGCTGTGGCGGGAGGATCCGACGCGCACGCTGGGAGACCTGCCGTCCGAGCTGGTCGAGCACACCCTGGACCACTTCCGGCAGGACACGGACCCGGGTGAGGTGCGCCGGATGCTGCTCGACGAGGAACGCCGGTTCGGGCGGCTCCTCGAACGCGGCCGGCGGTTGCTGGCCCGCCCGCGGTTCCGGCGGCCGCTGGACGAGGGGGACCTCCACTACCTCCACGACACGCACGGTCTGCCGCGGGAGCTGGTCAGGACCCTGCGCGAGGAGTGACGAGGAGGGGGCGGAGAAGGGGGGAGGTCTCCCTCCGTACAGCCGGGTTCACCCGTGACGGTGGACCCGGACCGAGCCGCCCACGCGCCACGGGCCGGTTCGGGCACGGTGGTTCCCATGCACCCCCGCCGTACGACGTTCCTCCTGCTCTCCCTGCTCCTCACGGCCGGCTGTGTGGCCGTTCCCCATCCGCCGTCGCCCCGGCCACAGCCCGCTCCCGAAGGGCCGGCGCCGGCCGCCGACCGGCCTCCGTCGCCGATCCCGGTTCCGGCCTGGCCCGTACCCGCGCAGCCGGTGCCGCACGAGGAGATCGCCGACACGGACCCCCTCCCCGGCACGCCGACGGGGAAGCCGAGGACCCGGCCGGTCACCGAGGGCGTGGCGGACGCGGCCGAAGTTCCCGCCGCGCGGCGGTCGCCCGGGCGGCGGACGGAGGCCCCGCCGCCGCACCGGGGCGCGTCGGCCCCACGGACGTCGGAGAAGCGGACCTCGGGGAAGACCCGTGCCCGGACGGACCCCCGGGCGGTGGCGCCGTCCCGGCGGGGGACGACACACCCCGAGGCGCCTGCCGCCGTGCGCGCGGGGGCCCGGCCGGCGACCGAGGGGACTCCGGCGATGCGCGGACTGTGCCGTCAGGCCGAGGACATCGACGCTCCCATGGGCGCGGCGGACCTGTGCCGAGGCATGTACCCCCGCTGACGACGGGGCGCGCGGCCCGGGGATCAGGCGCCGTTCGACCCGGGGTCCGTGGACTCCAGCGCCTTCCTGGCCCGCTCGGCCATCTCCTCCTCGGAGACGTCCTCGATGTGCGAGGCGACGTTCCAGCGGTGTCCGAAGGGGTCCTCGAACCGGCCGGTGCGATCGCCGTAGAACTCGTCCTTGACCGCCGACAGCTCCTTCGCGCCCTGCGCGAGCGCACGGGCGAAGACCGCGTCGACGTCCGACACGTACACGTGCAGGGTGACCGGCGTGCCGCCGATCGCCTTGGGGGAGCGGAAGCCCATCTCCGGGAACTCGTCCGCGAGCATGATGACCGCGCTCCCGAGGGCCAGCTCCGCGTGGCCGATCTTGCCGTCGGGAGCCGGCATCCTCACGCGCTCCTCGGCGCCGAGCACGGCCACGTAGAAGTCGATCCCGGCCGCGGCTCCGTCGACACAGAGATACGGCGTGACCCGCGGATACCCCTCGGGGATGGGTTGTACGGTCACGGATTCCGCCTTTCCCGACACGGCGGTCGCCGTCGACCGCCACCTCCGCCCACTGATATCCCGGGCCCCGAGCCCCGCTCCGAAGCCGCGCGGCGGGTGACCACGGGATGCCCCGAAGAGCGGCAGCCGCGGCGAAGGCGCGTCCGGTCCCCGCCCTCCGCCACGTCCTCCGCCTCCGTCGCGCGGGCGCCGGGCGGGCGACGTATCGTCCGAATATGCGTGACGAGCGCGTCTCCCGCCGTCGACCGCGCGCCGGGCCGCCGGGCCCGGGCACGTGGTCCGGTGAACCACGCCGAGCTCCGCACGCGGACCCGCGCCGTGCCCCGTCGGCAGCGGCAGGCGGGTGAGGCCCGTGGCCGGGAGCGCGGGCAGCGGGCCCGAGGACGTCTTCGCCGACGGCCGGATGGCCGCCGTGCTCACCGGTCTCATGCGGGACACCGAGGCCTCGGTGGGGCTGGTCTACCTGCTGATCCCCGGGGACCGGATGCTGCGCCTCGTGCTCATCTCGGGCCTGTCCAGGGAGATCGTGGCGCCCTGGGTACGGATCCCCACCGACGCCCCCATCCCGGTCGCCGACGCCATCCGCGAGCGGCGGCTCGTATGGCTGAGCGGTCTGCAGGACATCGCCCACCGCTACCCGCGGATCGGGATCGTGCTGCCCTACGACTTCATGCTGGCGGCCGTCCCCATCGCCGACGACACGACCGTCTGGGGCGGTGTGGTCCTGCTCTGGCCGGGCTCGCACGCGCCGGAGCTCGACGCGCGCGAACGCGAGACGATGGACGTCCACTGCCGTCTGTCGGCGCGGCTGCTGCGGAGGGCCGCCGACCAGGATCCCCCGCCGCCCCACCCCACCGAACCGTACGTCGTCCACCCGCAGCGCCCCTCCGAGGCCGACCCCGCCCTCGCGGCGGCCGCACTCGACCTCGCGGAACGGCTGCCGGTGGGGTGCTGCTCCCTGGACCTCGACGGGCGCATCACGTTCATCAACACCGCGGCCGCCGAGCTGGTCAACGCCGGCGCGGCCGCGCTCCTGGGAAAGCGGCCGTGGGAGACCTTGCTGTGGCTGAACGACCCCGCCTTCGAGGACCGCTACCGCGCCGCGGTCGTCACCCGGCGGCCGACGTCGTTCACGGTGGTGCGACATCCGGCGACGTCGTTGCTGTTCGAGCTCTACCCGGACGCGACCGGCATCAGTGTGCTCATCATCCCGAAGGCGGACGGGCTGCTGCCCCACGCCGGGCCGCCCGGGCCGGAGGACGGACCCGTGCCTTACGAGGGTTCGGTCCCCGGGGTCGCGACCGCGCCCGAGACGGCGGACGGGACCGTCACGGAGACCGTCGCCGGGGCCGGTCCCGCGTCCGTGGCCGCCTCCGAACCCCGGCACCGGGAGGGCGGTCCGGACTCCTCGACCGCCCCTGGTCCGGGCTCCGGCCGCGGCGCCCCCGCGTCCGCCTCCGTCCCCACGCTGCCGAACCGCCCCGGAGAGCCGGTCGGCGCGACGGCCGTCTACCAGCTGATGCATCTGGCGGCCTCCCTGGCGGAGGCGGCCGGCGTGCGCGATGTCGTCGACCTGGTCGCCGACCAGATCGTGCCCGCCTTCGGCCCGGACGGCCTCGTCCTGATGAGCGTCGACGAGGGCCGGCTGCGCGTCATCGGTCACCGCGGCTACAGCGACGAGTTCGTCGAGCGCTTCGACGGCAAACCGCTCACGGCGCCGGTCGCCGACGCCCAGGTGCTCTCCACCGGCGTCCCCGTCTTCTTCCCCCGGTACGAGGACCTCCGCCGCGCCCATCCCCTCGCCCCGCGGTACGAGGGCCGCAACGCCTGGGCGTTCCTGCCCCTGATCGCCTCCGGCCGTCCCGTGGGCTCGCTGATCCTCTCGTACGGGCGGCCGCGTCCCTTCCCGTCGGCGGAGCGCGCGCTGCTCACCTCGCTGGCCGGACTCATCGCACAGGCGCTGGACAGGGCCCGGCTGTACGACGCCAAGCACTCGCTCGCGCGGAGCCTGCAGAACGTGCTGCTCCCGCACCACCTGACCTCGCTCCCGGGGCTCGACGTCGCCGCCCGCTATCTGCCGGCGGGGCACGGCATGGACATCGGAGGGGACTTCTACGACCTCGTCCGCGCGACCCCCACCTCCGTAGTCGCCGTCATCGGCGACGTCCAGGGACACAACACGACCGCCGCCGCGCTCATGGGACAGGTCAGGACCGCCGTCCACGCGCACGCGACGGCCGGAGCGTCGCCCGGCGACATCCTGGCGCGCACCAACCGGCTGCTCGACGACCTCGACGCCGACCGCTTCACGAGTTGTCTGATCGCCGAGTTCGACCTCGCCCGGTACCGGTTGCGCCTGGCGAGCGCGGGCCATCCGCCGCCCCTGCTGCGCCGGGCGGACGGCAGGGCCGAGGTGCTGGAGATCCCGCCGGGGCTCCTCCTGGGGATCGCGACGGACGTCACGTACGACACCATGGAGCTGCCGTGGGACCCCGGTTCCGTCCTCGCTCTGTACACCGACGGGCTCGTCGAGGCACCGGGCCTCGACATCGGTACGGCCATGGCGGACCTGGCGGAGAGGCTCGGAGTGTCGGGCGCCCCGGATCTGGAGCGGCTCGCGGACGAACTGACCCTGCACGTCAGGGACGCAGCGCACCGGACCGACGACGTGGCGCTCCTTCTGGTGGGGAGACCGCCGAGGTCGTAGCCCCGGCCGTCGTGCCGCCGACGGCCGCGGAGGCGCCGCCTTCGTGCCGTACGGGGCAGGTCCCGTCCCCGACCGGGCGACCTATGCTCTGACGTGTGGTGAACCCCAGCGATCTCCAGGACTCCTCGGCCGGCCCCGCCGGCTCGGCCCCCGAGCTGCTCGCCCTGCACGCCGTACGGCTCAAGGGCGTGGCTTCCGACGACGAGGCGGCGGCGCGCTACGGCCTCGACCCCGAGGTCGTACGGGAGGCGCTGCTCGACCACGAGGCGAGGGGCTGGGTGACCCGCCGGGCGTTCGCCGGGACACGGGGATGGACCCTGACCGACGCCGGCCGGACCGAGGGGGAGCGGCAGCTCTCCGGGGAGCTGGCGGAGTCGGGGCTCGGACCCTTCGTACGGGAGCGGTACGAGACGTTCCTCGCCCACAACGCCCGGTGCCTCCGCGCGTGCACCGACTGGCAGGTGCGACCGGACGGCGCGGGACGGCTGGCCGTCAACGACCACGGGGACGCCGTGTGGGACGGACGGGTACTCGACGAACTCACCGAACTGGGCGGTGTCATCGACCTGTTGTCGGAGGAGCTGGGCCTGCGGATCGGACGCCTCGGCGGGTACGGCCCCCGTTTCACCGGCGCGCTCGCACGGGTCCGGCGGGGCGAACTGTCCTGGGTCGACCGGGTCAAGGAGGACTCCTGCCACACGGTCTGGATGGAACTCCACGAGGACCTTCTCGCGACCCTCGGCATCGCCCGCGGCGAGGAGCCCGCGGCGCGCGCCTAGGGGAAAACATGGGGGCATGTTCCCCATGTCCCGCGGGCCCACCCCGTACCAGGATCGGACACGGCCCGGAGCGGTGGGCCGCGGTGGGCCGAGGAGGGGACGATGGCGGTGAGAGCCGGGCAGGAGCGGGCGGCGACGTCGCTGTCGGCGATCGAGCGGTGGTGGGACAGCGGACTGCTCCGCGGCGACGGGGACGCGGAACGGCCGGACTGGGCCGTGCTCGCCGAGGAGGCCGTGGACGCCGCCCCCGAGTGGCCCGAATCCGCAGTGCCCACGGGGGAGTTGCCCGGGCTCAGCGGATTCGAGTGGGTTCTGCGGACGTTCACCGGCTGCGCCGGGGCCCGGTTGGAGCGGCGCCTGACCGGCCGGGCGCGCGAGCGCGTGGACATGACCGCCGTACGGGGCGACCTGGAGCGGCAGCTCAGCGGCAGGCTGGCGCGGGCCGCCGCGCGGACACTGGTCCTCGAACTGCACGAGGCGCGCGGCGCCGGGCGCCTCGAAGGGGACGACTCGCGGTCCCGGTTCCGGGACTTCCTGGCGCGCACCGCCACCCGGCGCGGACTCTCCGACCTGCTCGCAGGGCGCCCCGTCCTCGCGCGGATCCTCGGGCGCGCGGCGCTGGACGCGGCGGACGCGGTGGCGGAGGCGCTGGAGCGGCTCGCGCACGACCACGCCCTGCTGGCGGCCGCCGGCCTTCTCGAGGACTCCGGCGACGGCCCCGGCCCGCTCGTGGGCATCGAACCCGGCGCCGGTGACGGACACCGGGGCGGGCGCAGCGTGATGCTGCTGCGCTTCGCCGACGGCACGCGCCTGGTGTACAAGCCGCGCCCCCTCGCCGTGCACCGCCACTTCAACGCGCTCGTCGCCTGGTTCAACGGGCTTCCCGACGCCGTGGACCTGCGCGCCCTGCGGCTGCTCGACCGGGGCCCGTACGGATGGGTGGAGTTCGTCGCCGCGCGGCCCTGCGCCGACACGGCGGAGGTCGACTCGTTCTACCGCCGCCAGGGCGCGCTGCTCGCGCTGCTGCACCTGCTCGACGGGACCGACCTGCACCACGAGAACCTGATCGCCGTCGGCGCCCACCCGGTCCTCGTGGACGTGGAGACCCTGTTCCACCCGCCGCTCCCCGGCACCGGCACGGCCGACCCCGCCGCCCGCGCGCTCCACGACTCGGTGTACCGGGTCGGACTGCTGCCGCAGCTCCTCGTCGGAGACCACAGTGCCCTCGACGTCTCCGCGGTGGGCGGGGGCCGCGAGGGCGTGTCCCCGGTGGAACGCGCGGACTTCGCCGACGCCGGCACCGACCGGATGCGCCTGGTGCGCAGGGCGGGGACCTTCGGCGAGTCCGCCAACCGGCCGCGGGTGGCGGGCGGCGAGCCCGTCGATCCGGGGGACCACATCGACGCGCTCTGCGCCGGGTTCCGGGCCGGCTACACGGCCGTGGCCGCGTCCGTGGAAGAACTCGTGGGGGAGGACGGTCTGCTGAGGTCGTTCGCGGAGGACGAGGTACGGGTGGTCGTGCGCCCCACCTGGGTGTACTCGCTCCTGCTCGACGAGTCGACGCACCCTGACCTCCTGAAGGACGCGGACGTGCGGCAGCGCGTTCTGGAGTCCCTGCGGAGCGAGCAGTTCGGCCCGGTCCTCCCGTCCGGTGTGATCGACGAGGAGATCGGTCAACTCTGGACCGGCGACGTGCCGTTGTTCACCGCGAGGCCCGGCCGTGACGACGTCCTCGGCACGCCCGGACGACCGCCCGCGGACCGTACGGAGCTGCCCGGCATCGCCCGTGTCACCGCGAAGCTCGACGCCCTCGACACCGTCGACCGGCAGGACCAGGAGTGGATCGTCCGGGCCGCGATGGCGACGACCTCCCGTGTCCCCGCGCACCGTCCCGTCACGGGCCGGCGGCGCACCCGGACCGCGGGCCGCGCCCCCGAGCCGGAGCGGCTGCTCTCGGCCGCCCGGTCCGTCGGGGACCAGCTGGTCTCCCTCGCGTACCGGGAAGGGCCGCGCAGCAACTGGATCGGCCTGGAGCTCCTCGACGACCGTTACTGGCGGATCGGCCCCATGGCGGGCGATCTGGCCGACGGCTACACCGGCCCGGCTCTGTTCCTGGCCCAGTTGGCGGCCCTCACCGGGGCCGGACACTACGCCGAGGCCGCCCGCACGGCACTGACGCCCGTGCCCGGGCTGCTCGAAGCGCTGCAGGCCCGGCCCGAGGAACTCGGCGCGGTGGGCTCGGGGGCCTTCTCGGGCCTCGGCGGCATCGCGTACGCCCTGGCCGAGACGGCACGGCTGCTGGTCGACCGGGAGATCGGCGCCTGGGCGTCGGACGCACTGCGGCTGGCCGCCGCGGCGACCGGTGCCGAGCCGGAGTACGGCGTGGGGGCGGGGCTCGCGGGCGGTCTCGTGGCGCTGTCGGCGGCGTGCGGGGGGCGCACGGAGACGGGTACGGGCGGGCGCGACGGCACGGGACCGGGTGTCGATCCGGCGATCGTGCGGGCCGCGCGGGGCTGCGCGGACCGGCTGGTCGCCGCCGTCCGCTCCGCCGCGGTCACCGATCCCACGGATGTCGAACTCATGCCCCTCGGACGGGGATTCACAGAGGGGACGGCCGGTATGGGGTGGGCTCTGCTGCGATTCGCCGAGGCCGAGGCCGAGGCCGAGTCAGCGGCACAGGCGGTTGAGGTCTCCGCCTTGGCCCCCGTCGACACCGCTGTCGGCGGCCTCGACGGAGCCGGGTACCGGGCCGCCGAGCGGTACCGGCTCGCCGGACTGTCCGCGATCAGGGCGGCCGTCGGCGTGGATCCGCCGTTCGGCACCCCGGGTACGGGCGGAGGCCGCAGGGGAGTCTCCGCCCCGATCCCGGGTCCCGGAGGCGTGGGCCTCGCCCGGGCTTCGGCCTGGTGCCGGGGGGACGCCGGTGTCGCGCTCGCCGTGCTGGACGCCCCCGCCGCCCTGGCCGACCCGGACCTCGCGGCCTGGGCGCGGCGGACCGCCGAGCGGCTCGGACAGGACGGGGCGGCTCCCGACGACAGCCTGTGCCACGGAGAGGCGGGCCTGTGCGAACTCCTGGACCATGCCGCGCTCCCCGAGGCGCGACCGCACTGGATCCGCCGAGCGGGCGCGCTCCTCGCCTCCGTCGAGGAGAACGACGCCAGGAGCGGCGCCCCGGACGGGGTCGCGCACCCCGGCCTTCTCACCGGTCTCGCGGGGATCGGCCACGGACTCCTGCGGGCGGGATTCCCCGAGCGCGTACCTTCGCTGCTCCTCCTGCGCACCCCCTAGCCACCCGATCCACCCACCCGATCCACCCACCCGACCCACCCATCCGACCCACTCCCGCCCCACGCACAGCTCGGCGCGACCACCACTCCCGCGGACACGAAGGACGAGTGAGGACCATGCAGATCAGTGACTCGGTGACGTACGTCAACGGCGGTGCCGGCGCGGAGGCCGCGGCCCAGGACGACCCGGTGGGCGAGGTGACGCTCGGAACCGGCGGCATGCTGGGGCGGCGCAGCCGACTGCTCCGGACGGCCGATCTGGACACGGTCGCCACATGGGACATGCCCTACACCACGGGCACCATCACGGTGTCCTGACGCGAGAGCGGGCGTGGGCCGGGGGATCCCCCCGGCCCACTGCCGTGCACGAAAAGGATCAAGTAGCCTGCGGACATGCGTGCGACGTCGTCGGTCATCGTGGGGCGGGACGCCGAGATCGAGTTACTGGACGAGGCCCTGGAGAGCGCCCGGAGGGGCGCCGGACGGGCCGTGTTCCTCCTCGGCGAGGCGGGGATCGGAAAGTCCAGGCTGGCCGGCGAGTGCGCTCTCCGCGCCTACGGCAGTGACATGCCGGTGCTGCGCGGCCGCGCCACGTCCACCGGGCTCGTCGTCCCCTTCCGGCCCCTGGTCGAGGCGCTGTCCTCGCGGTTCCGGGCGGCGGGGGCACCCAAGGACCCGGAACTCGACCCGTACCGGCCCGCGTTGGCCGGCCTCGTGCCGGAATGGCGGGCCGCCGCGACGGCGCCCGGCTACACGATCTCCCTCGTCGAACTGGCCGAGGCGCTCCTCAGACTGTTCGCCGTACTGGGGCGCGAACGCGGCTGTGTGATCCTCCTGGAGGATCTGCACGACTCCGACACCGAGACGATCGCGGTCGTCGAGTACGTCGCCGACAACGTGGCGGACCTCCCGGTCCTGCTGGTCGGCACGCTCCGGCCCGATCCGGGACCGGCCCAGGACCTCGCGCTCGCCGCCGAGCTGCGCAACACGGCCTCCCTGACGGAGCTGGGGCCGCTCGACGAGAACGCCGTACGGAACATGGTGGACGCGTGTCTGGACGCGGCCCCGGGCGAGGTGCCGCCGGCCGCGCACCGGCACCTCGCGCAGCGTGCCGGAGGGAACCCGTACCTCGTGGAGGTCCTCCTGGCCGACCTCCTGGACATGGGGCGGCTGAGCAGGGCGGACGGCGGCTGGCTCCTCGCCGATCACGGCGAGGCGGCGGTCCCCACGGGAGCGGTACGCAGCTGGGCGCGCCGCCTGGCCAGGCTCGACGAGCCGGTGCGTGAACTGCTGCTCATCGCGGCGACGCTCGGCGGCCGTTTCTCGGTCGGGGCGCTGAGGTCGGTGACCGGACTCGACGACCGGGCCCTCTTCGCCCACCTCCGGTCCGCGTCCGAGGCCGGGATCATCGCCCCGGACGGGGCGGCCCACGACCACTACACCTTCCGCCACGTCCTGACCGCCGACGCGCTCCGGGCGTCGCTGCCGCCCGCCGAGCAGGCCGCGCTCGCCGGACGCGCGGCCTCGGCGATCGAGGAGTCCGCCGCCGCGTCGCTCTCCTGCGACCGGCCGGGCGAACTCTCCGGGGAACAGAGCCAGTTGGTGGCCACTCTCCGGCTCGCGGCCGGCGACAGGGTGGCGGCCTCCCGCCAGTTCGCCCAGGTCGGGCGGCAGATGCTGGACGCCGGCGCCTCGGGCTCGGCGGCCGTGCTCCTCGAACGCGCCCGCGGTCTCGCGGCCGACGGGGAACGCGACGAGGTCACGGTGCAACTGGCCATCGCCCAGGCGGAGTCCGGACGGATCGACCTCGCGTCCACGCTGCTCGACGACCTGGCCCCGGTGCCCGCGGGTTCGGCCGCCGCGGAGGAGCGGGCCCAGGCGCACACCCAGGTCGCCTGGGTCGCGACGATGGCCGAGCGGCAGGAGGAGGCACGCCGCCGGATCCGGGCCGCCCGCGCCCTGCTCGGGCCCGAGCCGCGCCCGGAGCAGGAGGCGGCGCTCGTGGTCGTCGAGGGCCATCTGGCGCTCCTGCCGGAGCGGGACGGCGGGGACGGCGGGGACGGCCGGGGTGCTCTCGCGAGTGCGGCGGGCGGGGACGGTCGCGAGCGTCTGAAGGAGGCGGAACGTTCCGCCAGGAGCGCCGCGCTCACCGCGGAGCAGCGCGGCCGCCCCGTCGTGGCCTGCCAGGCCTGGCAGCTCCTCGCCCTGCTGTCCCGCCAGCGCGGATTCGACGAGGCCGACGCCTGTCTGGTGCGGATGCTGGAGGTCGCCGAGAAGCACCGGCTCGCGGTGTCGCGCGCGGAGGCGCTGGTCCGGCTCGGCACCAACGCGTTCATGCGGACCGGAGAGGCGACGCAGCTGGAGACCGCCCGCACGGCGGCGCACGAACTCGGCTCCCTGACCGTGCTCCAGACCGTCGACGGGCTGCTCGCCATGCAGAGCGTCCTCGCCGGACGGTGGGACCGCGCCCGGGAGATCGTCGACCGTTCCGTGGAGGCGAGCGCCCGCCTCCAGAACCTGTCGGCGCACCGCTACCTGCTCCTCGTCGACGCCACGCTCGCCGCCCACCAGGGGCGGGCCCGCGAGCAGGAGCGCGCCCTCGTCCGGTTCCGCCGGGCGGGCGGCGAGGAGTCGATGCTCGTCCCCCTGCAACGCGGACTGTGCCAGGCCGTCGGCGCACTCATGGCGGAGGACCGCGAGCGGGCCGGGGCCGAGCTCGACGCCTCGCTCGCCTGGGAGCGGGAGCACCCGAGCTTCTTCTACCTCAGCGGGCGGTACGGGCTCCGCCCGCTGCTGCGGATCCTCGACGGCGACCGCGCCGACGCCCCGGCGGCCGGCGGGGGCACGCCCACGAGCGGTGACGGCACGGTCGCGAGCGGCGGCGGCACGCCCACGAGTGGCCGGGGCCGCGAGATGTACCGGGACGCGCTCTCCTCACCGGGCGGACAGCTGGCCTGGAACCGGATGTTCCTCGGGATGGCGGACGCGGTCCTGCGCGGCAGGGACGGCGACCCGGTCGGCGCGCGGCGGGCGGTGGAGGAGGCCGGCCGGGCGGCACCGGTCTTCCCGCAGGGCTGGCACCTCGCCCTCCGGCTGGTCGCGGAGGCGGCGCTCGCCGACTCGTGGGGCGAACCGGTCGCCTGGCTGCGGACCGCGGAGGAGTACTTCCACGAGGCGGGCGTCCAGCCCGTGGCCGGTGCCTGCCGGGCCCTGCTGCGGCAGGCGGGGGTGAGCGTGCCGCAGCGCCGGGGCGGCCGGGAACGGATCCCGGCGGAGCTGCGCACCGCCGGCGTCACACCGCGCGAGTACGAGGTGTTCGTGCTGCTCATGGAGCGTCCGGGCAATCTGCAGATCGCCCGGCGCTTGTGCATCTCGCCCCGCACGGTGGAGAAGCACATGGCGAGCCTCATGGCCAAGACCGGCTGTGCCGACCGCTCGGCGCTGTGCGCGCTGTCGGCGGAGCGGGCGCAGGACGAGGGGCCGGCCGGGATCGCCGCCCGGCAGCCGTCCGCCTGACCGGAAGCGGGCGCCGGCCACCCGGCTGCCCACAGCCCGGTCGAGCGCGCGGCCGGCGGTGTGGGGGCTCGGCACACCCGGGATGGGGGCCGTTCCCGCATCCCGGGGGGCCGAGTCCCCCAGGGGGTGCTCCGCGGCGGTGCGACTGTGAGGGTCCGGTACCGATGTGTGAAGGTCCGGCGCGCTGGATCATCGAGCGGACCGACCAACTCCCGTCACCATACGGAGGTTCGCTCGATGCCGAGACCGTCCGCGCAGCCCGCCGCCTCACCCGGCACACTCCGGTTCTCCGTCCTCGGCCCGCTCACGGTCCACCGGGACGGGCGACCCCTGCCCCTCGGCCCGTTGAAGCAGCGCACGGTGCTGGCCGCGCTCCTGGCATCCGTCAACTCTCCTGTCTCCGTCGACGCGTTGACCGAGGCGGTGTGGCCCGAGGAGCCCCCTCGTACGGCCCGCAAGAACATCCAGGTGTACGTCAGCGCCCTGCGCGCGCTGTTCGGACAGGGCGACCAGGAGGATCAGGAAGGGCCACGGCTCACGCACACGGGAGCCGGATACGTCCTGCGGGCGGCGGAGGAGGAACTCGACCTCCTGATGTTCCGCTCCCTGGTGCGGGCCGCCGAGGGGCAGCCGCCCCAGGAGGCCGCCCGACTGCTGAGGCAGGCCCTCGACCTGTGGCGGGGAACGCCGCTGGGCGACGACCTCCGGCAGTCGCCCCTACTCGCCGAGGAGGCCGAGCGGCTGCGGCTGCGGCACGTGACGGCGTACGAGAGCTGGGCGGAGGCGGAGCTGGAGCTGGGCGGCGCCCCGGCCGTGGTCGAGGGGCTGCGCGACCTGGTGGAGCGGCATCCGCTGCGGGAGCGGCTCCGCTCCGCCTGGATGCGTGCGCTCAGCGGTTCCGGCCGGCAGCCGGAGGCGCTCGCGGTCTACGACGACTACCGGCAGCTGCTGGCAAGGGAGTTGGGCCTGGAGCCGAGCGGTGCCATGGCCGCCCGCTACCGGGCGGTCCTCGCGGGGGAGACCCGGTCCGCAGGCCCGGGCGAGGCCGGCGGACCGCCCGGCGCAAGAGCCGTCGCCGCCCCGCCGAGGCCGACCGTGCTGCTGCCGCCCGACCTGGTCGACTTCACCGGACACGGCGAGGAGCTCCACGACGTCCTGGACCTGTTGGAGGGCGGCGACGGGGGCGGCGGAGTCGGCGCGGGCGAAGCGGGCCCTGTCGCAGTGCTGTCCGGCCCCGCGGGATCGGGGAAGACGACGCTGGCGGTCAGGGCCGCCCACCTTCTCGGCGGCAGGTTCCCCGAGGGCCGGTTCTGTGTCTCCCTGCGGGACGCGGAGGGCCGCACCCGGCCCGTACCCGCCGTTCTCGCGGAACTCGGCGAACTCACGGGCCGGACCGGACCGCCGACTCCCGAGGCGTGGCGGGAGTGGCTGGCCCGCCACCGGGTCCTGGTGATCCTGGACGACGTCCCCGAGGAAGGCGCCGTACGAGCGCTGCTCCCGTGCGGCGGACGGGGCAGGGTGCTGCTCACCGCGCGAGGCCAGCTGGGCGGCCTGGCACCGGTGCACCGGATCACCGTCCCGCCGCTCGACACGGCCGAGGCCGTACAGCTCCTGGCCGGGCTCGTCGGTGTGCGACGGGTGCGGGCCGACCGGGAGGCCGCGCTGCGGATCGTCCGGGCGTGCGGCGGGTCGCCGCTCGCGGTACGGGTGAGCGGCATGCGGCTGGCCGTGCTCCGCCACGTACCGCTGCGGGAGTTCGCGGACCGGCTGACCGACCCCACCGGGGCCCTGGACGAACTGACGGCCGGAGACGTGTCCGTACGGCAGCGGCTGGCCCACGGCTGGGAGACGCTCCCGGCGGAACGGGGCCGGGACGCCGGGCGGCTGGCCGCGGGGACGGGGGACGGCCCGTTCGGTCTGACGGAGGCGGCGGAGGCGCTCGGCTGCGACGAGCGGCACGCGGTGAGGGTGGTGGAGGCGCTCATCGACGCCGGCATGGTCACGTCGCCCGGCGGCGAGGTCACCGCGCACGCGGCGCAGTACGACATGCCGCACCTGATACGGCTGTACGCACGGGGCGTGGGGTACGGGACGCCGGTGCTGACGTAGGGCGGTGGTGACGGGGGGTGCCGGCGGTGACGGGAGCGGTGGAGGGCCGGTGGGTGGCGGCCGGTGGTCCCGGGGGAGCACCGCTGAGCGCGACTCACGCCCGCCCCGGCACGCTTGTCCTCGCCGTGAACCGGCGGCCGCCCGGACGTGCCGTGCCGGGGCACGGCACGCGCGGCTACCGCGGCGGTGTCCCCGCGCCGGAGCCCGGGGCCGGGAGACCCACGTGGGAGGCCAGGAAGGCCAGGCACTCCGCCTGGAGCGCCGCCGCGCGGGACGCGGCCCGGTCCCCGTGGCCGACGCCGTGCTCGAGCCGCAGCAGGATCGGGCCGGTACCCGACGAGGCGTGCTGGAGCGCGGCGCACATCTTGCGGGCGTGCAGCGGGTCGGTGCGCGTGTCGCCGTCCGCGGCGGTCAGCAGCACCGCCGGGTACGCGGCCCCGGGCGTGACCCGGTGGTAGGGGGAGTAGCCGAACAGCACGGGCAGCCGCGCCGGGTCCCGTGCGCTGCCGTACTCCGGCGTCCAGCTGGGGCCGAGGCCGGACAGCTCGTAGCGGACCATGTCCAGGAGCGGGGACGAGCACACCACGGCGGCGTACTTCTCCGGCTCCTGCGTGAGGGCCGCGCCGACGAGCAGGCCACCGTTGGAGCCGCCCATGATCGCGATCCGGCCGGGCTCGGTCCAGCCCTCCTCGACCAGCCGGTCGGCCGCCGCGCCGAAGTCGTCGAAGGTGTTCTGCTTGTGCGCACCGCTCCCCGCCCGGTGCCACGCCTCACCCTCCTCGCCGCCGCCGCGCAGTCCCGCCCAGGCGAACACCCCGCCCGCCCTGACCCAGGCCAGGACCTGCGCACGGTAGCGGGGCGACATCGTGCGGCCGAAGCCGCCGTATCCCGTGAGCAGCGCCGGGCGCGGCCGGTCCGGGTGCCCGGCGGGGGAGATCACGAACATCCGCACCGTCGTCCCGTCCCGCGACGGGAACGCGACCTGTCGGGTCACCGCACCACCTGTCGCCTGAATGCCCATGGCCGGATCACCCGGCACCGGACCACCGGGACCGCCGGGACCGCCCATGGCCGGATCACCCGGCACCGGACCACCGGGACCGCCCGGACCGTCCGCCGACAGGGCATCCCGGTCCCAGCGGGTCAGACGGCGCGTACGGGCGTCGAAGTGGAGGACGCGTACCGGCGTGACGAAGTCCGTGTAAGCGAACCACGCCTCGTGACCGCCCGACGCCACGGCCGAGAAGTCGCCGACCGCGCCGGTGCCGGGGAGCGGCAGCGCGGCCACCTGCCGGCCCTCGACCAGGTCGTGCAGCGTCACCTCGGCCACGGTGTCGCGGGTCCACGCGGCCAGGCCGAGCGGGTTCTCGAGCTCGGGACCGGAGAGCACCACGAGATGGGTCAGCACCGCGTCCGGCCGTTCGGGGACGACCTCGTGCCACGCGCCGGGGCCGAGGTGCAGCTCGTCCGGCCGGCACGCGACGACCCGGCCGCGCGCCGCGTCGCGGTCGGTGCGGAGCCACACCCTGTCCGCTGGGCCCGTACCGCGGACGGCGTGCAGCCGGGTGGCGGCCCCCCGGCCCTCCTGGACCGGCCGCAGCAGCGGACGGTCGAGCGGCGCGGCCGTCAGATCGGCCAGGTAGACGTCGGTTCCGCGGCCGGTGCCGAGGGTGGCCGTGATGCCCAGCCAGCGGCCGTCCTCGGTCACGGAGACGCTGTAGAACTGCGTCTTGTCCCGCCCCTCGCCGAAGACCACGGCGTCCGTGTCCGCCGGCGTGCCGACCCGGTGCAGACAGACCCTGCGGTGGTAGCGCTCCTCGCCGGGGTGGAGCCGGGGGTCCAGCCGCCGGACGTAGTAGAACGCGCCGCCGCCGGGAAGCCAGCCGACCGACGCCTTCCGCACCCGGTCCAGCGGCCCGTCCACGACCTCGCCGGTGGCCACGTCGATCACCCGGAGCAGCGAGTCCTCCGTCCCGTCACGGGACACCTGGTAGGCGAGCAGATCGCCCTCCACGGAGGGCTCCCAGGCGTCGAGGACGGTACGGCCGGACGGGTCGAGGGCGACGGGATCGAGCAGGACGCGCTCCGTGCCCGCGTCCCTCCCCGTCCCCGTTCCCGCCTCGGCCACCACCAGGACCGGATGCTCCTGACCGGCCTGCTGCCGCAGCCAGAAGAGCCTGCCGCCACGGACCTCGGGCGAGCGGACACGAGCACCGGCGCCGAGCGCGGCCACCGCCGCCTCCCACCGCTCCAGACCGGGCAGGGCCGCGCGCTCCGCCGCGTACAGGCCCTCCTGTGCGGCGCTCCACCGGCGCGTCGCGGCGCTCTCGGCGTCCTCGAGCCAGCGGTACGGGTCCGGTACGCGCACCCCGTGGATCTCCTCGACGACGTCCTGCCGATCGGCGTGCGGGTACGGGCGCCGTGTGCGCCGGGCGTCGGTGGTCACTCCGGTCTCCCTCGTTCGTGGTCGGGCGCACGGTGTCCGCGGGATCCGGCCGGGGACGGGACGTCTGCCGTGAGCGCGGCGGCCTTCTCCCCCGTGACCGGCGTCTCCGTGTCCGCCTTCTCCGTCCCCGGCAGGGCCAGCCACGCGAAGACGCCCGACAGGACGACGATCAGCCCGGACACCGCGAAGACCGTGTCGATGGGGCCGAACCGGACACCCCCGACCGAGCCCGAGACGTCCGTCAGCACCGAGCCGGCGAGCCAGCCGGACAGCACCGCGGCGAGCATCGACGCCAGCTTGGTCACCGGGTAGAACACGGCCATCACCCGGCCCCGGAAGGCCGGTGGCGCCGCCGCGAGCAGCAGTGGCGCCATCGCGGTGTTGAGGACGGTCAGCGGAATGGTGAAGACGAAGAGCAGCGCGATGCCGCCGAGGAAGGTGGTCTGCCGGGAGTAGGCGATCAGGAGGACACCGCTCACCAGCAGGCTGATCCAGGTGCTCCGGCGTGCCCCGAACCACTGCACGACCCGGCCCCCGCTCAACGCGCCCGTGATGCCGCCCACGCCCATCGCCATGCCGATGTATCCGTAGAGGTGGGCGTCGGCGTGGAGGTTGTCGGTGGTGAAGAAGACGTTGAGGGTGCTGAGCGCGCCGAGGCCGAACTGCCCGATGACGGCGAGCAGAAGCAGTACGACCAGGAACCTGCTGCGTGCGAAGAAACGCACGCCGTCCGCGAACTCGCCGCCCAGGCTCGGTCGTCGCCGCGCCGGCCTCGTGTCGTCCGGAGCGGTCTCGGGGGCGGACCTCCCGCTGTTCCCCGTCGTGGCCGACGCGGGTACCTCGATGGACCGGATCGCCACGTACGACACCGCGTAGGACAGCGCGTTGAAGAGCAGGGCCCATTGGATTCCCGCGGCGAACAGCAGTGGCGCCGCGAGCGGCGGGCCGATGATCCAGGCGGTCTCGCCGGTCGCCTGGCCGATCCCGGCGGCCCGGGCGCGGTTGGCGTCCCCCTTCACGAGGTCCGCGAGGATCGCGAAGCGCGCGGGTGAGAAGAACTGGCCGGTCGCGTGCAGCAGGAGCACGGTCACATAGACGAGGGCGAGCCAGACACCCACCGGGAGCGCGTCGGTCGGCAGGAAGGAGACGACGGTCAGGACCACCACGAGCGCGCCGCGCACCACTTCGGTACGGAGCAGCGTGGCCAGCTTGTCCCAGCGGTCGACGAACACGCCCGCGAGGGGTCCGATGCCCAGGACGGCGACGCTGGACGCCATCAGGACGCCGCTGACCGCCATCGGAGCCCACGACTCGCCCTTCGCCAGGACGGTCGCCACCCACAGCACCAGCGTCGTGCTGAAGACGGCGTCGCCGACGGACGAGACGGCCTGGCCGAACCAGAGGCGGGTGTAGTCGCGGTTGATGAGCGTGAGACGTGGTGTCATGAGGCCCACCTCGGCGACGAGACGATCGACGCCATGAGGGCCGTCACGAGGGTCGTGTGGTACGCCTTCCGGAAGAACTCGACGCCCGTCGCCCGCGGCGCGGCCCTGAGTTCCGCCGACCTCCCGGGGATCGCCCCGTCGGGCCGCTGGGCCCGTGCGAGGCACGCCAGAGCGGCCGCTCCCGAAGGCGTGCGGAGCGGATCCTCGCCGAGGACGAACTGGGTGAGGACGAGCTCCGCCGCCAGGTCCCAGAGGTCGTGTGCGACACAGTGGAGCAGCGTCCGCCGGGTGAGGTCCCGCGCGTGGTCCAGGTCGGATCCGGAGATCCGGGGGCCGGTGCGGCCGAAGTCGCCGAGGTAGAAGGCGGTGTGGGTCAGCGCGTAGGCCTGCGGGACGGTCAGCGGCTCCGCCCTGTCCCGGGCGGTCGCGGTCGGCGGCCCGGCGGCGCGGAGGGCGACGAGGGGACTCCGCGGGACGAGTGCGGCGTACGGCTCGATGGCGTGGCGCACGCCCGCCCTGTCCGCGTAGTAGCGGATCTCGATGCGCAGGTACGGTGACTTCCCGCCCGGCGACAGGAAGTCGGGGGCCAGCCGCGCGAGGGCCTCCCGGCACAGCGTGTCGTCGATGCCGTCGGGGGCGAGCGCGGCGTACACCAGCCGGTACGTGGAGGCGTACGCCGGGCTGTCGTCGAAGAGCCGCGGGAAGTCCGGGTCCTGCCAGAGCTTCCGTACGAGTGCGGACGCCCCGCTCAGGGGATCCGGGGCGGCGGCGTCCGGCCGGGCGGCGCGGTCGCAGAGCAGCCCCAGCTCCAGGGCGGCCTTCGCCTTTCCGCGGGCGGGCGAGGGGGCCGTCGAGCGGTCCGGTTCCCCGGTGGTGCCCGCGGAGAACGGGTCGAAGTGGTCGAGGTTCCCGTCCAGCCAGTCCAGCGCGCCGGCGGAGAGCTGCTCCAGGAGTGAGGGAGGCATGGCTACAGGCGCCCCGTCTCGTGCAGATGGTCGAGCAGGGCCGTGTCGACGGTGTCGCGGAACCTGGCGAGCGTACGGGCGTCCTCGTCGTAGCTGTAGAGGTCCTGGCACGCGATCCACCGGTCGTCGGTCTTCGCGCTGGGCAGATAGCCGTCGCTGACGGTGCCGACCTCCCAGTCGGGCTTGCCCGCGGTCTCCCAGCAGCTGGCCAGGGTCCCGTCCGCGCTCACGACGGCGCCGTACCGGCCGTTGGTGTGGCCGCAGGTGACGCAGGTCTTCCGACCGCCGGGCCGGTTCACGGCGAATCCGAGTTCGAGGGCCCTGCGCTGCCACCGGGTGAAGGCGGAGGAGAGCTCACCGGTGTGCAGAAGGCTGTTGGCGTAGCCGACGCCGACGTCGCCGATCCGCGCGAAGTACAGCGTGCAGCGCGCGGGGTCCAGCGTGGCCGCAAGCCGGTCGATCAGGGAGTCGACGCCGTGGAAGGTCTCCTGGGAGACGTTGACCCGCAGGGTCCACCGCAGTGGCGTGGCCTCGGAGGCCTTCACGATGTTGCGGACGATCTTGTCGAAGGTGCCGCTGCCGTCCGCCCTGCCGACCCGGATCCGGTCGTGGTCGTCGCGGTCGCCGTCGAAGGTGACCTGGACGGAGGTCAGACCGCGCTCGTGCAGCCTGCGGGCGAGGGACGGGGTGAGCAGGGTGGCGTTGGAGATCATCCAGGCCGAGGTCGGAGCGATGCCGGCGGCCCGTTCCAGGAGTTCGAGACACCCGCGCGGGTTGAGGAGGGGCTCGCCGCCGAACAGGAGGATCCTGAGCTTCTCCAGGCCCACGGCGGCCATCTGGCGCTCGGTGAACCCGAGGATCGACGTGATCGTCTCCGAGTCGAGCCGGGTCCGGGCGATCCGGGGCGGCCGGCTCCCGCCCGACAGGTCCTGCGCGGTGTTCTGGAAGCAGTAGCCGCAGCCCAGATTGCAGTGGGTGCTCGTGAGGACGGTCAGGGCGTAGGCCCGGACCGTCGCGGGGGTGAACATGCCGCTCTCACGCAGCCGTTGCTCGGCCTCGGTGCGCAGGCCGCCGTCGGGGGTGACATGGCGGTCGGCGAGCCGGGCGACGCCGCCCGGACCGAGGAACCACCAGGTGCGCCCACCCCGGAGGAGGCGCGCGCCGGAGGCGGCGAGATCGGTGCCGGCCGGCGGGGCGGCGTTCGGGGTCTCCGGGATGACGCTCGTCGCTCGGTCCATGCTCACCGTGTCGCCTCCCGTACGGCCGTCGCACCGGTGTCTCCCGCGGTGGCCGCGGCTCCCGCGGTTCCCGCGAGGGGGCGAGCGGCGGGCGCGTCCGGCCTGCCGCTTCCGACGACCAGCGTCGTGAGCGCCGTGACGAGCGTCGCCTGGTACGACCTCCGGAAGTACTGCACGGGCGTCGCGTCGGCCGGGGCGCGTCTGACGACGGACTTCCCGGGGATCGCTCCGTCCGGCGCCTGGACCTCGGCGAGCATCCGGATGCCGGCCGCCCCGGAGGGTGTACCGAGGGGATCCGCCCCGAGGCAGTACTGCGCGAGGACGAGCTTGCCGACGAGGTCCCATTCGCCGAGACCCAGGCAGTGGTGGGTGAGCCGCTCCACGACCTGGAGGGCCTGCTCGCGGGCCTCGTCGCTCAGACCGGTGTCACGGAGGCCGAAGTCGCTGAGGTAGAAGACGGTGTGGGTGACCACGCAGGCGTCCAGGTCGGCCACCGGCAGGGTGGCGGCCCGGGCGGGCAGACTGGCCGCGTACAGCTCGTCGTACGTGGCGAACGCGTGCTCGGCGCCCGCGAGATCGGCGTAGAACCGCGCCTCCAGGTGGAGGTACGGGGCCTTGCGCCGCGGTGCGAGGTAGCCGTCGTCCTCGAGCCGGGCCAGGACGGCGCGCGGGGCGCCGGTGACGGTCCCGGCGGGTGCCAGCGCCGCGTACATCAGCTCGAACTGCCTTGCGTACCGCCCGTCGAGGGTGAGCAGGCGGGGGAAGTCGGGTCGCTGCCACGCCCGTTCGACGATCGAGGACGCCTCGCGGAGGGCGGGCTCCGCCGGTGCTGACGCCCCCCAGTAGCGGCAGAGCAGCGCGAGCTGCAGGAGGGCCTTGACGCGGGGGGTCACCGGCAGCTCCGCGTGACCGGCGGGGGAGTCCAGGTACCCCGCGTGGCGCGCGATCCAGTGCCGCGTACCCATGGACAGACTGGCCACGGCCTCATCGAGGCCGACTGATCGCGTACTCATGGTTCTCCTTCGGGGTTCCGGATGCCTGAGCCACCCGCTCGACGACGTCGGCCGCGCGGGCCGCGCCGTCCACCGCGGCCAGCCGGTCGCCGAGCGCGCGGGCTCGGGTCCGCAGTCCTTCGTCGCGCGACACCGACTCCAGCAGCGCCGACAGGTCCACGGACGGGGTCTTCGGGTCGCGCACGGCCACGCCGGCCCGTACGCAGGCGCCGGTGAGCAGCGGCTGCTCGGACCCGTTGGGCGACAGCGCCAGGGGGCGGCCGCGCAGGAGGGCCGACAGGACCGGAGCCGAGGTTCCGTTGGCCAGCACCAGGTCGGCCGCGTCGACGAGCGGTCCCATCCAGGGCTTCCGTACGAGCAGGATGTCGGCCTCCGGGGCGGGCGCGGGGTCGGTGGACCGGCCCTGCTCGACCACCGCCCGGAACGGTCCACCGTTAAAGGCCTCGTTGAGCCGTGGCCAGAGGGTCCGCCCGCCGAAGAAGCGGCCGAGATGGACGTAGACGACGGGCTTCCCCGTACCCGTCCGGTCCAGGTGGTCCCGGACGGTCTCCCACTCCCCCTGTTCGGGCGCCGGTTCCCAGGAGAGTGGTCCCACGTGCCGTACCCGTGCGGGGAGTTCCGCGCCCGGGTGCTCCAGGGCGGGATCCCCGCGGAGCAGCAGCGCGTCGCCCGGCAATGGGTCGTTCCCCCAGCGGGAGGCCCGTCCGGCCAGACCGGCCTCCTCCCGCGTGGCGGCGTGGAGGTCCAGGCTGTCGCGGGTCCTGCTCTCCCTGGTCCTGCCCAGGTGCGGCTCCCCGTCGCCGCCGCTCCGGTAGTCCCACAGATGGACCGAGAGTCCGATCACGACCACCGGGATGTCCAGGACCTCGGCGGCGAGCAGGGCCCCGTTGCACAGCACCGAGGTGACGAGCAGCTCGGCCCGTGCCGCCCGGGCCGCGCGCACGATCGCCCGGTACTGCGCGGCCCCGGTCCTCCCCCACCACGTGGCGGAGAACGCCCGGTGGCCACCGAAGTCCTCGGCCACCGCGCACGGCAGCCCGGCCTCGGTCACGAACGGTACGGCGGAGGCTCTGGCGAGGGCGCTGACGTGATGGCCGCGCCGACGCAGCTCGCGGCCCGCGGCGAGCGCCGGATAGAGGTAGCCGCCGTCGCTGAGCGGGCAGAGCAGGATCTTCACGACGTGCGCGCTCCCTCGGGGTCGGGCGGGTGGCGGAAGGGTGGGGCGGGGGCCGGGGCTGGGGCGGGGGCCGGGGCGATCGGTCGGTGAGTGGCCGCGGGCCCCCCGGTCCTGGCGTGATCCGCCGAGAACCGAGTGGCCCGCGAGGTACTCAGGACGAGACGAGTCGCGTCAGGAGATGTCGCTGGAGTTGTTGATGATGCAGCCGGCCTCGTCCTCCTCGGCCTCCCCGTGCGCCACGACCTCGATGTCCTCGTCCTCGACCGGCTTCGGGTTCGTGTTCTCGGGCATGTTCGTCCTCCTCGTTTGGCGGCGTCGCTGCGCCGGCTGAGAAGAACGTACGGACGACGGGTATGGGAACGCCTGGTCGACGGTTGGACGCCGGTATGCGTCGACGACGCGGACGCGGTACGAGCCCGGGACGTGCGCCGATGCCTCCGCGGGGCGGCGGCGCCCGGCCGTCCGCCACGTGCCCGCGCGCTCCGCCGGCCCCCTTCCCGCGCCTTCCCGAGCTTTGCGGACCCTTCCGGACCTGCGGCTTAACCGTTCACCAGGCGTTCGTGAACCGGAAGTCTGCCGCCCGGGGCCACGATCCGGGAATGCTCCGCGCGCGGCGCACGACGCGGTGCGAACTCACGGAGGAGGAGACGGACATGGACCTGGCGGAGCTGATCGGCCTGCGGCCGGTGCCCTGCGGCGGTCTCCTCGTGGCGCTCACCCGCCGCTGCCCCATGAGCTGCGCGCACTGCTCCACGGGTTCCTCCATGGCTGCCACGGAGGAACCCGACCGGCGGCAGCTTCTCGACTTCATCGGTTCGTTCGGTGCCGAGGACCGTCCCGAGGTGGTCATGCTGACCGGCGGCGAACCGCTGCTCCTCCCCGGGCTAGCCGCCCGCGTGGCCGGGCTCGCGCGGGCCAAGGGGGCCCGGGTGGCCCTGCTCAGCGGGATGTTCTTCGCCCGTGGGGGACGTGTTCCCGAGCGGATCATGCGGACGATCACCACCCTGGACCATTTCTCGGCGAGCCTGGACGTCCACCACGAGCGCGAGGTCCCGCGCGCGGACGTGCTGAGCGCCCTGCGTGCCGTACTCGACGCCGGGATCCCCGCCAGCATCCACCTCACGGGAACGGGAAGGGTCACGGGCACCGGCACCGGCGCGGACACCGACGACCCGTACCTGGTGGACGTCGTCGCGGACGTGCGCCGGGTCTTCGGCGCCCGGATGCCCATGCTGGTCAACGAGGTGCGGCCGCTCGGCCGCGCCGCCGGCCTCGTCCGCGCGACACCGCCGGGCCCCGACGACAGCCTGGCGGCTCCCTGCACCCTCGCAGCCTGGCCCGTGGTCGCCTTCGACGGGACGGTCGCGGCCTGCTGCAACCAGTGGACGGTCGACCGGCGCCCCGTCCCCCCGCACCTGCGACTGGGGCACATCGCCGAGGACGACTGGCCGGCCGTACGCGAACGTTCCCTCGGCTCTCCGGTGCTGCGGATGCTGCGCGCGGTCGGCCCACGGCGCCTCCACGCCCGCTACGAGACCGAGCCGGCCCCGGCCGGCTACTGCCGCAGCTGTCACGCGCTCGCCGACCGCCCGAGCGTCCTGGAAGGCGCGGCCCGGGACGCCGGCGGTCGCGTCGGCGAGCTCCTCGACCGGCTCACCACGGAGCAGCAGCGCGCGGCAGGACCCGCCGCACTGGTGCGGCGCATGGGCTGCGGACGCTATGCGCACCTGGTCGAGCCCGCCTCCGGAGAGGACCTCGTGCCCACGAACGCGCCCCGCACCGCCACGCCCTCGCCCATCGCACACGAGAGGAGCAGCCGATGAACGCCACCGTCACCGCCCCCACGGCCGGAGCCCCCGCGACAGGCACCACCACCTCCACCACGGCCCCGCCGAGCATCGCCCCCGCGACGGTCACCGCATCTCTGGCCCTCCGCACCAAACTCGCGCCCACGGCGCCCGTCCTGAGAGCCGCGACCGTCGCGCTGTGGCGGCCGGACGGCCTGCGGGAGCGGTACGCGCGCTACCTGGCCGCGATGCATCCTCTGGTACGCGCCTCGGTGCCGCTTCTCGTACGCGCGGCCGAGCGGTGCGCCGCCGAGCCCGACGACCCCGCCGCGCGGAGCCTGGCCGCGTACTTCCTCCGCCATGCCGAGGAGGAACGGGACCACGACGCCTGGCTGCTCGACGACCTGGCCGCCGCCGGCGCGGGTCCGTCGGCCGTGCCGCACCCCATCGTCGTGGAACTGGCCGGGGCGCAGTACTACCGGGTCGCGCACGAGCACCCCGTGGCCCTGCTCGGCTACATCGCGGTCCTGGAGGGCAACGCCCCCGGGCCCCGGCTCGCGGACCGCCTCGCCGAGGTCACCGGGCTGCCGGGCGCCGCCTTCCGCACGCTCAGGGAGCACGCGGAACTCGACGGCGGCCACCTCGACGACCTCTACCGGGTGTTCGACGCGCTCGCGCCGACCCCGGCCCTGCAGACCGCCGTCGCCGTCAGCGCGCTGCACACGGCGAACCTGCTCACGCGCCTGTTCCTTTCCCTCGCCGAGGACACCGGAGGACATTCATGACGGACAACGGCACCCCGCACGGCACGGAGCCCACCCCGGAGGCTCTCGCCGCCGCGGGCTTCGACGTCCACGCACTGAGCGAGGAGCAGCAGGAAGTCATCAGGGCGTTGACGCCGGACGAGCTCGCCCTGCTGGTCGACATCAGAGGGCGACTGGACGCGGCGGCCCCCGAGGTCCAGGCCCACGCGGACGTGGCGGGCGGCGCGCTGTTCTGAAGCGGGGGCGCGGGGCCGTCCACTGCCGTCCCCGTCCGCCGGCCGTCCCCGTCCCCGTCCCCGTCCCCGTCCCCGTCCCCGTCCCCGTCCACCGACCGTCCCCGTCCCCGTCCGCCGTCCACCGGAGGAACCCATGCCCTGCGCCTCGTGCCGGAGCGCCCTGCCGTCCGGAGCCCGGTTCTGCCCGTCCTGCGGCACCCCGTGCGCTGCCGGGCCGGCCGTGGCGAGACCGACGGGCCGCAAGGTGGTGACGGTCCTCTTCTGCGACCTGGTGGGTTCCACCGCGCTCTCCGGCGCGCTGGACGCGGAGACCCTGAGATCGGTCACGCTCCGCTGGTTCGACCTGATGCGGCTGCGGATCGAGGAGCAGGGCGGCACGGTGGAGAAGTTCATCGGAGACGCGGTGATGGCGGTGTTCGGTGTGCCGACGGTCCGGGAGGACGACGCCCGGAGGGCGGCCGCCGCGGCCCTCGCGATGCGGGAGGCGCTCGCCGGGTTCAACGCCCGACTGGAGGAGGCCGTGGGCGTACGGCTGGAGATGCGGATCGGCATCAACACCGGTCAGGCGGTGACGGGTTCGGCCACGCAGCGGCAGGCGATGGTCTCGGGCGAGGTCGTGAACGTGGCCGCCCGCCTGGAACAGAACGCGGCGGCCGGGGAGATCCTGCTGGGCCCCGACACGCTGGCGGCGGCCGGGCCGGGCGTCCGGACGACGGAGACGGGGCCGCTGCTCCTGAAGGGCAAGAGCGACCGGGTGGCGGCGCACCGGCTGATCGCCCTGGACGAGGAGGACGGCCCGGAATCCCTCCGCCGCTTCGACGTCGGCTTCGTCGGACGCGTCCCCGAACTCACCTTGATGGACGAGGTGTTGACGCAGGTGACGCGCAGGAGAGGCATCGACCGCCTGGTGGTGGGCGGTGAGGCGGGCCAGGGGAAGACCCGCCTGGTACGGGAATGGCTCCACCGCGCGACAGCCGCGGGCCGGCCCGAGGGACGGAGCTCCGCACTGACGCCGTCCCCCCTGCTCTCCGCTCCCGCGCAAGCCCCGCGTCACGGCGTCGGCCGGTGTCGGGCCCGGGGCGAGCAGCCGAGCCTCGGGCCCCTCGCCGATGCCGTGGCCGGGCTGCTCGAGAGCGTGGGCACCGTCGTCCCCTCACCCGAACTGGATCTGCTCCATCAGGGCCTGCTCCTCGACGGGACACCCAATCCGTCCCCGGCGGACACGTGTGCCGCGCTGGCCAGGGTGCTCGCCGAGCTGTCCGAGGCGCAGCCCGTCGTGCTGGTGATCGACGACTGCCACTGGGCCGCGCAGCCGCTCTTCGACGCCCTCGACCGGCTCCTGCGCGCCCTCGCCGACGCGGCCGTCCTGATCGTCCTGCTCACCCGGCCCCAACTCTTCGACGTACGGCCCGAACTCGCCCCGGGCGCCGTCCTGCTGGGCGGTCTCTCCGACGGCGAGGCACAACTCCTCGCGGCCGGGCTCACGGCGCAGGAGGCCGACAGCGCGCCGCTCGCACCCCAGGTCCTCGCACGGGTCGGCGGGAACCCCCTGCATCTGGAGCAGCTGCTCGTCGCAGGTGACCCCGTCGACGCGGACAGTGTTCCGCTGCCCCTCCAGGCCCTGATCGGCGCCCGGATCGACGCACTCCAACCGCCCGAACAACGGGTCCTCGGGCTGGCGTCCGTCCTCGGTGGCGACTTCACCGCCGACGAACTCACGGCGCTCGCCGCGCATCCCGCCGAGGCATGGACCGCGGCCGAGCTCCGGACCACCCTCCACCGGCTCGTCCGGCACCGCCTCATCAGGCCGGACGGCGGGGCGTTCCGCTTCGCCGGAGGGCTGATCCAGGAAGTCGTCCACACCAGCCAGTCCAAGCAGGACCGCGCCGACCGGCACGAACGCGCGGCCCGCCTGGACACGGTCCAGCGGCGCGGCAGTGCCGCGGTCGGCGCCCATCTGGAGCAGGCGTACCGCTACCGCGTCGAACTCGGTGCCCAGGACGCGCACACCGACGTCCTGCGGCGGCGGGCCGCCGACGCCCTCGCGGAGGGCGGTCGTCTCGCGCTCGCCCACGCCGACCCGGTATGGGCCGCCGACCTGCTGGGCAGGGCCTCGGCCCGGTACGCGGCGGGCGAGCCCGGCGGTACGGCGACACGGCGGCGACTCGGCCAGACGCTGCTCGACCTGGGGCGCGTCACGGAAGGCCGGGCCCTCCTCGAAGAAGTCCTGGCCGAGGTTCCGGGGGACGGCTGCGGCACCGACGTGGTGCAGGCCGCGCACGCCCGACTGAGTCTGGCGTCCGTCGGCGGGTCGGCAGGCAGCCGTGCGGACATCCGCCGGGCCGAGGCGGCGGGTCCCGCGGAGGCAGCGCGTGCCGGTGGCTCCCGGTCCGGTGAGTCGCCTGCCGAGGCGGCCGCCGTCACCCTGCCCGTCTTCGCCGCCACCGGTGACGAGTTCGGGCAGGCCCGTGCCTGTCTGCGGCTCGCGCAGCACGCGCAGGAGCAGGGCCGGCACCGGGAGGCCGAGCGGCTTCTCGACCGGGCCCTCGGTCATGCCGTACGGGCCGATGCCGAGCCCGAACGGGCCGCCGCCCTCGGAGCCATGGGGGTGTCCCTCTGGCGCGGGCCCCTGCCCGTGGCCGACGCCGTGACCCGCTGTCGTGCCCTGCTCGCCGAGCAGGGCGCCGGCCGCCGGGCCGTGCGGCTGACGCTCAACTGCCCGCTGGCCGTGCTCCTGGCGCTCCACGACGACCGGGACGGCGCACTCGCCTGCCTCGCGGAGGCGGAACAACTCGCCCAGCGGCTCGGCTACGCCGAGACCGACGCCTTCCTGCCCCTCTTCACCGCCACCGTCGACGAGCTGGCGGGCCGCCGCGAGGAGGCCCTCCTCGGCCTGGAGCGGGCCGCGACCGCCGCGCGGGCGCTCGGCGCCACCGGCCTCCTGCGCAGCGCCCTCCTCGACACCACCCGCATCCACCTCGACCTCGGCGACTGGCGTGCCGCACACGACACCCTCGCCGCACTCCACCCGACGGGCGGGCAGCCCGTCGGGGACCGGCCGCGCGCCGAGTCCGCCGACCTCGACGGCCTGCGCGCCCGGATCGCCGCGGCACGCGGGCAGGACACGACCGCCACCCGCCTGGCCGACCGGGCGCTCGCCACCGCCGTACGCACCGACTCGCCCATCGTCCAGGGGCTCGCCGCCCTCGACGCGGCCCGTGCCGCGCTCGCGCTGGGGCACCCGGGGAACGCGGCCGAGGCGGCGGTGCGCGCCCGGTGGAGCTTCGCCGCCAAGGGCCACCGCCCCGCCGCACGCGAGGCCGAGGCCGTCGCCCTGCGCTGTCAGGGCCTCCGGGCCGACGGACCCGCCTCCGTCGGCCGGGCGGCCGACGGAACCGGAAAGGAAGCCCAGCGATGACCACCGGCCACCGACCGGCCCAGACCTTCACCCCCGCCACGCCCGCTCCCGGACTCACCTGGGGTCTCCGGGGGCGCGGTCCCGACGACGTACCCGTGGAGGCCGACCATCCGCCGGAGCCGCCCGAGGGCGGGCTGCTCGGCGGGACCGGGCGGGGCGTGCGCGTCTGCGTCGTCGACTCCGGGGTCGAACGGGACCACCCCATGGTCGGCCCCGTCGCCCGGTCCTGGCGCGTCTTCAAGGACGACGACGGCGTCCACGTCGAGGAGACCGACGAGGGCGACGCCTGCGGTCACGGCACCGCCTGTGCCGGGATCATCCGCCGGACCGCCCCGGACTGCGAGCTGTCCAGCGTCCGGGTGCTCGGCGAACGGTTCTCCGGCAGCGGCGACATCCTCCTCGAAGGGATCCGGTGGGCCGTCCGCCAGCGCTTCGACGTCGTGAACCTCAGCCTCTCGACCAGCCGGGACCGCTTCGTGGAGGAACTGCGCCGGCTCGCCGACGAGGCGTACTTCCAGCAGACCGTGATCGTCGCCTCCGCGCACAACACCCATGTGGAGAGCTTCCCCTGGCGTTTCTCCTCGGTGATCTCGGTCGGCAGCCACCAGGAGGACGACCCGGACCTGCACCTCTACAACCCCGACCCGCCGGTGGAGTTCTTCGCCCCCGGCCAGCGGGTGCAGGTGGCCTGGCTGGGCGGTACGTCGATCCGTACGTCCGGCAACAGCTTCGCCACCCCGTTCGTCGCCGGGCTCTGCGCGCGGATCCTGTCGAGCCGCCCGCGGCTGACGCCGTTCCAGCTGAAGAACGCCCTGTACCTGTCCGCCGCCAACGTCCGTGTCCACGGCAGCCGGTAACGACCGGCGCCGGAAGGGAACCCCCATGGCTCAGACGATCGCCCCCGCCGTCCCCTCCGCACCCCGGCCCGACCCGGCCATGGCGGAACTTCTGCAGTCGGTCGTGGACACCGCCCGCGCCATCTTCGGCGCCGAGGCGAGCTCCATCCTGCTCCTGGAGGCGGCAGCGGACGAGCTCGTCTTCGAGGCCGTCTCCGGACAGGGACAGGAGTTCCTGGTCGGCCGCCGCTTCCCGGCCGGCCGGGGGATCGCCGGCTGGGTCGCCGCCTCGGGCGAGCCGATGGTCGTCGACGACCTCCACGACAGCACGTCCTTCGACCGGGACGTCGCCCGTTCCACCGGCTTCGTGCCGAACGCCCTGATGGCCGCGCCGCTCGTGCACGGGGACCGCGTCCTCGGCGTGCTGGAGGTCCTCGATCCGTCTCCGCAGGCCCGGTCCAGCCTGTCCGAGCTCGACCTGCTGAGCCTGTTCGCCCGGCAGGCCGCCGTCGCCCTGCACGTCCTCACCACCCACGCACCGCGCGGGGCGGAGCCCGTCGCCCCCGAGGACCCGGCGCGGGCCGAACTCCTGCGCCTTCTCGGCGAGGCCCGTCGACTCCTGGAGGAGTGAGCACCCGGGACGCCCCGGCCCGGTGTCGGGCGGCCGGGGCGTCCCGGGGTGCCGGGTCAGGCGAGGTCGAACCGGTCCAGGTCCATCACCTTGGTCCACGCCGCCGCGAAGTCACGGACGAACTTCTCGCCCGCGTCCCGGGAGCCGTAGACCTCCGCCAGCGCGCGGAGCTGGGAGTTCGAGCCGAAGACGAGGTCGGCGGCGGTCGCCGTCCACAGGACCTCGCCCGTGGCGCGGCTCCGCCCCTCGTAGACGTTCTCGGTGGCCGTCGACGGCTTCCACTCCGTGCCCATGTCGAGCAGGTTCACGAAGAAGTCGTTGGTGAGAACCTCCGGCCGGTCCGTGAACACCCCGTGCCGTGACGTGCGGAAGCCTGTGTTCAACGCCCGCATGCCGCCGACGAGGACCGTCATCTCGGGGGCCGTCAGCGTCAACAGGTTGGCGCGGTCGAGGAGAAGGGTCTCCGGTGACAGCTTCTCGCCCGCCCGGAGGTAGTTGCGGAAACCGTCCGCCCTCGGCTCCAGCACGGCGAACGACTCGACGTCGGTCTGCTCCTGAGAAGCATCCGTCCGCCCCGGCGAGAACGGGACGGTGATGTCGTGACCCGCGCTCTTCGCGGCCTGTTCGACGGCCGCGCAGCCACCCAGGACGATCATGTCGGCCAGCGAGATCCGCACCCCGCCGGACTGGCCGTCGTTGAACTCCCGCCCGATCCGGTCGAGGGCCGTCACCGTCTCGGTCACCTCGGGAAGGGCGTTGGCCTCCCAGTCCTTCTGCGGCGCGAGCCGGATCCGGGCGCCGTTCGCGCCGCCCCTCTTGTCCGTGCCGCGGAAGCTCGCGGCCGACGCCCACGCGGTGGTGGCCAGCTGGGAGACGGAGAGACCCGAGTCGAGGATCCGGCGCTTGAGGTCGGCGACGTCCGCGTCGGTGACCAGGGCGTGGTCGGCCGCGGGGACCGGGTCCTGCCACAGCTGCTGCTCGGGGATCCACGGGCCGAGGTACCGCGAGACGGGACCCATGTCGCGGTGCAGGAGCTTGTACCAGGCGCGGGCGAAGGCGTCCGCGAGCTGGTCCGGGTTCTCATGGAAGCGCTTCGCGATCGGCCCGTAGACCGGATCGAGCTTCAGCGACAGGTCCGTCGTCAGCATGATCGGAGCGTGGCGCCTCGACGGATCGTGGGCGTCGGGCACCGTGCCCTGGGCCGCGGGGTCCGTGGGGGTCCACTGCTGGGCGCCGGCCGGGCTCGTCGTCAGCTCCCAGTCGTACCGGAAGAGGTTGTCCAGGAAGCCGTTGTCCCACCGCGTCGGCGCGGTGGTCCACGCGCCCTCCAGGCCGCTGGTGAGCGCGTCGGCGCCGGTGCCGCTGCCGCAGGTGCTGCGCCAGCCGATGCCCTGCTGTTCGAGGGGGGCGCCCTCCGGCTCCGCACCGATGCAGGAGGGGTCGACCGCGCCGTGGCACTTGCCGAAGGTGTGGCCGCCGATGATCAGCGCGGCCGTCTCCTCGTCGTTCATGGCCATGCGGCCGAACGTCTCACGGATGTCACGGGCCGCGGCGAGGGGATCCGGATTTCCGTTGGGGCCCTCGGGATTGACGTAGATCAGGCCCATCTGCACGGCGCCGAAAGGACCGGTGAGTTCCCGGTCGCCGCTGTAGCGCTCATCTCCGAGCCAGGTGTCCTCGGGGCCCCAGAAGACCTCCTCGGGCTCCCAGATGTCCTCACGGCCGAAGCCGAATCCGAACGTCTTGAATCCCATGGATTCCATGGCGCAGTTACCGGCGAAAACCAGAAGATCGGCCCAGGAGATCTTCCGGCCGTACTTCTGCTTGACCGGCCACAGCAGTCGGCGTGCCTTGTCGAGGCTGGCGTTGTCCGGCCAGCTGTTGAGCGGCGCGAAACGCTGCGCTCCGGAGCCGCCGCCTCCCCGGCCGTCCTCGATGCGGTACGTCCCCGCCGCGTGCCAGCTCATCCGGATGAAGAGCGGCCCGTAGTGGCCGTAGTCGGCGGGCCACCAGTCCTGCGAGGCCGTCATCACCTCGAAGACGTCCTGCTTCAGCGCCTCGACGTCCAGGGTCGCGAACTCGGCCGCGTAGTCGAAGTCCTCGTCCATCGGGCTGGCCTGGGGCGAGTGCTGGTGGAGGACCGTGAGGTCCAGCTGGTTCGGCCACCAGTCCCGGTTCGTCCGGGGACGCGTGTCCTTCGGGGCCGGGGAGGGGATTGCCGGGTTCTCGCTTTCGCTGCCGGACACGTACGTCCTTCTTCCTGTCGCGATGTTTCCGTCTGCCGGCCGCATGCTCGTGACGTCGTCTGCTTTTCAGGTGTCGAGCACGGCGACTCGGCGTCCGTATGGTCGCGCACCGGGGACCGCACTGCTAAGAGAACACGCAGGGCGCCGCCGCGTAACAAGCGGGCGAATACGAAAAGGCGTCGACGGCCCGGTTCGGCGGGCGGCGGCATTCCCGTCGCCGGAATTCCTGTGAGAAAGGTGAAATCCTATGAGCGACCTGTTGGAGCGGCTGCGGGCGCACGGCTGGCGGATGACCTCCCAGCGACGGGTCGTCGCCGAGGTCCTCGACGGCGAGCACGTCCACCTCACGGCCGACGAGGTGCACGCCCGCGCGGCGGAGCGGCTGCCGGAGATCTCCCGGGCGACCGTCTACAACATCCTGGGCGAACTGGGCCGGCTCGGCGAGGTCGTGGAGGTCTCCGTCCACGGCCGCGCGAAGCGGTACGACCCGAACGCGCACCGGCCGCACCAGCACCTGGTGTGCTCGGGCTGCGGCACGGTCCGGGACGTCCACCCGACCGGCGACCCGGTGGCCGGGCTGGCCGCCCTCCCGGCGGAGGACCGGTTCGGCTTCACGGTGACCGAGGCCGAGGTCACCTACTGGGGGCTGTGCCCGGAGTGCGCTCCGGGCACGCCGCACCCCCCACGGTGACCTCCGCCGCGGCGCCTCCGCGTCGGCCCCACGTCGGGCCCCGTTCTGTCAGAGCCCCGCGACCTTGGAACTCGCCGACAGTTCGTAGACCAGCGTGACCGTGCGCCGTCCTCCGGGCGGCAGCGTGACGTCCCACCGGGCGATGCCCTCGGCGTCGACCGCGTCGGGCGCGGGGGAACAGGCCTCCTTGCGGAGCCGTACCTCCACGGCCGAGACCTCCGAGACCGGGATCCGCTCCCGGAGCACGACCACCCGGTCGTCCGACTCACCGGGAGCCGAGAACCGGGACACGTGCAGCCGGACCGTGCGGGTGACCACCGTCCGCTGCGTGAGCCCGGTGGTGTCCCGGGTCTCCTCCGTCTCCCGGACCACCCGGTGGTCGTCGCGGCTGCCGAAGGCGAGTTCGACCGGGGCGCCGGGGGTGGTGAACCCGAGAGTGCCCCGGCCGCCGAAGCCACCGCCGCGGATCAGATCGACAGGTCCGGCGAGCAGCACGTGACCGGACAGATTGTCGAACCGGACCACCTGGGTGACCAGCGGAGACACCTCGGGGGAGCAGGCGTACTCGCTGTCGGCCGACGCCCGGAAGACGGAGAGCGGCACCCGGTGCGCCCGGCCGTCCGAGGGTACCGAGACCGGCGTGGGGGAGTGCAGCACGCGCGCCTCGCCGCCGTCGTCCACGCCGGGCAGCCCGAGGACCGGGACCGGCCCCAGGTCGCTGATGTCCTCCTCGCGCAGCTCGACGTCGACCGTGCGCCGCTCCGCCGCAGTGCGCTCCTTGAGCGTCAGCCGGTCCTCGCCCAGCGACGGCGGTTCGGTGGCCAGCGCAGACCTGGCGGTCGACAACGTGAGCCGGACGTCCGTCCAGTCCTCGCCCGTGCGCTGCCAGACCATCGCGTCGGTCTCCAGGGACACGCCGCCGCCGTCGAGCACGGCCCGGTAGGCGGGCCGCCAGAGCGCGCACGGGACGAGATGGCTCAGCCGCACCCCGACCGGCCCGGCCGCCGTCGCCTCCACCGTCAGCTCGACATGGGCCACCAGCTCGGCGGGCTCCTCCTCGGTGGTGTGCAGGGCCTCCAGGACCTCGTCGAGTTCCGCGGTCAGCGCGGACAACCGGGCCTCGGCGGTACGGAGCCGCTCGCCGTACGCCTCGCGCTCGGCGTCCACCCGGTCCAGTTCGCGGATCCAGCGCGGTCCCTCGGCCTCACCGGAGCCGGCTCCTTCGGCGATGTCGCGCAGGACATCGGCGGCGAGGCGGCCGAGCACGTCGAGCCGGGTCCGGAGCCGGTCACACTGCTGCTCCAGGGCCCGCCGCTCCTCGTCGAGGGCGTGGGCGCGGTGGCGCAGCGCGGAGTCGTCGGCGGCCGGCCTCCGCGGAGCGCGTGGCTCCCAGCCGCGGACGAGACGTACGTCGAGCACGGTGGCCGGGTGGCCGGAGGTCAACTCGGCATGAAGGGTACGGTCGACGGCCAGCGCGCTGACCGGCCCGAGCCGCAGCCGCTGGACGCCGTCCGCCAGGTCCAGCCGGACGGCGCGCTCGATGTGGGCGCGGTCCTCCAGACAGGTGACGGCGGTGACGGGGGCGGGCGTGACGGGCACGGGGGCCGCGGGCACGCGGGACGACGGCATGGCCGTGCCGGCGCCGGTGCTCGTCTTCGAGGCGGTGGACATGAGGCGTCTCAGCTCCTGCGGTTGCCGCCGACCAGGGCTTTGCCGGCCGGGATGCGAATCTCGTAACCGCCTTCGAGGGCGGCGGTGCCGCCGGCGGGCAGGTCGACCCGCCGCACGCGGGTGCCCGGGGCATGCTGTTCGGACGCCCCGCCGTCCTCCGGCGCCGTCCAGCCGGGTTGTTCCTCGATGCGTACGTCGGCGTCGGAGGTGACCGGTACCCGCTCGCGGATCTCGACGGTGGCGGGCCTCGCGAGTCCGTTGACCAGCTCGACGTGGACACGGTGGTCGAGCACGGTGACGTTGTTCCGCAGACCGGCGGTCGACTCGTTCAGACGCGTGCGACGGGTGACCCGGATGCCCTCGGCCGGCCCGAGCCCCACCCGGCGCACGCCCCCGGGAGCGAGGGTGGGCAGCGCGGTGGTCAGCAGGAAGTCGTCGTCGACGGTGACCTCCACCGGCCCGGCGAGCAGCGCCTGGTCCGTGGCGTTGGAGAGGACCAGGGTCGCGTACACGGTCTGCTCCACGGACGGGACACAGAGGTACTCGGTCCGCAGACCGACCGGGATCTCCCCGACGGTGACGGTGTGCCAGGTGCCGTCCGACGGCACGTCGGCGCGGGCGGCGGCGTCGAAGCGATGGTCGAAGGAACCGGCCGACGCACGAGGCCGTACGGCATGTCCGGGCAGTGGCAGCGAGGCCACGGCATCCGCGCGGCGGCGGTACTCGGCCGCCACCGCGTCGAAGGCCGAACCGGGGAACAGACGGCCCCGGCGCGCACTCGGCTCGTCCGGGCCGGACAGCACCAGGGCGGCGTAGTCGAGCTCGTCGCCGCTCGGCCGCGGGGGCCCGGGCAGCGGCGGCGGGGCGGCGCCCGGTGGTGCGGGAGCCGCGGGGGCCATCGCCGCGGGGGCGGGCGCGCCCGCGAAGGACCGGCCGCCGCCGCGCGGCCTGCCGCCGGGCTGGGCCGGTGCCCGCCGGGCGAAGTCGGGGGAGGCGAAGGCGTCGGGGGCGGCGCCGTATCCGCCGCCCGGCGCCGGCGGCGGTGCGCCGTAGGCCTGCGGCGCCGGCGGGGGCATCGGCGGCGTACCACCGGTCAGCGGCGGGGCCACCGGTGTGGGATCGGGTACGAAGCCTCCCCCGGCGGCCACGGGCAGCGGGGTGTCGCCCCCGGCCGCGCGGGGCGCGAGGGGGCGCGGGCCCGCGCTCGCGTATCCGGTGAACAGGTCGGCGAGCCCTGCCGGGGGTTCCCGCCAGCCGGACGGGGCCGGGACCGCCTGACGGCGGCCGATCCGGATCGAGCGGAGCTTCGGCAGGTCGGTGCGGCGCCGCAGGTCGGCGGTGGCCAGCGCGATGCGTACACCGGTCCAGTCCTCGCCGGTGCGCTGGGCGACCGAGGCGCGGAGCACCAGACGGCCCGTGCCGTCGCCCTGACGGTGGGTGAGACGGTAGGCCGGCGCCCAGACCGCGCCGGGCACTCCGTACTCCAGCTCCACCTCCAGCTCCGGTTCGGGCCGGGTCTCGGCGCGAGGTCCGCCCTCGGCCCCGGCCCCGGGTCCGCCCTCGGCCCCGGCCCCGGGTCCGCCCTCGGCGCCCCGGTCCGCTCCCCCGAGGGTCAGGACCGCGGACACGGTGGTCTCCAGGTGCGTCGAAGGCGTGGCGCTGGAAGCACGGGCGAGCCGGTCCTCGGCGACGGACAGCTCGTGCCCCGCCCCCAGCAGCTCCTCCTCCAGCTCCGCGAGCCGGGCGTGCAGTCCGGTGAGCCGCTCGTCGACGAAATCGGCGAGCTCCAGCCACGCGTCGACGGGGGTGCGGCGGTGCGGGTCGTCGCGCTTGCGCGGTGGCGGCACCGGGCGCAGCCCACCGACCTCCGCGATCAGTCCCTGCTGCCGGTCCCGGCGCCCTTGTGCCGCCGCATACGCGTCACGCAGCCGCTCGACCTCGCGTCGCAGGCTGTCCGGCGTGCCGACGGCGGTGTCCCGCGGCTCGGCGTCGATCTCCACCCGGGCCCCGGTGACCCGCAGCCCCGAGGAGCCGAGGACCCGGGCCCGCAGCGAGCCGGGGTCCAGCGAGCGCGGCAGACCCGTGACGCGCACCCGGCCGTCCGCGGGCACAGGCCCCCGGGCCAGGCGACGACAGAGTGCCCCCTGCGCGTAGACGACGACCGAGTCGAGGGCCGATCCCCACGTCGACGCCGTCCCGTTCGCACCGCTCGGTCCCGTCGACCCGACCGTCGCCCCGGTCGTCGTGTCGGCTGCCTCAGCCGTCATGCGCCCCCGCCCCCGTTCCGTCACGCCGTCCCGCTTCGTCAGCGGCGTGACGAAGCCTACGCCCGGGCACTGACACGCACCGAGGGCTTTCCGCAGGACGCACACCGGGGGCGCGCACACGCCCGGCGGGCCCGCCCGGGGAGCGCTTCCGGGCCCCTTCGGTGGTTGACCGGCCCCGGGAGTGGGACGCTGGGTGGTGGAGGTCCGTGCCGACGAGACTCGGGAGGGCCCGATGGGACGTGACGTTCCGGCGCTTGAGTTCACCCGTGAAGACCGTCGCCGGTTCCGGAACAAGATGCACACGTGCCTCGACGTGTTCGCGCGGATGCTGCGCGAGTCGCGGTTCGACTTCGAACGGCCGCAGGTCGGCCTGGAGATCGAGCTGAACGTCGTGGACGCCACCGGCGAACCGGCCATGCGCAGCACCGACGTCCTCGACGCGATCGCGGACCCCGCCTGGTCGACCGAGCTGGGCCGGTTCAATCTGGAGATCAACCTGGAACCGCGCCGGCTCAGCGCGGGCGGTGGCCCCGACTCCTGGGAGCAGGAGATCCGCGACGCGCTGAACCACGCCGAGCAGCAGGCGGCGGGGATCGGCGCGCATCTGGTCATGATCGGCATCCTGCCGACCCTGGAACTCGAGGACGCCGGTCCCGCCTCGCTCTCCGAGAACCCCCGCTACCACCTGCTGAACGAACAGATCTTCGCCGCCCGCGGCGAGGACCTGCTGATCTCCGTGGACGGCGTGGAGCGGTTGCGCACCCACGCGGCGACGATCACCCCGGAGGCGGCGTGCACCAGCACCCAGTTCCATCTCCAGGTGTCGCCGGACGAGTTCGCGGACTACTGGAACGCCGCGCAGGCCGTGGCCGGCGTGCAGGTGGCGCTGGCGGCGAACTCGCCGTTCCTGTTCTCCAAGGAGCTGTGGCGCGAGACGCGCATCCCCCTCTTCGAGCAGGCCACGGACACCCGGCCCGACGAGCTCAAGGTGCAGGGCGTGCGGCCGCGGGTGTGGTTCGGCGAGCGGTGGATCACCTCCGTCTTCGACCTCTTCGAGGAGAACGCGCGCTACTTCCCGGCGCTGTTGCCCCTGTGCGACGACGAGGACCCGGAGGAGACGCTCGGCCGCGGCGAGACGCCCGGACTGTCCGAGCTCACCCTGCACAACGGCACCGTCTACCGCTGGAACCGCCCCGTCTACGACGTGGTCGACGGAGTCCCGCACCTCCGCGTGGAGAACAGGGTGCTCCCCGCCGGACCCACCGTCGCCGACACCCTCGCGAACGGCGCGCTCTACTACGGGCTGATCCGGGCCCTGGTCGAAGAGGACCGGCCCGTCTGGTCACGGATGTCCTTCGCGGCCGCGGAGGACAATCTGCACACCGCCGCCCGTCACGGCATCGACGCGCAGGTGTACTGGCCCGGGATGGGCGAGGTCCCGGTGACCGAGCTGGTCCTGCGGCGCCTGCTGCCGCTCGCGGACCGCGGCCTCGAACGCATGGGCCTGGAGGCGTCCCGGCGGGAGCCGCTCCTCGGCGTCATCGAGCAGCGGTGCGTGAGCGGACGCAACGGCGCGGTGTGGCAGTCCGAGATGTTCCACCACATCCATGACATCGACCACGCGGACCGGCATCAGGCGCTGCGGCGGATGACGCAGCAGTACATCGAGTACATGCACCTGAACGCGCCGGCACACACCTGGCCGGTCGACTGAAGCGTACGGCGGAGGGAGGCGGGGCAGGGGCGTGATCATGACGCCTCCCGCGCCCCACGGCTCCCCGTCTCCCGGCACCCCTCCCCACGGCACGACTCCACCGGCCGCCACCCCCGGCGGCGCCCCTCCCCACGGCACCGCGACGGTCGCCTCCGAGCCGACGCCTCCGCCCCCACCACCGTCCGCCCGGCGCCCGTTACGTCAGCTGCTCGCGGCCTCCGTCGGCAACGCCGTGGAGTGGTACGACTGGTACGCGTACACGTTCCTGGCCGCCTACCTCGCGAACCAGGTCTTCCCCAAGAGCTCGGGGAACTCCCTCGTCCCCCTCCTGTCCACCTTCGCCGTCTTCGCCGTCGGCTTCTTCATGCGCCCCGTCGGCGGACTCCTCATGGGCGCGCTCGCCGACCGGCGCGGACGGCGCACCGCGCTCACCGTGACGATCCTGCTCATGGGCGGCAGCAGCCTGCTGGTCGGTCTCACGCCGACGTACGCGGCGGCCGGTGTCCTCGCGCCCGTCGTGCTCGTGATCGCCCGGCTTCTCCAAGGTCTGTCGGTGGGAGGGGAGTTCGCGGCCTCGACCACCTTCCTCGTCGAGTCGGCGGGGCGAGGCCGACGCGGTCTGTTCTCCTCCTTCCAGTACGTCTCCACCTCCGCCGGACAGCTCGCCGCCTCCGGCATCGCCGCCCTGCTGGTCAGTCGGCTGGGTGAGGACCGGATGAACGACGGGGGCTGGCGGATCCCCTTCCTGCTCGGCGCGGTGTTCAGCCTCGCCGGTTTCTGGATCCGCCGGGGTGCCGAGGAGACCCGCGGCGTCGCCCAGCGCGAGGCGCCGCGGCCGGGGCTCTTCGACGCCCTGCGTCACCACCCCCGCGCCTCGCTGCTCATCGGTGGCATCACGGCCGGCGGAACCCTCGCGTACTACACGTGGACCTCGTACCTGCCGACGTACGCGGAGCTCAACACCGGTATCGACAAGGCGGACGCGCTGCTGGCCGGGACCCTTTCGCTGGCGTTCTTCGCGCTGCTGCAGCCGGTCGGCGGACTGCTCTCCGACCGGTTCGGACGCAAGCCGTCCCTGCTGTTCTTCGGCATCGGTTTCGCGGCCCTCGCCGTACCGCTGCTGCGCGCGCTCGACGGCTCGTTCCTGTCCCTCCTGCTGGTGCAGTGCGCGGGCATGGTGCTGCTGACCGGCTTCACCTCGATCTCCGCCGCGGTGAACGCCGAGATGTTCCCCGCACGTGTGCGGGCGGCCGGGATCGGTTTCCCGTACTCGCTGACGGTGGCGCTCTTCGGGGGCACGGCGCCCTACGTCGGCACGCTCTTCAAGGAGTGGGACGTCCCCGGTCTCTTCCCCTGGTACGTGGCCGTCCTGTGCCTCGTCTCCTCGGCGGTGTACCTCCGGCTGCCGGAGACCGCCCACAAGGAACTGGAGCGCTGACCCCGCGACCTGGTCACGGCTCGGCGACCGGACCCGACTCCGGCGCTCCCGGAGCGCCGGGCGGACCCTGACCGTGGAGGGTCCTCGGAGCGGCCGCGGGCCGACGGCCCCGAAGGGCCGCCGGCCTGTGGGCGCGGGCGTGGACCGGAGAGGCCGGGAAGACGCCCTCGCCGTCGGTCAGAAGACGCTCACGCCGTACGCGCTCAGCGCTTCCGTCACCGGCTGGAAGAACGTCGTGCCACCGCTGGAGCAGTTGCCGCTGCCGCCGGAGGTGAGGCCGAGCGCCGTCGTGCCGGAGAAGAGCGCGCCGCCGCTGTCGCCGGGCTCGGCGCAGACGTTGGTCTGGATCAGGCCGTAGACGATGTCGCCACCGCCGTAGTTGACGGTCGCGTTGAGCCCGGTGACCGTTCCGCCGTGCAGACCGGTGGTGCTGCCGCTGCGCTGCACGGACTGGCCGACGGAGGCGTTGCCCGCGCCGGTGATGTCGCGGTAGGTGCCGTTGTAGAGGTAGACGCGGCCGTCCGCCGCCGAGGCGTTGGAGTGCCGGATGATGCCGTAGTCGTTGGTCGGGAAGCTGGTGCCGGCCCGGGTGCCGAGCACCGTGGTGTTGCCCGAGTTGGTGTACCAGGTGCTGCCGATGTTGGTGCAGTGACCGGCGGTGAGGACGTAGTAGGTGGAGCCACTGCGGACGTTGAAGCCGAGCGAGCAGCGCCCGCCGCCCGCGTAGATGGCCTGGCCGCCCGCGATGAGCTTGTTGAACGTGCCGGGCGTCCGCTTGATCTCCAGGCTGGCGGCGCGGTCGCCGGCCGCGTGCTTGATCTTGGCGATCTCGGCGGCGGAGACGGTGGAGTCGGCGGTGAGGACGATCTTCCCGGTCGCCTGGTCGGTGTACCACGCGGTGCCGGGCACGTCGGCTCCGCGTACGGCCTGGTCGGCGACGGCGAGCTGGGCGGCGGTGGCCCGGCCCTCCACGGACGAGGCGGCCGACGAGGAGGGCACGGCAAGCGCTGAGGCGGCGAGCAGGGCGGAGGCCACGGCGATCAGCCGTGCGCCCTTGGCCGCGCCGCCGAGGGGGGACAGACGCTTGAGGTTCACTGGATCCTCCGGTGGGGGAGTGGGGGGAACCGCTGGGTGGGCGGTCCCTTCGGCGCCGAGCGGACGGGTCCCTGGCGAGGGAGTCCGGCTCGCCATGAACCTGTCAATCTCGACAGGGGAATCCTCGAATCCGGACGGCCTGGCGACAAGAACGCCTTTCGGCCTATCTACGCGCGTCCATGTGGTTCACGCGTCGGGAGGGGTGGATCGGACCGTGAACGGAGTCGCGGTGCAGACAAGGGGGGAGGGGTGTGCACATGCTTACGGAAATTTACTGACACCCTTTCAACGACCTCTCCTCACAGGCGAGTTGGCGGCACCCGGCGCAAGGAGCGAAGCGGAAGGCGGTCTACCGATTCCCCTGCTCAGCCCCTCCCGCGCATCCCGGTCCGGCGCCTTCCGTGCCGCCGCCCCCGTGACCCGGCGGTGGGAGCGCCGGACGCCCGCCGGGGGAGTAGCACCCGCACAGATCCGGTCGCGCCCCCGCCCCGGCGGCGGGCATCCGATCGGCTCCCCGGAGGCGGCGGGAAGGGCGTCCGCGCGCTCGTGGTCCGGGCGCGGGCGCCCCTCAATGCCGGAATCGTGCCCTCCGTACGGGCTGGCCGGGTGGCCGGTTCCCGTCGTCGCTGGTCGTCTCCTCGGCGTATCGCTTCGTGTCCCGGCGTCAGAGCGCCGCGTACACCGCCTGGACGAGGGCCGTCTTCCGGGGGTCGTCCGCGATGTGCGGGCCCATGCGGTTCATCACGTACCCCAGCGAGACCCCCGATTCCGGGTCCGCCAGGCCGCAGGAACCACCGAAGCCGTCGTGGCCGAAGGCGCGCGGATTCGGTCCGTACGAGGCGTTGGGTCCGCTCAGCCAGACGCCGAGGGCGCACTCCGTGTCCTCGGCGAAGCCCGCGCCCAGGACCAGGTCCCGGCAGGCCCCCTGCCCTTCGCGGGCCCGCTCGGCGGCCGCCGCGGAGAGGATCCCGCGCTCGCCGGCTCCGCCGGGCCTGGCGAGGAGGCCGTACAGCTGGGCGACCGCGCGTGCCGTCCCGTGGCCGTTGGCCGCCGGCACCTCGGCGGCGCGCCACGCCGGGCTGTTGGCCTCGGTGGCGCCGACGAGCGGATTGGCCAGGGCGGCCTGCGCCGCGGGCTCCAGCCGGGCGAAGGCCGCCGCCTGCTCACCCGCGGGCGAGGAGCGGGGGCGGACGAGCTCGGCGACCCGGCCCGCCTCCTTCTCCGGCAGGCCGATCGTGAAGTCGATGCCGAGGGGCCCCGTGATCTCGTCGTGGAGGAAGGCCCCGGGCAGCCGGCCCGTGATGCGCCGGATCACCTCGCCGACGAGGAAGCCGTACGTCATGGCGTGGTAGCCGGACCGGGTGCCGGGCTCCCACCAGGGCTCCGTGGCCGCGAGGCGGGCCGTCGTCACCTCCCAGTCGTAGAACTCGGCGAGCGTGAGCGGCTCGCGCAGGCCGGACAGCCCGGCCCTGTGGGAGAGGAGATCGCGCACGGGAAGCTTCTCCTTGCCGGCGGCCGCGAACTCCGGCCAGTAGGCGGCGACGGGCGCGTCCAGGTCGAGCAGTCCCCGGTCCGCGAGCAGATGGGCGCAGAGTGCGGTCACGCCCTTGGTCGTGGACCAGACGTTGACGACGGTGTCGCGTTCCCAGGGGCGCGTACGGGCGGCGTCCGCCCAGCCGGCCCACAGGTCGACCACCGTCTCGCCGCGGATCTGGACCGTCACGGCGGCCCCGAGCTCCTCCCGCGTACGGAAGTTGTCCTCGAATGCCTCCCGTACGGCGGCGAAGCGGGGGTCGCAGTGCCCCTCGGTCGGCGGGGTCTCCTGCATGGCGTCCTCCATGAGCGCGGCGGTCGGGAACGGCGCGCCGGCCCGCGCCGCGGGCAACGGCACGGTCGGCAGCGCGAGTGACATCACCCGCAACATACCGACCGGTCGGACAGCGGGGAAGAGAGTGAGCACAGGGGCGTCCGGGGCACGGCGGGGTTCGCCCGGTCGGTCCCTCCACGTTGCCGGGACGGCCGACTGCCGGTTGCGTGGACCCGAGGAGTGGCACTGAGGAACGGCGCCGCAGAGCGACGCCGGGGAAGGGCGCTTCGGCAGGGAGCCGCAGAGTGACGCCGGGGGCGCCGCGGAACGGCGCCCAGGAGCAGCGCAGCGGAACGGCGCCGAGGTGGCGCCGAAGGCCCGGAGCCGCGGGAGAGAACGAGGTCGCTCGTGCCCGACTACCCCCCGATCGCCAACCACGGTCTGATCGGCGACCTGCAGAGCGCCGCCCTGATCTCGGCCGACGGCGCCGTCGACTGGTTCTGCGCGCCCCGGTTCGACTCGCCGAGCGTCTTCGCCTCGCTGCTCGACCAGGAGCGTGGTGGCCACTTCACCATCGCCCCCGCCCACGACGACGTCACCGTCCGCCAGCTGTACCTGCCCGACACGGCCGTCCTGATCACCCGCTTCCTCACCCCGGAGGGGGTGGGCGAGGTCGTCGACTTCATGCCGGTGAGCGACCGGCCCGACGTCCCCACCGACCGCCACCGCCTGGTCCGGGCCCTGCGCGTCGTCCGCGGCACCCTCACCTTCGCCGTCGCGTGCCGGCCGCGCTTCGACTACGGGCGCGCACCCCACACCCTCGCGCTCGACGGCGCCGCCGCCACCTTCCACGGCCCCGGCCTCGACGTCCATCTACGGAGCAGCGTGCCTCTGGAGGCCGACGGACAGGACGTGCGCGCCACCGTCACCCTCCGGCACGGCCAGACCGCCGGGATCGTCCTGGAGACCTCCGCCCCGGGAGCCGGCGCGTCCGAGCCGGTCACCGAGGAGTCCGTGCAGGCGGCGCTGGAGGAGACCCGTGTCTACTGGCACGGCTGGATGCGCCGGTGCCGCTACCGGGGACGCTGGCAGAGCATGGTCAACCGCTCGGCCATCACGCTCAAGCTCCTCATCTACGCCCCGTCCGGCGCCCCGATCGCCGCCCCCACGATGGGGCTCCCCGAGCAGATCGGCGGCGAACGGAACTGGGACTACCGCTACACCTGGATCCGCGACGCGTCGTTCTCGGTGCGGGTCCTGCTCGACCTCGGCTACGTCGAGGAGGCCGACGCCTTCCGCCGCTGGCTCGGCAGCCGCGGGCGGGCCGCCCGCCCGCCGGGCGGCGAGCCGATGCAGATCATGTACCGGGTCGACGGCGACCCCCAGCTCTCCGAGGAGGTCCTCCCGCACCTGTCCGGCTACCGCGACTCCTCCCCCGTACGCGCCGGGAACGGAGCCGCCGACCAGCTCCAGCTCGACATCTACGGCGAGTTCGCCTACGCGATGACCCACTCGCAGGACCTGGCCGAACTCGCCGGGTACGAGGGGTGGAAGGGGTTCGCCGCGCTCCTCGACTGGCTCTGCGACCACTGGGACCGCCCCGACGAGGGCATCTGGGAGACGCGCGGCGGACGCAAGGACTTCACGTACAGCCGGATGATGTGCTGGGTGGCCCTGGACCGCGGCATCCGGCTCGCCCACACGTACGCCCGCCCCGCCGACCTCGCGCGCTGGACCGCGCAGCGCGACGCGATCCTGGTCCAGGTCATGGAGCGCGGCTGGAACCCGGAGCGGAAGGCCTTCGTCCAGCACTACGACAGTGAGGTGCTCGACGCGTCGCTGCTGCTCATGCCCCTCGTCGGCTTCATCTCGCCCAAGGCGCCCTCGTGGCTCTCCACGCTCGACGCCATGGACCGCGAACTCGTCACCGACAGCCTCGTCTACCGCTACAACCCCGAGGCGTCCCCCGACGGACTGCGCGGCTCCGAGGGCACCTTCTCGCTGTGCAGCTTCCTCTACGTGGAGGCCCTCGCCCGGGCCGGCCGCCTCGACCAGGCCCGCTACGCGATGGACAAGATGCTCACGTACGCCAACCACGTCGGCCTCTTCGCGGAGGAGATCGGCCGCACCGGCGAACAACTCGGCAACTTCCCCCAGGCGTTCACCCACCTCGCCCTCATCACCGCCGCGATGGCCCTCGACGAGGAGCTGGACAAAGCCGCCGACCGGACCTAGGTCCCGGCATCCGTGCCGGACGCCCACACCGGAGCCGGTGGGATTCGACGCCGCCTGCCGTGCGGAGAAGGATGGGTCGGCCGAGTCCGGCGGTGGTCGGTCCGGGTGCGCTGCTAGCGTCGCCGAACGTGAATCACACCATGCGCGAGCAGTACGAGGCGATGCGGCGCCATCTCCAACAGGCCGCCGATCAGTGGGGTTTCGTCCTCTCCCCGGAGCAGGACCGGGCCGTCGAAAGACTCAGCCTGCTCGCCGCCGAACTCGCGGGAACGGGCGGTCTGTTCCGCCGCACCCACCCCTCGCCCCGCAACCTCTACCTGTGGGGTCCGGTCGGACGCGGCAAGAGCTGGCTCGTGGACACCTTCTTCGACGGGCTTCCGGGCGGCCGCAAGCGGCGACTGCACTTCCACGACTTCTTCCGCGCCCTGCACGAGGGCGTGGCGCAGGCGGGCCGCGACCGCGAGGGCGGGCACCGTGCCGTCGACCGTGCCGTCGACGAGCTGGTCGGCGACTGCCGGCTCCTTGTTTTCGACGAGTTCCACGCCCATGACGCGGGTGACGCGATGCTCGTCGCCCGCCTCTTCCGGACGCTCCTCGACCGGCACGTGACCCTCGTGACCACGTCCAACTACCCGCCCGCCGGCCTCATGCCCGACCCGCTGTACCACCACCTCTTCGAGCCCACGATCCAGCGGATCGAGGAGCGGATGGACATCCTCGACGTGTCCGGCCCCACGGACTTCCGGCGTCTTCCGCCGCCGGCCCACGGTTCGCGGAGGTTCGCGGAGGGGGCCTGCCTCACGGACGCGGGCGATGCCCTGCGGGGCGAGCCGGGGGTGGAGGCGCCGCGTCCGGGTGAGGCCGTCCTCGTGCCCGCGCACCACCGCGCGCTGCCCGCCAGAGCGGCCCGCGCCGACCTCGTGTGGTTCGGCTTCGACGTCCTGTGCGAGGGCACCACCGCGGTGCCCGACTACCTGGCGCTCGTCGAGCGCTTCGGCACCCTGGTCCTGGACGGTGTCCCTCCGCTGGCCTCGTGCACTCCGGACGGACGCCGGCGCTTCGCCGACCTCGTAGACGTCTGCTGCGACCGCGATACACGCCTGTTCCTGATCGGGGCCGACCCGCTGGCCGGACTGCCCGAGGACTCCGGTCTCCTGCGCGACCTGGACCGTACGGCGAGCCGACTGGCGATGCTCCGCCGCGCGGACCTCGCGCGGTAGGCCCCGCGCGGTGAGCGCCGGTCGTGTCGCCGGGCCGTCCGGGTGAGCCGTGTCTCACCCGGGCGGTCGCACTTGCCTATGCAACGAGTTGCATAGAAGGATCCGGGTGTGGCGATCGAACACGCGATTCTCGTGTCCCTCCTGGAGAAGCCCGGCTCCGGCTACGAGCTGGCCCGGCGCTTCGAGCGGTCCATCGGGTACTTCTGGACCGCCAGCCATCAGCAGATCTACCGCGTGCTCAAGCGGATGGAGAGCGACGGCTGGGTCGACGTCCGGGACGTGCCGCAGCAGGGCCGTCCGGACAAGAAGGAGTACACCGTCGCGGACCTGGGTCAGGCCGTCCTGTCCAGCTGGATCCACGAACCCATCGAGCCCGAGAGCATCCGGCACGACCTCGCCGTGAAGATCCGGGGCGCCGCCTTCGACGATCCGGCCGCGCTGATCCAGGAGGTCGAGCGGCACCGGCGCGCCCACACCGAGCGCCTCGCCCACTACCTGGCGGGCGAGGAGCGCGACTTCCCACGTGAAGAGGGCGCGACCGCCGACTTCGGCCCGCCCGACGCCGGCCGGGAGCTTCAGCACGTCGTCCTGCGCGGCGGCATCGCGTACGAGCGGATGACGCTCGCCTGGCTCGACGACGTCCTCGCCACCCTCCACCGGCTCGCGGCCGCGCGCTGAGACGCACCCCGCGTCACGACCTCCGCCGCACACGCCCCAGCGCCCTCCCCTCACTCCACCGCACCCCACCGGACCGAAAGACGGAGCCCATGGCCGACTCGCTGCTCTTCAACCCCCACACGTACGACCCGGCGCACTTCGACCCCGAGACCCGGCGGCTGCTCCGTGCCACCGTCGACTGGTTCGAGGCGCGGGGCAAGCGCCGGCTGATCGAGGACTACCGCACGCGGGCCTGGCTGGGCGACTTCCTCGCCTTCTCCGCCAAGGAGGGCCTGTTCGAGACCTTCCTGACGCCGTCCGCCGAAGCCGGGGCCGACGCCTCCGAGGGCGGGCAGGACAAGCGCTGGGACACCGCCCGTATCGCCGCCCTCAACGAGATCCTCGGCTTCTACGGACTCGACTACTGGTACGCGTGGCAGGTCACCATCCTCGGCCTCGGCCCGGTCTGGCAGAGCGACAACGCCGCCGCCCGCGCCCGCGCCGCCGAACTCCTCGCCCAAGGCGAGGTGTTCGCCTTCGGCCTCTCCGAGAAGACCCACGGCGCCGACATCTACTCCACCGACATGCTCCTGGAGCCGCGGGCCGAGGGCGGCTTCCGCGCCACCGGCTCCAAGTACTACATCGGCAACGGCAACGCCGCCGGACTCGTCTCCGTCTTCGGCCGCCGCACCGACGTCGAGGGCCCCGACGGCTACGTCTTCTTCGCCGCCGACAGCCGCCACCCGGCGTACCACCTCGTCAAGAACGTCGTCGACTCCTCGAAGTTCGTCAGCGAGTTCCGGCTGGAGGACTACCCGGTCGCCGCCGAGGACGTCCTGCACACCGGCCGAGCCGCCTTCGACGCCGCCCTCAACACCGTCAACGTCGGCAAGTTCAACCTCTGCACCGCCTCGATCGGCATCTGCGAGCACGCGATGTACGAGGCCGTCACCCACGCGCAGAACCGCATCCTCTACGGCCGTCCCGTCACCGCCTTCCCGCACGTGCGGCGCGAGCTGGCCGACGCGTACGTCCGTCTCGTCGGCATGAAGCTGTTCAGCGACCGCGCCGTCGACTACTTCCGCTCCGCCGGTCCCGACGACCGCCGCTACCTCCTCTTCAACCCGATGACGAAGATGAAGGTGACCACGGAGGGCGAGAAGGTCATCGACCTGATGTGGGACGTCATCGCCGCCAAGGGCTTCGAGAAGGACAACTACTTCGCCCAGGCTGCCGTCGAGATCCGCGGCCTGCCCAAGCTGGAGGGCACGGTCCACGTCAACCTGGCCCTGATCCTGAAGTTCATGCGCAACCACCTCCTCGCGCCGGCCGACTACGAGCCCGTACCGACGCGGCTGGACGCGGCCGACGACACCTTCCTCTTCCGGCAGGGACCGGCCCGCGGTCTGGGCTCCGTCCGCTTCCACGACTGGCGCCCGGCGTACGAGGCGTTCGCCGCGGTGCCGAACGTCGCCCGCTTCCGCGAACAGGCCGACGCCCTCTGCGAGTTCGTCCGCACCGCCGCGCCCGACGAGGCGCAGAGCCGCGACCTCGACCTGCTCCTCGCCGTCGGCCAGCTCTTCGCGCTCGTCGTCCATGGCCAGCTGGTCCTGGAGCAGGCCCGCCTGACGGGGCTCGACGAAAGCGTCCTCGACGAGCTGTTCGCCGTGCTCGTACGGGACTTCTCCGCCCACGCGATCGAGCTGCACGGCAAGGACTCCGCCACCGAGCAGCAGCAGGCCTGGGCCCTGGGAGCCGTCCGTCGCCCGGTCGTCGACGAGGCCCGCTCGGGCCGGGTCTGGGAGCGCGTCGAGGCGCTGTCCGGCACGTACGAGATGGCGCCGTAGGGCCTGGCCGAACGGGACCGGGGCGGGTCCGCCCGCCCCGGCCCCGCCGGGCCGCGCGGGCGGCGGGCCGGGAGGCGAGGCCGGGCCGGCCGAGGACATCCGCGGAGGCCCCGTACGTGCCGCTCCCGCGGGCCGGCCGTCCCCGTGACCGGCCCCGGTAGAGTTGACGTCGGCGAGGGCGGCAGGCTGCGGCCCCGCCGTCGTCATGTCGGGGCCGACGGCGCCCCCGGCGCAGATCCGCACATGCCCCGGACCCCGTCCGCCGCGGGGCGTGCCCACGCGTGACAGGTTCCCCCTCCTTTGTCCTCATCGCCCGCCCGTGCCCCCCTCGCGCGTCTGCGCCCCGACTGGCTGACCGATCCCACGGTCTGGCGCACCGAGGTGCTGGCCGGCCTGGTCGTGGCCCTGGCGCTGATCCCCGAGGCGATCTCCTTCTCGATCATCGCCGGGGTCGATCCCGCCATCGGTCTGTTCGCGTCGTTCACCATGGCCGTGACCATCGCGATCGTCGGCGGACGCCGGGCGATGATCTCCGCCGCGACCGGCGCCGTCGCGCTCGTCATCGCACCGCTCAACCGTGAGCACGGGCTCGGGTACCTGATCGCCGCCGTCATCCTGGCGGGCGTCGTCCAGGTGATCATGGGCGCCCTCGGGGTGGCGAAGCTGATGCGGTTCATCCCGCGCTCGGTGATGGTCGGGTTCGTGAACGCGCTGGCCGTCCTGATCTTCCTCACCCAGTTGACCGAGCTGAGGAACGTCCCCTGGGCCGTCTATCCGCTCCTGGCGGCGGGCCTGCTCCTCCTGGTGTTCCTCCCGAGGATCACCACGGTCGTTCCCGCGCCCCTGGTGTCCATCGTGGCCCTCACCGCCGTGACCGTGGCCGCCGGAATCGCCGTACCCACCGTCGGGGACAAGGGCGAGCTGCCGTCCTCCCTGCCGACGCCCGGCCTGCCGGACGTGCCGTTCACCGTGGACACCCTGGCGACCGTCGCGCCGTACGCCTTCGCCATGGCGCTCGTCGGTCTGATGGAGTCCCTGATGACCGCCAAGCTCGTCGACGACATCACGGACACCCGCTCCGACAAGACCCGCGAGTCCATCGGCCAGGGCATCGCCAACATCGTCACGGGCTTCTTCGGCGGCATGGGCGGCTGCGCCATGATCGGGCAGACGATGATCAACGTGAAGGTGTCGGGCGCCAGGACCCGGCTGTCCACCTTCCTCGCGGGTGTCTTCCTGATGGTGCTCTGCATCGTCTTCGGGCCGGTCGTCTCCGACATCCCCATGGCCGCCCTGGTGGCCGTCATGGTGATGGTGTGCTTCGCGACCTTCGACTGGCACTCGATCGCCCCGGCGACCCTCAGGCGTATGCCCGTCGGGGAGATCGCCGTCATGGTGATCACCGTGGTGTGCGTGGTCGCCACCCACAACCTCGCCGTCGGGGTGGTCGCCGGTTCGGTCACCGCGACGGTGATCTTCGCCAGGCGGGTGGCGCACCACGCCGAGGTGACCGCCGTGACCGATCCCGACGGCACGACCGTGGTCTACCGGGTGACGGGTGCGCTGTTCTTCGCGTCGGCCGATGAACTCGTGGGCCGGTTCGCCTACGCCACGGACCCCGACCGGGTCGTCATCGACCTCTCGGCGGCGCACGTCTGGGACGCCTCGTCGGTCGCCGTCCTCGACGCGATCGAGGCGAAGTACGCGCAGCGCGGGAAGACCGTGGAGATCACCGGCCTGAACGACCCCAGCGCGGCGCTGCACGGCAGGCTGAGCGGCGAACTCACGGGCAGCTGAGGCACCCCGGCCGGACCCCTGACACGACGGACGCGTCAGGTCGACCGTGTCAGGCCGACCGCGTCGATCCCGCGTACGTCACCCATCGCGGTATGTGTCGACGGCGTCGGCCGCCTCCGGGAAACGAGGGTGAAGTGCAGGTCAGAGCCCTGATATATTCGTCTTGTCGCCGCGAGTGATCATCACGCACAGCGACGTACACCTTGTCCGGGTGGCGGAATGGCAGACGCGCTAGCTTGAGGTGCTAGTGCCCTTTATCGGGCGTGGGGGTTCAAGTCCCCCCTCGGACACGACGACTCGTCGTACGAAGTGGTGGTCGGAAGTGATTCCGGCCGCCACTTCGTCGTTTCCGGGTGCGGGGGCCGTGCCGGGTCACATCAGCAGTGAGCCCGGGTCCCTGACCAGTGGCGCCGTGCCCACCGAGTTGCTCACGTTGAAGGTCACGCTGCCCGCGCGGTAGCGGTCCTCGGTCCATTCGATCGGGCGGCCGTCCGGGTTGCTGGTCAGGTGCCGCTGGCGCAGGAGCGGGCTTCCCCGGCGGACCCGGAGCAGCCGGGCGTCGTCGCTGCCGGCGGGGACGGCGTCGATGAGGTGCTCGCCGTAGTGGGCGACGATTCCCGCCTCCTCCGCCATGCTGTCCATGATCGAGGCGCAGTCGACGGGCAGCGCCTCGACCGTGGGGGCGACCCAGCCCGCGTACGCCGTGCGTTCCACCATGACCGGTTCGCCGTCCAGGAGCCGCAGGCGCAGCACGTCCAGGACCCCCGCCCCTTCCGGCAGGACGAGCCGGCGTGCCTCCTCGGGGGTGGCCGTGCGGCGTTCCCGGTGGAGGAACCGGCTGGTCGCCTGGTAGCCCATGGCCCGCGCCCACTGGGCGAAGCTGTGGAGCTCGGCGAAGCTGTGCCGGCGCTCCCTGCGCAGGACGATGCGGCGGGCACCCTGGCGTGAGCCGATGAGTCCTTCGGAGGTGAGCAGTGCGACGGCCTGGCGCACCGTGCCGCGCGACGCGGCCCAGCGGGTGGCGAGGTCGCTCTCGGAGGGAAGGCGGGCGCCTACGGCGTACTCGCCGCTGAGGATCGAGCGGCGGAGCCCCTCCGCGATCTCCACGTAGAGCGCCGTCACGGCATCCCCCTTCTCGCGTGTGGCCGCGTATCGCTGTCTGCCGCCGTACGTCGATGGCGGCGGTGAGCCGATGCCTGTGGCTGTGCGCAGCCGGTCACGGCGTGTGGTGTGCAGGGGTCAGCCTAACCCGATCGGACGGCCTCGCGGCGAGCTTCCCGATGGGCCCGAGTTCACTGCGTTCACCTGGTGTTCACCGCACCCGGCTCTTCCGGGAGGTGCCCGGATCCAGCCATGTTCCGTTCATGTTCCGGACAGGACGTAAGGGCGAACTAAGGGCGGCTTGTACAGACAAGTTCCTTCACTCGCTTCTGGGAGAACTCGTGCGCAGAACCCCCCTCCGCGGTGCCGCCGTGCTGCTCGGCGCCGCCGCCCTGACCACTCTCACCGCCTGTGGCGCCGCACCCGAGGGTGAGGCCGCGGCCAAGGGCGACGGTGCCAAGGCGGCAACCGCGGCGTCGGCCAAGGACTTCGGCGGCATGGACGCCCTCGTCAAGGCGGCCAAGGAGGAAGGCGCCCTCCACGTCATCGCGCTCCCGCCGGACTGGGCCAACTACGGTGAACTGATCAAGACCTTCGAGACCACGTACGGCATCAAGATCGAGAGCGAGAACCCGGACGCCGCGAGCGCCGACGAGATCGCCGCCGTCAAGTCCCGCAAGGGCCAGAAGCGCGCCCCCGACGTCCTCGACCTCGGCATCGCCTTCGCCCGCAGCGGCGCCGAGGAAGGCCTCTTCGCCCCCTACAAGGTCGAGGCCTGGGACAAGATCCCCGCCGCCCAGAAGGACGAGGCCGGCCGCTGGTACAACGACTACGGCGGCTACGTCTCCATCGGCTGCGACGCCAAGCGCATCCCGAACTGCCCGAAGACCTTCGCCGACCTGCTCAAGCCCGAGTACAAGGGCAAGGTCGCCCTCAACGGCAACCCGACCAAGTCCGGCTCCGCCTTCGGCGGCGTGTACGCGGCGGCCCTCGCCGACAAGGGTTCCTTCGCCGACATCCAGCCCGGCATCGACTTCTTCGGCACGCTCAAGAAGAGCGGCAACTTCATCCCCGTCGAGTCCACTCCGGCCACGGTAGAGAAGGGCGAGACGCCCATCAGCATCGACTGGGACTACCTGAACGCCGGCTACGCCGACCAGTTCAAGGACAAGGGCGTCGACTGGCAGGTCGCCGTCCCCACCGACGGCGTCTACGCCCAGTTCTACTCGCAGGCCGTCAACAAGGACGCCCCGCACCCCGCGGCCGCCCGCCTGTGGATGGAGTTCCTCTACAGCGCCGAGGGCCAGAACCTCTGGCTCAAGGGCTACGCCCGCCCCGTGCTGCTCCCGGCCATGACCGCCGACGGCACCGCCGACAAGACCTTCGTCGCCAAGCTGCCCGCCGTCACCGGCACCCCCGCCTTCCCGGCCTCCGCCGAGCTCGACAAGGCCAAGGCCACCCTCGCCGAGAAGTGGGACAAGGCCGTCTCCTGATGTCCTCCGCCTCCTCCACCCCCACCGAGGAGACCGCCGGCGGCCACCGCCGCCGGCGGCGCGGCCCGCGCACCTGGCTCGCCGCCCTCCCCCTCATCGCCTTCACCGGGCTCTGCTTCGGTCTGCCGCTCGGCGCCCTCCTGTACGGCGCCGTGACCCGCACCGACCCGGGCACCGGCGCCACCACCCTGACCGGCGAGCACCTCGGCCGCTCGCTCCAGGGCCCCTACCTGGGCTCCCTCGTCGGCAGCGTCCAGCTCTCCGCCCTCACCGCGCTCATCGCCACGGTCCTCGGCGTCCTCATCGCCCAGGCCGTCGTCACCTCCCGCTCCCAGGCGCTGCGCAACGCCGTGCTGACCGCCTCCGGGGTCCTCGCCAACTTCGGCGGCGTGCCCCTCGCGTTCGCGTTCATCGCGACCCTCGGCATCTCCGGCGTCGTCACCCAGCTCGCCGACCTGGGCGGCCTCGGCTGGAACCTGTACTCCTTCACCGGACTCGCCGTGGTCTACCTGTACTTCCTCATCCCGCTCATGGTCCTGGTGATCCTCCCCGCGCTCGACGGACTGCGCCCCCAGTGGCGCGAGGCCGCGCAGAACGCGGGCGCGAGCGGCCTGCGGTACTGGCGCCACGTCGGCATCCCCGTCCTCGCACCGTCCCTGCTCGGCGGGTTCGTGCTCCTCTTCGGCAGCGCCTTCGCCGCGCACGCCACCGCGGCGGCGCTCGTCGGCGGCTCCGTGCCCCTGGTCACCCTCAAGATCGCGGACGCCCTCTCCGGGAACGTCCTCGTCGGCCAGGAGAACGTCGCCCTCGCCCTCGGCCTCGACATGATCCTCATCGCCGGACTCGTCATGGCCGTCTACCTCCCCCTCCAGCGCAGGAGCGCCCGATGGCTGCGATGACCCCCACCGCCTCGGAGACCGCACCGAAGCCCGGCCCGGACGACGCCGACACGGCCCCGCCGGCCGCCCGCGCGCGGACCCGTCCCCGGCCCCGCGTCTGGCGCGGAGTCGTCCTCGGCCTCGGCGGCGCCTACTTCCTCGTTCCGCTGATCGCCTCGTTCGTCTTCACCGTGCACACGCCCGGCCAGGGCATCTCCTTCGATGCGTACACCGCGCTGCTCGCCGCCGACGGCTTCACCGAGAGCCTGCTGCTCTCCCTCGGCCTGGCGGCCGCGACGATCGTCCTCGCCCTGCTGCTCGCCGTGCCCGCCCTGGTGGCCGTACGGCTCGGGGCACCCCGGCTCCGGCCGGTCGTCGAGATGATGTGCATGCTGCCGCTCGTGGTGCCGCCCATCGCCCTCGTCACCGGCATCAGCACCGTGCTGCGCTGGGGCCCCGACCACCTCTCGCGGACCCCGCTCTACCAGACGTTCCTCGCCGTCCAGAACGAGAGCTTCCCGTTCGTCCTGGTCCTCGCGTACACCGTCATGGCCCTGCCGTTCGTGTACCGGTCCCTCGACGCCGGACTGCGCGCCGTCGACGTCCCCACGCTCGTCGAGGCCGCGCGCAACTGCGGGGCGAGCTGGCCGTACGTGATGTTCCGCGTCATCCTGCCCAACCTGCGCTCCTCGCTCGCGGGCGCGGCCTTCCTCACCCTGGCCCTGGTCCTCGGCGAGTTCACCATCGCCTCGCTGCTCGGCTTCCGGCCCTTCGCGGTGTGGATCGTGTCCATCTCCGGGGCACACGCCCGGATGTCGGTGGCCGTGTCGCTGCTCAGCCTCGTCATCACCTGGGGTCTGCTGCTCGCCCTCTCCCGGGCCGGGACGGCGCCGACCAGCACTCCCGGCGCTCCGCGCTCCGCCCGCAAGGCCCGCAGTCCCCGTACGCCGTACCGCACTTCGCCCAAGGAGTCCTGACCCATGTCCTCGTCCACAGCAACAGCGGAGCGGACCGAGCCGGTCGCGGGCGGCGGGGCGCGCGTCGAGTTCCGGGGCCTGCGCCGCGCCTTCGGCAGCACCACCGCCCTCGACGGACTCGACCTGACCGTCGAACCCGGCGAACTCCTCGCCCTGCTCGGCCCCTCGGGCTGCGGCAAGACCACCGCCCTGCGCGTCCTCGCCGGCTTCGAGCGGCCCGACGCGGGCGAAGTCCTCGTCGACGGGGCCGACATCACCCAGGTTCCGGCCAACCGACGCGACGCGGGCATGGTGTTCCAGTCGTACAGCCTCTTCCCCAACCTCACGGCCGCCGACAACGTCTCCTTCGGTCTGCGCGTACGGAAGGTCAAGCCGGCCGAACGGCGAGCCCGCGCCGCCGAACTCCTCGACCTCGTCGGCCTGCCGCAGCTCGGCGACCGCTACCCGCACCAGATGTCGGGCGGCCAGCAGCAGCGCGTGGCGCTCGCCAGGGCACTCGCCCTGCGGCCCCGCGTCCTGCTCCTCGACGAGCCGCTCTCCGCGCTCGACGCCAAGGTCCGGCTGAGCCTGCGGGAGGAGATCCGCCGCCTCCAGCTCTCCCTCGGCATCACCACGGTCTTCGTCACCCACGACCAGGAGGAGGCGCTGTCCATGGCGGACCGCGTCGCCGTCCTCAACGCCGGTCGGCTGGAGCAGTGCGCCGCCCCGGCCGAGCTCTACCGCCGTCCGGCGACCCCCTTCGTCGCCGAGTTCGTCGGCACCATGAACCGGCTCCCCGGAGCCCTGACCGACTCCGGCGAGGTCGAGGTGGCGGGCACCCGCCTGCCCGTCGACGGCGAGGCCCCGCAGCTCCGCGAGGTCGACGTCCTGGTCCGCCCCGAGAACGTCACCGTGACCGAGGCCGCCGACGGGGAGGCGACCGTCGTCTCCACCTCCTTCCTGGGCTCCGTCACCCGCGTCCACCTCGATCACGCCGGTACGCGCGTCAAGGCGGACCTCGCCTCCCGGGAGGCGACCGGACTCACCCCCGGCGCGCGCGTCACCCTGGGCCTCGCCCGGCACCCCGCGCTCGTCGTGCCGAGGGCTGAGCGGTGACCGAACTCGCCGCCGTCCTCTTCGACATGGACGGGACCCTGGTCGACACCGAGGTCCTCTGGTGGGAGGCCACCGCGGAGATCGCCGCACGGATCGGCCACCGGCTGACGGACGTGGACGCTCCCGAGGTCGTCGGCCGTGCCGTCGAGGACACCGCCGCCCACCTCGTACGCGTGACAGGGACCCCGGACGCGGACGGAGTGGCGACGGCACTCACCGCCGCCTTCCAGGAACGTGTCGACCGGGGCGCGCCGATGCGCCCCGGCGCGGACCGGCTCCTCGCCGAACTCGCCATGGAGGGCGTGCCGTTCGCCCTGGTCAGCGCGTCGCCGCGATCGGTGGTGGACTCGGTGATCGGGGGTGCCCTCGCGCATGTCCCCTTCGCCTTCACCCTCTCGGCCGACGACACCGTACGGACGAAGCCGCACCCCGACCCGTACCGTGCGGCCGCCCGCCGGTTCGGCGTGCCGGACGCGGCGTGCGTCGCCGTCGAGGACTCCCCGGACGGCGCGGCCTCCGCCGACGCGGCGGGCTGCACGGTCCTCGTCGTCCCGTCCATGCTGCCCGTGCCCGCGCGACCGGGCCGGATCTTCGCGGAGAGCCTGGAGGAGGTGTCGGTCGCGGCGCTCCGCGGCTACGTGGCGGCCGGCGGCGCGGGCGGTGACGGCCCGCCGGTGGGGGACGGGTGAGGCGTGCGGGGCGTGCCGGGAAGGAGTCGTGACGCGGGAAGCGGGGCGTGAACGGGGCCGCGGCCCCGGAGCCCATGGCCCGTCTCTCCACGCCCGGCCGCGGGTTGTCGCGGTCGCGGTCTCAGTCGCGCTCCCGCTCGCGCAGGTACACCTCCAGCGCCGCCGCCCCGGCCAGCAGCGCCCGGCCGCGCGCGGACAACCGGCCGTGCCAGTCGCCGAGTGCGGCCTCCAGCGGTCCGAGCCCCCCGGCCGCCCGTACCTGGGCGATCAGCGGGGCGATCTGCTCCAGCAGATGACCACCGCGCCGGAGTTGGTGGACGAGGCGGACGTCCCGTACGTCGGCCTCGTCGTACACGCGGTAGCCGGTCACCGGATCGCGGCGCGGGCGCACCAGCCCGGCGCGCTCCCAGGCGCGCAGCGTCGCGGGCCGGACGCCGAGCGCCTCCGCGAGGGGGCCGATGAACATGTCGACGGACTTCGATGCCGCGGCGGGGCCGTTCGCGGTGGGTCCGGCGGTCGGTTCCAGCTCGCGGAGGGCGTTCTCCACGGCCCGCAGGGTCCGGCGGTCGTCGAGGAGCAGGGCGTGGCTCTCGTCGATGAGACGGAACGCCTCCTCCGCCGCGCCTTCGTTCACCGCCCGCATGATCGCCGTCGCCGTCCGATGGCCGTGGCCGGGCAGCAGGGCGAGGAAGGCACGGAGCGCACCCGCGTGCAGCGCGGTGTAGCCGCGGTATCCGGAGGGGGTGCGGGCGGCGGGAGGCAGGGCGCCGGCCTCCTCGTAGTTCCGGATCGCCTGGGTGGACAGACCGTGCTCGCGCGCCAGGTCGACCGGCCTGAGCCGACCGGTGCTTTGAAGGTTCTGTTCCATGACCCCAGTGATTCCCGCCGTTGTCGAGCAAAAGTCTCCACCGCATGTTCAACGATACCGTTGAAGGCATGGCTACCGACATCAAGGACGTCATCCACACCGTCGACGCCGCCGCTGTCATGGGGCTGCTCCGGGGCAGGCCACGGCTGCTCGCCCTGGGGGAGCCCACGCACGACGACGGCGTGCTGCTCGACGTACGCAACGAACTCTTCCGGCAGCTCGTCGAGCAGGAGGGCTACCGGACGATCACCGTCGAGAGCGACTGCCTGCGGGGTCTGCTCGTGGACGACTACGTCACCACGGGCACCGGCACCCTCGACGAGGTCATGGAGCGGGGATTCAGCCACGGCTGGGGCGCGTACGACGGCAACCGCGCGCTCGTGCGCTGGATGCGCGCCTTCAACGACGGCCGCCCGGAGGCGGACCTGCTCCGCTTCGCGGGCTTCGACGGCCCTCTGGAGATCACCGGGGCCGAGAGTCCCCGGGAAGCCCTCACCGCGCTCCACGGCTTCCTCTCCACCCGCCTGGACACGGACCTGATCGATGCCACCTGCGCCATGGAGACGCTCGACCGCCTGCTCGGCCCCGACGACCGCTGGACGCATCCCGCCGTGATGACGGACCCCGGTCAGTCCGTGGGTCAGTCGGCCGATGCCACGGAACTCCGCCTGCTCGCCGACGACCTGGTGGCGCTGCTCGACGCGCACGGGCCACACCTGATGGCGACGAGCTCGCGGGACGACTGGGACCGGGCACGCCTGTACGGCCGTACGGCCACCGGCCTCCTCCGCTACCACTACTGGCTGGCCGACACCTCGCCGGACCGCATCACGCGGCTGGTGAGCCTGCGGGACCGGATGATGGCCGACAACCTCCTGGCAGTCGCCGGTGTCGACGCCGACGCCGTCGGTTCCGCGGGCGCGGCCGACCGGGCCCCGGTGCTCGTCCACGCCCACAACGGCCATCTCCAGCGGAGCAGGAGCTCGATGCGGATGGGCGGCAGGCCGGTCGAGTGGTGGAGCGCGGGCGCGATCGTGAGCACCCGACTGGGCCAGGAGTACGCCTTCTTCGCGACGGCCCTGGGCACGCTCCGGCATCAGGGCGTGGACACCCCGCCACAGAACACCGTCGAAGGACTCCTGTACGCGGGCCCGGAGGAGTGCGCGGTCGTCGACGCCCGCGGCCTGGCCGCCACCCTGGGCGACGCCCTGCCCACCGCGCCGCGAGTGTCCCCCTGGTTCGGCTACGCGCCGCTCGACCCGGCGCAGCTGACCGGCATCGAAGGCGTCGTGTTCGTGAAGGACGCCTAGACGGCCCGGCACGCATCCCCCGCGGCGCGCGGCGCCGGACGGTCCGATCGGCGTTTAATCGGTGGTGTGCGGCGGGCCGCCCCGCCTAGGCTGGTCCCGCGACCGCGCCTCCGATGCGCTCGGCTGCGGCTACTTCTTCCGAAATCCAAGTGACGCCGCCGCCACCTCTGATCCCGGTGGGCGTGGTCGCCTCGGCCCCTGTGCACCCTTCCCTGGGCCGTCCGTTCCTTTCCTCTGGATCCGGGGGGATTCACTGCCTCGCTACACCCGACGCGTCTCGAAGGTCTGGTCCGAGATGCTCGTGGCCCCGCACGTCTCGGCGGCCGCCCGCACGATGCCTCAGCCGCCGCGGGTCCACCTCGCGCCCGCCCCGTACCCGTTCCCCACGTACGAGGGCGGACCGGCCTTCGTCCGGGAACCCCGTGACGAGCTCTTCCTGCTGGCCGTCGGCAACCTCGTCGCGCAGCGGACCTTCTACGAGAGCGGCACGGAGCGCGACGAACGGTACGTCCGGCTCGTCGGCCGGCTCGCCGTCGACGACCCCGCGTGGACGGCCGGCCTGCTGCGCTGGCTGCGCGGCGAGGGCAACATGCGTACGGCATCCCTGGTCGGCGCCGCCGCGTACGTACGGGCCCGGCTCGACGCGGGTGCGTCCGACGGCCCGTCCAACCGCTCCGTGATCGACGCGGTGCTCCAGCGGGCCGACGAGCCCGGCGAGTTGCTCGCCCACTGGACCTCGGCGTACGGGCGGAACGTGCCGCAGCCCGTGAAGAGGGGCATCGCCGACGCCGTACGCAGGCTGTACTCGTCGCGGTCGCTGCTGAAGTACGACACCGCGTCCCACGCGTTCCGCTTCGGAGACGTGCTCAACCTGGTGCACGCTTCGCCCGACCCGGAGAAGCCGTGGCAGGGTGCGCTCTTCCGGTACGCCCTGGACCGCCGGCACCACCCGGAGACGGCGCTGCCCCCGGCCTCCGACACCCTCCTGACGGCACACCGGACCCTCATGGAACTGCCCTTGGAGGAGCGGCGGGCCCTGGTGACCGGGCCGGACGGCAGCGAGCGCCTGTCCGCGGCCGGCATGACGTGGGAGGCCCTGGCGGGCTGGCTCCACGGGCCGCTGGACGCCGCGGTGTGGGAGGCGGTGATCCCCGAGATGGGCCCGATGGCCCTGCTGCGGAACCTGCGGAACCTCGACGCCGCGAAGATCTCGGCCGAGGCCGCGGCCCGGGTCGCCGCCCGGATCGCGGACGCCGACGAGGTCGCCAGGTCGCGGCAGTTCCCCCTGCGCTACCTGGCCGCGCGCAGACACGCGCCGAAGCGGCGCTGGGCGGCGGCGCTGGAGACGGCACTCGGCCACTCGCTGTCCAACGTGCCGGCGCTGCCCGGCCGGACCCTGGTCCTCGTGGACCGGTCGGACTCCATGTTCTGGGACACGCTCTCGGAACGATCCAAGCTGACCCGCGCGGACGCGGCGGCCGTCTTCGGCAGCGCGCTGGCCCTGCGGGCCGAAGCGGCGGACCTGGTGGAGTTCGGCTGGTCCACCAAGGAGGTCCCGTTCACACACGGCGAAGCGGTGCTGGACGTACGGGAACGCTTCCACCGCCTCGGCGGCACCCACACCACGAAGGCCCTGCGGGACCGTTACCGGGACCACGACCGCGTGGTGATCGTCACCGACGAACAGGCCGCCCCCCATCACCCCGGAGGACCGGCCGAACCGGTCCCGCCGGAGATCCCCGTCTACACCTGGAACCTGGCGGGCTACCACCCCGCCCACGCCCCCGTGGGCCCCCACCGCCACACCTTCGGCGGCCTGACGGACGCCGCCTTCCGCATGATCCCCCTCATCGAATCGGGCCGACAGGCGCACTGGCCCTGGACGGACGACGCCACATCGGGCACCACCACAGCCGACTGACCCCCACCGATCGCGGCGGGTGGCCTTCACCGTTCGCGGCGGGTGACCCGTTCGCGGCGGGCGCCCGCCGCGGGACACGGGCTACGGCGCCCGGTCAGCCTTCGGTCGTGGCCAGGAACTGGGTGGCCGCGAGCTCGGCGTACAGCGGGTCGGCGGCGACGAGTTCGCGGTGGGTGCCGACCGCGCGGACCCGGCCCGCGTCCATGACCACGATGCGGTCCGCCATGGTGACCGTGGACAGCCGGTGGGCGACCACCATCACGGTCGTCGTACGGGAGACGTCGGCCACGGTGTCGCGCAGGGCGGCCTCGTTGACGGCGTCGAGCTGGCTCGTGGCCTCGTCGAGGAGGAGCAGACGCGGGCGGCGCAGCAGCGCGCGGGCGATCGCGACGCGCTGGCGCTCACCGCCGGAGAGCTTGGTGCCGCGGTGGCCCACGAGGGTCTCCAGGCCCTTGGGGAGCCGCTCGACCAGACCGTCCAGCCGGGTGGTGCCCAGCACCCGCAGCAGGTCCTCCTCCGCGGCTTCGGGGTTCCCGAGCAGCAGGTTGTCGCGGAGGGTGCCGGAGAGCACCGGCGCGTCCTGCTCGACGTAACCGATCGCGGAACGCAGCCGCGGAATCTCCCACGCGTCCAGATCGCGGCCGTCGAACGTGATTCGTCCGGCGCCCGGATCGTAGAACCGCTCGATCAGCGAGAACACCGTCGTCTTGCCCGCCCCGGACGGGCCGACGAAGGCCGTCATCCCGCGCGGCGGTACGGAGAAGGTCACGCCGTGGTGGATGTACGGCAGATCGTCCGCGTACCGGAACCGGACGTCCTCGAATGCCAGGGCGGCGGGCTCGGCTCCCGGCGCGGGCAGCGGCGCGGGCGGCGCCGGAGGCTCGGCGGGCAGCCGCAGCGCCTCACGGATCCGGGCGAGAGCGGCGGCCCCGGCCTGGTACTGGGTGACGGCGCCGACGACCTGCTGGATCGGCGACATCAGATAGAAGACGTACAGCAGGAACGCGACGAGGGTGCCGACGTCGATCGCGTCCGTCGCGACCCGTGCGCCGCCGACCGCGAGCACGGTGATGAAGGCGATCTGCATGGACAGGCCGGCCGTGTTCCCGGCCAGCGCCGACCACTTGGCGGCCCGTACGCTCTGCCGCCAGGACTCCTCGGCCGCCGCGTGCACGACCTGCTCCTCGCGGTGCTCGGCCCCGGACGCCTTGACGGTGCGCAGGGCGCCGAGGATGCGTTCCAGTGACGCGCCCATCGCCCCGACGGCGTCCTGCGCCCTGCGGCTGGCCCTGCTGATACGGGGCACGATGACGCCGATCACGGTTCCCGCGCCCAGCACCACGCCGAGCGTGACGGCCAGCAGGACCGGGTCGACCAGGCCCATCATCACCAGGGTCGCGACGAGGGTGAGCCCGCCCGTGCCGAGTCCCACCAGCGAGTCGGTGGTGACCTCGCGCAGCAGGGTCGTGTCGGAGGTGACGCGGGCCATCAGGTCGCCGGGCTCGCTGCGGTCCACGGCGGCGATGCGCAGCCTCAGCAGATACGAGGTGAGCGTGCGCCGCGCGCCGAGGACGACCGACTCGGCGGTGCGCCGCAGGACGTACCCGCCGAGGGCTCCGATCCCCGCGTTGGCGACGACCAGCGCCGACATCAGCAGCAGGGCGCCGGTGATCGGACGGTCGTCGGAGAGCGCGTCGATGAGGTACTTGGCCACCAGCGGCAGCGCGAGCCCGGTGGCTCCGGTGACCAGCGACAGCACGGCCCCGCCGAACAGCGTCCAGCGGTGCGGCCGGATGTAGCCGAGCAGCATGCGCCAGGCCGGGACGACGGGTTCGGTGGGTTCACCGTCGATGGCGAGGTCCTGCGGGGCCGGTGCGTCGGGTGGGGCGGACTCTGCGGTGGTGGCCACGCGTGCTCCTCGTCGTGCTGTGTCGGGTGGGCCCGGGTCCGCCTGGGCGGGGAGGCGGCCTCAATCTACGTCCGGGCCGGGGCCGGGCGCCGACTCGGGTCGAGGGTGCCTCCCCACCTGGACGGAGACGTACTCCCCCCACACGGAGACGTGCTCCACCGATGCGGCGACGCACTCCCTTCACGCGGAGACGCACTCCACTCACGCGGAGACGTCCCCCCGGCGGGAAGGGGAGTCGTCGGCGGTCACCACCAGTACGCGGGATACCTCGGTGAGCCGCGACGGATCCGGGAGCCGGCGTACCCGGTCAGGACGAGGAGGACCGTGGAGCCGAAGAGGAGGGGGACGAACCGGACGGCCTCGGGGGTCTGGAGCACGATGACCACCGCGGTGGCGCAGGCGGCCGCGTGCGGTGTCCGCGCGAGCGTGGTCAGCGCCAGGGTGAGACCCGCGGCGACGGCCGCCGCCCACGCGCTGCTGCCCGCGGCGGCGAGGGCTGCGTACCCCACGGCGGCGCCGAGCAGATGGCCGACGACGACGCTCCGGGGCTGGGCCAGGGGCAGCGTGGGCGCGGCGTGCACGAGAGCGGCGCTGGCGGCCAGCGGGGGTATCAGCACCGGTTCGTGGAGGACCGCGCCGATCGCGACCAGCGCGAGGAGAACGGCTGTCGCCGCGCTCACGCTGTGGAACGCGGCGACCGGCGCCGGCCTGGCCGGAGCCCGGCCGCTGAACCGCGGCGGGCGGGGGCGTTCGAGGGTGGCGTGGGCGGGGTCGGGACGCGAAGGGGCGTCGGTAGTCATGTGCGCTGTTTCCGTGGCAGGCGGCCGAGGGCCGTATGGGGCAGAAGCGGTCGGGACGTCGTCGTATCGGGCTCTGTGATCGACAGCCGGCCCGGCCCCGCGCAGCGCCCTGGTGCGGCGGCGCGACCGTATACGACTCTAACCTGCGGGTTCGCGGAGTCTGCCGCAGGGGTGGACAGCCGCCGCACGGAGACGGCCCATGACAGGCCCTAGCCGACCAGACGGCGACGCCAGTCCAGGGGGGTGATCGTGATGGCTCGGCCGGGGGTCCGGTCCCACTCGGTGGGGAGGCCCGCGGTTTCGAGGGCGGCCACGACCTCGTGGCCGATGGCCGTCGTCGTCTCGGGCGCGCCGTCGAAGCCGCCGTACAGGAGCATCAGTCCCTGGCCCGCCGCGGCGGAGTCGGTGCACTGCGTGTGGAAGTAGACGAAGCCGCGGGCGTCGGGCTCGCTCTCGCCGCCGATCTCCGACTCGCCACAGGTGCGGCAGCAGGCGAAGTTCTCGCGGGCCGTGATGCCGACCCCCCGCAGGGCCTCGAACGCGCGGGTCAGTCGTTCGGGGTCCGTCTCGCCGTCCCAGCTCGACTGCTCGGCGACCCGCTCCAGCCACATCCGGTCGACCAGCGCCCCGGCCTGCTCGCGCGAGACGGGGCGGCGGCCCTCGGAGACCAGGTACTCCTCCGCGATCTCGGTCAGTTCGGCACGGGCCGCGTAGCCGCCCGCCAGCACCTCCCGGACACGCTGCTCCAACAGCTCGCGGTCCTCCTCATCGAGGTCGAGGGGCGGCACCTCGCGGGCCGGTCCCATGTCCAGCGGCGACCAGTCCAGCCCCGCCCCCCAGCCGCCCTCCTCGCGGGCCCAGCCGGTCAGCGCCGCGATCACTGCCTCAGGGCCGGCGGCCATCACCTGGAAGTGGCGGGTGGCAGCACCGTCCCGGTGCTCCAGCGTGTAGTCCCCACCCGTCGTGTGCCAGACCTGGGCGAAGACGTCGGGCAGGTCCGGAATGCGCTGGACCACCAGGAACCGGTCCCCTTCGTCGCCGATGCGCCGGACGAGCCCGGCCAGCTCCTCGGCGGACACGCGGACGTGCCGCTCCCATTTCTCCGTCTTCACCACGATCTCGAGCATGCGCAGACTCTCGCACACGCGTCCGACAGTCGGTCTACGGGCCTTGAGGCTCCTGGCTTCGGGGCTCCGTGCCGTGAGGCCCCGGGCACTGAGCCTTCGCGCCCTGCGGTTGCGCGCCCTGAGGATTCCGCACCGTCCCGCGCCAGCGCGCCTCCCGCAGCGTCAGGACGTACGTCGCCGTCAGCGCCACCGCGCGGTCCTCGTCGTGCGACAGAGTCTCCAGGGCGCGTGACGCCTTGTCTCCCGGGATGTCCGCCAGCGCCTGCGTCAGCCGGCGCCGCGCCGAAGGGTCGCCCGCGGCCCGCGGGAGGCGGGCGACGAGGCCGGTGGCGATCCGGTCCGCCCACTCGGGGCGACCCGCCAGCGCGGTGAGCACGTCCGCCGCGTCGACCTCGTTCGTCTCCTCCGCGACCATGTCGACGAGCGTCGGGATCGCCTCGGGCGTTCCGCGCGCCCCCAGCGCGAGCGCCGCGTGCCTGCGAACCGTTCCGTCGGAGTGCGCGAGCGCCTCGCGCAGGAGCGCGGTCGCCTCGTCGCCCGTGATCTCGGCGACGGCCTGCACGGCACGTTCCCGTACCCCGGCCGCCGGTGAGCCCAGGCCCTCCGCGAGCAGGGCGATCGAGCCGTCGTCCCCCGACCGTGCCAGGGCCCAGCGCAGGGCTCCGGCGACGTGCGGGTCCGTCTCGCCCAGGGCCGCCTCGACCAGTGCCTCCACCGGCACGGGGACCTCCTCGACCGAGGACAGCGCCGCGAGCTGCCGCCTGCCCGCGCTCTCCGAGCCCAGGGCGTGCAGGAGCGCGACGATCTGGAGGACCTCCTCCCACCCCGCGGGTTCCGCGGCACCGATCCGACGGAGCCGGGTGAGCAGCGCGGTCTCGGCCGCGATGCGTTCGCGCGTCCCGCGGATGAGGTCCTCGACGAGCGCCGTCGGGGCGAAGCCCGGATCGTCCAGCGCGCTCGCCACCTCACGCAGGGAAAGCCCCAGCGACCGCAGGCTCTCGATGTGGAAGATCCGCCGGATGTCCTCGCCGGAGTACTCCCGGTAGCCGGACCCGGTACGGCCCGTCGGCCGCACCAGGCCCAGTGACTCGTAGTGCCGGAGCATGCGGGCGCTGACCCCGGACCGCCGGGCCACCTCACCGATCAGCATGCGTCACCCTCCTCCTCGCCCCTCCTGGCCGGACGTGCCGAGGACGGCGACACGCTTCGCCTCCTCGATCGAGAACGCGAATCCCGCATCCGGGTCGTGCAGCAGCCGCTCCGTGGCGGCCGCATGCCGGCGCACGCCGGGGGAGCCGTTCGTCGTCGCGGCGCTCAGCGTCGGAAGGATCACCTCGCCGAGGGCGATCAGCGCCCGGCTGAGGCTCAGCCAGGTCTCCCTCCCGCCGCGCCCGAGCTGCGTCGCCAGCGCCTCCGCCAGCTCGGCCCGCTCGACCTCGGGCACCAGCACGACCGCCGCCCGCCACGCGCTCCGCGCCACCTCGTCGTCGGCGTCGGACAACAGCTCCCGTGTGATGACCGGCCACGCCCGCCGGTCCCCGATCTTGGACAGGGTGTGCAGCGCCTGGCTCCGCGCCCGCGGCACCTCCGAGCGGACCTCGCCGAGGAGTCCCGGGAGGGTGAGGGACGGCGCGTGCCGCGTGAGTGCCCAGGTGAGCATCTCGCGCACGGAGAAGTCGGGCTCGACGGCGCACCGCTCGACGAGCGGGCCGACGAAGCGCGGGTCGGGGGCCGTGCCGATCGCCAGCGCTGCCCGCAGCCGTACCGACGAACTGCCGTCCCCCAGGCCCTGGAGAGCGCGGGTCGCGACCTCGTCGTGGGTCGTCATGGTCATGGGGACCACCTCCTTGCCCGGCAGTCAAGACCTTGTCATCGTGTCAAGGTCAAGCCCGGCGCCACGCCGAGCCCGCCGGCGTGGTCGCCCTACCGCCGTGCGACCGCCACCGCCGCCGCGTACGACGGCGCGACCCGTACGTCGGCGAGCGACCAGCCCGGTACGGCGGCCGGCTCGGCGCCCAGCCCCGTGTACGTACGGTCGAGGCCCCCGGCCAGCCCTTCTCCCGTGCCCTTGAGGTACGCCTCCTTGCGCGCCCAGCACCGCGCGAACGCGGCGGGCCGCGCCTCCGCGGGCAGTGCCGCGAACTCCTCGCGCTCCCGGGGGTGCAGGCTGTCCGCGACGAGGGCCGACACCTCGGCCTCGGGATGCGCCTCGACGTCCACGCCCACGGGCGTCGAGGCGATGGCGACGAGCGCCAGGTCCCCGCTGTGGGAGAGCGAGAAGTGGAACCCGGCGTCCCGTACCGCGGGCCGGCCGTGCGGACCTCCGCAGACCGGGCAGTCCTCCCGCACGAACACCACGTCTTCCGCACGTGTCCCCAGGCAGTGCCCGAGCAGCCGCCGAAGCCCGCCGTGCGCCGCGAGGTAGCGGGCCCGGTGGTCGGCCCGTACCAGGGCCTTCCACCGGCGGAGTTCCTCGGCGTCCAGGAGGGCGGGCGCGCCGGGGTCATCCGCCATGGGCAGCAACCAGAGCGCCACGGTTCCGTCGGCGACGGGCGGCACGGCCGACTCCGGCGTGCGGCCGGCGCGCAGCACCTGTACGGGGCTGATCTCCATGGTCATGCCACCATTCTGCACCGGTCGCGCCGGCCGGGTTCGCGCGCGTCGGGCCGCGGGGGCGCCGAGTCGCCCGCGGGGGGCGGCCCGGGGCGGGCGGCCGCCTCAACCCGTGGCCGCCCCGAACCACTTCGGCAGGTGGGCGAGCAGCTCCCGCTGGTCCTCGCCCACCCAGGCGACGTGGCCGTCCGGTCGCAACAGAACGGCGGGAGCGTCCAGTTCCTCGCTGACGTCGGCGACGAGGTCGACCCGGTCCGCCCAGCCCCCGACCGAGAGCCGGCCGGTCTGGTCGAGGAGCAGCCCACGGCCCTCGTGCATCCGCTCGTAGAGGCGCCCGTGCTTCAGCTGCACGTCGCGCAGTCGCCTGCCCAGCAGTGCGTCGCCCTCGCCGAAGTCGTACCGCACCGAGATCGCCGTGATCTTCTCGATGAGGTACCGGTTGACGTCGTCGAACTCCACGAGTTCCGTGAGCAGTCGGCGCACCGCCTGCGCGCCCGGCTCGGTCGACATCAGTTGGATCTGCGCGCGGGTGTTGTCCAGGACGTCCGTGGCCACCGGGTGCCGCTCGGCGTGGTAGCTGTCGAGCAGCCCCTCGGGCGCCCAGCCGGCGACCGTGGCGGCCAGCTTCCAGCCCAGGTTGAACGCGTCCTGGATACCGAGGTTGAGCCCCTGCCCCCCGGTCGGCGGGTGGATGTGGGCGGCGTCGCCCGCGAGGAACACCCGGTCGACCCGGTAGTGCTCGGCCTGCCGGGTCGCGTCGCCGAAGCGGGACAGCCAACGCGGCGCGTGCGCACCGAAGTCCGTGCCGGCGATCGCCCGCAGCTGCTGCTTGAACTCGTCGAGCGTCGGCGTGGCCGAGCGGTCCTCGGCCACCCCCTCGGCGGGCACGATGACCCGGAACAGCCCGTCGCCCAAGGGCATGGCGCCGAAACGCAGTTGGGTCTTGCGGACCTCGGTGATCACCGCGGTCAGCTCCTCCTGGCCGGCTGTCAGCTCCATCTCGCCCAGCAGCGTCTCCATCCGGGAGGGCTCGCCGGGGAAGGCCACGCCGAGCAGCTTGCGCACCGTGCTGCGGCCGCCGTCGCAGCCGACGACGTACCGCGCGCGGAGCTCCTCGCCGTCGGCCAGTGCGACGGTGACGCCGTCCTCGTCCTGACTCAGGCCGACCACTTCGCGGCCCCGGCGGATCTCGGCGCCGACCTCCGTCGCGTGCTCGGTCAGCAGCCGCTCGGTGACCTGCTGCGGAATGGCGAGGACGTACGAGTGGGCCGTGTCCAGCCGCTCCGGCCACGTCTTGGCGAGTCCGGCGAAGAAGCCGCCGACCGCGACCTGCTGCCCGAGTCCGAGGAACCGGTCCAGCAGACCGCGCTGGGCCATCACCTCGATGCTGCGCACGTGCAGACCCTGGGCGCGGGACTGCCGGGTGGGCTCCGCCTCCTTGTCCAGCACGAGCACGTGGACGCCGTGCAGCCGCAGCTCGCCGGCCAGCATCAGGCCGGTCGCACCACTGCCCACAACGATCACGTCAAACATGAGAACCGCCCCGTTTCGATTGATTGCGTCGAGCCGGCCGCCGGTCATGGGTCCCCGAGCGGCGCGCGCTCGCCGATCGTGCGAGCGCGTCGATTTCCGCAGGTCACTGGCTACGGCTGGAGATTCTGCACCAGGATGGGGGCCTTGCCGCAAGGCCCCCTGTGCGCTATACATTGAGAGTGGCGAGGAGATGTTTCAGCTCCTTGCCTTTCTCTTTTTCTTCGCCCTCGCCGATACCGACGGCTTCGGCCGGCGGGGCTTCGCGCTCGGATCCGAGCCGGTCGACCACTCGCGTGTTACTGGTTGGTAGGGCATGCTGGCGGCCAACCATCCACACGGCCGGGGGCTGAGGTAGCGGTGACGACTTTCGAGGAACAGGCCACGGTGCACGCCTTCCGGGACGACGCACTCGGGGAGCACGACGCCGTCGGGCTCGCCGCTGCGATCCGGCGGGGCGAGGTCGGCGCCGCCGAGGTCGCCCGGGACGCGGCCGAGCGCGTACGGGACGTCGAGGACCGGCTCCACGCGATCCAGGTCCGCATCGACGCCCCCGCGTACGCCACCGGGCCGGGCCACGGTGCCTTCGCCGGCGTGCCGACCTTCGTCAAGGACAACACCGACTACCTCGGACTGCCCACCGGCCACGGCAGCGCCGCGTTCACCCCGCGTGTCGCCCGGCGCCACGCGCCCTTCACCCGGCAGCTCCTGAGCAGCGGCGTCACGGTCCTCGGCAAGACCCGGCTGCCCGAGTTCGGATTCAGCCCCGCCACGGAGTACGAGACCGCCGAACCGGTCCGCAACCCGTGGAACACCGGCTGTTCGGCGGGTGGTTCGTCGGGCGGCAGCGCGGCGCTCGTCGCCGCCGGAGCGGTGCCGATCGCCCATGCCAACGACGGCGGCGGCTCGATCCGCATCCCCGCCGCCTGCTGCGGGCTCGTCGGACTCAAGCCGACCCGCGGCCGGGTCGTGACCAACGCCCAGAGCCGTCAACTGCCCCTGGACATCGTCTCCGACGGCATCGTGAGCCGTTCGGTACGGGACACCGCCGCGTTCCTCGCCGCCGCCGAGACCCATTGGCGCAATCCGAAACTGCCGCCCCTCGGTCTGGTCGAGGGACCCTCCGAACGACGCCTGCGCATCGGGTTCCTAGTCGACTCGCCGAACGGCGTCCACGCCGACACCGCGACCCGGACCGCCGTCATGGACACCGTCACGACGCTCCAACGGCTCGGCCACACCGTGGAGCCGGTCGAACTGCGCCTCGACCCCCGCTTCACCGACGACTTCCTCACGTACTGGGGCATGCTGTCCTTCCTCCTCGGCGTCACGGGCCGGACGCTCGGTCCGGACTTCGACCGGCACCGGATGGACGGCCTCAGCCGGGGGCTGCGCGAGGAGTACCTGAAGAGCTGGCGGCGCACACCGGCCGTGCTGCGGAGGCTGAAGCGGACGCGGGAGGCGTACGCGGCGGCGTTCCGCGGGCTCGACCTCGTCCTCACGCCCGTACTGGCGCACACCACGCCGCGGATCGGTCACCTCAGCCCGACCGTGCCGTACGCGACGCTGGTCGAGCGGATCCTCGCGTACGTCGCCTTCACACCGGTCAACAACGTCGTCGGGACACCCTCGATCTCGGTTCCCGCCACGAGCGCGACCGAGGACGGGGTGCCCATCGGCGTCATGTTCTCCGGCCGCCCCGGCAGCGAAAGGACGCTGCTCGACGTGGCGTACACGCTGGAGGCCAACCGCCCGTTCCGGCGCATCCAGGACGTCTGACCGGCCTGCGACTCAGGGGAGACCGAGGCTTCGGAGGGGCGGCGGCGCGGAGGAGACCGCTCTCGGGGGAGGCCGGCGGCCCGGAGGCGGCCTGATCAGCTGTCGCCGCCGAGCGCCCGCTCCAGCTGCGCCTTGTTCATCTTCGAACGGCCGTCGAGCTTCCGGCGCCTGGCCTCTTCGTAGAGCTGGTCGTACGTGCGCCCCTGGGCGCCGCTGTGGGAGCGCCGGCCACCGCGCTCGCCGGACGACATGTCCTCCAGGGACAGCCGGCTCGCCGTCCTGGACTCGCCGTGCCGCGCCCGCTCCTTGTTCACGGTGCGTGCGGCGATCTCCTCGGCGCGCTTCTCGCTCTCGCCGCGCTCCTCCGCGCTCTCCTTGATGTGCTCGTACTGCCGTTCCCGCTTCGGGCTGGATCCGCGAGGCATGACGTGCTCCTTCCTGTGTGCTCCGCGTCGGCACGTGCTCCGATCTCCCTGGTGCGCCGAGCGGTCTCCCGTGCGGATACCCGCCGCCCCTTCCCGCACTCCTCTCCCTCCGCTCACTCCTTCCGCTCCGCGGTGTGCCGGCTGCGGGCCCACAGCGGCAGGGCGAACCAGCACAGCAGGTACCAGGCCAGGACCCCGGCCACGAGCCACGGCACGATCTCGTTGTCGGTGGCCACCCGGAGGATGAGGACGAGGGCGCTCGTGAGGGTGGCGAGCAGGAGCAGGATCCCGATGAAGGTCAGCCGGGACGCCCACGTGACCGCCTGGGGTTTGATCCGCCGGCCGGCCACGAGACGGTGGAAGGAGACCGGGCCGATCAGAGCGCCGGTGGCGAGGGAGCCGAGGACCACCGTCACGATGTAGATCCCCTTGTCCGTCGACCCGAGGCTCTCGTACCGGGGGGTGAAGACGACCGTCAGGAGGAAGCCGAGGAGGATCTGCACACCGGTCTGGACCACCCGGATCTCCTGCATGAGGTCCTGCCACTGCCGGTCGGCACGCTCGTCCACGGTCTCGTCGCGCCCCCGCCCGGTGCCGAGGTCAGCCATCCGTCTCACCTTCCGGTTCGGGGGCCGCGCGGGGTGGAGGCCGTACGCCACGTGTTCCCTGCCCGGCCGCGTAGCAGCCGTACCGCCGTGACTCTTCGTCGCATCACACGAAAGCCGGTCGGGAGCAGAAGGGGGAGGAGACAGCAGCCGGGAGCGATCGAGAGCGGTCGGGCCCGGAAGGCCGTCACCGACCGCACCCGCAGCCCCGACCGCGCCGACCGCGCCACGCGGCCGGAGGTCTTCCGTTCGCCTCGCCCGGAGTCCTCGGCGTATCGTCGGCTGCAGCTCGCAATTCTGCGCCGACGGGAACCGGAGAGCCGGATGCCAAGGGATGCGACAGGGACGGGTGATGCCGGGCCGGTCGGTCCACGCCTGACGGCCGGGGTCCGGTGGAGCGGTGCCACGGCCGTCGTCACGGTGACGGGAGAGCTCGACCGCGACACCCAGGAGCCCCTGCACGCCGCGCTGGCCGATGCCCTGGACCGTCGCCCCGAACGGGTCGTCGTCGACTGCGAACGCCTCACGTTCTGTGACTCGACCGGTCTCAATCTGCTGCTCACGGCACGACTGGACGCGCGGGAGGCGGGTAGTCGGCTGGAGCTCGCCGCGCTGCGGCCGCCCGTGGACCGGGCCTTCGGCGTCACCGGCGTCGTCACGGTCTTCACGGTGCACGACGAGCTGCCCGCCGAACTGGCCGAGGGGGAGCACCTGTGAACGTCGCACGACATCGGACCGGTGGAGGCAGGGATGAGTGAACCGGTCCGGTTCAGGGGTCAGATCAGACGGCTCGTCCTGCGGAGCGGGGAGTCCGTGGTCGCGCGGTGCCGCGACTTCTGCCGGGTCGCGCTCGCCGACTGGGACTGGCCAGGTACGCCGGAGGGCACCGGGCTCACCGAGGTGGAACGGGACCTCGCGATCGAGGATGTCCTGCTGGTCGTCTCGGAAGCCGTGACCAACGCCTGTCTGCACGCCGGCGGTCCGACGGAGCTGGTCATCCGGCTCGTCCCCGTCGAGCCGGCGGGCGATGACGCGGAGAGTGACGCCCCGCCGGGCGCGAGGACCGGCACGGCCGGTGATCTGCGGATCGAGGTGAACGACGGCAGCGGGGGGATTCCGGCCCTCCGGCCACGAGGAGCGCCCGGGCAGCCGGGAGGCAACGGCCTGATCGTGATCGACCGGCTCACGCGCGCGTGGGGAGCCGTGCCCCAGGAGACCGGCAAGGCCTTCTGGATGGAGGTGGCGGCCCCGGTCCCGGAGCACGCGCCGCCGCTCGCTCCTGAGCACTCGCGGGCGGCGGCGGGCCGGGCCGGGTCCCCATGGCCGGCGCGTCCGGGGGACCCCGCTCGTCCGGGCGGCGGGGCGTCCCCCGACGGCGGCCCGTGAGCCGGGTGGCCCGCGACGGCCGTCCGTGACCTGCTGCCGCCGCTCGGCGACGGCCCGGATCAGCGCGGTGCCGGCGCGGCCGTCGGCTGCGGCGCCCCGTCCGTCGCCAGGGCCGTACGCAGCTCCTCGACGATGCGGGCGAGGAGTCGCGACACGTGCATCTGGGAGAGGCCGAGGCGCGCGCCGATCTGTGCCTGGGTCAGCTCGTCGCCGAACCGCAGCGCGAGGATCATCTGGTCGCGCTCGGACAGGGCGGCGACGAGAGGCTTCAGCGCCTCCAGGTTCTCGATCTTCTCGAAGGACTCGTCGTCGCTGCCCAGGCAGCGCGCGAGCATGCCCGGACCGCCGTCCTCGTCGTCGGCGGGGACGTCGAGCGAGCGGCTGGTGAACGCGTTCGCCGCGAGTCGCCCCTCGCGCAGCTCGGCTGCGGTGATGTGGAGATGGGCCTCCAGCTCCGCGTCCGTCGGCGGGCGGCCCAGCTCCTGTTCGAGGGCGTCGTGCGCCTTGGCCAGGTCGAGGCGGAGTTCCTGCAGGCGGCGCGGTACGTGGACGCTCCAGCTGGTGTCCCGCAGATGCCGCCGTATCTCACCGAGCACGGTCGGCAGGGCGAAGGACATGAACTCGTTGCCCCGCTCCGGGTCGAACCGGTTGATCGCCTTGATCAGGCCGACGGCGCCGACCTGGACGATGTCCTCCCAGGACTCGTGGGAGCGGCGGAAGCGGGTCGCGGCGTACTTGACCAGGCTGAGGTTCAGCTCGACGAGGGTGTTGCGCACGTACGAGTAGTCCGCCGAGCCCTCGTCCAGTGAGCGCAGCCGCTCGAAGAGGACCGTCGAGAGCGCGCGGGCGTCCGCGGTGCTCACCGAGAGAGGATCCGCGATCTCCGGTAGTCCGGCGGTCGGCCCGGGGTCGGGCGGGACGGGCCGGCGGACGGTGCTGCGGTGGTTCGACATGAAGGCTCCTCGTCGGAGGTCCCTAGGGGCTCATACCCTCAGCTGTCGCACACGAGCAGTACACCGTGGGTGACAGAGGGGAAAAAGCGGGGTGAACACGGTGAATCAGGGGAATGTGAGAAATCCGTAGAACGAGGGGGAATGCGTACGAGCCGTCGGGGCAGGGGCCCGTTGAAAGCCCGGGGAGGAGGGGGAGAGGGCGGCGGGGGCCGAAACCGAGACCGGGTGGGAGCACAGTGATCACAGGACATGGCACGGCGCATCCGATGCCGGACGGGGACCGGCGCTTCGTCCCGCAGGACGCGGCCGAGGCCCGCGCCCGCGTGGCGGAGGCGCTGGAGGTGGCCGCGACGGGAGCGGGCGGGCCGCCGTCCCCCACCGCCGTCGGGGACGCGCTGCTCGTGACGTCCGAGCTGGTGACCAACGCGCTGCGGCACGGGGGAGGCCTCACCGGCTTCGGTGTGGCACTCGGCCCGGGCGCCGTGACGATCACCGTCGCGGACGCGAGCGGTGAGCTGCCCCGTCTCGCGGACGGCCGCGGCACGGGCCGCGTCTCCGGTCCGGCGGAGGGGGGCTTCGGTTGGCCCCTGGTCAGGCTGCTCGCGCAGGAGATCAGGCTCTCCCTGCTGCCGGAGGGCGGCAAGACCATCGAGGTACGGCTGCCGCTTCATTGAGTCCGTCCCGTCGTCGGCGGAGGGAAGAGCGCTCCGGTGCCGGTCAGCTGGAACAGGCGGGCCATCCGGGGACTCACCGGGCCGAGCGAGAGGGGCGTGCGGGGGCGGCGGTGCCCGTCGCGGCGTCGGCGCGGGACGGTGGCCCGGGCGGCGGGTGCGGCCCGATCGGGCAGGCCGGGCGTCCGGCCCGGTACGCCCTCCTCGGTGCGTGCGACCCATGCGGCGCGCGCGGTGAGGAGAGCGCCCAGACCGGCGCAGTCGCAGAAGGTCACGGCCGCGAGGTCGAGCGTGACCCCCTCCGGGTGCGCATGGAGGGCGGTGAGCAGGCTCCGGCACAGGTGAGGGGCGGTGGCGCTGTCGACCTCGCCGCTGACGACGACAGTGCCGTCCGGCGCGATCTTCACGGTCATCCGCGCGTCCACGGTCGCGGGCCGGATGCCGGTGTCACCGGCGGATGCCCGGAGATCGGTGGCGCGGTCGGGAACGGGGTGCATGGTGAACTCCCATGGTCCAGCCAAGCCTGGTCTTTCTGTCCTTATCGTCCTCTTCATCCCATAACACGTCAATCATTACATGAGATGGTTTTCCGGTCTTGCGGATCGCGATTAAAACGCCACATAATGGGCGCATGAGTGACAGGTCAGGCGATCGTCAGTCATGGACCTTCCTGACGAATCACGCACGGGTGCTCGTGGTGATCGCCAGAGATCCCGACGTACGGCTGCGCGATGTCGCCTCCGCGTGCGGGATCACCGAGCGAACGGTGCAGGCGATCGTCGCCGACCTGGAGAACGCCGGATACCTCACGCACGCGCGCGAAGGCCGGCGTAACCGCTACCGTCTGGCCCCCGGCAAGCGTTTCCGGCACCCGCTGGAGGGTGACTACGAGATCACGGGTCTTCTCGACCTGCTCAAGGCGGCCCCCGGCGACGGCGCCCAGGGGCGCGGCACCCGGCTGAGCGACGTCCGCCGGGCGTCCTACGCCGGAGCGGCCGACGCCGCTCCGGTGGTCGACGCCGATGCGGGCGCCACGGACCCGTCGCCCGGCCGCGGGAGCGGTGACGCCGCCCCCATGGCCGACGCCGGGCTGGGCGACGCCGCCCCGCTGTCCCGCCCGGGGGAGGTGGACCCGGGCGCCGAGGACCGCCCCGGGAGTGCCGCTCCCGGCGCCGAGCCCTCCACGGGGACGAGCGCCGCCGGCCCTCCGCCGGGTCTCGACTCCTAGTGACCGGCAACGGGGACAGGCGTCCACCGGCACGCGAAGGGCCCCTGTCCGAGACTCCGGACACGTCTGACGGAGGTCAACGTAATGTCCGACATCTGCGGAATGGTCTGCTCCACGGCGAACTCCGCGCGTCCCGCCGGATTGACGCGGAAGCGCCGGGCGCCCTTCGCCGCCCCCGGGCCCGCCCCGTCGTGTGCTAGCCGTCGAGGAACTCGGCGCACCGGTAGGGCCCGAGTGCCGGGCCTTCCGCCTGACGCAGCGTGACCTCCACGTCGTCCGTCCCGACCTTCGGGTCCAGGACGGACTGGGCCCGGGCCAGCGTGCACACCAGCTGCCCCGTACCCTGGTCCCGGCCCGTCCCCGCGTACGGCTCCTCCAGGCGCACCGTGACCTCCGCGCCCCGGCCCGTCACCGTGTAGCCGCCGAGCTCGACGAGATTGGTCAGGCCGTCACGCTGCTCGGCGGGCGGTGGGCCGCTCGCGAGCAGCTTCACCACCGAGGCGAGGTTCTCGACCTCCCTGTCGAGCACGGGCACGCCCCGAAGCCCGTTGTCCGACGCGTAGTACAGCCGGATCCCGCGCGTCAGCCCGGTCGCCGGCTCGCCCGCGCCTATCACCCCCGTCGGCTGCACACCGCACCCCACCAGGGCGGCCCCGAGGACGGAGACCAGCACTCCCGCCCGTACCCTCACTCCGCGTCCTCTCCCGTACGCCGAAGGGGCAGCCACAGGGTGAACACCGCGCCGCCCTGCGGTCCTTCGGCGACGCCGATCGTGCCGCCGTGCAGCCGCGCGTTCTCCAGGGCGATCGCCGTCCCGAGGCCGCTGCCCTGTCCGCCGGTGTCGGCCGCGCTCCGCGTCCGGGCCGCGTCCGCCTTGTAGAAGCGGTCGAAGACCCGCTCCCGCGCCTCCGGCGGCAGCCCCGGGCCGTGGTCGGCGACCTCCAGGGTCACCCATTCGTCCTCGTCGCCCGCGTGAGGGCTCGTGACTGTCGTCGGGTCCGTCGACGGGAGCGTCGTCGAACGACGGGCCGGGCCCGTCCTCGTCGCGAGGGTCACGGTGACCGGCGGCGCTCCGTGCCGCAGCGCGTTGCCCACCAGGTTCGCCACGATCACATCGACTCGCCGCCGGTCGACCACCGCCCTTACGCCCTCGGCGAGACGGACCTCCACCCGCTCGGTCCAGCCGCGCAGCGCGAGGGAAGCCCGTACGGCGTCGGCGAGATCGGCCTCGGTCGCGTTCAGCCGGATGGCGTTCGCGTCGAAACGGGAGATCTCCATCAGGTCCTCGACGAGCCGCGCCAGCCGCGCCGTCTCCGCGCCCACCGTGCGGGCCGCCCGCGCCGCGTCCGGAGGCAGCTGGTCGGCGTCCTCTTCCAGGACGGTCGCCACCATCGTCATCGCCGCGAGCGGTGTGCGCAGCTCGTGCGACACGTCCGCGACGAAGCGGCGTGCCTTCGCCTCCTGCTCGCGCAGGCGCGCGTCGGAGGCCTGCAGGGCGTCCGCCGTCTCGTTGAACGTCCTCGCCAGATCGGCGAGTTCGTCGTGCCCCTTGACCTCGACACGGCTGCCGAGGTCGCCCTCCGCGAGTTCACCTGTGGCCCGCCCCAGTTTCCGTACGGGACGCAGGACCGTTCCGGCGGCGAGCAGCGCCAGGAGGGCGGCCACCACCACCACAGGCAGGATTCCCGCCCGTACGGAGTCCAACAGGGCCGCGGTGTCGTCGCGTTCGGCCCGGAGATCGGTGATCGCGAAGACCTCGAGGCCCGAGAAGCGGCGGTCGCCGTCGGCGTACGTCACGGGCATGCCGACCACCAGGTACGGCTCGTCCCGCCACATCACCCGCTGGAACCGGGTCCCGTCCCCGGCCCGTACGGCGCTCCGCAGCTCGACGGTGATCCGGCCCTCCGTGTCGGCGAGCGGATCGGACACCGCGACGAGGTCCTGGTAGCGGGCGACGACGATCCGGGCGCCGAGGCCGTCCGACACCTTCGCCGCGAACCGGCCCAGCGACCGCTGGTCGGGCGGCAGGTCGAAGTCCGCCGCGACCGCGGTGACGCGCGCCCGTACGTCGTTCACGGCGGCGTCCTGGGTGCGCCGGAGGACGGCGGTCCGCGCGTCCCGGTAGGCGAGCGCGGTAGCGGTCACCGCGCTGATGAGCGCGACGACGACGAAGGTCACGACGAGCCGGGTCCGCAGCCCTCCGACGAGCCGCCGGGAGCGCCGTCTGGGGGAGCCCCCGGCGGGCTCGGCGCCGGCCGCGCGACCCGTACGGCCGGTCCCGCTCACAGCGGCCCGAAGCGGTAGCCGAAGCCCCGCACCGTCTGGACGTACCGCGGTCTCGCCGGTACGTCCTCCAGCTTCGCCCGCAGCCGGCCGACCGCCGCGTCCACCAGCCGGGAGTCACCGAGGAACGTGTGGTCCCAGACCGAGGCGAGGAGCTGCTCGCGGCTGAACACCCGGCCGGGCGAGGCGGACAGTTCGAGGAGCAGCCGCAGCTCCGTGGGCGGAAGCGGGATCACGGCCCCGTGCTTGGTGACGGTGAGTCCGGCGCGGTCGATCACCAGACCGGCGAAGTCCTCGCCGCCGGGAGGCCGAGCACCCGCCGCTCCCACCGGCCCCGGCGCTCCGGTCGGCTCGGCGCGTCGCAGTGCGGCCCGGATGCGGGCCTCCAGGACGGGTGCGGTGACCGGCTTGACCACGTAGTCGTCGGCACCGGCCTCCAGACCGGTCACGATGTCGTGGTCGTCCCCGCGCGCGGTCAGCATGATGACCGGAAGCGTCGCCGTACGGGCGCGGACGCGGCGGCACACCTCGAAACCGTCCATTCCCGGCAGCATCAGGTCGAGGACGGCCAGCTCGATCCTCGCGCCGTCCGGGGCGTCGAGCAGCGCGAGCGCCTCCTCGCCGGTGGCCGCCGTGTCGACGTCGTAGCCGTGCCGGCGCAGCACGAGTTCCATTCCGTCCCGTACGGACGCGTCGTCCTCGATCAGCAGTACATGCGGCATGCCGTCGATTATGGGTGCCGCGTGGGCCTGTCCGGTGCCCCGATCGGGCCTCGATGCGCAGGTCGGGGGCATTGTTACGTTCTCATCATGTCGCCATGGAATCGCCATCACGTGGCATGGCGAGAGTGAGGGGCATGACCCCGAAGACACTTTCCCGAGCCGTTCCCCGTGCCCGTCACCACGGCCTCCGCCCCGCCGTCCCTGGCGCCACCGTCGCCCGGCTGCGGCTGACCGCCCTCGCCGTGCTCCCCGTCCTCGCCCTCTCCGCCGCGTGCGGCAGCGGCGACGACAGCGCCGTCGGCGCCGGGAAGAACGACGAGATCGCGTCGGTGCCGGAGACCACCACCGCCTCGCCCGCCGCGCCGAACGGCACCGCCCCCGCCGCCCGGCCCGCGGGGAAGAGCGCCTTCTACGACGCGCAGATGGACTACGTCCGGTGCATGCGCGTCAAGGGCGGCTACAAGGACTTCCCCGACCCCAAGCTCAGCGGGCACCTGGACTGGGGCAAGGTCGAGGAGATCTCCTCCCGGCCCGGCCAGATGGAGGCCGCCAAGGGCGGCAGGAACGGCGTCTGTGTCGACGAGCTCCAGAAGGTCATGCTGGCCGAGCCCGAGCGGGACCAGCAGAAGGACTACGAGTCGATGCTGGCGCACGCCAAGTGCATGCGGGACAACGGCGTCTCCCGGTTCACCAACCCGACGATGAGCGGCGGCAACGCCCAGCCGGGCGGCGACCCCAACCCGGCGTCCCCGACCATCGACGGAGACTCACCGGCGTACAGGCAGGCCCGCGAGGCCTGCAAGACGAAGCTGCTCGACGGTCTGGACGGCATGCAGTGAAGCGCCGTACCGCCCTCCGCACGCTCGGCGCGGTGACGGCCGCCGCCGTCACCGGGGGAGCCGTCCTCCTGGGGGACTTCGGACTCCTCGGCGAGGGCGCCGACGGGTCCGGCGCCGCCGGGAAGGGCGGCGATCTGCCGCCCGCCACCGCGACCGTGGTACGGACCGACCTCGTCCAGTCCAAGACGGTCGACGGCACGCTCGACTTCGCGCAGCGCCGGCCCGTCAAGGCCGCGGTCGACGGAACCGTCACGGTCGCCGCCACCGAGGGCAGGACGCTGACCAGGGGGCAGGCGCTGTACGAGCTGAACGACAAGCCCGTCAGCCTCCTCTACGGCCCCGTCCCGATGTTCCGCGAGATGAGGACCGGTGACCGGGGCAGCGACGTCCTCCAACTGGAGCGCAATCTGCGCGACCTGGGGTACGGAACCGGGGTCCACGTCGACCCGCGCTACGACAAGGACACCGAGGCGGCGGTCGAACGGTGGCAGAAGTCCCTGAACCGCGAGCCCACCGGAAGGGTCGGCCGAGGCGATGTCGTCTTCCAGCCCGGCCCGGTCAAGGTGGTCTCCGTCGACGCGGCGCTCGCCGACCAGGTCGGCCCCGGGGGAACCGTCCTGACCGTGGCCTCCACCCGACCCGTCGTCCGGGCCCACCTGGAGCAGACCGACGGCGCGCTCACCGCGGCCGGCACCAAGGTCGAGGTCACGCTGCCCAGCGGGAGGATCGTGGCCGGGCGGGTCGCCGGGACCGTACGCCCGGAGGCGGCCGGCTCGGCGGCCGGTGCCGTGTCGCAGGAGGGCATCGTCGTCGAGGTCGTGCTCGACGGCGGGGCGCGCGCAGTGTCCGGCGAGGACGCCAGGGCGTCGGCGAGCGTGAAGTTCGTCAGCGAGGCCCGCAGGGGAGTCCTCGCGGTTCCCGTCGAGGCGGTCCTCGCCCTGCGCGGCGAGAACGGCGGTTACGGCCTCCAGATCGTCCAGGGCACCACCACCAGGACGATACGGGTGGAGACGGGCATGACCGCCGACGGGCAGATCGAGGTCAGCGGTGCCGACGTGAAAGAAGGCCTGAAGATCGGAATGGCGGCCTCATGAACCAGGACCGCACGAGGGCCGCCAGAGGCTCACGTCCCACCCAGCCCCAGCCCCAGCCCCAGCCCCTGCCCCAGCCCCTGCCCCAGCCCCTGCCCCAGCCCCTGCCCCAGCCCCTGTCCCCGCCCCCGAATCAGCCCCGGACCGGCCCCCGGGCCGCGACCGCCCTCCGGACCGAGGACGCCCCCACCCCCACCCCCGTCGTCGAGCTGCGGGACGCCGGAAAGTCGTACCCCGGCGGTGTCCACGCCCTGCGCGGAGTGAACCTCACGGTCGGCGAAGGCGAACTGCTCGCCGTCGTCGGCCCCTCAGGGTCCGGCAAGTCCACGATGCTCCACGTCATGGGCACCCTCGACAAGCCCACCAGCGGCACCGTACGGATCGCCGGACACGACGTGTCCACGCTCTCCGACAAGCGGCTCTCCGCACTCCGCGCCCGCCACATCGGCTTCGTGTTCCAGCACTTCCATCTCGCGGCGGGACGCGACGCCGTCGACAACGTCGCCGACGGGCTCCTGTACGCGGGCGTGCCGCTCCGGGAACGCCGGGCGCGGGCCCGGTCCGCGCTGGACCGGGTACGCCTGGGCCACCGCCGCTCCCACCTGCCGAACGAGCTGTCCGGCGGCGAGAAGCAGCGCGTGGCCATCGCCCGCGCGCTGGTGGGGGAGCCCCGGCTGCTGCTCGCGGACGAGCCCACAGGTGCCCTCGACACCGCCTCGGGGGAGGTCGTCATGGAGCTGCTGCACGAGCTGCACGCCGCGGGCACCACGATCTGCGTCATCACCCACGACAACGAGATCGCGGACTCGCTGCCGCGCCGGGTCCGCTTCAAGGACGGCGGGATCGTCGCGGACGAGCGAGGCGTCCTTCCCCGTGAAGGAGCCGCGCCGTGAAGGCCACTCTCAAGCCCTCACGCCTCTCCGCGGGCGACGTCCTCCGGGTCGGCGCGGTCGGTCTCCGCGCGCGCCGCGCGCGCGTGGTGCTGTCCGCGCTCGGCATCGCCATCGGCATCGCGACCATGGTCGCGGTCGTCGGTCTCTCCGAGTCCAGCCGCGCGGACCTGATGGCCCGGCTCGACCGGCTCGGCACCAACCTCCTCACCGCCGAGGCGGGCAAGGACGCGCTGGGCAAGGAGATCAAACTCCCCGAGAACGCGGTCGCGATGGTCGAGCGCATCGGCCCCGTCCGGCACGCCACCGGGACGGCGGACGTCGATGCCCGGATCCGGCGCAGCGATCTGGTCCCCGAGGAGCGCACCGCCGGCGTCACCGCCCAGGCGGTCCGCACCGACCTCCTGGCCGCGCTCGGTGGTGAGGTGGACAAGGGCACCTGGCTGGACCCGGCCGGGGAACGGCTTCCGGTCACGGTCCTCGGAGCGGTGGCCGCCGACCGGCTCGGCATCACCCGCAGCGGCGAGACGATCATGATGAACGACACCCGCGTGGTCGTCGTCGGCATTCTGAAACCGCTCGAACTCGTCCCGAACCTCGACCGGGTGGCGATGGTCGGATTCCCCGCTGCCGAGCGCCACTTCGGCTTCGACGGCCACCCGACGACCATCTTCGAGCGTTCCACGGACGCCTCGGTGGAGGACGTACGGGCGATCCTGGCCCGCACGATCAGTCCCGGCGGCGAGGCGGGCGTCAAGGTCTCGCGGCCCTCCGACGCGCTGGCCGCCAAGGCCGCCACCGACAAGGGCCTGACGACCCTGATGCTGGGCCTGGGTGCGGTGGCCCTCCTGGTCGGCGGCGTCGGCGTCGCCAACACCATGGTCATCTCGGTCCTGGAGCGTCGTCAGGAGATCGGCCTGCGCCGCTCCCTCGGCGCGACCCGCAACGCGATCCGGCTCCAGTTCCTCACCGAGTCACTGCTGCTGTCCGCCCTGGGCGGGGCGGTGGGAGCCCTGCTCGGCGCGGCGGCGACGTACGGCTTCGCGCGGGTCCAGGGCTGGACGGCGGTCGTCCCGCCCTGGTCCCTCGCGGGCGGCCTCGCGGCCACCCTGATGATCGGGGTGATCGCCGGGCTCTACCCGGCGATCCGTGCCTCGCGCCTCCACCCGACGGTGGCGCTCAACGCGACGTGACCGTGGGGTCTCCGTCGTGCGGGTGCGGGTCGGTGGGCCGGAGGAACCTGGCCGACTTCCGGGCGAGGACGGAGGCGAAGAACTCGGGCGCGTCGTCGGGGCGCATCCGGGCGAGGGAGACCATGCCGGTGATCACGGCGTCGACCACCTCCTCCTGCACCTGCTCCCAGTCGTGGCTGCGGCCCTTGCGGGGATTCACCGCCCGGACCCCGAGGACGGCCTGCGCGGCCTCGCCGACCTCCTCCGAGAGCTTGAGCACCTGCAGCGTCCACTGCTCCTCCGCGGCGAGCCCCCGCCCGGTGTCGAACTCCGTGAACAGCGAGGCGAGCGAACGGATCGTGTCCCAAGGGTCGTCGTCCCTCACGGGGTCTCCTCTGGTACGCCGACGGTGGCTGGGTGCGGAGGGCGGCCTACTTGCCCCGGCGGATGCGGGCGGCCTGCCTCGCCTCGGCCGTCTTGCGGGCCTCGGCGGCCTTGCGGGACTCGTTCTTGGCGCGGCCCGGGCGGCCGGGGACGGTGCCCACGCCGCGGAAGGCCGCCCCGCCGCGCTTGGTGCCCTCCTGGCTGGGCGCGGCGCCGCCGACGGGCACGCCCGAGGGAGTACGGGCACCGGTGATGCGGCTCAGCGCGGCCTCGCCCGACCGGACCTTGGTGACCTGGGGGCGGATGCCGGCGTCGGCCATGAGCCGGGCCACGTCACGCTGCTGCTCGGGGGTGACCAGGGTGACGACGACCCCGGACTCTCCTGCGCGCGCGGTGCGTCCGCCGCGGTGCAGGTAGTCCTTGTGGTCGGCGGGCGGGTCGACGTTGACGACGAGGTCGAGCTCGTCGACGTGGATGCCGCGCGCCGCCACGTTGGTGGCGACCAGGACCGGGACCTCGCCGGTCCTGAAGCGGTCCAGGGTGCGGGTCCGCAGCGGCTGGGACTTGTCGCCGTGCAGGGCGGCGGCGCGCACGCCGCTGCCGAGGAGGTGCTTGGTGAAGCGGTCGACGGAGGCCTTCGTCGCCAGGAACATGATGACCCGGCCTTCGCGGGCGGCGATCTCCGTGGCGGTGGCGAACTTGTCGGCCCCGTGCACATGGAGCACATGGTGGTCCATCGTGGAGACGGTCGCCGCCGACGGGTCGACGGAGTGGACGACCGGGTCCGTGAGGTACCGCTCCACCAGGAGGTCGACGTTGCGGTCGAGCGTGGCGGAGAACAGCATCCGCTGCCCCTCGGCGGACACCAGGTCGAGGAGTTCGGTGACCTGCGGCATGAAGCCCATGTCGGCCATCTGGTCCGCCTCGTCGAGGACGGTCACGGTCACCCGCTCCAGTCGGCAGTCCTTGCGCTCGACGAGGTCCATGAGCCGGCCCGGCGTGGCGATCAGGACCTCGGCCCCGTCGCGCAGCGCCGTGGCCTGCCGGCCGATCGACATGCCGCCGACGACGGTGGCCAGACGCAGCTTGAGGGCCCGGGCGAACGGGTCGAGGGCGTCCGTGACCTGCTGGGCCAGTTCGCGGGTGGGTACGAGGACCAGCGCGAGCGGCTTGCGGGCGTCGGCGCGCCGGCCGGCGACGCGGACCAGGAGGGGCAGGCCGAAGGCGAGGGTCTTGCCGGATCCGGTGCGTCCGCGTCCCAGGACGTCACGGCCCGCGAGGGCGTCGGGCAGGGTCGCGGACTGGATCGGGAACGGTGTGTCGACGCCGAGCCCGGCGAGGACCTCATGGACCGCGCCCGGCAGTGCGAGCTCGGCGAAGGTGGCGGCGGGCGGCAGGGCCGGGGTGCCGACCGGCAGCGCCGCCCATTCGTCCACGGCGCGGGTGCCGCGTCCTGCCCGGTCCGTTCGGGGTGCGCTGTTCGCGCCGTTCGTGTCGTTCATGGGTCCTCCTCGAAACGGTGCGCCTCGAGGAATTCGCGAAGGGCCGCGGGCCCGATGAATTACTGGAACGTACCGAATGCCACAGGCGTACGGATCCGGCCATGCCGAGGGTATGAAATCGGCAACCGGTCGTGAAAGCCCGGGAATGTTTGAAAAGCCTGGAAAATGCGACGAGCCGGGGCCCTCACCACACGGGTGAGGACACCGGCTGCGTCGGACGTGTCAACGTCAGGCGGGGAGGATGTTCTCCGCCTGGGGGCCCTTCTGGCCCTGCGTGACGTCGAAGGTCACCTTCTGGCCTTCCTGGAGCTCACGGAAGCCAGAGGTGGCGATGTTGGAGTAGTGGGCGAAGACGTCCGGGCCGCCACCCTCCTGCTCGATGAAGCCGAAGCCCTTTTCAGCGTTGAACCACTTCACGGTGCCGTTAGCCATGTCAATTCTCCTTCGGGGCGTAGCCCTGGGGGCCGCACTGTGCGGACCCCGGCGTCGCCGTGATGATTGCCCCGTCCGGAAAACTGCACCGAAAACACAGAAAGTGCCTGACGATGTCGAATCGTCAAAGGCACTTGTAAGTTTCTTTGGGAACCACGACTGCAACTGCTGTTGACTGTACCACGTCCCCTGCGCCCGTGCACGGGCGCAGGGAATTGCCTCAATTCTCGTGTCGCACGGAGCGCGAGGACATTGCCAGGACGAACGTGACCGTCATCAGCAGCGCCCATGCGCCGAACTTGGCGAGGGACACCGGCTGCCAGCCGTCCAGCTGGTCCGGATAGCTCCAGGCGCCGACGTACGTGGCCGCGTTCTCCGCCACCCAGAGGAAGAAGCCGATCAGGACGAACGACAGGGCCAGGGGCATCCGGTGGTCCCGTACGCCCACCCGGAACCGCACCCAGGTCCCCGCCGTCGTCACGAGGATCAGCGCCGCCAGGACCCAGCGGGCGTCGGGCAGCCAGTGGTGGCTGAAGAAGTTCACGTACACGGCGGCGGCGAGCACGGCCGTCGCGCGCGGCCGGTAGCCCGTCAGCCGCAGGTCGAACAGGCGCCGGGCCCGGCAGACGTAACTGCCGAGCGCCGCGTAGAGGAATCCGCCGTAGAGCGGCACCCCGCCGACCTTGGTCAGCGCCTCCTCCGGATAACTCCAGGAGCCCATCCGAACCTTGACCAACTCGAAGAGCAGGCCCGTGGCGTGACAGGCGGCGATCACCGCGATGTCCCGGCCGCTGTCCCAGCCGACCCTCCAGGCCACGACGGTGAGCCCGATCCCGTACAGCAGCAGCAGGTCGTACCGGGCGATCGGCAGCTCGGGCAGCAGGGACGAGACGGCGATCCCCCCGACGAGCGCGACGGCGAAGGCGCAGCACCGCGCCTCCAGCACCGCGAACCGCAGGAGCTGGCGCATCCCGTGCGTGAACGTGTCCATGCGGGGAGGGACGCCCTTCGGCGGCGGTCGGTTCGCGCGGCGGGAGGGACGCCGCACGGCGAACGGCGACGCGCCGCACCCCCCGGAGGAAGTGCGGCGCGTCGCCGTGCCGGTGGGCGGGCCGGGATCAGACCGCCGGGGCCGGGAAGGTCGGGTACTCGACGCCGGAGACGTGCTGGACGACCCGGATGACCTGGCACGAGTAGCCGAACTCGTTGTCGTACCAGAGGTAGAGGATCGCGTTGTCGCCGTCGACCTTGGTCGCGCCGGCGTCGACGATCGACGCGTGGCGCGAGCCCACGAAGTCCATCGAGACGGCGTCGGGGGCCGTGGTGAAGTCGATCTGACGCTTCAGCGGCGAGTGCAGAGAGACGTCGCGCAGGTACTCGAGGACCTCGTCGCGGGTGGTCTCGCGGCCCAGGCGCAGGCTCAGGATGGCGATCGACACGTCCGGGACGGGGACGCGGATCGAGCTGCCCGTGATCGGGGCCTTGAGCTCCGGCAGCGCCTTGGCGACGGCCGAGGCGGCACCGGTCTCGGTGATCACCATGTTGAGCGGCGCGGAACGGCCGCGGCGGTCCGCCTTGTGGTAGTTGTCCAGGAGGTTCTGGTCGTTCGTGAACGAGTGGACCGTCTCCACGTGACCGCGCAGCACGCCGTACTCGTCGTCCATGGCCTTCAGCGGCGGCACGATCGCGTTGGTGGTGCAGGAGGCGCAGGAGAGGATCTGCTCGTCCGGCTTGATCGTGTCGTGGTTGACGCCGTGCACGATGTTCGGCACGTCACCCTTGCCGGGCGCGGTCAGGACGACCTTGTCGATGCCGGGGCGCAGGTGCTTCGACAGGCCCTCGCGGTCACGCCACTTGCCGGTGTTGTCGATCAGGATGGCGTTCTCGATGCCGTACGCCGTGTAGTCGACCTCGGAGGGGTCGTTGGCGTAGATCACCTTGATCGTGTTGCCGTTGGCGACGATCGTGCTGTTCGCCTCGTCGACCGTGATCGTGCCCTGGAACTGACCGTGGATCGAGTCGCGGCGCAGCAGCGAGGCGCGCTTGACCAGATCCTGCTCGCCGCCGCCGCGGACGACGATCGCGCGCAGGCGCAGACCGTTGCCCGAGCCGGCCTTCTCGATGAGGAGGCGGGCGACGAGGCGGCCGATGCGGCCGAAGCCGTACAGGACGACGTCGCGTCCGTCGCGGCGCTCGATCTTGTTCTCACCGGTCGCACCGGCGACGGCCTCGGCGGTGAACTCCTCCACCGTGAGACCGCGGTTGTCGGTCTTGTACTCGGCGGCCAGCATGCCGATGTCGATCTGGGACGGGCCCAGGTCGAGGGTGGTGAGCGTCTGGAGGAACGGAAGCGTCTCGGTGACCGACAGCTCCTCGCCGGCGATCTGGCGCGCGAACCGGTGGGTCTTGAGGATGCTGACCACCGACTTGTTCACCAGGGAGCGGCTGTGGACCAGGACGGTGATGTCCTGCTCCCGGTGCAGCTTCCCGATGATCGGGATCATCGACTCCGCGATCTCCTCGCGGTTCTTCCAGCTGGTGAACGAGTCGTCATTGACAGTCACAAGTTTATCTTTCGAGCTAGGCGGCGCTCATATGGTAACCCCCGGCCCGTTTGCTCCATCGGAGGGGTGCCGAACGTCACGTCCGACGCCCCCACTGCCACGTTCCGGGGCTGCCACCAGGCCGTATCTCAGCCCGACCGCCTCGCCGCCAGACGCCGTTCGAGGGCCGTCCGGCGCTCGGGCCACTCCTCGGCGATGACCGAGAACACGGCGCTGTCGCGGAGACGGTCCTCCTCGCCCGGCGCCCAGGAGCGCGACCAGTTCCGCAGGACACCCTCGAAGGTCGCCCCCACGCTCGCGATGGCCGCCCGGGAACGGGCGTTGCGGGCGTCCGTCTTCAGGTCCACCCGGGCCACCTCCCAGCTCTCGAAGGCGTGCCTGAACAGCAGGTACTTGGCCTCGGTGTTCACCCCCGTGCCCTGCGCGGAGGCCGCGAGCCAGGTGAAACCGATCTCGATCGCGCAGAGGCCCGCACCGGACCGCCACCGCCGCGGGTCCCAGAAGGAGGTGTGGCCGACCACGCGGCCGGTCGCCACGGCCACCTGCGCGTACGGGGCGAGGAGACCGTCGGCGGCGCGGCCGAGCTGCGCGTCGATGTACGCCCCGACCCCCTCCCGGTCCGGCACCGAGGTGAATCCGTAGCTGTCCCGGTTCTCCTCCGCCGCCTCGGCGAGCCCCGGGGCATGGTGGTGCCCGAGCGGCTCCAGGCGCACCAGCGCGCCCTCCAGGACCGGTCCTTCGAGGGTGAATCCCATCGTCCGCACTCCTTGCGCCTCGCACCCCGTCAAAGATCGTTCGTTCGGGTGCAGGCTCGCAGAGCCGCCGCCGCGAGGCACGCGGATTTCGTGGCGCGGTCAGCGGAAGGCGAGGGTCCGGAAGACCTCCCTTACCCGGGCCAGCGGGCCGGGGTCCCTGGTCAGCCGGAGGCGGTTGGTGAGCAGGACCGCCCAGCGGTCCCGGCTCGGCGAGACCCACATGCCCGTGCCGGTGAAGCCGAAGTGCGACCAGACGTCGTCCGCGGGTGCCGTGCCCGGCGCCGGGTGCCAGAACAGGCCGCGGGGAGGTTCGAGGCCGCCGGTGCGGACGCGGAGCGAGCCGGCCGTCCACTCGGCGGAGAAGACCCCGGGCACCGGGGCGAGGAGGTGACGGAGGAACCGCCCGACGTCGCCGGTGGTCGTGAAGACCCCCGCGATCCCGCAGGCGCCGCCGAGCAGCCGGGCCGAGAAGTCATGGACGGTGCCCTTGAGGTGCCGGCCGCTCTCCTCGTCGTACTCGGTGGGCGCGCAGCGCTCCTTGAGCGGGGCCGCCAGCGGACCGTACCGGGTCTCCGCCATCCCGAGCGGGCTCCAGACGCGTTCCTCGGCGAGCCGGGGGAGCGGGCGGCGCGTGAGGTGCTCGGCGAGGAACCCGAGGATCAGGGCCGCCCGGTCGGTGTACGCGACGGCCTCCCCGGGCCGGTGCCGGAGCCGCTCGGCGAGGACGCCGTCCCGTACGTCCTGCGGATCGGATCCGTACAGGTGCCGGAGGTTGGCGCGGAGCGGCATGCCGGCGGTGTGGGTGAGGAGGTGATGCGCCGTCACGTCGGCGAGCGGCCGTCCCGCCGCCTCGGGCCAGTAGTCGCCCAGTGGGGCCGTCAGGTCGATCTTCCCGGCGTCGACGAGCGTGCCGACCACGGCCCAGACGGCCAGCACCTTGGTGAGGCTCGCCACGTCGAACAGCGTGTCGTGGCGCATCGGCTCGCCGGGCCGCTCCGGGTCGAGCAGGCCGACGGCCCCTTCGGACACCGTCGTACGGCCGTGCCCCACGGCCCAGACCATGCCCGGGCACACACCCGCGCGCACGGCGTCGTCGAGGAGCCGCTCGAAGGGGTCGCTGCGCTGCGCCAAGGCGGGCCTCCGGACGGTTGAGGGCGGCCCTGGCCTGGTGGGCCGTGCTCCGGAGTCATGCCCCGACCGTGCGGGAAGACACCCTTCCGGGCATCCGTCTCCCCGCCGGCCGCGCGCCGGTCACCTGGCGTCCGTCTCCTTGTCGGGCTGGTCGACCGGCTTGCAGGTGACCTCGTCGCGCGGGGTGTAGTGGGTCTTGAACGTCTCCCGCTTGACCTCGGCGCCGTCGTTCTTGAAGACCCGGTCGACCGCGATGTCGAAGCCCTGGAGCGGTGGCTGCGGCACGCAGGCCTTGCCGGTTCCCTCGGCCTTCTTCGGTTCCGTGAGGTTGGTGCGCTTCCCGGCCACCGCCTCCACCGAGTCGTACTTCTTCGTCCCGAGGAAGCTCACGGTGACGGACGTGTCCGTGGCGCCCGCCTTGATGTAGATCGGCTTCCCGGAGTCGTTGCGGAACTTCAGGTCGAGCTGGCCCCACGCGACGGTCGCCTCGCGGCCGGCCGGGTAGCGCTCGATGTAGAACGAGTGGGCGCCGTACTCGACGGGCTTCACCCCGGCGAAGAACATGGCGTTGAACATGGTGGTGGCCATCGCCGACACGCCGCCGCCGGGTGCGGAGCGGTACTGGCCGTCCAGGATCATCGTGCCGTCGACGAAGCCGTTGTCCGGGGTGCGCTCGCCGACCGTCTTGTTGAAGCTCCACACCTCGCCGGGCTGCACGATCGAACCGTTGATGAGCTCCGCGGCGCGGCCGATGTTCGTCGTCCGGTACGGAGCGGCCGGGAAGTTCACCGTGTACGTCGACATCTGCTCGGTGATCCCGAGGCGCGCCAGGGACTGGGACGACAGCTCGGGCTGGGTGACCGTGGTGGCCACGGAGGCGGTACGCGCTGCGGCGCCGGACCGGGTGAGCAGGGGGCTCACGGCGTCGCCGAGGGCCTTCGCGGTCACCTCGTGGCCCGGCCTGCCCTCCGACTCCACGACGACCTTGCCGTCGCGGACGCCGAGGGTCGCCTCGACGGGCGCGCCCGTCAGGGAGGAGATCGGGTCCGCCACGTCCGGGTCGCGCAGCAGCGCCTCGGCGTCGAGGGCGGCGGTCAGCCGGCCCGCGTCGTTCTTCACGGTGAGGTGGTCGCCGAGGGTGGCGGCGGAGATCCGCAGCCGGTCGGCGCCCGCCGTGAGCGTCACCGGTCCCGAGACGGCGGGCCTGGCGTACGTGTCGAGGAAGCGGTTCACCTCGGCCGCGGGCAGCTTCGGCTCGGTCACGGAGACGGGCAGCGTGACCGGCGAGGCGCCGGTGGTGGCGGGATAGGCGGCGCGCAGCGTCTCGACCGCCTTGCCCGTGTCCAGCTTCTGACCGGCGACGGGGTGGGTCGCGACGGCCTTGCCCTCGCGGAAGGCCACGGCCCCCTCGCGCACCGTGCGGTCGTTCTTCTGGGCCAGCTCGGCCACGGCGGCGTTCGCCTTGTCCGCGTCGTACGCGAGGACCGGCTCGATCTCGCGGTCGCCGGACGAGAAGAGCCGTCCGATGACGGTGAACGGGTCGCGCGCGGGATCGGCCGCCAGTTCGGCGGTCTTCGCCACGTCCACGGTGAGACCGGCGGACACCGGGGCCACGGTGGAGGTGCGGTCACCGACCCGCACGGGTATCGGCGCGCTCCACGCGGCCGGGGCCTCGGCCGCCAGCTTGGCCTCGGCGTCGGCACGGCTCATGCCGCCGATGTCCACGCCGCCGACGCGGGTGCCGGCGGATATGTCGTCACCGGTGGCGACGAGCCCCGCCACGTACAGGCCGCCCGCGGCGACGGCGACCACACCCGTCGCGATCGCCGCTGTCCGGAGACGCGGACGGCGCCCCTCGCGGGGCGTCGGGGCATGGTGGGTCGTGGAGCGGGGCACGCGCTCTCCCGTGGCGTCGAGGATCAGGGGAACACCCGACGGTACGCCGAAAGAGTGTCTTATGCACATAAGGCCGGTTTGACCTGCGGGGATACGGAGGGCAGCGGAGGCGGTACGGAGAGTCTCCGGGGTCGGGGGCGAGGCGGGTCCCGCCCTTCCCCGCGCCCTAAGCTGGACCGATGCCTGCCCCGTCCCCGAGCACCGGGCCCCAGTCCGTAGACCGGGCCCTCGCCGTCCTCGACGCCGTCGCCGACGCCGACCGGCCCGTCGGGGCGAAGGCGCTGGCCAGGCGGCTCGGCTGTGCCCTCTCGACCGTCTACCACCTCACCGGGCCCCTGCTCGCCCGCGGCTACCTCGTCCGCACCGCAGAGGGGTACGCCCCGGGGCCACGCGTCCCCGCCCTGCACCGCTCGCACCAGCGGCACCACGGGCTCGGCGCCGGCACCGGGGACCTCCTCGGCCGGCTGCGGCGCGCCACGGGCGCGGAGGCGTACCACACCGCCTACCGCGACGGCCTGATCACCGTCGTGGACACCACCGCCCCGGTCACCGACGCCGCGCATCCCTTCACGCCGGGACCCGAGCAGCGCGCCCACGCGACCGCCCACGGCAAGGCCCTGCTCGCCGCGCTGCCGCGCCCGCTGCGCCGTCGCTACCTCGCGGAGCACGGGATGGCCCGCTTCACCGAGCGGACCATCACCAGCGCCGAGCGCTTCGAGGCCGAGGTCGACCGGGTGCGCGGGCAGGGCATCGCCGTGTCCGTGGGCGAGGCGGACCTCGCGTACACCTGTCTCGCCGTCGCGCTGCCCGAGCGCGGCGACGGCATCGTGCACGCCCTGTCCGTCTCGCTGCCGACCGCCGACTTCGGGCGGCGGCAGGGCGAGATCCGGGCGGCGCTCACCCGGGCCGCGCCGGAGTTTCCGGCCCTGCCGGAATCCTGAGCGGGCCGAGTGGCCGCGCGGGCCGACGCGTCGCAGGCTTACCGCATGATCTTCATCGCCGTACGTTTCACCGCCCGCCCCGACCACGCCGACCGCTGGCTCGACCTGGTGGCCGACTTCACCCGCGCCACCCGCGAGGAGCCCGGCAACCTCTTCTTCGACTGGTCCCGCAGCGTCGACGACCCGAACGTCTTCGTCCTCCTTGAGGCCTTCGCGGACGCCGCGGCGGGCGCGGCCCACGTCGCCTCCCCGCACTTCACGGCCGGTCTCGAGGCCATGGCCGGGGCCATCGCGTCCACTCCCGAGATCATCAACGTCGAGGTCCCGCAGCAGGGCTGGGGCGCCATGGCGGAGCTCGCCCCGACCGGCGCCTGAGCGTTCCCCCGGCCGGCGTGAGAGCCGTCCCGGGCGGCCCGGGGCCACGGGCCCCGGGCCCGTCCGCCGTGCCCCGGGGACGGCCCCGCCCCGCCTGATAGGTTCGCGTCCACACGCAGGCGGGGGCGGCGGCCCGAGGGGAGAAGCGGCACATGGCGGTGAGCGGGCGGCAGACCGGCAGGCCCACCCTCGAGGAGGTCGCGGCCAGGGCCGGAGTCGGCCGCGGCACCGTCTCGCGGGTCATCAACGGCTCCCCCCGGGTGAGCGAGCAGGCCAAGGCGGCCGTCGAGAGGGCCGTCGCCGAACTCGGCTACGTACCCAACAGGGCCGCCCGCGCCCTGGCCGGCAGCCGGACCGACGCCGTCGCGCTCGTCATCCCCGAGACCGAGGCCCGGCTCTTCGCGGAGCCGTACTTCCTCGACATCATCCGCGGCGTCAGCAGCGAACTCGCCGACGCCGACAAACAGTTGCTGCTCACCCTGATCCGCAGCGAGCAGGAGCGGCAGCGCTTCGAGCAGTACCTGGCCGCCCAGCGCGTCGACGGCGTCCTCCTCGTCTCCGTGCACGCCGCGGACCCCCTGCCCGACCAGGTCCGGGCCCTCGGCCTGCCCGCCGTCCTCAACGGCCGCCGCACCGAGGACGAGCGCGTCGCCTTCGTCGACTCCGACAACACCGGCGCCGGCCGCACCGCCGTCGCCCATCTCGCCGCGCGCGGCCGCCGCGCCGTCGCCACCATCACCGGACCGCTCGACATGTACGTGGCCCGCTGCCGACTCGACGGCTACCGGGAGGGCCTGGCGGAGGCGGGACTCGACGCCGACGAAGAACTCGTCGCCACCGGGGACTTCACCGAGGAGGGCGGACGGCGCGCGATGCGCGAACTCCTCGACCGCCGACCGGGCCTGGACGCCGTCTTCGCCGCCTCCGACGTCATGGCCGCGGGCGCGCGCGGCGTTCTGCGCGAGGCGGGCCGCCGGGTCCCCGAGGACGTGGCGCTCGTCGGCGTCGACGACTCCGCCGTCGCCCGGCACATGGACCCTCCGCTGACCAGCGTCCGGCAGCCCATCGAGGAGATGGGCCGCACCATGGCCCGGCTGCTCCTCCAGGAGATCGCCGAACCCAGCGAACCGGACGAGCAGCCCCGCCAGATGCTCCCGACGGAACTCGTGGTCCGCGCCTCCTCCTGACGCCGGGCCACCGCGCTCCGGCCGCCGCGCGAACGGCTCCGAGATGCAGGTGCCCCGGGGGCCCCGGAGAATGGACACCGTACGGGGTCCAATCCGTGAAAGGGCGCTCCCGACGGCGTCCGTCCGACCCGCAAGGGGGCGGTCGACGATGTCGCTGCGCCAGCCGAACCGGCCGCTCACCCCGACCGGGAGACTGCGCCGATGGACTCTGCTGTACCTCCTGGCCGTTGCCGCGCTGACGGTCGGCTATCTGCAGTTCCCCGCGCGGCACACCGTGCTGTGGGCGCTCATCGGCCTCGGCGGGGTCGTCGCCATCCTCGTCGGCGTCCATCTCCACAAGCCGTCCCGCCGCTGGCCCTGGCTGGTGCTCGCCGCCGCCAACCTCGCGTTCGTGGGCGGCGACACGGCGTACAACGCCCTGGAGGCCTTCTTCGGTCAGACCAGGCCGTTCCCCTCCGTCGCCGACGCCCTGTACCTGGCCACGTACCCGCTGTTCGCCATCGGCCTGTTCGGCTTCATCCGCTACCGGGCCGTCGGCCGCGACCTGGGCGTCGTCCTCGACGCGCTGATCCTCACCTCGGGTCTCGCCCTGCTCTCCTGGGTGAACCTCATCACCCCGCTCGCCAGGAGCGAGGACATGAGCTGGATCGAGAAGGCCATCTCCATCGCCTATCCCCTCGGCGACGTCCTGATGCTCGCCATGCTCGCCCGGCTGCTCGTGCCCGGCGGCCTCAGATCGCGGTCCGTGCAGCTCCTCACCCTCGGCACCTGCGGCATCCTCGCCTCCGACGTCATCTACGGCACACTCCAGCTGCGGGGCACCTGGCAGGTCGGCACCCCCTGGGACCTCGGCTGGGTCGTCTTCTTCACCGCCTGGGGCCTCGCCGCGCTCCACCCCTCGATGACAGGGCTCACCGAACGCGCGCCCGAACCGGCGCCGCACGTGGCCGAGCGACGGCTCGCCCTGCTGGCCGGTGCCTCGCTCGTGGCCCCCGCCCTGCTGCTGTTCCAGTCGCTGCGGGACGACCGGGATCAGGACATCGCCGTCATCGCGATCTTCTCGGCGCTGATGTTCCTGCTGGTCCTCGCCCGGCTCTGGGGCATGATGAACGACCACGGCAAGGCCGAGGCGCGCGAACGCAGCCTCCGGATGGCCGCCGCGTCCCTCGTCGCCGCCCTGAGCCCCCGCGAGGTCGCCGGGGCCGTGGAGACGGCGTCCGCCACCCTCTTCGGCCCCGGCACCGGGCACCGGGTCCTCCTGCTCACCCGAGACCGCCGGGGCGGCCTGAGCGGCGTGGCCACCCCCGGCCACCCGTGGAGCTGCCGCACGGACGAGCTGACCCGGCCCTCGGCTTCCGCGCCCCGGCCGTCGAGCGGACCCGCGCCACCGCCGGCGAACGGCCCGGCCCCGCCCGCGAACGCGGCGGGCGGGAAGGGCCACCCCGCCGCCGCGGGCCCGGCCCGTCCGTCCGCCGAGCCCACCCGCCCCGCCGACGGACAGCCCCACCGGCAGCCCGGGAGCGCCTGGCCCGAGACCCTCTCCGAGGGCACCCGGCTCCTCCCCGTGTCCCGGCTCGCCCCCGCCGTCGCCGCGGAACTCGCCCCCGAGAGCTTCGTCCTGCTCTGCCCCCTGGAACTCCAGGCCCCGGCGGGCCCCGAACCGCTCCTCGGCGTCCTCCTCATCGCCGGACCCGAGAAGAAGCTCGCCGAGATATCCGGCCCCGCCCAGTCCCTCGCCTCCCAGGCGGCCCTCGCCCTCGAACGCTTCGCCCTCAGCGAGGAGGTCAACCGCCGCACCAGCGAGGCCTACTTCCGTACCCTCGTGCACAACACGTCGGACGTCATCCTCATCGTCGACGACGATGACACCGTCCGGTACGCGAGCCCCTCCGCCGAGTCCATGTTCGGCCGCTCCCTGCTCCCCGGCACCCCCCTCACCGACCTCGTCGCCCCCGCCGACACGGCCGCCGCCCTGCGCGTCCTGGCCGACGTCCGCACCCGCGCCGCCGTCGATGCCCGGGACGACTGGAAGCTCCTCCACGGCGGCTCGGCCGACCTGGAGGTGGAGGTCCGCTGCAGCAACCTCCGCGACGAGCACACCGTGCACGGCCTCGTCCTCACCCTCCGCGACGTGACCGAACAGCGGAAGCTGGAACGCGAGCTGACCCACCGGGCCTTCCACGACTCCCTCACCGGGCTTCCCAACCGGGTCCTGCTCCTCGAACGCGTCGAGCGGGCCCTGCTCAGGGGGCGCCGCGAATCCACCCTGACCTGCATGCTCTTCGTCGACCTCGACGACTTCAAGGTCGTCAACGACACCATGGGCCACTCCGTGGGCGACGAACTCCTCGTCGCCGTCGCCCGCCGCCTGACCTCCGTCCTGAGGCTCACCGACACCGCCGCGCGGCTCGGCGGCGACGAGTTCGCCGTCCTCATCGAGGGCGCCCGCGAACCCCGCGACGCCGAGACCCTCGCCGCGGAGATCGTGCACACCCTGAGCCAGCCCTTCCACCTCACCGACGGAGCCGTCTCCGTGTCGACCAGCGTCGGCATCGCGACCGTCCTCGACAGCGCCCACGCCGAGGAACTCCTCGGCCACGCCGACCTCGCCCTGTACGCGGCCAAGGCGGCCGGGAAGAAGCGGTGGCGGCTCTTCCACCCCGAGTTCCACTCCCGGCTCGTCGCCCGGCACGAACTCCAGGCGGGCATGGACACCGCCATCGCCGACCACGCGTTCGCCCTGCGCTACCAGCCCATCGTCGAGGTACGGGACGGCGCACCGGCCGGCCTCGAAGCGCTCATCCGCTGGCCGCACGCCCGTCGCGGCATGGTCCCGCCCGACCAGTTCATCGCCCTGGCCGAGGAGAGCGGCCACATCATGCCCCTCGGCGCCTGGGTCCTCGAACACGCGGCGCTCGACATCGCCCGCTGGCAGCGCGCCCGCCCCCGGAAGACCCCGTTGTACGCCAGCGTCAACGTCTCCGCCCGCCAGTTCCGCGACCCGGGCTTCCTCGAAGGCGTACGCCGCACCCTCCGCTCCTCGGGGCTCGCGCCCGGCTCGCTCGTCCTGGAGCTGACCGAGACCGTCCTGATGCGCAGGGACGCCCAGATCAGGACCACCATGGCCGCTCTGAAGGACCTGGGCGTCTCCATCGCGATCGACGACTTCGGCACCGGCTTCTCCTCGCTCAGCTACCTCCGCGAGTTCCCCATCGACGTCCTGAAGGTCGACAAGTCGTTCATCGACAACATCACGACCGACCCGCAGCAGGTGGCGCTCGTGGAGGGCATCGTCCGTATCGCCGACGTCCTCGGTCTCCAGGTCGTCGCCGAGGGCATCGAGCATGAGGAACAGCGGGCGCTCCTCGCCGAGATGGGCTGCCGCTACGGGCAGGGCTATCTCTTCGCCCGCCCCATGACCGCCCATCAGGCCGAGTCCTATCTGCACCGGGCCCCGCCGTCCGGCGAGCGCCCGCCGGCCAGGCCCGCCGTCCGCCCCGCCGCCCGGGCGGGACGCCCTCCGCGCGCCTCCCGCTGGCGCGACCTCGAACACCTCCACCGGACCAGCCGGATGTGCGACGCCGTCATCGACGAGATCGACGGCCGCCGCATCCGGGTCGGCGACGACTGGCTCATCGACTTCGCCTCCTGCAACTACCTGGGCCTCGACCTCGACCCCACGGTCATCGACGCGATCGAGCCGGAGGTCAGGCGCTGGGGCACCCACCCCAGCTGGTCCCGGCTCATCGGCAGCCCCCGGCTCTACCCCCGGATCGAGGAGCGGCTCACCGAACTCCTCGGCGCCCCCGACACCCTGCTGCTGCCCACCATCACCCTCATCCACCAGTCGGTGATCCCGCTCCTCGCCGGCACCGGACAGGTCTTCGTCGAGGCCCAGGCCCACCGCACCGTGTACGACGGCTGCGTCGCCGCCCGCGGCCAGGGCGCCGAGATCCACCGCTTCCACGCCGACCGGCCCGGCGAACTGGAGGCGCTGCTCCGCGGCGCGCCCGCCGACGCGAGCCGCCTCATCTGCATGGACGGCGTCAACAGCATGACCGGAAACTTCCCCGACCTCGCCACCCTCCACCGGATCTCCCGCGAGAACGGCGCCCTGCTGTACATCGACGACGCCCACGGCTTCGGAGTCATCGGGGAGCGGCTGCCCGGCGAGACCAGCCCCTACGGATCCCGCGGAAACAGCATCGTCCGCCACCTCGGCGAGACCTACGACGACCTGGTCCTGGTCGGAGGCTTCTCCAAGGCGTTCTCCTCGCTGCTCGCCTTTCTCGCCGTCCCGAAGTGGCTCAAGGACCATCTCAAGGTGGCGGCGGCCCCGTACCTCTACTCCGGTCCCTCGCCGACGGCCTCGCTCGCCACCGCCCTCGCGGGACTCGAGGTCAACGACGCCCGCGGCGACGAGATCCGGGCCGGGCTGTACCGCAAGACGGCCCGCGTCCTCGACCACGTCCGTGCCTTGGGCGTCGCCACGCCCAACACCGACGGACTGCCGATCATCGAGATCCCGCTCGCCGACGCCGACGACCTGGACGCGGTCGCCGCCTTCCTCTGGGAGCACGGCATCTACGTGACGCTCGCCTCGTACCCGCTCGTCCCGCGCGACCGGGTCGGCTTCCGCGTCCAGGTCACCGCCGCCAACACCGACGAGGAGATCGAGGAGCTCTGCGCGGTCCTCACCGAGCTGGCCGGGCGCTTCACCCTGCAACCCGCCCCTGCCGTACGGCCCTCCGCCCTCACGGCCGGCCGGACACCGGAGCCGCCGTGATGGGCACGACGCACGTGCGCCACAACCGCGACGCCGACTGGGACGCCTGGCCCGTCACCGACTACCTCGCCGAGAACTACCGCCGCCTCCACCCCTGCGACATCGGCGTCATCCACCACCACGCGGCCGTCTACCGGCAGATCGCCCCCGGCAGCCTCGCCCGCACCCTCGAACTCGGCGCGGGCCCCAACCTCTACCCCCTGATGCTCGCGGGCGCCGCGAGCCGTCGCGTCGACGCCCTCGAACCCGGCGCCGCCAACCTCCGGTATCTGCGCCGCCAGCTCGACCGGGGTCCCGACGCCAGCTGGCGGCCCTTCTACGCGCTCTGCCGCTCCCTCGACGCCGCGCTCCCCGAGAGCGCCGCGGAGGCCTTGCGCCCGGTGCGGGTCGTGCCCGGCACCGTCGACGACGTGGTGCCCGGCGCCTACGACCTCGCCTCGATGAACTTCGTCGCCGAGAGCGTCACCGAGGACGCCGGGGAGTTCACCCGGATCTGCGACGCCTTCGTGCAGGCCGTCCGCCCCGGCGGCCGGCTCGTCGCCGCCTTCATGGAACGCATGCCGAGCTATCGCATCGGCGCGGGACCGCTCTGGCCCGCCTGCCCGGTCGACGAGGCCGCCCTCCGGGCCGTCTTCGCACCCCGCACCAGCGTTCTGCGGATCGCCCGGGTCGACAAGGACCCCACGCTGCCCGAGTACGGCGACACCGGCATCCTGCTCCTCAGCGCCGAGCGGCCGGCCGGGCCCCCGACCGCTCCCGACGCCCCCGCGCCTCAGGGGTGACGGCTGATCGTCTCCGCGTACTCATCGAGGGACGAGCCGGGCGTCCCGTCGTACAGGTTTCCGTCGAAGGCCCACATCAGGCCTTCGAGACCGCAGGACGCCATCTGCCGGTAGGCCGTCTCCGTCACTCCGGGCCGGTATGGGGAGACCTGCGGCCCGGCGCTCTCCCCGGTCAGCCGGGTGAAGCCGGCGCTCCTGGCCACCGCCACCACCCACCGGGCCGAGGACCAGTCGCGGACCAGCGCGTCGTTCGGGGCGGCGGCGAGGTCCGTCTTCGCGTCGGCGGGCGCGCAGCCGTTGTCCACGGGGTCGCCCGTGCCGTCCACCAGGGCGGTGGTGACGATCCGCACCGAGTCCCGGTGCTCGACCAGGGGGAGCGTCAGGAAGAACCCGGCGCCGCGCGACACGAGCCGGATCGACGGCGAGCCCACGAGCCCGGCGTCGACCGCCGCCCGCATGTCCGAGGGGTAGAAACCGCCCCCGGGGATGAGGACCTTGAGCAGTCCCTCGTACCCGAGCGAGGTGTACAGGTCGAGCTGCCAGTTCACGGCGCCCGCCAGCTTCCCCACGTACCAGTCGTACCAGCGGGCCACCTGTTCCGGGGTGAACGGCTTCCCGTGGTAGGTGCGTTCCCCGGGGCGCCACCCCGGGTACGGGGTGCTCCGCTGGGCGTGGCTGTCGTACGCCCAGAAGGCGCCGGGGCCGCCGTCCTCCGAGGTCGGGCCGGGATAGGCGAACTCGCCGCTCGCGTTGACGCCGACGCGGATGGCCCAGAGGCCGTCGAGACCGATCAGCCGGTCCACCGCGCGCGCGTACTCGGCGACGTGCTCGCGCACGGGCTCGCTGAACACGATGTTGGGGGTGTCGGTGGACCGCTCGCCGAACTGGTTCAGATAGACCGATTCCGGGAACTCGTCCGGCAGCCACCGCGGCGGGTCGTTGAGGCCGAGCCCGGCCTCGACCCGCAGCCCCGCCTCGTGGAAGACCTCCAGCCGGTCCCGCACCTCGCGCGCGTAGTCCTCGTCGTACACGCCCGGCTCCGGCTCGAACCTGCTCCAGTCGATCGGGAGATGGGCGACCCGGATGCCGTGCTCGTACTCGGTGACCGCCCGGTCCGGGTCGGTCTGGAGCGTGCCGTACAGGTACGGCTCCGGATCCGGCTGTCCGACCACGCCCCCCGTCGGCAGCAGGAGCACGGCGAGCACCACCAGGGCGACCGGCGCACCCCGGGGCCCCCTCCACCGCGGGGCCGTCATGACAGCAACTCCCGGTACAGGGCGGCGTACCGGGCCGCGAAGCGTTCGGGGCCGAAGTGGTCCTCGACGAGAGCCCGGCCCCGGTCGGCGAGCATGTCCCAGGAGCGCGGCTGGTCCAGCAGCCAGGCCAGCTGCTGGCCCGTGCGGCGCGCGTCGCCCGCCGGGGCCCGCAGCACCGCGTGGCCGAAGTCCGCCCACTGGGGGAGGTCGCTGAGGATCGCCGGACGCCCCGAGGCGAGCGCCTGCAGGACGGTCAGCGGGATGTCGGCCTTGCCGCCGAGCACGGCCGGCGGGAACAGCAGCACATGGACGGTGGCGAGCAGCGCGTGCATGTCCGCGACGTAGCCGAGCACCTCGAAGTCCGTGAGCCCCGCGGCGCCCGCGCGTTCGCGCAGCGCCTCGTCGAGCATCGCGGTGTCCTGCCCGGGCCGTCCGCGCATGGCGAGCACCAGCCGGAACCTCGCCCCCGTCCGTACCGCCTCGGCCGCGGCGTCGATCGCCGTCTCCGCCCCGCCGTGCGGATCGTGATGCCCGGCGAACAGGACCACGGGGAACCCCTCGGGGCGCGGCAGGTACGGCCATTCCTCCAGGGAGATCATGGGCGGGATCACCCGCACGTCCCCGAAGTCCGCCGCGCGCAGCCGCCGTGCCATCGACTCGGACAGGGCGACCGTCGTCCCCAGCGGCCGGATGTGCTTGAGGAGACCGGAGTCCATGATCCCCGGCACGGTGTGGACGACGGGTCGCCCACCGAGGAGCAGCGGGCGCAGCCACGAGAAGGCCGGGAAGGTACGGCCGACGGTCAGGAAGGCGTGCACGAGGTCGACCCGGCGGGACCACACGCCCCCGGCGGCCGCGGACTGCACACGCTCGGGCAGGTGCGGCACACCGTCCCGGGAGAGGACGCGGACCGGCCGGCCCCTCGTCGGCGGGGCCTGGCGTCGGCCCGGCCACTGGGAGAGCCAGACGAAGTCCACCTCGGGCAGGACCTCCAGGACGTCGGAGGCGAGCCGGACGTCGCAGCCCTCCGCCCCGTCCAGCGGGCTGCTGGTCAGGAGCAGGACACGGGGCCGGTCACCGCGGCGCATCGCCCGCCCCCGTGATTGCCTGCTCCGGCACCGGGAGCAGCGGACCCGTCACGGCCGAGTCCGGCACCGCGAGTCGCGCCACGTCCGGTCCGGGCAGCGGCGGAGGCAGCGGCGGCGCCGACGGCAGCCGGTACAGCGCGAGCGTGCCGTACGTGGGTCCGTCGAAGGAGAACACCGGCCGCAGTCCGGCCGTCAGCCCTTGCACCTCGGCGAGCGGGGAACGGCCGTACCCCTGCTCGATGACCCGCCACGGCACGAGGACATAGGCGGCGTCGTTCGCGGTCTGCTCCTCGGGTGTCACCCAGTTGCCGAGGCGGTAGTCGTCGCGCAGCACCCAGTTCGTCACGCCCCGGCTCCGCTGGCCGTCCACCGTGACGATCCCGGTGCCCGCCGGTACGTGATCGAGCAGATAGGCGTGCAGCCGTCGGAAGCCGTCGTCGGGCGTCCACCGGTCGTGGGCGTAACTGGCGGCGGGTACGGCGAGCAGGGCCCCGAGGATGCCGAGGGTGACGTAGCGCCGTGCGGCCCGTTTCCGGGACGGCATCGGCACGGTGACCGCGAGGGCCACCAGGTTCGGGACGAACAGCAGGTACAGCGCCTGTTCCTCCAGGGTGCCGATACCGACCGCGTACCCCAGGGTCACGATCGCCGAGGCGTGGAAGAGCGCGAGCAGCCGGTACACCGGCTCCTTGCGGCGCAGCAGCAGGAAGAGGGCCACCGGGGTGAGGGCGAGCAGCAGATAGGTGCCCGCGAACGCCGGGAGCTCGTCGAGGAACCGGTCCGAGAGCGGGGGCGCGCCCGCCGCGTTGAAACCGGTCTCCTGAACGAGCCCGAGCAGCCGCCGCACCCCGGCCGTCTTCGCTTCCCAGAACTCCTCGAAGTGTCCGAACACGGCGATCAGGAACAGGTACACGGCGTACGAGGCCACGGCGACGGCGCCGGTGAGGGCGACGAGACGCCGGGGCGGTCCCCAGCCGAGGATCAGGGCGGCGCACAGGGGCAGCAGGGTGATCAGTACCGCGTGGTCCTTCGTCAGGATCGCCAGCCCGAAGAACAGCCCGGCGAGCAGCGCCCGGGCGCGTGGCCGGGTGGGTGGATCGGGCCGTGCGAGGCCGACCAGGACCAGGTAGCCGGCGAGGATCCAGACCATCGTGGAGGTCTCCAGGAGCACCCGGTCGTTCTGGCGGATGCAGTAGGCGTCCAGGGCGAACACGAGGCCCGCGACGACACCCGCTCCGCGCGACCGCACCCGGGCGACGAGGAAGACGATGAGGGCCGCGGTGACTCCGGCCAGGAGGGCGTTGAGCACCCGGGAGGAGTGCACGCCCGCGATGATGCCGGTGTGCTCGCCGACCACCTTGGTCCAGCCCGCCTCCAGATAGAAGTAGCCGGGCGGGTGGAGGAAGAACGTGCCCTCGTCGGTACGGGGGAAGCCGCCGGCGGCCGCGCTCTCGCCGAGCCGCCGGTAGATCGGCTCGTCGACGAACACGTCGCCCGACTGCCCGAGTCGCGTCAGACGCAGGACCGTGGTGAGCAGTCCCACCGCCGCCGCGTACACGAAGGTCGGCAGGGTGCCGAGCCGCAGGCGCAGGCGCGTGGGCCTGGGCGTGGGCGTGGGCACGGGTGGGACCGGTGCCGCCGGTTCGTCCCGGGTGCCCTGCGGATCGGTGCGGGGGAGGGTCATGAGACGCCTCCGGCGGCGCGGACCCCGATACCTGGGCCGTGTGTGCGGGCCGGCCTCGCCGCCGTCCACCCGGACCGCGGCAGCAGGTACACCTCGGGCACGCGGGGGACGACGCCGCCGGGGAACAGCGCGTCGACCTGTGTCGCGTACCCCCGGATCAGTTCGGCCTTCCGGTCGAGCCCGCGCTGCCAGGAACGGGCCACCAGCCGGTGCCTCGCGGTGAAGCGGGCGTCGGGGGAGGCGTGCTGGTCGTACGGGAAGTCGCTGTAGTAGACGACCCGGCGGCCCGCGCGCTCGGCCGCGGTGCGGACGAGGACGTGGTCGGCGTGCCCGCCCACGCCCAGCGGGGCGAGGACCAGGCCGCCGGTGCGGCCGGGAAGCAGTTCGTCGATGACGGCACCGACCAGGCGCAGGGTCTCGGCGTCGTGCGGTGAGACCCGGCCGCGGGAGAGGTGCAGCCGGTACGTCGGGTACACGTGGGCCACCTCGGGCAGCCGCGGGGCGAGTCGCCGCGCGGCGGGACCCGGCCGCGGCAGCCGCCGGAACAGCCCGTCGACCAGGCCGACATGGCGGCAGCGGACGTCGAGGCGCTCCAGGACCCGCCGGTCCTCGGCACGCCGCTCGGCGAACAGCTCCTCCGCGTCGTCGGCGCCGATCTGCTTGAGGTACTGCCGGCCGGAGAGGGTGTACGGCGGTGGCGCGGCCTCCGTGAACAACGAGGCGATCGTCACCGGCGCCCGGCGCCCCGCCCAGCCGAGCAGCCCGCCGCAGGACAGCACGGCGTCGTCCAGGTGGGGCGAGAGCACCAGGATCGGCACGTCCGATCCGACGAGGGTCCGGACGAAGCTGGTCAGCGGGTCGTCAGCCACGACGCACCCCTCTTCCTCGGCCGCCGTGCGGAGGCGGGTGTGTCCAGAAGCCGGTGGGCGAGGGCCAGGTAGCGACCCGTCATCTCGTCCCACGTGTAGTGCTGGGAGGCGATCACCGAGCGCCGTCCGAGACGGCGGCGGAGCGCCGGGTCCGTGGCCAGCTCGCTCATCCGCTCCCCGAGGGCCGCCACGTCGAACGGCGGGACGGCCACATCGCCGCCGTCGCGCATCCAGCGCAGTGCCGGCAGGTCGAAGTGGAGGACGGGCTTGCCGTACGACATCCCTTCGAGGGCCACCAGGCCGAAGGTCTCGTGCCGGGACGGCATCACCAGGAAGGCACTGTCGAGGAGGAGTCGGCGCTTGCGTTCCTCGCCCGCGTACCCCACCCAGCGGATCCGGGGTTCCGGTCCGTGGTCGTGGGCGGCGACCAGTGCGGCGAGCCGGCGCTCCTCGGCCGGGGTGCCGCTGCCCGCGAGCAGCAGGTCCATCGGGGGCCGGGCCCGCTCGTACGCGTCGAGGAGCAGGTCGAGGCCCTTGACCCAGGTGTCGATCCGCCCCAGGAACAGGATGAACCGCCCGGACCCGAGCCGGTTCTCGTCGAGGAGGCGCTGCTCGACCCCGTTCGCGATCACCTGTACGTCGGCGCGCGGGCTGAGCCGTCGGACCACCGCTCCGTCGGCGGCGTTCATCACCACGATGTGCCGGTAGCAGCGCAGCCCGAGCCGCTCGACCAGGAAGAAGGGGATGTGGTAGCGCCGCCACAGCGCCTCGGCGCTGCGGCCCTGGTCGATGCCGACCACGGGCGCGCCCGTCGTCAGCGGCAGGAAACTCGTCGAGAACGGGGGCGTGAAGCTCTCCAGCCACAGGTCGTGCCGGATCCGGCGGGCCACGAACGGCAGCAGCGTCAGGAACAGCAGTTGTCCGGCGCGTGGGCCGGCCCGGCCCACCGGCAGCCGGACGTACCGGATGCCGTTCCGGTCCTCGCTGCCGGCGTTCCTGCCCGCCGTCACGACCGTCACCCGGAAGTCCTGGGCGAGCCGGCGGGCGATCTTGCCGATGACCAGGGCCCCGCCGCCCCGGTAGGCGGGGTTCTCCGCGTCGTCGTAGATCGACACCACGACATGGCGCTTCTGCCCGTCCTCGTGCCCGGCCCGGTCGCGCTCGCGCATCGTGTCCAGGATCCGGCCGAGGGCCTCGCCCGCGACCAGGGACGGAGCCCGTTCGCCGTCGAGCCGCGCGATCCGCGGCAGCCGCCGCGCCCAGCTCCGGTAGCGGGCCCACCAGGCCGTCGGGGGCCCCGCGATCTCCTCCCAGCCCCGCCCTTGCAGGGTGGCGGGCCCGGTCTCCACGAGCAGCGTCAGACCGTAGCGGTCGGCGATCCGGCGGAAGACGGACGCCGCCGCCGAACCGGCCGGCAGATGGAACTTCACCAGGGCGTCGAGCGGACCCCGGTCGGTGAGGACGACGGCCTCACCGCCCCGCGCGCGCGTCCTGGCCCGCAGGCCGGCGGCCGCGATCCGGGCCGCCAGCTCACCGGCGTCCAGGAACGCGTGGGCACGGTGCAGCCCGGATCCCCGGCGCTCGGGATCCGTGGCGCGCCGTGCCCACCCGTCCCCACCCGGTTCCGTCCGTTCCTCCACCCTGGGCGGAACCGGGAACCTGCGGCACAGGAAGCAGCCGTAGCAGTGGAAGGCGACGACCGTGACACCTCGTTCGCCGAGCAGCGCCGTCAGCCGTGCGACCAGCGAGGACTTGCCGGCGCCGTCCGGTCCGGACACGGCGACGAGAAGCGGGCCTCGTGCGGTCGTCACGGCACTCGCCTCCGCAGCTTCTTGGTCACCACGAGCGGCACCCGAAGCGAGGCCTCGCGGGTCGCGGCACGCAGGCGGCCCTCGCCGAGGAGATGGCCGGAGTGCTCGGCCCCGACCCGGAGCGAGGTCCGCACCGGGAGCGGAAGGGGCAACGGGACGTATGCGCCCCGGTCGAGTCGCGCCATCGCCTCGACGGCGGCGTCGAGCGCCTCGCGTCCGCCCGCGCACCAGCCCTCGCGGGCGGCCTCGTGGTGTGCCTCGGCCACGACGTCGGGCTGGAGCAGGGACCGCAGGGCGAGCAGTTCGGACAGGTCGAGGGTCAGGTTCTGGAAGAGGGCGTGCGCCAGCCAGATCCGCAGCCGGTCGGAGGGGCACGGAGTCAGCCAGGAGCAGCCGTCGGCGCGGACCCTGGCATGGCCGTTCACGGGGCCGCGCGCGTCGCCGTCGACCGGTCCGCGCACGTCGCCGTTCACGGGGCTTCGCACGTCCACGTTCGGACGGTCGTGGTCCTCGGGCCGTTCGGCGCGGGCGAAGAGCCGGTCGGTGGGCACCACCGGCACCCCGAACCACGAGACCGAACCGTGCAGATGGGCCGCCGGGCCGTCCGGGGGCTCCAGGAGCACCTTCGACGACCGTTCCAGCCAGTACGTCGTGCGGTGCGCGTACCAGCCGTCGAGCGCGTCCTGCGCCGCCCACAGGCGCCCCGGAGGCACCACCAGGTCGAAGTTGCCGTACACGTAGTCCCCGGCGAGATCGGCCTTGATCAGGACGGTGGGGATGCCCGCCGCCCGCAGCCGCTCCGTCGACTCGACGAGGTTCCGCCGGAACAGCCCGGTCGCGCTCTCCACCTCGGTGAGCGTCCGCGCGAGCTGACGGGGGTACGCGCGGGCCAGCCGGCCCTCGACCTGGTTGCGCCGGGCCGCGGCCAGCGCGCCGTCCAGCTCCTCGTCTCCGGCGGGCCGGACCCGGCCCCGCCAGACGGCGTCGACGAGAAGCTGAACGGAACGCTCGTCGTGGACCGCGGCCCGGGTCTCTCGCGCCCCGGCCGGTGGCGTCAGCGCATTCATCACAGACTCCTTCGCGGTCTCCGCCACGGGTTGCCCGCCCGGGCCCGCGCCGCCGGCATCGTCCGGGGCGCCCTCCATGGAATCGGTCGCGGCGACGGGTGCTCCGCGCCGTCCGAAGAACCGCCACAGCGCGATCACCGTGACCGCCAGCGCGGCCACGAACCAGACGACGGTGTAGGGGCGGAGCAGTGCGAGGCCCCCGGCGAGCGCCAGCAGCGGCAGCACCACCCGGCCGAACGGCCGCTCCGCGACCCCGAAGCCGTGGCGGCGGGCATGCCGGACGGCGAGCAGGGCCAGGGCGGCGACCGTCCCGCACAGCCCGCCGATCGCCATGCCGAGCACACCGCCGGTGGCCCAGCCGACCGCCAGCCCGGTCACGTACAGGCCGAGCCCCACGAGGAGTGTCCGCAGGCAGGCGTAGTCGTCCACGGCCTGCGCGAAGGTCACGAGCAGGGCGAGCGCGCCGAGTGCCAGGCCGGACGTCGCCGTACAGGCCATGAGGGTGGACACCATCGCGTACCCGGGCGGGAAGATCGTGGTGAGCAGGCCGCCGGGCACCGTGGCGGCCACCACGGTCAGGGGCAGTGCCACGGTGAGGTACATCCGGAGCGCGCTCGCCGTCAGCGGATCGCCCGAGCGCCGCCGCGAGAGCGCCGGCAGGAAGGCGATCGAGACGGCACCGGCGAGGAAGAGCGGGACCCGGCCGAGCATGACCGCCGCCTGGTAACTGGCGGCCGCCGCACGGTCGGTGGGCAGCATCGCGACCAGGACGATGTCCATGGCCGCGAGCAGCGCCACGACTCCCTGCAGCGAGGCCACGCCGGACGCGCGGCGCCACAGCGCGCGGTCCGCGCTCACCGCCCGCCACGGGCGGTGCGTCCCGCCGCGGAAGCGGCGCGGCCAGAAGAACACGTACGGCACGACGGCGACCGCGAAGGCGGCGAGGGCGCCCGTCTCGCCGAGGCCGAGCGCGGACACGAAGAACAGGCCGATGCCGAACTTGAGGGCGGCCTCCACGGTGGTGAGGACCGCGAGGGTCCGCAGCCGTTCGGTGCCCTGGAGCCAGCCGGCGCTGACCCGGGTGACGTAGATGGCGAGAGTGGCGCCCGCGATGACGAGCGTCGTCGGCGTGCTCGCGAAGCCCATCGACACACAGCCCACCGCGAGCGCCGCGACACCGCCGCCGGCGATGGCCGTGATCACGGCGAACCGGACCGCCTCGCCGCGCTCGGTGTCCGAGGTGGACCGCGCGAGCGCCTGCGCCAGCATCCAGGGCACGGTGACCACGGCGACCGCCGCGGTGCACACCACGAGGCCCTGACCCGCGGCGAAGGTGGCGTACCCGGAGACGTCGAGCAGCCGGGTGAGTATCAGGGTGTACCCGTAGTTCAGCGCGCCGACCAGGACCACGGCGGTCGCGATCCAGCGCGCGCCGTGGACCGCGGTGACCTCGTCCTGGAGGACGACGGCCGACCGCTCCGCGACGGGCCCGGCGGCGGTCACGGCCGCCGCCCGCGGGCCTGGCCCGGAGCCGGGCCGTCGCCGGGTTCCGCCGTGCCGAGCAGGACGACGTGGCCGTTCGCCAGGGCGATGTCGGCCTCGGAGACGTCGAGGCGGCTCAGCGCGTTCAACGCCCGCACCTCGTCGCAGCCGTGGAGCAGCAGCCGGAAGGCGTCGCCCTCCCGGTGCCAGGCGTCGGTCTGACGCAGGGAGTTCCGCACCGCGCGCTCGGTGCTCTCGGGGTCGGCGGAGGTGAACCGGGTGAGTACGGAGAGGTCGCTGGCCGAGCGACGGGAGCGCCGGTGCCGGTGGATGCGCTGGAGGTCCTCCAGGACGACCTGGGCGAGCCGTTCGGCGCTGGCGTCCCAGGAGAAGGCGGCTGCCCAGGAGCGGCAGCGCGCCGCGGTGAGCGACCGTGCCTCGGGGGTGGACAGCGCGTCGAGTGCGGAGGCGACACCGGCCGCCAGGTCGGCGTCGGGGTCGAGGAGCCAGCCGTTGACCCCGGGCCGGATCGCGTCCCGCAGCCCCGGCACGTCGAAGGCGAGCGCGGGGGTGCCGACGGCGTTCGCCTCGATGACCGCGAGGCCCCAGCCCTCGGCCACCGACGGCACGACCGTCAGCCACGCCCGGTGGAACAGCTCCTCCCGGCGTTCGTCGCACACGTACCCGTGGAACTCGACGGTGGAGGCGATGCCGAGGTCGGCGGCGAGCTTCCGCAGCGACTCGCCCTCCGGACCGTCCCCGCAGAGGTCGACGCGGAGTTCCGGCCAACGGCGCCGCAGCGCGGGCACGGCGCGCAGGATCAGGTCGACCCGCTTCTGCGGCACGAGCCGGCTGACCACGGTGAGGGCCGGGGTGGCGGACCGCTGCCCGGTGGGGGCCGTGAGCCCCTTGCCGGGACGCCCGTTGGGCACGATGTGGATGGGGTTGCCGAAGCCGAGTTCGCGCCGGGTGCCCTCGCGGGTGGACGGCGACACGACCACCACGGGCCGGCCCCGGTAGACCCGTCGGCTGACCTGCTTCTCCAGGACCCGCCCCACGGAGTTCATGGGCCACCGGAAGCGGGTGTCGAACTGGTGCTGGTGGACGTGGTGGATGACGCAGAGGTCGGCGGTCCAGCGGGGCGTGAACAACGGTGAGAAGAACGGGATCCCGTTCTGGAAGTCGAGCACGGCGTCGTACGCGTGCCGGTTCCGCAACAGGTGCGCCGCCGCCGCGGCGTACACGCCGAAGGTGCCGCCGGCGCGCACCACGCGGATGCCGTCGCGGTACTCGCGGGCGCGCGAGCCGGGGTACCGCGACGAGACGAGGGTGACGTGGGCCCCGGCCGCCGCGAACCGCCGGGCGATCTCCCAGCAGTACGCCTCGGCGCCGCCCGCGTCGGGGTGCGCGGGGTCGCGCCAGTTGAGGAAGGCGAGGTCGGTACGGGCGAGCCGGTCGAGGGCGGTCATCGTCATCACCGGGCCAGCGAGATCCGCAGGAGATCGGCCATCGAGCGCAGTCCGTCGCGCCGTGCCGAGAACGTCGAACCGGGTACGTCGTGCCACACCACCGGCACCTCCACGACGTCCTGCCCGGCCCGCACCACATGGGCGAGCAGTTCCACGTCGAAGGCGAAGCCGTCGATGTGGCAGTCCCGGACGATCGTGTGGGCGAGAGGACCGGAGAAGAACTTGAACCCGCACTGGGTGTCGGCGACTCCGGGAAGCGAGAGCCGCGCGAGCCTCCGGAAGACCAGACCCCCGCCGCGCCGTAGCGCCGACTGCTCCACGTCGAGGTGCGCACCCGGTGCGTGGCGTGAGGCGATGACCGCGCCGTGACCCTCCCGCAGCAGCGTCATCACCCGGTCCAGGGTCTCGACGGGGGTGGCGTTGTCCGCGTCGGCGAAGCCGATGTACCGGGCCGAGGAGGTCTCGATGCCGCGTCGGACCGCAGCGCCCTTGCCCTGCTCGCTGCATCCGATGGCGTGGACCGGTACGGGGGAGTCCGCGAACCGCTCCAGGACGTCGAGGGTGCCGTCGGCGCTGTTGTTGTCGACCACGACGACCGCCGAGGACCAGGGCCGTCCGGCCAGGAAGTCCACCGTGGCGTCCACGGTCGAGGGCAGCCGGCGCTGCTCGTTGTAGGCCGGGATGAGCAGTTCGAGGTCCACCGGCGGTCGGACGAGCCGGCGAGGGAGCGGTGGGAGCGCGCGGGCGGTGGCCATCACGCCTCGCCTCCTCGGGAGAAGGCGCGGGGCGCGGGGCGCACGGGCGCGCGGGTGATCGGTGCGGGGGCGGGACGGCGGGGTCGCGTCTCAGCCGGTCGGGATGGTCCGGATGGTCCGGACGATCCCTCGGAGCCCCGGCTTCGCCGGGCGGCGCGGCTGTGGGTCGTACGACCGCGGCGCCTGCGGGCCGCTCCCCGGGTCCTGCACGTCCGGCTCCGCGGGGGAGGGACGGCGGCTGTCATCCGGTCGGCCGCCCGGCGTGAGGGGTGGGCGGTCGGGTGCTGCGGGGGGCGGCGGAGGGTGCGGCGCCGGGCATCGTCGACGGGCCAGTCGGTCGTCCGCCGCAGGGGATGCGGTCCGGATGCCGACGGCGTCCGGTCGAGAGGGGTGGAGGTCACGACGAGCCTCTTCCGACAACCGACCCTGCCGAGGGTCTGTCCTGATGTCGATGGTCTTTTCTGAAACGGTCTGTCCAGAAATGGTGCTGTTTCCAGCGTTAGCATCTTTTCAGGTGATAAGTCAACCTGGGGCGTGGTGGCGGGAGCCGTGCCCGCGTCGCCGGTGCGCGAGCCGCGACAGCGCGTTGTGCGGCCGTTCGTCGAGGAGGGTGCCGAGGATCCGCGTGCCGTCGCGGACCGTGCGCAGGGGGGAAGGCTCGTGGCGGCGCGGCAGTTCGTGACTGGGCACCTCGGCGACGCGCAGGCCGTAGTGCAGGGCGTGCGTGACCAGTTCGGCGCCCAGCTCGACCCCGTCCTCGCGCAGATCGAGGAGGTCCACGAAAGAGCGCCGGAAAGCGCAGAACCCGTACCAGAGATCGGTCAGGTGCTGGCCGTACATCCGGTGTGCGACCCGTAGCAGCGCGCGGTGTCCGATCCGTCGCGAGAGCGGATAGTCGGCGGAATCTCCGCCCGCGATGAAGCGTGATCCCTTGACGAAGTCGTAGCCGCTCTCCAGGTAGTGCAGATAGTGCGGGATCTCGTGCGGCGACATGCTGCCGTCGGCGTCCATCAGTACGACCAGATCACCGGTCGCCGCGAGCAGACCCGCGTGCGGAATGTCGCCGTGCGAGGAGTCCCAGGGTCCGAGCCCGCGCACGGTGAGCCCCGTGCGCGTCCGCCGTTCGCCGGGCGGGCCACCGACCAGGACCACGTCCCCCACGGTCGACGGGACTTGGCCGAGCAGCGGATCGAGCACCGGTCGCGGGTCGCCGTCGCCGGAGCGCACCGTGAGGACGAGACTCACCGTACGCGTGCCGGAACCGGGTGCGCGGTCGGTCGAACGGCGCAGGGGATGTGAATCACTACTCATAGGTACGGCCTTCCGCGCGGAAAACCCGCGTACTTCAGGATCCTGCGCCGGAGGCGATGCCGTCAAGAAATGGGGGAAGAATATGCGAACCTCCAGGAAGGTATTCCCCATCTGTCTGCACAGGAATTCGATCAGGCATACAATCCCGTCATGGCAGGGCGAATTGAGGACTACGCCCTCGTCGGTGACCTGGAGACCGCCGCGCTCGTGGGGACCGACGGGTCCGTCGACTGGTGGTGCGCGCCGCGCTTCGACTCGCCCGCGTGCCTGGCGGCCCTCCTCGGCGACCCGGGGCACGGCCGCTGGCTCCTCGCCCCCGTCGGCGGGTCCCACTGCACGCGCAGGAGTTACCGGGGCGACACCCTCGTCCTCGACACCGTCTGGGAATCCCTCACCGGAACCGTCCGCATCACGGACTTCATGCCCCCGCGCTGCCCGCGCGAGGACGCACCCCGCATCGTCCGCGTGGTCGAGGGGATCGCCGGACGGGTCGACGTGCGCAGCGAGTTGAGGGTCCGCTTCCACCACGGCAGCATCGTGCCCTGGGTCCGCTCGGTGGACCGCCGCACCGTCGCCTGGGTCGCCGGACCCGACGCCGCCTACCTCTCCTGCGACCCCGGCGTCGAACCCCTCGTCACCCCCGACCGCACCACCGTCGACTTCACGGTCACCGCGGGCCGCCGCGTCTCCTTCGTCCTCGGCTGGCGCCCCTCGCACGCCCCCGCGCCCGCCGCCGCCCCGCCCGCCGACGTCGACGCCGCCCTCACCCGTACCCTCGCCCTCTGGAACGACTGGGCCGCCGCGCTCCGTTACGAGGGGCCGGCGCGCGAGGCGGTCATCCGCTCCCTGCTCACCCTCAAGGCCCTCACCTACGCCCCGACCGGCGGCATCGTCGCCGCCGCCACCGCCTCCCTCCCCGAGTCCCTCGGCGGGCAGCGCAATTGGGACTACCGCTTCTGCTGGCTGCGCGACTCCACGTTCACCCTCTCCTGCCTGCTGCGCGGCGGCTGCCGCAGAGAGGCGCTCGCCTGGAAGGACTGGCTCGTCCGCGCCGTCGCCGGCGACCCCGCCGACCTCCAGCCGCTGTACGGGGTCGAGGGACAGCGGCAGCTGCCCGAGACGCAGGCCGACTGGCTGCCGGGTTACGAGAACTCACGTCCCGTCAGGTTCGGCAACGCGGCCGTCGACCAGTTCCAGCTCGACATCTACGGCGAGGTGCTCAACACCGTCTACTCGGCCGTCCGGGCCGGGGTCGCCCTCGACGCCCCGGACTGGGCCCTGGTCGCCTCGCTCCTGGAGTACCTCGGCAAACGCTGGCAGGAACCGGACGAGGGCATCTGGGAAGTGCGGGGCCCGCGCCGCCACTTCGTCCACTCCAAGGTCATGGCCTGGGTCGGCGCCGACCGGGCCGTCCGCCTCGCCCGCGTCGCCGGGCTCCGCGGCTCGCTCGGGCACTGGCAGGCCCTGCGCAACGAACTGCGCGCGGAGATCTGCGCCCAGGGCTGGAGCGACGAACAGCAGTCCTTCACCCAGTACTACGGAAGCCACCAGGTCGACGCCACCGCCCTGCTGATCCCCCGGCTCGGTTTCCTCCCCGCCGACGACCCCCGTGTCCTCGGGACCGTCCGGGCGATGGCGCGGCTCGACGACCACGGGTTCCTCCGCCGCTACGGCGACGTCCGGGACGGCGGGACGCACGAACTCGACGACCTCGGCGGCACCGAGGGAGCCTTCGTCGCCTGCACGCTCTGGTACGCCGACGCGCTCGCCATGACGGGCCGCACCGACGAGGCCCGCGCCGTCTTCGAGGGCGTCCTCGACGTCCGTAACGACGTCGGCCTGCTCGCCGAGGAATGGGACCCGGTGGCGGGCCGCCAGCTCGGCAACATGCCGCAGGCGCTCAGTCATGTGGCCCTGGTGAACACGGCGTTCACGCTGTACGGAACCCGCCGTCACGACCGTACGGGGGGATCCCGTCATCTCGCCGTGGCATGATCGCGCCCGATCCGGGGCGCCTGACGGAGGCGCCCGACGGAAGTTCAGGGGGTGGAACATGTCGTGGTTCCTGGTCGTGCCGAGCGTGTTCGCGGTGCTGTTCGCCGTCGGCGGTACGGCGGCGATCCGGACCGGCTGGATCCTGCCGTTCCAACGACGCCGCGTCCACCGGCCCCAGCTCTTCGGCTGGGCACAGGTGATGATGGCGGTGGCCTTCGCCACCCAGGTGGGCGGGCAGCTCCTCGACGAGCGCGAGCCCGGATACGTGCTCGGCGTCATCGCCCTGCTCGCCCTGCTCGGCGGACTCGTCCTCGCGGTCGTCGCCCAGCGCCCCAGCCCGGACCGCTGAGCGGGAGCGCCCGCCGGGGCCCGGGGCGCCGCCCCGGGTCCGCGAGCCCTGACGGCTGGGTGGGGCCCGCCCCGCGAACCGTCCCCGACGTGTTTCGTTCGGGTGCGTCCAGCGGGCGGGGCCGCCGCGCGTGGGTTCGAATCGGGGCATGGCTCCCTACGACAGGCCCCGCGCGGGCGGCTCCCCGAGGCCGCTGGAGACCGGTGACACCTGGTGGTACGCCGCTGTGGCAGGCGAGGCCGCCGGATCGTTCAGCACCCGGGTCCGCACCCGGACCCGGCGCGGCTGCCTCGCGGCCGTCCTCCTGCTCACCGTCGTCTACGCGGGCCTCGTGCTCACCGCGACCGGCCGTCGCTGGGGCGACGGGGCCATGACCGGCAGGCGCGCCGACGCTGCGGCCGTGACCGTGCTCCGCGAGCACCCCTCGCTCGCCGGGCTAACCACCCTCTCTCTGGTCCTCGGCTGCGTCCTGCTGCTCGCCACGGGTCTGATACGCAAGCGGTACGCCCTCACCGGCCTCGCCGCCGGCGGGGTGGTTACCGCCCTCGCCCTCACCGGACTCCTCCAGCGGTACGCACCCCGCCCCCGGCTCGCCGACGCCGGCGGGCTCCTGTCCACCGGCTTCCCCAGCGCCCAGACCACGCTCGCCCTCGGCGTCGCCTTCGGTCTGGCCCTCGTCGTCCCCTACCGGCTGCGCAGCGTCGCCGTCGGTGCCGCCACGCTCTGGGCCGTCGGCGTCGGCGCCCACACCATCGCCGCGGGCCAGCACCGGCCCGGCGACGTGATCGCCTCCGGCCTGGTGGTCCTCGCCGTCTTCTGCGGCCTGCTCGCCCTCCTGGCCCGCAAGGGCCAGGTGCGTCCCGGCGCCCGACGGGGGCCCGCCCTCCCCGGCCTCCCGGTGACCGTTCCGCTCGCCCTGCTCGCCGCCGGCGGGCTCGGCGTGGGCCTCTGGCTCCTCGGCGACACCCTCGCCCTGCCGAGCGTCGCCCCCTACGACCCGGCCGACCTCCGGCTCGCCCACCGCTGCGGGCAGGCCCTCGCCGCGGGCGTGGTCGCCGCCGCCGCCCTCGTCCTGCTCGGCCTGCTCCGCCGTGTCGACGTCGAGGGCGCCCCCACCCCGTACCGCCTCGGCGGGCCCTTCGTGGAGGCCGCCGGAGTGCCCCGGGACGGCGAGCTCGTGGGGCCCTTCACCGAGGACCGCGATCACGAGATATCTTGATGTCGAGCAATCTCGCATACGCAGACGTGGAGCGGAGCACCCGGTGACTGACTCGACCATCATCTACACCCACACTGACGAGGCGCCTGCCCTGGCGACGTACTCGTTCCTGCCCGTGATCCAGGCGTATGCCTCGCAGGCCGGCGTCACGGTCGAGACGCGGGACATCTCCCTCGCGGGCCGCATCATCGCCGTCTTCCCCGAGTTCCTGGAGGAGGGCCAGCGCATCCCCGACGCCCTCTCCGAGCTCGGCGACCTGGCCAAGACGCCGGGCGCCAACATCATCAAGCTGCCGAACGTCTCGGCGTCCATCCCGCAGCTCAAGGCCGCGGTCGCCGAGCTCCAGGCGCAGGGCTACGCCCTCCCGGACTACCCGGACGACCCGCGGACGGACCAGGACAAGGACGTCCGCGCCCGTTACGACAAGATCAAGGGCTCGGCCGTCAACCCGGTCCTGCGCGAGGGCAACTCCGACCGCCGCGCGCCCGGCTCGGTCAAGAACTACGCCAAGAACCACCCCCACCGCATGGGCGCCTGGACCTCCGAGTCCAAGACCAATGTCGCCACCATGAGCGAGAACGACTTCGCCTCCACGGAGAAGTCCGTCGTCGTCACCAAGGACGACACCCTCCGCTTCGAGTTCACCGCCGCCGACGGCACCACCAGCGAGCTCCGCGAGCCGCTGAAGGTCATCGCCGGTGAGGTCGTCGACGCCGCCGTCATGCGCGCCGCCGCCCTGCGCACCTTCCTCGGCGAGCAGGTCGCCCACGCCAAGGCCGAGGACGTGCTCTTCTCCGTGCACCTCAAGGCCACGATGATGAAGGTCTCCGACCCGATCGTCTTCGGCCACGTCGTCCGCGCCTTCTTCCCCGAGACCTTCGCCACCTACGGCCAGGTGCTCGCCGGCGCCGGTCTCTCCCCGAACGACGGCCTCGGCGGCGTCCTGAAGGGTCTGGAGTCCCTCCCGCAGGGCGACGAGATCAAGGCCTCCTTCGAGGCCGAGCTCGCCGCGGGCCCCGCCCTCGCGATGGTCGACTCCGACAAGGGCATCACCAACCTGCACGTGCCGTCCGACGTCATCGTCGACGCCTCGATGCCGGCCATGATCCGCACCTCCGGCCACATGTGGGGCCCGGACGGCCAGGAGGCCGACACCCTCGCTGTCCTCCCGGACCACAGCTACTCCGGCGTCTACCAGGCCGTCATCGAGGACTGCCGCGCCAACGGCGCCTTCGACCCGTCGACCATGGGCTCCGTCCCGAACGTCGGCCTCATGGCGCAGAAGGCCGAGGAGTACGGCTCCCACGACAAGACCTTCGAGATGGCGCAGGCCGGCACCGTCCGCCTCGTCGACTCCGAGGGCAACGTCGTCCTGGAGCAGGAGGTCGCCGAGGGCGACATCTTCCGCGCCTGCCAGACCAAGGACCTGCCCATCCAGGACTGGGTCAAGCTCGCCGTCACCCGCGCCCGCGCCACCGGCGCCCCGGCCGTCTTCTGGCTGGACGAGAACCGCGCCCACGACGCCCAGCTGATCGCCAAGGTCGAGCAGTACCTGCCGGAGCACGACACCGAGGGCCTGGAGATCAAGATCCTGTCCCCGGTCGACGCGACGACGTTCTCCCTGGAGCGCATCCGCCGCGGCGAGGACACCATCTCCGTCACCGGCAACGTCCTCCGTGACTACCTGACCGACCTCTTCCCGATCCTGGAGCTGGGCACCAGCGCCAAGATGCTGTCGGTCGTCCCGCTGATGGCGGGCGGCGGCCTCTTCGAGACCGGTGCCGGCGGCTCCGCCCCGAAGCACGTCCAGCAGCTCGTCAAGGAGAACTACCTCCGCTGGGACAGCCTCGGCGAGTTCTTCGCCCTGGCCGCCAGCTTCGAGCACCTCGCGACCACCACGGGCAACTCGCGCGCCCAGGTCCTCGCCGACACCCTCGACCGCGCCACCGGCACCTTCCTCAACGAGGACAAGTCGCCGACCCGTCGCCTCGGTGGTATCGACAACCGCGGCAGCCACTTCTACCTGGCCCTGTACTGGGCCCAGGAGCTGGCCGCCCAGACCGAGGACGCGGAGCTGGCCAAGGCCTTCGCGCCGCTGGCCGAGTCCCTCTCCGCCGACGAGCAGAAGATCGTCGACGAGCTCGTCGCCGTCCAGGGCTCCCCGGCCGAGATCGGCGGCTACTACCAGCCCGACCCGGCCAAGGCCGCGGCCGTGATGCGCCCGTCCGCCACCTTCAACGAGGCCATCGCCTCCCTCGCCTGATGCGGCACGGGAGGCCCCCCGCCTCCCACGCCCCCTCGCGCACACGCGTGGCGCCGCCCCGGACGGAACTCTTCCGACCGGGGCGGTCCCGTCGGTGGCGCATCCGCCGTTCGGGTGTGAACCTGGATGGATGAGCTGGGCATCTTGGACGACCGCCGGTGTCTACACCGGGCGAGGTGGGGTGCTGACCGTCGAGGCCGGAGTCGTCACGGGCGATGTGACCGTGCACACGACCTGGGCCGACAACGAGGCACGCGTGGCCGTGCAGTACAGCGGCGCGTCCGACTGGTTCACCATGTCGGGCAGTCCCGTTCCGTGCGCGTCGGAGGAGGAGAGCCGCGATCTGCACGACGCCGTCGTGGCAGCCGTCCGGGAGGGGAGCGGGGCCACGGTCCCGATCCTGCCCGTACCACCGCTGTGATGGACGCCGGCGTCGATCACCGATAAGTGTTATCCCTCCCTCGCCCACGGGTCTCCGAACCACGGGGGACTCGTACCAGTGATGAGGGAGCAGATCCATGCACAGCGACGAGCGCCGCGCCACCGCGCTGGTGGAGGCCGCCAGGGCCGGTGACGCGGACGCCAGGGACGCGCTGGTCCGCGCCTACCTGCCCCTCGTCCACAACATCGTCGGCCGGGCCCTCGACGGCCATGCCGACACCGACGACATCGTCCAGGAGACGATGGTCCGCGCCCTCGACGGCCTGACGGGTCTCCGCGACCCGGCCCGTTTCCGGTCCTGGCTCGTCGCCATCGCCATGAACGGGATCCGCCGCCGCTGGCGCGAGCGCCAGCAGGCACCCGTGCCCGGCCTCGACCGGGCCGCCGGCCTCGCCGACCCGGCCGCCGGCGACTTCACCGAGGCCACCATCCTCCGGCTCGGTCTGTCCGGCCAGCGACGCGACGTGGCCCGCGCGACCCGCTGGCTCGACGAGGACGACCGCGAGCTGCTCGCGCTCTGGTGGCTGGAGGCCGCGGGCGAGCTGACCCGCGCCGAGCTGGCCGAGGGCCTGGGCGGGATATCCCCGCAGCACGCCGCCGTCCGTGTCCAGCGGATGAAGGAACGGCTGGAGACCGGCCGCGCCGTCGTCCGCGCCCTCGACGCCGTGCCGGTCTGCCCCGACCTCGCGGAGACGGTCACCCCCTGGGACGGCCGCCCCTCCCCGCTCTGGCGCAAACGCGTCGCCCGCCACGTACGCACCTGCGCCGCCTGCACGGCGCGGGTCACCGGCCGCAGCGGCCTCGCCCCCGTCGAAGGGCTGCTCGTCGGCCTCGGCCTCGTACCGCCGCTGGTGATCGGCCTCATGGACGGCCCCGCCGCCGAACCCGTCGCCTTCGACACGGTCGCGTCCCATACGACCGCCCCCGCGCCGACCACCACGGACCCGGCCGCCCCCGGCACGGCGGGGGCACACGCGTCCGGGGCCGACGGGACCGCTCCCGACCCGGCCGTGTCCGACGGCGTCTCCCGGTGGACACCCCTGCGCCGGGTCGGCGTCGCCGGAGCCGCCGCCGTCGCCGTCCTCGGCGCGGTCGCCCTCCTCGTACCCCAGGAACCGCACACGCGCATGGAGCCGGGCAGCCCGGTCGCCGCGCCCCCCGCGACCCCCGCCGCGACGACGCCCCCGCCGTCGCCGACCCCCACCCGCGCCGCGCCCCCCACGCCGACGACCACGCCCCCGACCCCACGCCGCACCCCGGCCCCCACGCCCGCCCCCACGCGTGAGGAGCGGGTCACCGGACTCGTCAACCGGCTCCGGGCGCAGGCGGGTTGCGCCCCGCTGCGCATCGACCCCCGGCTCACCGAGGCGGCCCGCGGCTACGCCCGTGACATGGCCGCGCGCGGCTACTTCGGACACGCCAGCCCCGAGGGCGAGTTCGCGGACACCCGGATCACGGCCGCCGGGTACACCTGGAGTGCCTGGGCCGAGAACCTGGACCGGGGGACGACCGACCCGGCGTCCGTCGTCGACGACTGGACGGACGGGTCGATGCACGAGGAGAACATGCTCGACTGCCGGTACCGGGACACCGGAGTGGCGTCGGCCCCCGGTCCCGGCGGTACGGTCTGGGTGCAGAAGCTCGCCGCCCCCGCCTCCTGACGGTCCGGGAGGGCGGCTCAGCGCCTGACGCCGAAGTTCTGCACCCACCAGGGGCCGTTGGCGGTGAGCGTCACCCCGACGCCGATGTCCTTGAAGGCGCAGTTGAGGATGTTCGCCCGGTGGCCGGGACTGTTCATCCAGTCCTCCATCGCCCGGGCCGGGGTCTTCGGACCGCGGTGGATGTTCTCCCCCCAGGTCGACCACGCGTACCCGGCGCCGGTCATCCGGTCGCCCGCGTCGCGCCCCTCCGGGTCGTCGTGTTCGTAGTAGCCGCGGGCCGACATGTCGTCGGCGTGGCGCTGGGCGGCGGTCCGCAGGCGGCTCTCGGCGAGCAGCGGACCGCAACCGGCCTTGTCGCGCTCGGCGTTGGCGAGCGCGATGACGTCCCGGACGAACCGCGCCGCCTTGCCCGTGGGTGCCTCCACCACGGGATCGGCGCCCGGCTGCTCCCGCTGCCCCTGCGGCTGCGCCGGACGCTGTGCTTCCCGGGCCGGTGTGGTCCGGGTCTCGCGCCGTCGCTCCGACTCCGCCTTCGGAGGCGTCTCCGGCCGGGTCGCCGCCGACGCGGAGCCGTCCGGCGTCGTCCGCGCCGTACGGGGAGAGGGCGGGGCAGCGGTCGAGGGCGCGGACGGGGCCCAGGAGGCCGGCCTGGCCACCCGTAGGGCCGTCACCTCTCGTACGCCCTGCCCTTCCCGTGCGCTCTCCGCCTCTCGTACGGTCTCCGGCCCGGCGCCCGGGGCCGCGGCGGCTGTGGAGCGAAGCGACACGACCGGCCCGGCGGCCGGGGGAGCGGCCGCCGTGCGGCCTGACCCGAGCGAGGTGACGTACACCCCGGTGACCACCGTCAGGACGGCGGCGGCGGTCCCGGCGGCGGTGACGGCGCTCCGGAAGGACGGCCGGCGCGCGGCGCGGCGTCTCGCCCCGCCGCCCTTGCGGTGCCGCCCGCTCACACGGGCCGCCGGGGCGTCCGCCGTGTGCGGGCCCGCTGCCGGGGGGACGTCCGCGGCGGGGAGATCCGCCGCGAAGTCCCGTACGGTGCGGGGCGGGTACGGGCGCCGGGTGGGGTCGGGGTCGCCGGGCTGACCGGGACGGTCGTGGTGCCGCATGGAGCTCCGCTCTCTCGCCGTGGTCGCCGAACGGTCCGGCGCTGGGGAGAGCCACCGGGGCGACGGCGGTAACACTTTCCTGTCCCGGCCACCCCGACACTCCTCGTCAACGTGACGCGTCAACCCCGCGCGTCAACCTGTATCGCACCCTTTCAGCCCTGCGGGACGACCGCCACCGGACAGGGCGCGAGGTGCAGGGCCGCGTGCGCCACGGACCCGATGCGCGGCCCGACGGCCCCCCGCCCGGCCCGTCGGCCGACGACCAGGAGCTGGGCGGCACCCGAGGCGGAGAGCAGCACCTGACCGGCGCTGCCCAGCTCGACGTGCTCGTCGACCGGCACGTCCGGGTAGCGCTCCCGCCAGGGCGCGAGGGCCTCGCGCAACGACTTCTCCTCGTACGGGACCAGCCCGCCGGCCTCGTCGGCGAGCCGCATCGAGGCCGGGCTGTACGCGTAGAGCGCCGGAAGGCTCCACGCGCGCACCGCCCGCACGGACGCCCCGCGTGCGGCCGCGGTCGCGAAGGCGAAGTCCAGCGCGGCGGCGCTGTCCTCCGGACTGCCGAGCTGTCCGACGAGCACGTGCCCGGTGGGGGGTTCGGCCGGGTCTCCGTCGCGGGACCGGACGGCCACCACGGGGCGGGTGGCGCCGGCGATGATCTGCTGTCCGTAGGAGCCGAGCAGGAAACCGGCGACGGCCCCGTGCCCGCGCGATCCGATGACGAGCATCTCGGCCCGCTCCTCGGCGCCGAGGAGCGCGGCGACCGGAGTGTCGGTCAGCACCTCGGCGGTGAGGGTGAGCTTCGGGTAGCGCCCGCCGATCGTGGCCTCCGCCTCGCGCAGGACGGCGTCCGCGGCGCGTTCCTGGCTCGCGCGGTCCTGGACCAGGGGGAGGTCGATCGGTTCCCAGCGCCACGCGTGCGCGAGCCGTAGCGGGAGGTCCCGGTGGAGCGCCTCGCGGGCGGCCCAGTCCGCCGCGGCGAGACTCTCCGGGGATCCGTCCACTCCTGCGACGATCTCACGACTCATCAGGCTGCCTCCGTGGGTAGGTGGGTGGGCCCGCCGTTCGGCCGGACCCCGCGCCTCCCAGCTTGGGCCCTTCGGCCGCCCGGCGAGAGGGCCGGACGTCCCGACATGCCGGTCCGTCCGTCCCTTTCCTCCCCACCCGGGCCGGGGCGGGCGCCTCCGTCAGGCCAGCAGGGTCAGCCGCGCGTGGGTGCCGTTGAGGTAGTGGTCCCCGATGTCACGGAGCCGGTGGGCCGCCTGGGTGGGGGCGGTCAGCGCGCGGGCGTTGCGCCAGAAGCGGTCGAAGCCGGGACCTCCGGAGCCGGCGTCGGCGCCCGCCGTGCCGTCGACGAGTTCGAGGATGCGGGTGGTGATGTGCACCGCCGCCCGGCCCGTGACGGTCTCGGCGGCGGCCACCAGGACGGCGATGTCCGCGCGTTCCTCCACGCCCAGCGACCAGGCGGCGAGCAGGCCGTGGGTCAGCGCGTCGGTCGCCCGCTCCACCACCGCGGCGGCGGTGTGCGCGGCCGTCGCCAGCTCCCCGTACGCCAGCAGGAGGTAGGGGTCGTCCCCGGCGCCGGCCGCTACGGAGCCGTCGGAGGTGTCGCCGGGTCGGTCCGCCGGTGCCGGTCCGGCATGACCGGCGCGGCTGATGTCCCTCGCCTCGGCGAGCGCTCCCTCGGCGATGCCGAGCCCGACGTGGACCAGGAGCAGCCGCAGCGCGAGCGGGGCGAGGGTCGAGAAGGGGGCGACGGCGTGCTCGTCGTGGGGGAGTGCGCCCAGGACGTCCTCGGGGGCCACGGGGACCCGGTCGAAGGTGACGGTGCCCGCGCCGGCGAGCCGCTGGCCGACCCGTTCCGTCCCGGCGGCGGTGAACACTCCGGGCTCGGCCGGGTCCACCAGGACGACGAAGAGGTCGCCGCTGCCGCCGGGTCGGGCTCCGACGACGAGCCGGTCGGCGACCGTCACGGCGGACGGGAAGGCACGGGTCCCGTCGAGGACCCAGCCGCCGGATTCGGCGGGGGTGAGGATGAGGCCGGCGCCGGTCTCCGACCGGGGCGCCTCGACGGCCCCGGCGAGCAGCCAGCGTCCCTCGGTGGTGCGTACGTCGAGGGGATGGCCGTTCGCCAGGGGAGTGCCCGGGTCCCGCGCGGGACCGCCGAAGAAGCGGCTGCTCCAGGAGAGGGCGTAGTGATGGGCGAGGAGTTCGCCGACCGAGCTGTCGGCGGCGGAGATCTCCCGTACGACCGCACACGCCGCCTGCCAGTCGGCGCCCCGCCGGTTCGGGCCAGGGGCCGTCAGGAGGGCGGGAAGGCCGGCCTCCTGGAGCCGGGCGACCTCGTCGAACGGTGCCTTGCCCGCCCGGTCCCTGGTGAGGGCGTCGACGGCCAGGTCGTCGGCGAGTTCGCGGGTGACGCGGGGCCAGATCGCGTCGTCGGCGGGCCGGTCGACCGGGCTCTCGCCGGGCCGTTCGGCGGGTCGTGCGAGTGGGCCGGCGGCTGGTGCGGAGGTGGTGCGTATCGCTGGTCTCTTCGGCGACTTCCTCGGCGTACTCACGTCACCTCACATGCTTCTCGTATCCCCACTGGAATAGTAGGGATAGTGGCAGAGGGGTGGTCGCCGCCCCAAGGGGCGTCCGTAAGCTGGACAAGGTCGTCTCGGAACGTGAGAAGAGGTCACATCGGCGCAGCTCGCGGCTGGTTGGCCCCGAGGACTCATGGGTTGGTCCAGGACTCCGGGTCGTCCGCGAGCGCGACGATCGTGTCGGGCAGCTGCGCCGCCGCGACCTCCGCGAGCGACACCCCGAGCACCTCACGGACACTCGCCCGGAGCGCGATCCAGAGGGTGAGCAGCGACTCGGCCGGACCGGTGTACGACAGGTCCGGCGGACGCTCCCCGCGGACCGATACCAGGGGTCCCTCCACGCAGCGGATGACCTCCGCGACCGAGATCGACTCCGCGGGCCTGGCCAGCCAGTAGCCGCCGTTGCCGCCGCGCTGGCTCTGCACGAGTCCGCCCTTGCGCATGTCCCCGAGGATGCCTTCGAGGAACTTGTGCGAGATGCCCTGGCCCTCGGCGATGGCCTCGGCCTTCAGCGGACCCGCGTCCTGGGCGGCGGCGAGCTGGAGGGCGGCACGCACCGCGTAATCGGCCCTGGCTGAAATGCGCATGCGCGCATTATTCCGCACGCTTGCGTGAGGTGGCCCGTACCGCACCCTTGACGCCGTCCTGGGCCGGTCGGACACTCAGGACGGGGAAACCGAGCGAACAGGTAGGGAACCATGGGACGCAGCGGCCGACGCGACACGTCACCCGCCGCACCCCTCCCAGGCTCCCTGCCCCTCACCTCCCGCCGCCACATCGACCTGCTCCGGGTCTGCAGCGCGGCGCATCGCTGGCACCGCCGGGTGGTCCACCCCACCCGCTGAGGGTCTGTTCGCCGAAGGGGCGCCGCCCCCGCGGGCGCAGCGTCGCGCCCCTCTCCTCTTCCCGTACCTCTGCTGCCTCCGGGCCCCGCGCGGCCGGTGCCGCGGTCGCGCCGCCGCGACCGGCGCCACGCCGCGCGCCGCCCGGACCCAGCACCGAGCACCCTCAAGGGAGAAGCATGTCCGTCGTCCCGTCCTCGTTGCTGCCCGCCTCCGCCGTGCCCGCCTTCCGGGGCCGCATCGGCCGCGACGTGCACAGCGGCCACTACGCCGTGCCCCACCGCTACCGCCTCCACGTCGCCCCGTACGACCCCGGCTGTCTGAGCATCGCCCTGACCCACAGCCTGCTCGGACTCGACGACACGCTCCCGCTCTCCGTCCTGCCCGAGAGCCCCGACACGCCCGACGGGGGGTACGCGGCCCTCCGCCCGCTGTACGAGGCGAGCGCGCACCTCTACGAGGGCCCGGCCGCCGCGCCCGTCCTCAGCGACGGGTGGACCGGACGGATCGTCAGCACACACGCCCCCGACATCCTGCGGGACCTCGCCCTCCGCTTCCGCGGCGAAGGGCCCGAACTGCTGCCCGAGGAACACCGCGTCGACATAGAGGCCATCGCCGACCTCTGCGAACGGAGCATCAACCGGGCCGCCCAGCGCGCCGGTGAGCTCGGACTCGACGGCGAGGCCGCCCACCACGACCCCCTCACCGTCCTCTTCGCGGCGCTCGGCTCCCTCGAACGCCGCCTCGCCCACCACCCGTACGTCCTCGGCGACGCGCCGACCGCCGCCGACGTGCAGGTCTGGGTCACCCTGGTCCAGCTCGACACCGTCCACCGCTGGCACCTCGACGCCGCCGCGATGGACCGGGTCGCCGACTACCCGGCCCTCTGGGCCTACGCCCGACGCCTCGCCGCCCGACCCGAGTTCGCCCGCAGGCTCGACATCGACGGCATCCTGCGCCGCCACCGCACCCACTGCCGGGGCCGCGAGGCCGCGGGCGCCGGCATCCGCCTCGTCGACTGGTCCGGCCCGACCGACTGACGACACACACGCGCGGGGGCGGCGGCGGGCCACCCGCCCGCCCCTGCCAACCCCGGCCCCGGGTCAGCCGATGCGATGGCCCGGCCTCGTGCCGGCCGACGTGGTGGCCCGGCCTTTGTGCCCGTCGACGCGTCAGCCGATGCGGTGGCCCGCCAGCGGGCCCGTGTCGTCGCCCGCGCCCGCGCGGACGCCGCGCAGGAACGCCTCCAGGGCCTCCAGGGAACTCCTCGACGGCTCCCAGCCCAGTTCCTCGCGCGCCCGCTCCGTCGCCAGCAGCGGCATGTGCCGCAGCGCGTCGAAGAGACCGGGCGACGCCGAGGCCAGCCTCAGACGCCAGGCCGCCGACAGCGCTCCCCGCACCGCGCCCGCCGGCACCCGCACGGGCTTGGCGTCCAGGAGCTCGCCCAGGACCGCGCCGTCGATCACCGGCTCGGCGGCCAGGTTGAACGCGCCGCGGACGTCCCGCAGCAGCGCCCGCCCGTAGGCCTCGGCCGCGTCATCGGTGTGCAGTGCCTGGAAGCGGAGTCCGTCGAACTCCGGCAGCAACGGCAGCAGATCGGGCCGCATCAGCTGCCCGGGGAAGAACCGCCCCGCGAAGATCCTGCGCTGCCCGCTCGCCGACTCCTCCTTGAAGAGGAACGCCGGACGCATCCGCACCACCCGGATCAGCGGATGATCCCGCTCGAAGGTGTCCAGGACCCGCTCCAGATAGGCCTTCTCCCGCGTGTACGCGGCCCCCGGCCAGCCGTGCGTCGGCCACGCCTCGGACACCGGCGCACCGCCGGGCGGGCCCGGAGAGTACGCCCCCACCGAGGACGCGTGCACCAGGACGGGCACCCGCGCGGCCGCGACCGCCGCGAAGACACGCGCCGCGCCCAGGACATTGGTCCGCCACGTCTCCACCGGATCGTGGGTCGGCCCGAACCGCCAGGCCAGATGGACCACGGCGTCCGCGTCCGCGACGTGCCGCGCCAGCAGCGGCTCGTCGCCCTCCCGGGACAGGTCGACCTCGGCCCACTCCACCCCGGGCAGTTCGAGCCCCGGGCGGCGCCGGGCCAGACCCAGGACCGAGCCGACGCGCGGCTCGCGCGCCAGGAGCCGTACCAGGCTGGTGCCCACGTTGCCGGTGGCGCCGGTGACGACCACCCGCGAGATCTCGATCGGGTTCATGTCTCCGACCCTCCGCCATGGGCGCCCGAACCGCACTCCGGGGGGACCCCGACAGCCGGCCGTCACCCTGCGTGTCCGCGCCGGTCGCGAGTGTGGCCGACGACCGGGACTATGGAGCGACTCAGGAGAAGGAGGACACCATGCTGCTGCCCGACAGGAACACGGTCGACCGGCTGCTCCGGCACTACCGCGACCAGGAGCGGACCGTGCTGGCCAGGCCGTGCGACCTGTCGGCACGCCGACGCTTCGAGGACACGGCGTACACGCTGTGCGTCCTGATGGGGGAGCGCACCGCTCGCGAGGCCGTCCTCGCGGCCGAGCACTACGTGGCCGGAACGCGCCCGGCGCCGCGGCAGACCCTTGAGGGCCTCCCGGGAGCCTGACCGGCGACCCGGATCGCCGGTCAGGACGGCCGGACACCAGGCCCGGTCAGGACGGCCGGACCCATGGCCGATCACGCCCCGTGCGATCCGGATCCGTTCGATCAGGATTTGAGAAGCGTCCGCACTCCGCCGCCGCTAGCGTGGCTGCCACGGACCTCGCGCCATGGTCGCCGTCGCTCACGACGCACCGCGCCGGTCCGTGTTTCGGCCCCGCGCGACAGCTGGAGAGACGATGAGCAAGGCCCCCAGGGCGGACAAGCAGCCGCACCCGGCCGACCGGCACGACCTGATCCGTGTGCACGGCGCGCGGGAGAACAACCTCAAGGACGTCAGCATCGAGATCCCGAAGCGCCGGCTCACGGTGTTCACGGGCGTCTCCGGCTCGGGCAAGAGCTCGCTCGTCTTCGACACGATCGCCGCCGAGTCCCAGCGGCTGATCAACGAGACGTACAGCGCCTTCGTCCAGGGCTTCATGCCGACCCAGGCGCGCCCCGAGGTCGACGTGCTCGACGGCCTGACGACCGCGATCATCGTCGACCAGCAGCGGATGGGCGCCGACCCCCGCTCCACCGTCGGCACCGCCACCGACGCCAACGCGATGCTCCGCATCCTCTTCAGCCGCCTCGGCAAGCCGCGCGTCGGCCCGCCCAGCGCGTACGCCTTCAACGTCCCCTCGGTCAAGGCCAGCGGCGCCATCACGGTCGAGCGCGGCGACAAGAAGACCGTCAGAGCGACCTTCAACCGCACCGGCGGCATGTGCCCCCACTGCGAGGGCCGGGGCGCGGTCTCCGACATCGACCTCAGCCAGCTCTACGACGACTCCAAGTCGCTCGACGAGGGTGCGCTCACCATCCCCGGCTACACACCCGGCGGCTGGAACTACCGCCTCTACAGCGAGTCCGGCCTCGTCGACCCGGCCAAGCCGATCCGCAGGTACACGAAGAAGGAACTCCAGGCCTTCCTCCACCACGAGCCCACCCGCATGAAGATCGCGGGCATCAACATGACGTACGAGGGGCTCATCCCGCGCATCCAGAAGTCCTTCCTGGCCAAGGACAAGGAGGGCATGCAGCCCCACATCCGGGCCTTCGTGGACCGGGCCGTCACCTTCACCACCTGCCCCGAGTGCGACGGCACCCGCCTCGCCGAGGGCGCCAGGTCGTCGAAGATCAAGCGGATCAGCATCGCCGACGCCTGCGCCATGCAGATCAGCGACCTCGCCACGTGGGTCCGCGGCCTCGAGGAGCCCTCGGTCGCGCCCCTGCTCACCGCCCTCCAGCTGACCCTGGACTCCTTCGTGGAGATCGGTCTCGGCTACCTCTCCCTCGACCGGCCCGCCGGCACGCTGTCCGGCGGCGAGGCGCAGCGCGTCAAGATGATCCGCCACCTCGGCTCCTCGCTCACCGACGTCACCTACGTCTTCGACGAGCCCACCGTCGGTCTGCACCCCCACGACATCCAGCGGATGAACGAACTGCTCCTGCAGCTGCGGGACAAGGGCAACACCGTGCTCGTCGTGGAGCACAAGCCGGAGACCATCGCGATCGCCGACCACGTCGTCGACCTCGGCCCCGGCGCCGGTACGGCGGGCGGCACCGTCTGCTTCGAGGGCACCGTGGACGGGCTGCGGACCGGCGGCACCGTCACCGGCCGCCACTTCGACGACCGGGCCTCCGTCAAGGACACCGTCCGCGAACCCACCGGCACCCTGGAGATCCGCGGCGCGACGACCCACAACCTGCGCGATGTCGACGTCGACGTCCCGCTCGGGGTCCTCGCCGTCGTCACCGGTGTCGCCGGCTCCGGCAAGAGCTCGCTGGTGCACGGCTCGATCCCCGCGGGCGGCGACGTCGTGTCCATCGACCAGAGCCCCATCCGCGGCTCGCGCCGCAGCAACCCGGCGACGTACACCGGACTGCTCGACCCGATCCGCAAGGCCTTCGCCAAGGCCAACGGCGTGAAGCCCGCGCTGTTCAGCGCCAACTCCGAGGGCGCCTGCCCCACCTGCAACGGCGCGGGCGTCATCTACACCGACCTCGGCATGATGGCCGGCGTCTCCTCGACCTGTGAGGACTGCGAGGGCAAGCGGTTCCAGGCCTCCGTGCTCGAGTACCTCCTCGGCGGGCGTGACATCAGCGAGGTGCTCGCGATGTCCGTGACCGACGCCGTCGAGTTCTTCGGCTCGGGCGAGGCGAGCACCCCGGCCGCCCAGCGCATCCTCGCGCGGCTCGCGGACGTCGGACTCGGGTACCTGAGCCTCGGCCAGCCGCTCACCACCCTCTCCGGCGGCGAGCGGCAGCGGCTCAAGCTGGCCACGAGCATGGGCGAGAAGGGCGGTGTCTACATCCTCGACGAGCCGACCACCGGGCTGCACCTCGCCGATGTCGAGCAGCTGCTCGGGCTGCTCGACCGGCTCGTGGACTCCGGCAAGTCGGTCATCGTCGTCGAGCACCACCAGGCGGTCATGGCACACGCCGACTGGATCATCGACCTCGGCCCCGGCGCGGGGCACGACGGCGGCACGATCGTCTTCGAGGGCACCCCCGCCGACCTGGTGGCCGCGCGCTCGACGCTCACGGGAGAGCACCTGGCGGCGTACGTGGGAGTCTGACGGCCCTCGCCGACGGGCGGTCCGGCCCCGACGAGGCCGACCGGCGGCCCCGACCCGTCCCGACCGGCCGGCCGACCGGGACCGGCGGCCCCGACCCGTCCGGTGCGCCCGCGCGCCCGTGCGTCAGCCCGTCCGGTGGGCCGTCCTGCGTCGCCAGCCCCACAGCGCGAACGCCGCCGCGCAGGCCGAGCCCACGAGGGCCAGCGGAAGGCCGGCCGACGCGTCCGAGGGCTCCTCACCGCCCGCGTGGTCCTTGGCGGGCGCGGCAGCAGCCGCGGCCGCCACGGCCGTGGCCTCGCCTCCGGCCCGGGGCGCCCGGGCGGCGGCCCTCGCGTCGTGGCCCTCACGGGTCACCGACACGGCACGCGTCCCCGGGTCGGCCGCCGCCTTCGTCCGTTCGGGGAGCAGCGAGCCCACCGGCCGGACCTGGTCCGCGGCGTCGAAGCCCCAGTCGAGGAGTTCGCGCGCCTCTTCGTACACGGCGAGTCCGCCACCGCCCTGCGGGTTCATCACCGTGACGACCAGCGTCCGGTCGCCGCGCCGGGCCGCCGAGATCAGGGTGTTGCCCGCGTTGCTCGTGTAGCCGTTCTTGATCCCGATCAGCCCCGGGTAGCGGGCCACGCCGTCCGCCCCCGTCAGGAGCCGGTTGGTGTTGGCGATGCCGTACGACCAGGTGCCCGCCGGGAAGTCGGCGTACGGCGTCGAGCAGTACCGGGTGAACGCCGGGTCCTGGAGTCCGGCCCTGCCGAACACCGCCAGGTCGTACGCGGACGAGACCTGCCCCGGGGCGTCGTACCCGTCGGGGGACACCACATGGGTGTCCATGGCCCCCAGGGACCTGGCCTTCTCCTGCATCTTCCCGGACATCCCGTCCCAGCCGCCGTTCATCGAGGCCAGGACGTGCACCGCGTCGTTCCCGGAGCTGAGGAACACGCCGTTCCACAGGTCCGAGACCTTGTACGTGTATCCCTCTTTCACCCCGACCAGGCTGCTGCCGTCGCCGATCCCGGTCAGCTCGGAATCGGCCACGGTGTGCTGCTCGGAGGGTTCGTGGTGGGGGAGCGCCGTGAGGGCGAACAGCACCTTGAGGGTGCTGGCCGGCGGAAGCTTCCGGTGCGCGTTGCGGGCGGCGAGCACCTCGCCCGAGGAGGCGTCCGCGACCACCCACGACAGCGCGGAGACGGAGGGCACGTCGGGCGCGCCCGACAGCGGCTCCACCTGGGTGCCCTTCCGGTCCAGCCGGGCCCGGTCGAGGTACTTCCGCGCGGGCGGCGTGGGCTCCCGGAGGGCGGAGTGGACGGTCGCGGTCGAAGTGACGGTCGCGGTCGAGGTGACAGTCGCGGTCGAGGTGACAGGAGATGCCGTGGCCGACGGAGTGGGCAGCGCGAGCAGCACCGCCGCGGTACCGGCGGCAGCATGACGGACAGCTGACGTGACGATCATTCAGTCACCGTAGGAAGGAGGTGCGGAACGCGCAGATCGGAGTGCGCCGACCGGCGTAGCGGGCGTGCCGAACGGGGGCGCGTCGTGAGCCCGCACGAGTGGTGACGCCCTCCCAGGCCCGCTGTCGGTGGCGCAGGGCATCCTTGTGACGTGCCCTCACACCCGCATCAGAGCAACGGCGTTCCGGCCGGGAGCGCCGGAGCGCCTCCCGCCGAACCGGCCTCCCGGTCCGTGCCCGGCCCCGCCCGGACCTCGGGGACTCCCGGCGCCGGCGGCCCGTTCGGCGCGCCCGCCTTCCGAGCCGAGCGGCATCCCCGTCAGGCCGACTCCGGGCACATGATCGTCTGCGGGGACGACGCCCTCGCCCACCGCCTCGCGGGCGAGCTGCACGAGGTGTACGGGGAGCAGGTCACCCTCCTCGTGCCGATACGCCCCGACGCGCCGCGCACCCCCGCCGCCCGCACCGGCCGGGCGCTGGCCCTCTTCGGGCGCGTCACGGCCGCCGTGATCCGCACCACCGGCACCACCGCGCCCGCCGGAGCCTCCGGCGCCTCCGCCCCGGCCACCCCGACAACCTCCGGCGCGGACGGCGCCGAACCCACCGGGACCCTGCGCGTCGTCGAGTCCGCCGAGGCCGACGACCGGGCACTGACGGACGCCGGCGTGGAGCGTGCCGCCGCGCTCGCCCTCGTCCACGAGGACGACGAGACCAACATCCGGGCCGCACTCACCGCCCGCCGCCTCAATCCCCGGCTGCGCCTCGTCATCCGGCTCTACAACCGCAAGCTCGGCCAGTATCTGGAAACCCTCCTGGACCAGGCCGCGGCCGTCGCCGAGCCGGGCCTCGACCCCGCGAAGCTCGACGCGGCCACCACCGTCCTCTCGGACGTCGACACCGCCGCCCCCGGCCTCGCCGCGGCCGCGGTCGCGGGCACCAGCAAGGTCGTCCAGGCCGGGGGACTCCTCCTGCACGCCGTCGAGCGGCTGCCCGCCGCCGGAGAGGCCCCCGATCCGGGCCTGTGCACCCTGGCCCTGCTCTCGGCCACGGCCGGCGACCCGGCGGGCTGCGAGGGTTCCGAGCGGAGCGGCGACGAGGGCCCCCGACTCCTGCCGGACGACCGCACGGTGGCCGCCGCCACCGGCCGCGCGGCCGTGACCCTCGAGGCGGTCACCGCGGCCGGCCCCGCCCTGGCGTCCGGCCGGCTCGCCGCCTCCGCGCTGCCCGTCGCCTCGCTCTTCTCCCGCCGGCTGCGCTGGTCGCTGGCCGGGGCGGCCGCCGCCGTCCTCGCACTCGCCCTGGCCTCCACCTTCACCACCGGAGACCACCCGCTGCACGCCGCCTATCTGACGCTCCTCGACATCTTCGCCATCGGCGACCCGGCGGTGGGGGAGTCGACCAGCCGTCAGGTCCTGCAGATCCTTGCCGGGTTCGTCGGCCTGCTCCTGCTGCCGGTGATCGTCGCCGCCCTCATCGAAGGCCTCGGCACCTTCCGTACGGCGACCACCCTGCGCCGGCCGCCGCGCGGACTCTCCGGGCACGTCGTCCTCCTCGGCCTCGGCAAGGTCGGCACCCGCGTCCTCGCCCGCCTCCGCCGGCTGAACATCCCGGTGGTCTGCGTCGAGTCCGACCCGGAGGCCCGCGGCATCGCCGTGGCGCGACGGCTGCGCGTCCCCACCGTCATCGGCGACGTGACGGAGGAGGGGGTCCTGGAGGCCGCCCGCATCGACCGCGCCCACGCCCTGCTCGCGCTGACCAGCGTCGACATCACCAACCTGGAAGCCGCGCTCTCCGCCCGCGCCGTCAGCCCCGAACTGCGCGTCGTCCTCCGGCTGTACGACGACGACTTCGCCACGGCCGTCTTCCGTACGCTCCGAACGGCCCACCCCGGGGCCCTCACCCGCAGCCGCAGCGTCTCCCACCTGGCCGCACCCGCCTTCGCGGGCGCCATGCTGGGCCGTCAGGTGCTCGGCGCCGTACCGGTCGAGCGCCGGGTCCTCCTCTTCGCCGCGGTGGACGTCGCGGCCCACCCGCTCCTGGACGGACTGACCGTGGCCGAGGCCTTCCATCCGGGCAAGTGGCGCGTCATCGCCATCGACGGCCACGGTACGAAGTCCGGCACGGGCAGGGCCTGGCGCCTGGAGCCCGACCGGGTCCTGAAACCGGAGGACCGGGTCGTCGTCGCGGCCACCCGCCGGGGACTGGCCGAACTCCTGGGCCGAGGCGGCCATGCGCGGCCCGACTCCCCGCGAACGGACCCGGACCGACCGTAGGCTCGGCCCGCACACGCACGCCCTCGTGCCCGCGCTCTCCCGGGTGGACACGTGCCCCCGTCGTGTGCCCGCCCGCGCCCCCGGGGAGTCCCGCACCGCCCCCGGTCCCGACCCCGAAGGCCCGCAGACAGGAGCTGTCGAAGTGAACGCACTGCCCGCACCCACTCCCCGTCCACCCCACCGCATGGACCCCTCCGGCGGTTGCCCCCACGCCCGGAACGCCCGCCTCCTCGCCGAAGGCGCCGTCGCCCCCGTGGTGCTCCCCGGCGAGATCGACGGCATGGCCGTCCTCGGCCACGACGCCCTCCGGGACTTCCTCTCCCACCCCGACGTCGCCAAGGGCCCCCAGCACTTCACCGCGCTCGCCGAGGGGCGTATACCCGACGGCTGGCCCCTGCGGACCTTCGCCACCCTGCCCGGCATGATGACCGCGGACGGCGCCGACCACCGCCGCCTCCGCACCCTGGTGAGCAGCGCCTTCACCGCCCGCCGGGTGGAGGAACTCCGCCCGCGCGTCGAGGCGGTCACGGCAGGGCTCCTCGACGGGCTCGCCGAGGCGGCCGGGGCCGGGGGCGGTGTGGCCGACCTGCGCCGTCACTACGCGCTTCCGCTGCCGCTCGGTGTCATCTGCGAACTGCTCGGTGTCGAGGCCGCCCACCAGGAGCGGCTGCACCACCTCTCCAGCCTGGTGGTCGCGACCGACACCACACCCGAGCAGACCGTCGCCGCCAACCGTGAACTCCTCGAACTCCTCGCCGCCATCGCCGTCGCCAAGGCCGCCGCCCCCGGCGACGACCTCACGAGCGCGCTCATCGCCGCGCGGGACGAGGAGGGCGACCGGCTCGGCCAGGCCGAGCTGATCGGCACCCTGCTCCTGCTGATCGTCGCGGGCCACGAGACCACCCTGAATCTGCTCACCAACGCGGTCCGGGCGCTCTGCGCCCATCGCGACCAGCTCGACCTGGTCGTCGAGGGCCGCGCGACCTGGGCGGACGTGGTGGAGGAGACCCTCCGCTGGGACAGCCCGGTCAGCTACTTCCCGTTCCGCTACCCGACCCGTGACCTCACCGTCGACGGCACCCTCATCCCCCAGGGCACGCCCGTGCTGGCGGGGTACTCGGCGGCGGGCCGGGACACCAAGGCCCACGGCCCGGACGCCGACCGCTTCGACGTGACCCGCACGGCGACGGTGAAGCACCTGTCGCTCGGCCACGGCCCCCACTACTGCCTGGGCGCCCCACTCGCCCGGATGGAGGCGGCCATCGCCCTGGAGGCACTCTTCACCCGCTTCCCGGAGCTGGACCTGGCGGTCCCGGAGTCCGAGCTGCCCCGCCACGCCGGGTTCGTCGGCAACAGCGTCAGGACGCTCCTGATCCGGCCGGGCGGCTGACGCTCCCCGTGCCGTGGGGGGGCGGGACGTCCCGCCCCCGCACCGGCGGCCCGACCTCTCCGGACCGGTGGGCCGTCCTCACCCCGCCCGCCCCCAGGCGGTCGCGGGGGAGGCGCGCAGGGACGAGACGAGCCGCAGCAGCCGTGCCTCGTTCCCCACGAGTCCCGCGGCCCGGAGCGCCTCGTCCGCCTCGGCCATCGGATGGGTGAGCATCACCCCCGCGTACGGGGCGAGCTGTGGATCGGTCAGCACGGCCTGCGTGGATTCGAGCAACCGCAGGTACGCCTGGGCGGCCGCGCGCTCGCTGGCGGTGATCGTGGTCGTGGTCATGTCGGGCTCCCTCTCGACAGTTCGGCGCTCACCACCCTCTCGTACGGGTCTGACAACGGCCCTCAGCCCCGCCCGTCGAGCCGCTCCACCAGCCGTTCCAGGAAGACCCGCTGACCCTCCACGAGCAGCGGCGAGGCAACGGCGGGGGCGAACCAGCCCACCCGGTCGATCTCCGGGAACTCGCCCTGGACGCCGGACCGGGGCGGCCATTCCATGGTGAACGTGCCCGGCACGATCGCCGCCGCGTCGAGTGTCCCTTCGACCGCCCAGATGGTGACGAGTTTTCCGTTGCGCTGCCGGTTCTCGCCGAGGTCGAGCCACTCGCCCTCGGGTGCCGGAAGCCCCAGCTCCTCCAGGAACTCACGGCTCGCCGCCGCCTCCGGGGCCTCGTCCGGCTCGTACTCCCCCTTGGGGATCGACCAGGCCGACTGCTCGCGGGACGCCCAGAGGGGCCCGCCCATGTGACCGATGAGTACCTCGACACCACCGTCCGTCGTACGGCGGAAGACGAGCAGGCCCGCACTGCGTTTGTCAGACATGCCGGACAGTCTGGCCGAAGGCTTGCCGTGGCCGCAGCCGCGCGCGCGGGTCGCCGCGGTCGCGCCCGCCGGGCTCGCGCGCCCCGCGCGTACGGCCATGGCCCGCACGCCCCGCCCCGCGCTTCACTCTTCCGCGCCGACCACCACCGGACCGCCCCCGAGGTCCGCCCCGTTCGCCCAGTGCGCGGGCAACCGCACCGAGCGCCACGGGGTGAGCGAGCCGCTCAACCGTATCCGTCGCAGAGCGGCGCCGTCCTGGGAGACGGTCAGGACCGGGCGGTCGAGCCGGCGCTCCGGCCGTACGAGCAGAGGCGAGGCCACCGGTCCGAGCAGACCGGGTGTCACCCACCGCAGCGGTCCCGCCGATCCCGCCGACCCTCCCGTGGGCACCCCCACCGGAACCCCTCCCTCCGGCCAGGGCTCCCCGGCGAGGAGCCCGATCACGGCCGGTGCCACCGCGCGCCCCTCGGCGGCGGCCACCACCGCCGGCTCCACGCCGCGCAACAGGTTGCCGACCGCGAAGACCCCGGGCGCGGTGGTGCGGAAGCGGGCGTCCGTCGCGGGCCCCCGGGTGCCCGGCGCGAGCGGCAGCCCACCGGCACGGGCCAGTTCGTGGTCCGGGATCCAGTCCCCGGTGAAGACCACGGTGTCGCACCGCAGGGTGTGCCGCGTCGCACCGTCCGCTCCGCCGCGGACCGCGACCCCGGTCAGCCGACCGCGGCCGACCAGCTCCGACACGACCGCGCCGGAGAGCACGGGGACCCGCCCGAACGCCGTTGCTCTCGAAGGGAGGTCACAGACGACGGCCGCCACCTCGACCCCGGCGGCACGCAGCGTCCGCACGGCGTCGCGGGCCACAGGACCGCCACCGACGACCACCGCGCGCCGTCCGATGCGCTCCGGCCGGGCGCCGAATTTAAGGACCAGCCGCTGGAGTTCCCCCGTGGTCAGGACCCCCGCGGGCCGTGACCCGGGAACGAGCCGTGCGCTGCGCGGGCGTTCGCGGGCCCCGGTGGCCAGGACGACCGCGCGGGCCCGGACGCGTTCGAGGCCGGTCGGCGCGGTCACGTCGAGCGTGAGCGGTCCCGCCCATCCGGTCGCGGACGCCCCCGTACGGACGGTGGCTCCGGCGCGCAGGGCCTCGCGCACGGAGCGGCGCGCGTGGCCAGGACCGTCCAGGGGGCGGCCCCGGGCGTCCGTACCGAATCCCGGGCGGGCGCAGTACCGGGGGACGCCACCGGCGGTCTGCTCCCGCTCCAGGACCTCGACGCGCCCGACGCCCGACGCCGCGAGCCGCGCGGCCGCGGCGAGCCCGGCGGGTCCCGCGCCCACCACGAGCACGTCGACCGTGCGGTTCACCGGGCCTCTCCTCGTCCGTGTACGGCACATCCCACAGGGCTCACCGGCTCCCCTTCCGGTGCTCCGCGTGCTCCTCGAACAACTCCCTTACCTCGGCGCCGCAGTGGCTCCCCTGGCAGCGGCCCCCACGCGCACGCGTACGGCGGCGCAGTCCGTCGAGGCCGCCCGGCGGGATCGTCGAGGTGAGCGCGGCCCGGATCTCGCCCCGGGTGACCCGCTCGCAGTGGCAGACCAGCGCACCGAACTCCGGGTCCCTGGCGATGAGCCGGGCGTCCCGGTACGGGCGGAGGAAGGCCTCGCCGAGGTTCGGCATCCGGAGCCGGGCCAGGGGCCGCCCGGGCCCGAGGCCGAGCCCGCCGTCGGCGAGCAGCCCGCGGACGTGCTCGGCGATGGCCAGGGACGCGGTGAGCCCGGTGGACCGGATCCCGCCCACCGTCACGTAGCGGAGTCCCGGGTGCGCGGCGATCCGGTAGTCCTCCTCTCCGGTGGCGGCCCGCAGCCCGGCGTAGACGGCGGTGACCTCCTCGTCGAGCAGCGCCGGGAGGATCCGGCCGCCCTGCTCGCGGAGTCCTGCGAGTCCGTCCGCCGTCGTGCCGGTGGCGGTCTTGTCGTCCAGGTCCTCGGCGGTGGGTCCGAGCATGACGTTCCCGTAGACCGTCGGCGCGATCAGCACGCCCTTGCCGAGCGGGCCCGGCACGGGGAGCAGGATGTGGCGGACCAGGTCGCGCGCGAACTTGTCGAAGACGAGCAGCTGCCCCCGGCGCGGGGTGACGGTGAAGTCCTCGCGGCCGACCAGCGCGTCGAAGGCGTCGGCGTGGAGCCCGCAGGCGTTGACGAGGTGCCGGGTCCGCAGCACTCCGCGCCGGGTGACGAGGCGGTGGTACTCCTCGCCCGGACGGACCTGCTCCACCCTGCAGTCGAGGTGCAGGTCGACGCCCGAGAGGACGGCCTGGGTGGCGTACGCGAGGGTGGTCGTCCACGGGCAGATGATCGACTCGCCCGGCACTTCCAGCGCGCCGAGCGCGCCGGGGCCCAAGTGCGGTTCACGTGAACGGAGTTCGGCGGCTGAGAGGAGCCGGGTCGTGCGGTGTCCGTTGCGCCCGGCCTTCTCCGCGAGGCGGGGGAGGGTGGTTCTCTGCTGTTCGTCCCACGCGACGAGCAGGGCGCCGACCGGCTCGACGGGGATGCCGGTCTCCTGCGCGTACGAGGAGAGGAGGCGGTGTCCCTCGCGGACGAGTCGCGCCTCCAGCGTGCCCGGCAGTGCGTCGAAACCGGTGTGCAGGATGGCGGTGTTGGCCTTCGACGTGCCGTCGCCGACGTCGTTCGCGGCCTCCACGAGGGCGACCCGCAGGGGGTGGCGGGCCAGCGTCCGGGCGATGGCGGAGCCGACGACACCCGCGCCGACGACCACGACGTCGTACGTCGCGTCGGCGCCGGCCGGGAGGGGCCCGGTACGGGTGACACTCATGAGGACCCGGACCCGGAACCGAACCCGGGGGCAGGGCCGGACCCGGAACCGGACCCGGACCCGGGGGCAGGGCCCGCGCCGGACCCGGAGTCTTCGCCTGTCGGGGCCCCGGTGTGCGAGCCCGTCCGCTCGACCAGCCCCGCCACCTCCTCCCGGAACCGCGCGAGGCGCTCACGCGCCTCGTCGCCCGAGATCCGGGGTTCGTACACGGCCGACGGCTTCCCTTCCGGTACGGCCTCGCGGAGCGTGAGCCCCGGGTCGTGCCCGAGCCGGGCCACCGCGCCGACGCCGAGCGCCGTGGCGTCGGGCGACGAGGAGACCTCGACCGGGAGCTGGAGGAGGTCCGCCTGGGTCTGCATGAGGAGCGCGGACCGGGTGAGGCCGCCGTCGGCACGCAGCGCGGTCAGCGGGGCGCCCCGGTCCGAGGCCACGGCCGAGGCGAGTTCCACGACCTGCGCGGCGATGCCCTCGCACAGGGCGCGGACCAGGTGGCCCGGTGAGGTGTCGAGGCCGAGTCCGGTGAGCGAGCCGCGGACGTCCCCCCGCCACCAGGGCGCGGCGAGTCCCGCGAGCGCGGGCACGAAGGTGACGCCGCCGGAGTCCGGGACCCCGCCGCCGACCGGGTCGATCTCGGCCGCCCCGCCGATGACGCCGAGGTCGGTGAGCCAGCGGACGGCGGAGGCGACGGTGTACACCTGGCCGTCCAGGCAGTGGGCCACCTGCCCGCGCAGCCGCCAGGCGACGCAGCTCACCAGCCCCGAGGACGCGCGCCGGGGTTCGGGGCCGGTCTGTGCCAGGAGGAAGGCGCCGGTGCCGTAGGTGCACTTGGCGGCGGCCGGGTCGTCGGCGCTCTGGGTGAGCAGCGCCGCCTGCTGGTCGACGAGGAGGCCGGTGAGCGGCAGCGACGGGCCGAAGGCCGTGGTCGTACCGACGGGCGCGTCGCAGTCCACGACCCGGGGGAGGCGCTCGCCGCCGAGTCCGTACAGGTCGAGCGCGGTCTCCGACCAGGCGAGGGTGTCGAGATCGAGGAGTCCGGTCCGCCCGGCGGTCGCCGCGTCGGTGACGAAGGCACCGGTCAGTCGGTGGACGAGCCAGGCGTCGCTGGTGGTGACGACGCCGGCGCCGGTGGCGTGGCGACGGATCCAGGCCATCTTGGGCGCGGCGAAGTAGGGGTCGAGGGGGAGCCCTGTCAGGTGCCTCAACTCCTCTGCGTGGGCGTTGAGTCCGGTGCAGACGATGGCCGCTCGGCGGTCCTGCCAGACCAGGGCGTCGGTGAGCGGCTCGCCGGTGGAGGGGTCCCAGGCGAGGACCGTCTCGCCCTGGTTGGCGAGACCCACCGCGACGACCGGCGTGGCGGCCTGGGCGAGCGCCGCGCGGCCCGCGCTGACGACGGAGTCGTACAGCTCACGCGGGTCGACCTCGACCAGACCGCCCGGCAGGTAGCGGGGCCGTACGGGAGCCGTGCCGCTGCCGAGGACTCCGCGCTCGGGACAGAGGACGAGGGCCTTGGTGCCCGAGGTGCCCTGGTCGACGGCGAGTACCGGGCCGCCCGTCATCGTGCCGCTCCTGTCCCTGGACGTTCGGTGATCATCCGATCACCGAAAAGGGTCAGGGTGCCGTCGTCGCCGCACTCCGTCAAGCCTCGGCGGGTGATCACGTCAGGTCCGCCGACAAACCTGACGGTAAGTCAAATTCGGTCGTTGGCTTGATAATTACTGTCACAAAAGAAAGTGGACCGGGCGCATCCAGAGCCCTCTATAGTGATCGCCGATCAACGGCCGGGACGCCCGCCGGGGGACTGACCACCCCCTCCCATCCACCGAGGACCCATGTCATCCACACCACGCACCACCCCCTGATGGCCGGACACGGCTTCAGACCCGTCTACCACCCCGCGGGCCACGACCACGCCCTGCGCAACGCCGTCCAGGACTTACGCACCGGACGCTGGGTGGCGATGGCGCGTCTCCTCGACGAGACGACGGGGTGGGACGGCTGGACCCGGCGCACCCAGGTCCTCGCCGCCGTCGCCGCGGGCACCGACGTCGTCCACATGTGGCGGACCGAGCAGCCCGGAAGCCTCGCCGCGACCGTGATGCACAGCCGCGTGACCGTCGAGCGGGCCGTACGCGCGCACCGCGCCGGCCACGCCCGTACCCGCGAACTCTGGCAGGAGGCCTGGACCGCCTGCCGGGAGGCCGCCGACCTCGCCCCCGACGACCCGGTGCCCTGGGTCGGCCTGATCGCCCTCGCCGCCCTCGACGGCCGCCAGCGCATGGAGGAGCACCGGCTGTCCCCGCCGGCTCCCATGCTGCCGCCCGGCCCCTGGGGCCTGCTCGCCGAGGCCGAGAAGCGCGACCCGCACAACCGCGAGGCGCACCACCGGATGCTCCAGTTCGTGTACGCCCGGCGCCCGGGACCGCTCTCCGAGGCCGTCAACTACGCGCACTGGGCGGCCTCCTCGGCACCCGTCGGCTCCGCCCTGCACGTCCTCCCGCTGTATGTGCGCGTCGAGCGCTACCGGCGCGAGCGCGGACACGAACGGGCCCTCGACCTGCACTGGGTCGCCGAGGACGCGGTCCGCGAGGCCCAGCGCGCCCTCGACACCTGGTTCCTCTTCTGCGCCACCGACGAGGCCTCCCTGCTCGACCTCAACCACTTGGCGCACGCCCTCTTCGGAGCCCTCCGCTTCACCGACGCGGCCCGGGTCCTCGAGTCGCTCGGCCCGTACTACACGACCCTGCCGTGGGCGTACCGGACCCCTCATCCGGACGACCGCGTGCTCGCCGAAGAGGTCTTCCTGCGGGCCCGCGCCCGCTGTCTCGGCGACTGAGGCCTGTCCCCACCCCTTACCGCCCCCCACACCCCCCGACCCGCTCACCCCCCGTCCCCGGAGGACCGCATGTCCCGCACCGCCCCCGACCCCACCGACGCGCTGCGCAAGCCACCCCCGGCCCAGGACGAGGAGGCGCGGCTGAGAGAGCTGGGCTACCAGCCCGTCCTCGCCCGCCGCATGGGCGGCTTCGGCAACTTCGCGATCAGCTTCTCGGTCATCTCGGTCCTCTCCGGGTGCATGACCCTGTACGGCTTCGGCATGGGCACCGGCGGTCCCGCGGTCATGCTCTGGGGCTGGGTCGGCGTCGGTCTCTTCGTCCTGTGCGTGGGCCTCGCCCTCGCCGAGGTCACCAGCGCCTACCCCACCTCCGGCGCCCTCTACTACATGGCCGACCGGCTCGGCGGGCGTCGCTGGGGCTGGTACACCGGCTGGCTGAATCTGCTCGGTCTCCTCGGCGCCATCGCGGGCATCGACTACGGCGCCGCGCTCTTCACCGGGGCCTTCCTCAACCTGCAGTGGGGCTTCGAGCCCACCGCGGGCTCCACCTTCCTGATCTTCCTCGCGATCCTGCTGCTCCACGCCGTCCTGAACCTCTTCGGCGTCCGCCTGGTCAGCGTGCTCAACTCCATCAGCGTCTGGTGGCACCTCGCGGGCGTGGCGATCATCGTCGGAGCCCTCGCGTTCATCCCCGACCGCCACCAGTCCGTCGACTTCGTGTTCACCGAGTTCGTCAACGACACCGGGTGGGCCAACCCCTTCTACGTCGCCGCGATAGGCCTGCTCCTCGCCCAGTACACGTTCTCCGGCTACGACGCCTCGGCCCACCTCTCCGAGGAGACCTCCAACGCCTCCGTCGCCGCCTCCAAGGGCATCGTCCGGGCCATCTGGGTCTCCTGGCTCGCCGGCTTCGCCCTGCTCGCCGGACTGAGCTTCGCCATCCAGGACTACACCGCCACCCAGAACAGCGCCACGGGCGTCCCGCCCGCCCAGATCTTCCTGGACGCGCTCGGCTCCGGCGGCGCCACCGCGCTGCTCCTCGTGGTCATCGTCGCCCAGCTCTTCTGCGGCAACGCCGAGGTGGCCGCCGCCAGCCGTATGGTCTTCGCCTTCTCCCGTGACAACGCCCTTCCCGGGTCGGCGATCTGGCGCAAGGTCAGCGGCCGCACCCAGACCCCGGTCCCGGCCGTCTGGCTCGCGGTGGCCGTCGCGGCGGTGCTCGCGCTCCCCTCGCTGTACTCCGCCACCGCCTACGGTGCCGTCACCGCGATCAACGTCATCGGCATCACGCCCGCCTACGCCATCCCGATCTATCTGCGTCTGCGCGCCGGGAACCGGTTCACGCCCGGCCCGTGGAGCCTGGGCCGCTGGAGCAAGCCGATCGGCTGGACCGCCGTCGTCTGGGTGGCGTTCGTGACCGTCCTGTTCTGCCTTCCGCAGAAGTCCCCGGTGACGGTCGACACCATGAACTACGCCGTGATCGCCCTGGCGGTGGTGCTCGTCCTGGCCAGCGTCTGGTGGTACGTCGCCCGGCGCTCGTACGGCACCCCGACGGCGTACGGCAACGCCCGCGAGGAGGCGGAGATCTCGGAGGGCATCATCTGAGAGAGCCGGTTCCTGTCCCCGTACCGGACGGGAACCGGCCCGCCCTCAGGCGCTGAACTCGTACGTCCAGGCCGCCGACTGGGCCGAGAAGTCGATGTCCGTGATCTCCAGCGCGTGCCCGTGCTGGTCGCTCACCACCCGGTGGACGATCAGCCGGGCCGCGCCGCCGGCCGTCGTCGTGGCCGGGCCGGGCACGCCGACCGACTCCCGGTGGGTGACCCGTAGCCCCGCCTGGTGCATCCAGTGGTAGAGCAGCCGCAGATCGGGCTGCCGGCCCCGGTCCCGCCCCCGCCGGTAGCGCGCGAGCTGCGGGATCTCGGTGACCGCCGGCCGGGAGAACCACGACACCGCCCGCTGGAGCGCCGTTCCCTGCGGCCCGAGCACCACGTGCCGGTGGACCAGCGTGGGCTCGCCGGGAGTGAGCAGCAGCCGCGCCGCCAGCGGCGTGGGCGGCGGCTCCCAGGTGAGCGAGGCCCGCACCAGTGCCTCGGCCGCGCGGGGCCCGCCGGGGAACGTCGGCCGACGGGCCGTCAGCGCCGGAGCGACGGGCTCGCTCCCGCCCTCGGTCCCGGAGGCGGCGAAGGTGCCGCGCCGGTCGGTCACCACGAGCCTTTCGTCCCGCAGGAGTTGGAGCGCGCTGCGTACCGTCTGACGGTTGACGTGATAGCGCTGGGACAGGGATCGTTCCGAAGGAAGCCTGCTGCCGGGGGAGATGCGGCGGTGGGCGAGGTCCTCGCGCAGCGCGGCGGCGACCCGGAGATAGAGCGGCGCGTCTGCCGCCGCCTCGGATTCGGGCTCGGCCATGATCAAACCCTCTCTTCGCTCAGCGTGACCGCATGGGTCGTGCGGGTCACCAATTCCTATCATTGGTCTAAACCATTTTGCCAGGGCCGCCCGGCAGAGTGGCCGAAACGAGCGAGTCATCTTGTAATGAGGTAGCAGGTGACAGGGGCGAGACCGTCACCGCGGACGATGGCGGGTGAGGCCGGATGACGACACCGTCGGAACGTGCCGAACGGGGCCGGACGGCCCGCAAGCACGTCCCCCGCTCCTCCCACGGCCGCTGGATTCCCAGCTCGCAGCGTCCCGACCCCATCGACGTGCTCGAAGGCCAGTCCGCGGACCGGCTGCCCGACCTCGTACCCCTCCGGTACGGCCGGATGGCAGCCTCCCCCTTCGCCTTCCTGCGCGGCGCCGCCGCCGTCATGGCCGCCGACCTCGCCGCCCAGCGCCACACCGGACTCACCGTCCAGCTCTGCGGCGACGCCCACCTCCTGAACTTCGGGGTCTACGCCTCACCCGAACGGACGCTCCTCTTCGATGTGAACGACTTCGACGAGACGCTCCCCGGCCCCTTCGAATGGGACGTGAAGAGGCTCGCCGCCAGCATCACCGTCGCCGCCCTCCAGAACGGCGGCAGCCGCGCGAAGGCCCGCCGGGCGGCCCTCGTCGCCGTGGAGTCGTACCGGATCACCATGCGCCGCCTCGCCGACCTCGGGGAACTCACCGTCTGGTACGAGCGGATCGCCGCCGACGACCTCGTCCCCATGGTCCGCCGCGACGAACGCGCCCGATTCGAGAACCGGCTGGCCCGCGCCCGCCGGCGCACCAGCCTCCACGCGCTCGCCAAGCTCACCGAGACCGACGCGAGCGGAGTCCGGCACATCGTCGACGACCCGCCGCTCCTCGAACGCACCACGGACATCGACCGGGTCACCCTCGGCAAGATCTTCAACGACTACCGCAGCTCGCTCTCCGAGGAGCGACGGGTGCTCCTCGACCGCTACCGCTTCCTCGAAGCCGCCCGCAAGGTCGTCGGCGTCGGCAGCGTCGGCACCCGCTGCTTCGTCCTTCTCCTCCAAGGACGGGACGACGGCGACCCGCTGATCCTCCAGATCAAGGAAGCCGGCCGCTCGGTCCTCGAGCCGTACCTGGAGCCGAGCGCGTACGCCCACCAGGGCCGGCGCGTCGTCTACGGACAGCGCCTCACCCAGGCCGCCAGCGACATCTTCCTCGGCTGGATGACCGGACCCGAGAAGCGCCACTTCTACTGGCGCCAGCTCCGCGACATGAAGGGCTCCGCCGAGGTCGAGACCATGTCCCCGGCCATGCTGCGGGACTACGCGCGGCTCTGCGGCCGGGCCCTGGCCCGGGCCCACGCCCGCTCCGGCGACCGGATCGCGATCGCGGCCTACCTCGGCGGCTCGGACACCTTCGACCGCGCCGTCGCCGACTTCGCCCTCGCGTACACGAACCAGAACGCCGACGACTACGCGGCACTCGGCGGGGCCATCGCGGCGGGGATGGTGGTGGCGGCGCCGGGGGCGTGAGAAGCGACGCGCCGAAGAGCCCACCGTCACACGCCGGGGGCCGGACCGAGCCCCACGGCCTCGGCCCGGCCCCCGGCGCGACTCCCTACGCGTCGCGCCGCAGAGGCGGTCCCGGCGGCGTCTCGCCGACCGGCCCGAAGAGCACCGCCCGCGCCACCGAGGGGGCGAAGAGGCTCGTCAGCGGGGCGGTCAGGGTGATCGCCGCACGGAACGACGCCCCCACGACCGGATCGCCCGCGGACCGCTCCACCACCCGGCCCAGGTACCAGCCGACGATGTGGTCCAGCGGGCCCGGCCGGGCCGCGTCACCGGTCGCGCCCGGCATCTTCTTGTCGGCGCCCGCCGAGATGTCCCAGGCCTGCCGAGAGGCGTCGAACAGCGCCCGCTGCACCGCACGGGTCGTCGGTGTGCGCTTCGGGTCGGCGAGCGCCCGGCGCAGGGCGACCGCGCTGAGCGCGGCGACGGCCATGCCCTGCCCGTAGATCGGGTTGAAGGCGCAGAGCGCGTCGCCGGTCGCGAGGAAGCCGGCCGGACGGCGGCCCGGACGGTCGTACCGGCGCCGGATGTTGGCCGTCTTCCGGAAGCCGTACACCGGAGACACCGGCTCCGCCCGCGCCAGCCAGTCGCTGATCACCGGATGCGGCAGCCGCTTCGCGTACTCCTCGAACGCGCCCTCCTCGGTGGGCGGTTCGTCCCCGCGCAGCCCGGAGAGGGTCACCAGATGGTGCCCGTCGCCCAGCGGCAGCACCACACCGCTGTACACCTGGGCGGGGTTGGGCACGATGTAGTAGCCCGTCGCGTCGGTGTCCGCCCCGCCCGGGGTGCGGTACACCCGGGTGCCGTAGGCGAGCCCCGTGTCCAGGGTCTCCTCGTGCGGGGCCTCCGCGCCGATCCCGGCCAGCCAGTCGGCGGCCTTCGTGGACCGCCCGGACGCGTCCACCACCAGATCGGCGGTCAGGGTGCGGGTCTCCTTGCCGGACCCCGCGCCCCGCTCGCGCAGCCGTACGCCCCTGACCCGCGAGGAGTCACCGGTCAGGCCCACCGTCTCGGTGTTCTCGATCAGCTCGATCCGCGGATCGGCCAGCACGCGCTGCCGCACCAGCCATTCCAGCTGGGGGCGAGGGCCGGTGTAGTGCCGGGTGGTGGCGGTGGTCCGCCGGAACCACCTGCCGTTCTGCCACTGGATCATGTCGGCGGGAGCGCCCACGGTAGGAGCCCCCAGCGCGGTCAACTCGTCCGTGAACCCCGGCAGCAGCTCGTCGAGCGCGCGCTGCCCGCCCTCGATCAGGACGTGCAGGTGCCTGCCCTGCGGGACGCCCGCCCGCGGCTCCGGGCCCTCGGGCAGCCGGTCGCGCTCGACGACCGTGACCCTCTCCGCGTGCTCCGCCAGCACCCGGGCGGCCAGCAGCCCGGCGAGACTTCCCCCGATGACCACCGCGTGACGTGTCGCGCGATGCCCCAAGTCGTCCGCCATACCCGCCCTTTCGTTTCGTGGAACTCCCACGGCCCAGTATCCACGGGGGTACGCGACGCAGGCCGCCACCGCCACTCGGTTTCGGCCGCATCGGGGCACGGCTAGGGTGCCGCACATGGCGCAGGAACGTTCGACCGGACCCATGGGCTTCAGGTAGCCCGCCAGGAGATACCTGGCGGTGCCCACCGACGGAGTCCCATGGCACGCACCGCACACCACATCCCCCGCTCACGTCGCCGGCCGGCCGCCGAGAAGACACCGGGGGCCCCTTGGCGTTCCCTCGTGCTGTACGACCTGCGCCACGCCTCCGCCCGCCGCGCCGGGACCGGCGCCGATCGGGAGCATCCTCACCCGCGCACGATCCGCCGCCTCGTGGTCTTCCGCCGATGGCCCCGTTTCAACCAGGACTCCGGCGTCGCACGCTGGTCCGCCCAGGAGGAACGCCGAGCGCGCCGGCGCCTGCGCGCCCAGGTGGGACGCGTCCTGAGCGCCGTGAACGCCCCTGACGGAACCGTCACCCCGGACGCGGCGGACACCGTGGACATCCCTCCCGCCCGCCACCGGCACTCCTCGCTGTGGTTCGCCTAGCCGCGACCGGACGATCCCGCCCCCGGCGTCACTCCGCCCCGAGTTCGTCCAGTGCGCCGGTCAGCCACTCCACCCAGAAGCGCTCCATCTCGATCCCGCCCCGCAGGACGAGGTGGCGCAGCCGGTCGGGTTCCGAGTGGCGGCGTTCGTTCGGGAAGTCACGGGTCTCGATCGCGAGGTACTCATCCAACTGCTGCTGATGCAGAACGAGATGACGGGTCAGCTCGGCGCGCAGGCCTGACGCGCCGACCACCGCGGCCGCCCGCATCCGGAGCAGCAGGGCGGCCCGCATGGGCTTCGGGTCCTCGGACCGCGCCACCCAGGTGCCGAGTTCCTCGCGGCCCGCCGGCAGCACCTCGTACTCCTTGCGCTGTCCCCGTACCGGCACCGGGGCGGGCAGGGCACGGATGTGCCCCGCCTGCTCCAGCTTGCCCAGCTCACGGTAGATCTGCTGGTGCGTGGCCGACCAGAAATAGCCGATCGACTTGTCGAAGCGGCGCGTCAGTTCGAGGCCCGAGGACGGCTTCTCGAGCAGCGCGGTGAGGATCGCGTGCGGGAGGGACATGAACGCATCCTAGAAGTGGCCGGCCACGGTGATCACAGGGTGGCCGCGAGGCGGGTGCCCTGGTCGATGGCCCGCTTGGCGTCCAGCTCGGCCGCCACGTCGGCTCCGCCGATCAGGTGGGCCACGCGGCCCGCCGCGACCAGCTCCTCGTACAGGTCCCGGCGCGGCTCCTGGCCCGCGCAGAGCACGACCGTGTCGACGGGCAGCAGCTGCTGCTCGCCGCCGATCGTGACATGCAGGCCCTCGTCGTCGATCCGGTCGTACGAGACGCCCGCGACCATCGCCACGCCCCGGTGCTTGAGCTCGGTGCGGTGGATCCACCCCGTGGTCTTGCCGAGACCGGCGCCGACCTTGGACTCCTTGCGCTGGAGCAGGTGCACCTGGCGCGGCGGCGCGGCGCGCTCGGGGGTGCGCAGTCCGCCCCGGTTCTCGTACGAGGTGTCCACACCCCACTGGCGGAAGTACGTCTCGGGGTCCTGGCTCGCGCCCTCCCCGCCGTCCGTCAGGAACTCCGCGACGTCGAAGCCGATGCCGCCCGCGCCGATGATCGCGACCCGCTCGCCGACGGGCGCGCCGTCCCGCAGCACGTCCAGGTAGCTGAGGACGCTCGGGTGGTCCACGCCCGCGATGCCGGGGGTGCGGGGGGCGACGCCGGTGGCGACGACGACCTCGTCGAACGCGTCCAGGTCACCGGCCGAGACCGGCGTGCCGAGGCGTACGTCGACCCCGCGTTCGGCGAGCTGGACGCGGAAGTAGCGCAGCGTCTCGTCGAACTCCTCCTTGCCGGGGACCTTCTTGGCGATGTTCAGCTGACCGCCGATCTCGTCGGCCGCGTCGAACAGGGTCACGGCGTGGCCGCGTTCGGCCGCCGACACCGCGCAGGAGAGGCCGGCCGGGCCCGCGCCGACGACGGCGATCCGCTTGGCGCGACGGGTGGGGGAGAGGACCAGCTCGGTCTCGTGGCACGCGCGCGGGTTGACCAGGCAGGACGTGATCTTGAGGTTGAAGGTGTGGTCCAGGCAGGCCTGGTTGCAGCCGATGCAGGTGTTGATCGTGTCGGCGCGGTCGGCCGTCGCCTTGGCGACGAAGTCCGGGTCGGCGAGGAAGGGGCGGGCCAGCGAGACCAGGTCGGCGCGGCCGTCGGCCAGGATCTCCTCGGCGACCTCGGGGGTGTTGATGCGGTTGCTGGTGACGAGCGGCACGGAGACCGCGCCCATCAGCTTCTTCGTCACCCAGGTGTAGGCGCCGCGCGGCACGGACGTGGCGATGGTGGGGATGCGTGCCTCGTGCCAGCCGATGCCGGTGTTGATGATGGTGGCGCCGGCGGCCTCGATCTCCTTGGCGAGCCGGACGACCTCCTCCAGGGTGGAGCCGCCGGGCACGAGGTCCAGCATGGAGAGGCGGTAGACGAGGATGAAGTCCTCGCCGACGCGCTCGCGGATCCGGCGGACGATCTCCAGCGGGAAGCGGACGCGGTTCTCGTAGGAGCCGCCCCAGCGGTCGGTGCGCTGGTTGGTCGCGGCGGCGATGAACTCGTTGATGAGGTACCCCTCGGAGCCCATCACCTCGACGCCGTCGTATCCGGCAGCCTTGGCGAGCTCGGCGCAGCGGGCGTAGTCCTCGACGGTCTGCTCGACCTCGGCGTCCGTCAGCTCGTTCGGTACGAAGGGGCTGATGGGGGCCTTGAGGGCGCTCGGCGCGACGAGCGCGGGGTGGTACGCGTACCGGCCGAAGTGCAGGATCTGCATCGCGATCCGGCCGCCTTCGGCGTGCACGGCGTCGGTGATCAGCCGGTGCTCGGCGACCTCGTCCTCGGTGGTGAGCTTGGCGCCGCCGTCCCAGGGGCGGCCGGCGTCGTTGGGCGCGATGCCACCGGTGACGATGAGGCCCACACCGCCGCGGGCCCGCTCGGCGTAGAAGGCGGCCATGCGTTCGAAGCCGTGCTCGGTCTCCTCGAGGCCGACGTGCATCGACCCCATGATCACCCGGTTGGGCAGGGTGGTGAACCCCAGGTCGAGCGGGCTCAGCAGGTGCGGGTACGGGGTCATGCGGGCGCCTCCTCGCGCAGGATCGTCACCCTCAGTTCTAGGGGACCCTTCCTCCTTATGCAACTAGTTGCAGAAGATTCGGGACGTGATGTCTACTACTCGGTAGCTTCCGGGGCGCGGAGCGCCGAGCTATGCGGTACGGGCGGACGTCGCCGTCGCTCCGAGCCAGGCGTCCAGGTCCTCCGGCGTCCGCGGCTCCGCGGCCCCCGGGGCGAGCAGGCCGTGGGTGCGGAGCAGCCGGGCCACCGTCGTGCCCCAGGGGTGGCGCAGCCGGGCCTCGTCGAGCAGCACGTCGTCCGCGAGGAGCTCCGCGACCGGCCCGGTCCGCAGCCCCGACGGGGCGAGCACCGCCGCCTCGTCCGCCCAGCGCAACGCGAGATCCACGTCGTGCGTGGCCATCAGCACCGTCGTACCGGCCTCCCGCAGCCGCCGGAGCGCGTCGAGCAGCCGCTCCTGCCCGTGCGGATCGAGACCGGCCGTCGGCTCGTCCATGATCAGGACCCGGGGCCGCATCGCCACCGCGCCCGCGATCGCCGCCCGCTTGCGCTGCCCGTACGAGAGCAGATGGGTCGGCCGGTCCGCGAGTGCCGTGATGTCCAGCGCCTCCAGGGCCTCGCGTACCCGCTGCCGTACCTCGTCCTCGGGCAGTCCCAGGTTCATCGGCCCGAACGACACGTCCTGGTCCACCGAGGCGGCGAACAGCTGGTCGTCCGGATCCTGCACCACCAGCTGCACGGTCGTCCGCAGCCGGGTCAGCCCCTTCCGGTCGTACGCCACCTCCGTACCGTCCAGGCGCAGCGACCCGCTCACGCACCGCAGCCCGCCGCTGAGCAGGCGAAGCAGCGTCGTCTTGCCGCTTCCGTTGCGGCCGAGCAGCGCGACCGCCCGCCCCTCCGCGACGGCGAAGTCGACACCGGACAGGACCGGGGGGCCGTCCTCGTAGGCGAAGCCGGCGTTCACTAGTTCCACGACAGGGGTCGGAGACGTCACGGAAGGAGCCTTTCCAGTACGAGGGTGAGGGCGACGAGTCCGGTGAGCAGGACGCCCGTCGCGGCGAGGAACGGGCGGGAGAGCGCGCACCCGGGCACCAGGACCCGCAGCGTCCCGTCGTACCCGCGCCCGGCGAGCCCGGACTGCAGGCGCTGAGCCCGGTCGAAGGCCCGTACGAACGTGGTCGCACCGAGGCCCGCGAGAGAACGCCAGGTCGCGGCCCGCGTGGTGTGCCCGAGCCGGGCCGCCTGCGCCTGACGGATCTTGGACATCGCGTCGAGCAGCAGGAAGATGATCCGGTACATCACCAGCGCCACGTCCACCACCGGCGCCGGCACCCCCACCCGTACCAGCCGGGGAAGGACGTCGGACACCGGCGTCGTGAACGCGAAGAGCAGCACCCCGAGCGAGGCCGAAGCGGTCCGCAGCAGCAACTCGCCCGCGTGCGTCGGACCGTCCGGCGCGAGAGCGACGAGCCCCCGGGAGCCGCCCACCTCGAACAGCAGCGGGATCGCGCCCGTGACGCAGAAGCCGAGCGGGATCCGGAACGCCCGCCACAGCGCCCGGCCCGGCACACCGGCCGGACCGAGCAGCACCGTGAGCGTGGCCGCGGCGACGAGGACCGCGCCCGGCCACGGCGGCAGACCGACAGCGCACAGGGTGAGACCGAAGCCGAGCAGCGCCTTCTCGGCGGGATGGCGGCGGCGCCAGCGACTGCTGTGCGCCGCCGCGTCGATCGGCAGCATCGGCGGCTACGCGCCCGGCCCGCCGGGGGCTTCGCCACCGACGCCCGGCCCGGTTCCGCCGGCTCCGGCGCCCGGTGCGCCGGCCACCCCGGCCGTCTCGGCCTGCGCCGCCCCCTGGCGGCGGCCGCGCCGCAGCCCGAAGTAGTACGCCAGGACACCGGCACCGAGGGCCGCCTGCAGGGCGAACAGGGCCGACTCGATCTCCCCTGACGGCGGCTCGTAGAGCGGGCTGAACCACGGTTCGTAGTCCGGCTGGAGTTCCGTGATCGCGGTCTCGGCCTCCGCGTCGGCCCCCGTGAAGGGCTCCTCCTTGTGGTCCCCGAGTCCCAGCGCGAGCGGCAGGACCGCGAGCGCGACGACGACGAGCAGCAGCAGGGCGTTGATCTTCGCGTTCCGGCTCATCGCGCGATCGCCTCCTCGCGTCGCTCCGGCGTGCGCCCGGCGAGGACGCCGAGCCGGATCAGCTCGCCCTTGCTGGACTGGGTGAGCAGACGCATCACGAGCACGGTGAGCAGGCCCTCGCTGACCGCGAGCGGAATCTGCGTCACGGCGAAGATACCGCCGAACTTGGCGAGGGCGCCGGGGATGCCGCTGCCCGGGTCGGGGAAGGCGAGTGCCAGCTGGACGCTGGTGACGCAGTACGTGGACAGGTCGGCGACGAACGCGCCGAAGAAGACGGCGACCATCAGCGGCGCACCGAACCGGCGGAGCAGTGCGTAGGCCCCGTATCCCGCCCAGGGTCCGACGATCGCCATCGAGAAGACGTTCGCGCCGAGCGTGGTCAGCCCGCCGTGGGCGAGCAGCAAGGCCTGGAAGAGCAGCGTGATCGTCCCGAGGACGGCCATGATGGGCGGCCGGAACAGGATGGCACCGAGGCCCGTACCGGTGGGATGTGAACAACTCCCCGTCACGGAAGGCAACTTGAGTGCCGACAGGACGAACGTGAAGGCGCCGGCGGCGCCGAGCAGCAGGGTGGACTCAGGATGGGACCGCACTTCGCGGGTCAGCGCGCGGACTCCGTGGACGACGAACGGCGCGGACGCGACGCCCCAGGCGGCCGCGTGCACAGGGGGCAGATACCCCTCGGCTATATGCATGGTTGGGAGACCCTCTCCAGCACCTCGTGGATGGACAACGCACCCTGGCCGGTCTCCTGGCTGACGGTCATTCCGCCCGACTCCGCCTTCCCACACCACGCCGGTCTCCCGACGTGGTCCAGTGGCTTCCCCGAGGGTGTTCCCCGCGGGGGTGGAGCCGGACCTCCCGATCACAGTGGCGAGGGCCGCACCGGTACTGCACCGGTTTCCCGTACACCAAGGCCCTGTGACATTAGTGCGTTGACCAGGTACATCACAATGTGGGTGCTTGTAGGGTCCCCGCGGCGCCGCGCGGGAGCTCCCGGTTCCCGCTCCTGAGGGCGCTGGGCCTCCTCGATTCCCGCCGGTGGCGCCGCGGTCGTCCGGCGTTCCCGCCGGCGGTGCCGTGTACCTGCCGCTTTCCCGCCGCCTAGCTGTTCCTGGCGTTGCGTACGAGGGCCGCGATCGCACCAGGGGCCACGAGGACCGCTGCCACGAGTGCGCCGAGCAGCATGGGGTCGGGGCCGTCGTAGTCGGCCGACACCTCCGCGTTGGCGCCGAACAGGGCGGCGCCGATCACCAGCAGGGCCGAGACGCCGAGTACGCCCTTCGCCCACCCCCGGCGGGCGGACGGAGCGCGCAGGGGCACGAGTGCGACCAACAGCCACACCAGCGCGAAACCGACCATGATCGACAGACTGCCCATGTGCCCCTCCTTCACCACCTGGGCGGACCAGGTGGACCACGGGTGGACGCCGGCGCCCGGAGAGGCCCGGCAGCGCGGCCGTCTCATGGCCGCGACCTCCAAGAGTAGGTCGCACCCACGCGGCCACAGCGGCCGAGTTCCGGCCAAACGGCACCTGAAACCCGGCCACTTGAGGGGCCCCGCGCAGGTCCTGTGCCCTCACTCCTTGCGGTAGGCGTACGCCTCCGACGCTGCCGCCGCCACGGCGTCGAGGTCCCCGCCCGCGCTCGCCGTGACCAGGGCGGCGACCGTGCCCTCGACGAACGGCGCGTCCACGAGCCGGGCGCCCTCGGGCAGTTCGTCGCCCTCGGCGAGGAGGGCCTTCACGGTGAGCACCGCACTCCCCAGGTCGACCAGGATGGCCACACCGGAGCCCCGGTCGACGGCCTTCGCCGCCTCGGAGATCAGCTCGGAACTCGTCCCGAGGCCACCGTCGGGGGTCCCGCCGGCCGGGAGGACCGGAGCGAGGTCGCCGCCACCGGCGAGCCCCCTGGCCAGCTCGGCGACGGAGGCCGCGACGGCGGCGCTGTGCGAGACGAGCACGATGCCGACGAGACCGGATCCGGCCGCGCTCATGAGACCCCCTCGCTGCCCGACGCCGCTGACGCATCCGACGTCTCTGACGTATCCGATGTCCCCGACGTATCCGAGGCATCCGACGTCCCCGTCGTCCCCGCACGGGCGATCTCGTCGAGCGCCGCGAACAGCAGCGCCGAGGAGGTGGCCCCCGGATCCTGATGCCCCACCGACCGCTCGCCCAGATAGCTGGCTCTGCCCTTGCGCGCCCGCAGGGGTACGGTCGAGAGGGCGCCCTCCTCGGCCGCCGCGCGGGCCGCGCCGAAGGAGTCCCGCAGCCCCTCGACGGCCGGCACGAGCGCGTCGAGCATCGTCTTGTCGCCGACCTGAGCGCCGCCCAGCTGGGACACGGCGGCCACGCCCGAGCCGAACGCCTCCGCCAACTGCTCGCGGGTGACGTGCTCGTCGTCGCCGAGGGCCTTGCCGGCGCGGCGGAGCAGCGTGCCGTAGAGCGGCCCCGAAGCGCCGCCCACGGTGGAGATCAGGTGCCGACCGGCGGCGGTGAGCACGGCGCCCGGTGTCGCGGGCGGGTCCTTGGCCAGGGTCTCGGTCACGGCGGCGAAGCCGCGCTTGAGGTTGGCGCCGTGGTCGGCGTCGCCGATGGCGGAGTCGAGCTCGGTGAGCCGGTCCGCCTCCCGGTCGACGACCTCGGCCACGCCGGCCAGCCAGCGCACGAGGAGGTCGGCGTCGAAGGTCTGTGTCACGTCGGTCCTCTCCTCTCTCACGCGTCGTCACCGGCCCCAGCGGAGTGCGGGCGTCTCCACGGGCGCGTCCCAGAGGCGCAGGAGGTCCTCGTCCACCTCGCACAGGGTCACCGAGCAGCCGGCCATGTCGAGCGAGGTCACATAGTTCCCGACGAGTGTCCGGGCCACCGGCACGCGCCGCTCGCCCAGGACGCGCTGCACCTCGGCGTTGAACCCGTACAGCTCGAGGAGCGGGGTGGCGCCCATCCCGTTCACCAGGGCGATGACGGGCCCGGCCGGGCTGAGGTCCTCAAGGACGGCGTCGACGGCGAAGTCCGCGATCTCGCGGGAGGTCATCATCGGACGCCGCTCGCGTCCGGGTTCACCATGGATGCCGATGCCCAACTCCAGCTCGCCCGGAGGGAGATCGAAGGTGGGGCTGCCCTTGGCCGGAGTGGTGCAGGCGCTCAGGGCGACGCCGAAGGAACGGCAGCGCTCGTTGACCCGCCGGGCGATCGCCTCCACGCGCTCAAGGGGCGCGCCCTCCTCGGCGGCGGCGCCCGCGATCTTCTCGACGAAGAGCGTGCCGCCGGTCCCGCGCCGGCCGGCCGTGTAGAGACTGTCCGTGACGGCCACGTCGTCGTCGACGAGGACCTTGGCGACCTGGATGCCCTCGTCCTCGGCGAGTTCCGCCGCCATCTCGAAGTTGAGCACGTCACCGGTGTAGTTCTTGACGACGAACAACACCCCGGCGCCGCTGTCGACGGCGGCCGCGGCCCGCACCATCTGATCGGGCACCGGCGAGGTGAACACCTCCCCGGGACAGGCGGCCGCCAGCATCCCGGGCCCCACGAACCCTCCGTGCAGCGGCTCGTGCCCGGATCCGCCACCGGACACCAACGCGACCCTTCCGGCCACCGGCGCGTCCCGCCGCACCACGACCCGTCGCTCGACATCGACGGTGAGCTCGGGATGGGCGGCGGCCATTCCCCGCAGCGCGTCGGCGACGACGGTCTCGGGGACGTTGATCAGCATCCTCATGGATACCTCCTGGTGAGACTTGCAGGCATGTGACTGAGTCGGCTTTTCGCAGGTCAGGGTCGGCTTGCGTGGGGTGCCACGGGTGGCGGCCGCACGAAGAGGTAGTCGCGCAGCGGGTCGGTCTGGCTGAGCCCGCATCGCGTTCCCCCCTTGGGCACTGCCTCGTTTGTGGGGTCGACCCTATGGCCCCCCGCCGGTGAGGTGCGGCGCTCGGCCCCCGCCCGGCACGGCGGGCGTTCGCCGGCAGCGTGGAAACCGGCCACGCTATATCCCGCGTTGATCGTTTGCCTATCCCCGTGCTCTTTCATCGAGTCCGGGGGCGTGAAGCCCCTCGACCGACCGCCAGTGATCCAGGGGACAGGAGCCGACGCATGCGTCCGCGATGGAGTGACGACGACCGGCCTCATGAGGAGGCCGCGCCACGGGGCGCCGCGGACGGCGACGCCCACGTCGAACCGCCGGCCAGGGGGGCGGGGGCCGGACCGGTGCCGGACGGGCGGCTGCTGCTCGCCGGCGAGGACCAGGTGCTCCGGGCGCTCGCCGTGGCCGCGACGCGGGCCGGGTGCCGCGACATCCGGGTCCGCCGGACGGGCGGGGGCGAGGCGGCACCCGGCACCACGGAGTGGACGGCGGGGGAGACGCTCAGCGCCGCCGACGCCGTGCTCCACGTCGCGCGGTCGACGGCCGAGTTGGCCGCCACGGCCGACCGGTGCGCCGACGCCGGCGCGTGGCTGGGACAGGTGCTGGTTCACGGCGACGAACTGTGGACCGGCCCCCTCGGTCCCGCGGACCGCACCGCGGCGGCCTCGGCCTGGCGGCGCCTGCGCGGTCTTCCGCCGCGGGTCCGGCCGGCCACGCCGGCGGGGGCCGCGCCGGTCGACCCCGGCGCCGTGCTCGCCCCCCAGCGAGCCGAGTGGATCGCCGACCTGCTCCTGAGCGCCTGGCTGGGCCGAGGCGGCACGGGGGCGGCGGGCACCGTCCCGGGCGCCGGAGCCGCGGCAGGCCATGGATTCCCCGGGGCGGGCGCAGCGGGCGGCGCTGCGACTCCGGGAGCGGGAGGAACCGGGGCCTCGGACGCGGGGATCGTCGGGGGGCCGGGGGACGACGGAGGCCCCTACCTCGTACGGACCGACCTGCGGACGTCGTCCGGTGGCCGGCACCCCGTGGTGCCGTTCCCCCGGCCCGGTCGATCGGCCACCCGTGCGGGGACCGAGACGGGGGCGCGGGCCGCGTTCCTCGGGCGGATCGGCGGTGCGGCCGTCGAGCCCGCACGGCTGCTGGAGCGGATCGAAGCGGTCGCGGACGCCAGGACCGGGCTCCTTGGGCCGGTCCCGGAGGCCACGCCGGGGCCGACCGGCCTGTGGGGGTGCGCGGTCGCGGTGCCCGACCCGTTCGGTCCGCCGTCCGCCGACGCGCCGGGCGTCACCGTGTGGGGTCACGGACGGGACGCCCACAGCGCCCGCCTCGCGGCGCTGCTCGACGCGCTCGCCGCGTACGGGTCCCTGGCCGCCGCCCCGGACGCCCGGGGCGGTCGTGAGGTCTGGGGCCTCGACCTCGTCACCGACCGGCTGCGCCGGGTCTTCGCCGCCGAGGCGTATCCGGTCCCGGCGCCGGGCACGCCGTACCGGCTGCCGACGGGCGTCGCGGCCGGGCTCACCTGGGCGGCCGCGGTGGAGGCCGCGCTGACCATGCACTGCGAGGCGCTGGTGGTCCACCGGCTCGCCCAGCCGGGCACACGCGTCCCCCGGCTCGCGCTTCCGGACCACGCAGGTCCCGCCGCCCTCCGCGCGCTGCGCGCGGCGGGTGAGCCGGTGGTCCACGACCTGACCGCGCTGGTCCCCGTGCCGGCCTGCGCGGTCCGGCTCGGGGACGACACCGTCGTCGCCGTCGCCGCGACGTGGGACGAGGCCCTCGCGGCCGCCGCCGAACGAGCCCTGCTCGCCCGGGAGAAGGGCGTTCCGCCCACCGGCTCGGGCCCCGCCGTCCCGACCGTCCCCTCCGTCACGCCGGACAGGGAGACGGCCGGCGGGCCGCTCCCGGTGGAGGACGGCGCGTCAGGGCGGGCGGGGCTCGTCGAGGTGCTCCGGGCCCGGGGACGCACCCCCGTCGCGGTGCTGCTCGACCACGATCCGCAGGCCGTCCGCCTCCTCCCGTATCTCGTCCATGTGATGCTGCTGGACGGCTGACGTCCCCTCATGCCCGGTTCGTGCCCGATGCCGGGCACGGGTTGGGAAACATTCCCGGGGGCCAGGTGCCGCTTACCTGCAGGCCATGTAATGATCGCGGGGCTGACGCCTGGCGTCAGGTCACTGTGCGACGGGGGTCGCGTAGCCGCGAGTGCAGAAGGCAGGATCCATGGGGGGGTCGATTCGGTTCCGCGTGCTCGGAGCCGTGTCCGTGTACCGGGACGAGAAACCGATCATCATCGGGTCTCCGCAGCAGCAGGCCCTGCTCGTGGCGCTGCTGCTGCGCTGCGGCAGGGTCGCCTCCACCCAGGAACTGATCGCCTCGGTCTGGGGCGAGGAGTCCCCGGGCTCGGCGCTGGCGAGCCTGCGCACCTACGTGTGGCGGCTGCGCCGGCTCCTGGAGGAGGACTCCGCCGCGCCCCGGCTGCTGCTCTCCCAGCCCGACGGCTACCGCTTGGTGGCGCCGCCGCTCTCGGTGGACCTGCACCGTGCCGAGCAGCTCGCCGCCGACGCCGGGCGGGCCCGGGCCGGGGGCGACGACGAGGCCTGCGGGCGGCTGCTGGCCGAGGCGCTCGGCCTCTGGCAGGGCGCGCCGCTGGCCGGCGTGCCCGGCCCGTACGCCGAGCAGCAACGGGCCCGCTTCACGGAGCTGCGGATCGGGCTGGAGGAGGAACGTTTCGCGCACGAGCTGGAGGCGGGCCGGCACGGCGCGGTCATTCCCGACCTCACCGCGTTCACCCAGGAGAACCCGCTCCAGGAACGGCCGTACGGCTTCCTCATGCGCGCCCTGTACGCCTCCGGACGGCAGGCGGACGCGCTGGCGGTCTACGCGCGTGCCCGGCGCGTCCTCGCCGAGGAGCTCGGCGTCGACCCCGGCCCCGAACTGACCGCGCTGCACGTGCGGGTCCTCGCGGGCGACCCGCTCCTCGACGTCTCGGTCCGCGACACCCGGCCTGCCACGGCCGCCCCCGAAACCCCCCGCCCGCCGACTCCAGAGGATCCACCGCCCTCCCCTGCGCCCCGCGACGCGGAACCCTCCGGCCCTCCCGCCGCCGCCCCGCGCGCCACCGGCACCCCTCCCGCGCCCGACCCCGAATCCACCGCGCCGACCCTCGCCCGCCCCGCCCAACTCCCCGCCGACGCATTCGACTTCGCTGGGCGCGCCGAACAGGTCGAGGAGCTGAGCCGGGTCCTCACCGCCCCCGACCGGACCTCGCTCCCGGTCGCGTCCATCAGCGGCATGGGCGGCCTCGGCAAGACCACCCTCGCCCTGCGGGTCGCCCACCGGATCAAGCACGAGTTCCCCGACGGGCAGCTCTACGTCGACCTGCGCGGCAGCGGTCTCGAACCCGCCGACCCGTCGGCCGTCCTCGGCAGCATGATCGCCGCGATGGGCGTGGCCCCGCACGCGCTCCCGGCCATGACCGACGACCGCGCCCGGCTCCTGCGCACCCTGCTCGACGGCCGGCGCATGCTGCTGCTCCTCGACAACGCCCGGGACCCCGCGCAGGTGGGTCCGCTGCTGCCCGGCTCGGCGGGATGCGCCGTGATCGTCACCAGCCGGACCCGGCTCGTCGGCATCCCCAGTGCGGTGACCGCCGTCGCCCTGGAGGTCTTCGCGACCGACGAGGCGGTCGAGCTGCTCACCGCGATCGTCGGCGCCGCACGCGTGGAGGCCGAGCGCGACGCCGCGGTCGAACTGGTGAGCGCGTGCGGGCATCTCCCGCTCGCCGTCCGGATCGTGGCCGCCCGCCTCGCCGCCCGGCCGCGCTGGCAGCTGGAGACCATGACCCGCCGGCTGGCCGACGAGCGCCGCCGCATCGGCGAGCTGCGCGCCGGCGACCTGGCCGTCGCGGCGACCTTCGAACTCGGCTACCGCCAGCTCCCGCAGGAACAGGCGTGCGTCTTCCGGCTCCTCGCGCCGGTGGCCCGTCCCAGCATCGGCCTGGAGGTGGCCGCCGCAGCCCTCGGCCTCGACGCCTACGACGCCGAGGAGATCCTGGAGTCGCTGGTCGACGCGGCCATGCTGGAGGCGCCGCAGCCCGGGCGGTACCGCTACCACGACCTCGTCTGGGCCTTCGCGCTCCAGCTCGGCGTGCCGCCCGGCGACGGCGGCGGCGAGGCCGGCATCCCCGTACTGGCGCCGCTCCTCGACCACCTGCTGGCCGCCGGGCGCGCCGCCTTCCAGTGCATGGTGCCCGGCAACCCGGACGGCGTCTTCCTCACCTCCGACCCGGCGCCCGCGCCGCCCTTCGCCGGGCTCGCGGAGGCCCGCGCCTGGGTGACCGCCGAGTTCGAATGCCTCACCCACGCGTTGACGCTGGCCGCCCGCAGCCCCGCCGGGTCGGCCCCGCGGATCCTGCGGGTCGCCGCCGACCTGCTCATCGCCCTCACCCCCTTCGGCAAGGACGTCCCGTACGGGCAACTCGCCTCCGCCGCGCAGGCCCTGGCTGAGACGGCCGCGCAGCGCGGCGACGACCACGTCGCCGGGCGGGCCCGATTCGTCTGCGGGAACGCCGCCCTGCAGAGCGCCCGGCTCGGCGAGGCCGAGCAGTTCGCCCGGCTCGCGGCCGAGGCGTGCGAGCGGGTCGGCGACCGGGTGATCCTGCGTCAGACGCTCAACGACCGCGGTCTGATCGCGCAGTTCCAGCACCGCTACGAGGACGCGGTGCACTTCTACGACCAGGCCATCGAGCTGGCGGTCGCGCTCGGGCACCGTTCGGGCGAACTGGTGACGCGGCTCAACGCGGCGCAGGCCCGGCTGCGCGGCGGTCGTGCGGAGGAGGCGCTCGTCGCGTGCGACGAGGCGCTGGCCGCGCTGCGCGAGGTCGAGGACCACCACGGCGCCGCCTACGCGCTGTACGTGCAGGGCATGGCGCTGCACGAACTGGGCCGGCACGACGAGGCGGTCGCGAGCCACACCCGGTGCCTGGACCTGTGTGAGACCTGGCAGATCCGCGGGCAGGAATCGCAGGCCCGCCACCGGCTCGCCGAGACCCTGAGGGTCACGGGACGCCGGGAGGAGGCCCTCAAGGAGGCGGGGCGTGCGCTGGTGCTGTGCGAGCAGCGCGGCGCGGTACGTGACCAGGGGCTCGCCCTCCTGGTGCTCGGCCGGACCCTGGCCGACCTCGGCGACACGGGTGCCGCGGTGGTCCGCGCCCGCCAGGCCCACATGCTCTTCACCCGGCTCGGGCTGCCCGACGCCGACCACACGGCCGCTCTCCTCAAGGTCCTCGGCGACCTGCTGTGAAGCTGCCCCGGCATCCCCGGCGGCAGGAATATATCCGCAGGTCAGAGCGGATATCCAGGATCTATCCAGCGTAGATCGGCAGGCGGCAGAGTCTGACTCGCCAGCACGAACGACGAGCGAACGGAAGACCGAGCACATGCGAGCGACCACCTCCACCCGTCCCACCACCCACGCCCTGCGCACCGCCTGCGTCGCGATCGCCGCGGTGCTCGGCCTCTCCCTCCTGGCCGTCGTCGAGCAGCAGGTCACGGCGCCCGTGACGAGCACCGTCGCGGCCGAGGGCCCGATCGTCAACGACCCCCACGAGGAGTGGGACAGCCGCGGCTGATCACGCCGGCGCGGTCCGTCGCCCACGACGGGACGGACGGCGAAACGAACGACCATGCCATGGGGGAGTCATGACGGGTGGTAGTCCGGCGACGGCGTTGGCTGAACGAGACGTCGCCACCATGGTCCGCGCCGCGCGGACCCGCAACGGGGTCAGTCAGCGGGACCTCGCCGAGAAGTCCGGGATCGGTCTCCGGACGCTCCGTGAGATCGAACGGGGCCGGGTCAGGGCCCCGAGATCCGGATCGCTGCGCAGAATCGCCGAAGCCCTGCACGAACCCGCCCTGCTGGCTCAGGCCGGAGTCACCACCGGTGCCGACGAGGACGTCCCCGAGGACGCCCCGCTGGTCCTGAAGATCCTCGGCAGGATGTCCGCCACGCGCGGCAACGCCGAACTGCTCACCGGAACGCCGAAGCAGCGGACCCTGCTCGGACTCCTCGCGCTCAAGGCCCACCAGGTGGTCGAACGCGACGAGATCATCGAAGTCCTCTGGGACGGCGAACTTCCCGACACCTTCGGTCAGTTGATCCACACCTACATCTCACGCATCCGGCTGATGCTGGACGCGCACGCCCTCCCCGACGTCGGCCGCACCGCGGTCGTGCGGCACGGCGGCGGCTACGAGCTCCGGATCGAGGGGGACAGCCGGCTCGACGTCCGGGACTTCGTCCGGCTGACGGACGAGGCCGCGTCGGCCCGCGCCGGCGACGACCCGGTCCACGAGCAGGCCCTGCTCACCGAGGCGCTGGGACTCTGGCGCGGCCGGCTCCTGGAAGGCGCCCCGCCGCGGCTGGCCCGGCACGCCGCCGCCGTCGGGCACGGCCGGCTGCGCGTCGCCTCCGCGCTGCGCCTCGCCGATCTCGCCCTCGCCCGCGGACAGCACGAGGAGGTGCTCGCACAGGTCGGGCCGATCGCCCGGCACGAGACGCTGCACGAGGGCCTGCACGCCCGGCTGCTCGCCGCGCTCGCCGGTTCCGGCCGCCGGGCGGAGGCGCTGGAGATGTTCGCCGCGGTCGCCCGCCGGCTCCGCGTCGAGAGCGGCATCGAGCCCGGCGTCGAACTCCGCGAGGCCCAGATGGCCGTGCTGCGGGAGGACGCCCGGGCCGGGAGCGTGATCACGGAGCGGCCCGCCGGCCGCGCCGACGCCCCGCGCTCCGTCCAGCTTCCGCAGAGCGTCGGGGACTTCGTGGGCCGCGTCGAGCACTTCCAGGTCCGTCAGTACCTGACCGGGCAGGGGCCGCTGGCCGCGTTCGGCGCGGCGCCGGTCGCCGCCCTCCACGGGCCGGTCGGCGTCGGGAAGTCCGCCCTGACCGTCCAGATCGCCGCCGCCGTCGCCCGCCACTTCCCCGACGGCGTCCTGCACGCCCGGCTGCGCACCGGCGCGCCCGACGAGGTCCGTACGGCGCTGCGCGGCTTCGCCCGGGCCCTGGGCGTACCGGCGTCCGGGCTGCCCACCGGACTGCCCGAGCTCGCGGCCCTGTACCAGGAGGCCGTGGCCGGCCGCCGGGTCCTGGTGGTCGTCGACGACGCGCCGGGGGAGCGAGCCGTGCGCCCGTTGCTGCCGTCCGGCCCCGGCGGCGCCGCCCTGCTGGCCGGACGGACCCCGCTGCCCGGCCTGGAGGGCGCCCAGCACTTCCGCGTCGAGCGCTTCACCGCCGACCAGTCCGTCTCCCTGCTCGCCCGGATCGCCGGCGAGCGGCGGGTGCTGGCCGAACGGACGGCGGCCGAGACCCTGGCCGAGCTGTGCGACGGGATCCCGCTGGCCGTGCGGATCGCGGGCATGCGGCTCGCCGCCCGCCCGCACTGGACCCTGGCCCGGCTGGCGGACCGGCTGGCCGACGAGGACCGGCGGCTGTCGGAACTGGTCGTCGGCGACCTGTCCGTACGGGAACGGCTGACGTCCGCGCACGAGGGTCTGGATCCCGTGCTCCGTGACGCCGTGCGCGCCCTCGCCCGGTCCGAGGACCGGGCGTTCACCCCGGACGGCGCGGCCGCCGTGCTGCGGTGCGGCGGGAACCAGGCGGAGGACCTCCTGGAACGGCTGGTCGACCACCAGCTGTTCGAACCCCCGGTCGGCGCCGGCGAGGAGTACGCCTTCTCGCCCCTGGTGCGCCTCCACGCCCGGGAACAGTGAACGGCGTGAGGGGACGGTCGTCGATGCCCACCGCCCCTGTCCCCTCACGCGCCCCTCACGGCGGCGGGACGCTCACGCGTCGCGTGTGCGGAGCGTCAGCCAGCCGCCGACCGCCGCCGCCCCCGCCCACACCGCCATGACCAGTACCCCGGTCATGGGGCCGTAGGGCGCGGCGGCGGGGTCGAGCCGCAGTCCGTACTGGCCCGCCCGGTCCGGCAGGTACCAGGCCAGCTCCTGCAGGCCGGGGATCTCCGCCAGTACGGGGGAGACCAGGAACAGCACGGGGACCAGGACACCCATGGAGAGCATCAGACTGCGCAGCATCGCCGTGAACCCCATGCACATGACCGCGAGCAGCGGGAAGTACAGGGCGCCCACCACGATCGCCCGCACCGTACCGGCATCGCCGAGCGCCGCGCCGTGCTCGCCGAGCAGACGCTGCGAGAGGAGGAACGTGGCCGGCGAGGCGACCGCGCCGGCCACCAGGGCCAGCACCGCCCCGACGGTGAGCTTGGCCGCGTACATCAGACCGCGCCGGGGCACCGCCGCCAGCGACACCCGGATGGCGCCGTGCTGGTACTCGTTGCCGACCACCAGGACGGCGAAGGCGATCACCACGACGTGGGCGAACAGGATGCCGTAGTAACCGAGCTGCACCGGGTCGAAGCCGGGGCCGTCCGCCTCCTCCGGGCCGACCGACCCTGTCACGCCGGCACCGATGCCGACGAGCAGGGCCGCGGCCAGCGGCAGCGACCACAGGACCGGACGCACCGAGCGGATCTTCGTCCACTCCGAGCGGAGCACCGCGTCGACAGACATCGTCAGACCACCTCTCCGAGGGGTCGCCCCCCGTACTCCACCGAATCGGCGGTCATGCGCATGAATGCCTCCTCCAACGAGTCCTCCACCTGGACCAGCTCCAGGACGGCGGCCCCCTCGTGAGCCGCGCAGCGGCCGACGTCGGCGGCCTCCGCCGCGTACACCTCCAGCACGTCGCCGTCGCCGGGCACCACCCGCAGCCCCTTGCGTTCCAGGGCCTCACGCAGCCGCTCCGGCTCGTCGGCCCGCACCCGCACCCGGGAGCGGCCGTGCTCCGCGGCGAACTCGGCCATGGACACGTCCGCCAGCAGCCGGCCCCGGCCGATCACGACCAGCCGGTCCGCGAGCAGCGCCGTCTCCGTCATCAGGTGACTGGAGATCAGCACCGCCCGGCCCCGGTCCGCCAGTCCTCGCAGGAAGTGCCGCAGCCAGCGGATGCCCTCGGGGTCGAGACCGTTGACCGGCTCGTCGAGGATCAGCACCGCGGGGTCGCCGAGCAGCGCCGCGGCGATGCCCAGGCGCTGGCGCATCCCCAGCGAGAAGCCGCCGATGCGGCGACGGGCCGCGGAGTCCATGCCGACCTGCTCCAGCACCTCGTCGACCCGCCCCGGCGGTATGCGTCCGGCGTGGGCGACGCAGAGCAGATGGTCGCGCGCGGTCCTGCCCGGATGCGCCGCCTGTGCGTCCAGCAGCGCGCCGACGTGGCGCAGCGGCTCGACCAGCCTGGCGTACGGCCGTCCCGCGACCAGGACCTCGCCCGCCGTGGGCCGGTCCAGTCCCAGGATCATCCGCAGGGTCGTGGACTTCCCCGCGCCGTTCGGGCCGAGGAAGCCGGTGACGGAACCGGCCCGCACCTGGAAGGTGAGGCCCTTCACCACCGTCCGGTCGCCGTACGCCTTCACCAGGCCGCGTACTTCGACGGCCGGTGCGTCGCCCGCACCGTGCGCCGTTGCGTTGTCCCTGTTCATGTCCTCAAGCCAACCGTGCGGCGGTGCCGGACGGATCCCCCGGCGGCGGGAGTCACCTCCCCCCGGGGAGGGAGTTGATCCACCATGAGACGTCTGCCGTCGACGCTCTACGACGCCCTGCGCCAGGGCCGTACGTACGCCCGAGGGCTCCACCTGCTGCTCGGAGCGGCCGTCGGGCCCGTCTGCGTCCTGGTGTGGCCCGGCATCACGGAGAGCCTGGCGCGCACCCTCGCGGCCTGCGCCCTCGTGCCGGTGGTCCCCCTGCTGCTCCTCGGCCTGGTGCCGGGGGCGCGGCGGGCGGAGGGGATCCAGGCGCGACTGCTGCTCGTTCCGGACGACGAGAACGACATCGGCCGCGCCCCGGCCCGGAGCCTCTCCGACCGCCGGCGCACCAGCGTCTGGCTGGTGCTGCGCTGCTGGTGGGGACTGCTCATCGCCAGCGTCGTGGCCCAGCTGCTGTCCGTCACCGGAACGCTGGCGTCCGCGCCCGCCGTCGAGGGCTCCCGCACGATCCTCGGCATCACCGTCCCCGGCGGCCACCGGCACATCTGGTACCTGGGCCTCGTGCCGCCGCTGCTCGTCGCCGTGTTCGGACTGGTCGTGTGGGCCGGGAACGTACAACTCGCCCTCGCACGAAGGCTACTGGGGCCCTCGACGGCCGAACGGCTGGCGGCCGCGGAGCGCCGGGCGGACGAACTCCTGGCCCGCAACCGGCTCGCCGGCGAACTCCACGACTCCATCGGCCACGCCCTCACCGTCACGGTGCTTCAGGCGAGTGCGGCCCGCGAACTCATCGATGCCGACCGTGACTTCGTCATCCGGGCGCTGACGGCGATCGAGGACACCGGCCGCCGGGCCATGAACGACCTGGAGCGCACCCTCGGCTACCTGAAGGACGAGGAGCAGGGCGTCCGCACCGTGCGGCCCACGCTCGCGGACATCGGACAGCTCCTGGAGGCCAGCCGCGCGGCGGGCGTCACGGTGCGCTCGCGCACGGCCGCCGACGTGGACGCCGTGCCGGGCGTCGTCTCCCGCGAGGCGTACCGCATCCTCCAGGAGGCGCTCACCAACGCCATGAAGCACGCCCCCGGTTCACCCGTGGACGTCGAGCTCGCCGTCACCGGCGAACAGGTGAGGCTCACCGTCGCCAACCGGCTGGTCGAGCAGGTGCCGCAGGCCTCCGGCACCGGCAAGGGGCTGCGCAGTCTGCGGGAGCGCGCCGCGCTGCTCGGCGGCCGGGCCAGCGCCGGAGCCGCCTCGGGGCGCTGGACCGTCAGCGCCCGTCTCCCCCTACGCTTGGAATCGTGATCATGGAAATCTCCGTCCTCCTCGTCGACGACGAGGAGCTCGTCCGGGCCGGCATGTCCGCCATCCTGGGCAACGCCCCCGGCATCACCGTGGTCGGCGAGGCGTCCGACGGATGCGAGGTCGTGCCGCTCGTCCGTAGGCTGCGCCCGGACGTCGTCGTCATGGACGTGCGGATGCCCACCGTCGACGGCATCACCGCGACCCGCGACCTCATGGCCGCCGTCCCCGACCCGCCGAGGGTCCTCGTGATCACCACGTTCGAACGCGACGACTACGTCTACGAGGCGCTCAGGGAAGGGGCGTCGGGGTTCCTGCTCAAGCGGTCCCGACCCGCCGAGATCGTCCAGGCCGTCCGTACGGTGGCGACCGGGGACTCGGTGCTCTTCCCCGCCGCGATCCGCTCGCTGGTGCAGGGGCGTCAGGCCCGGGAGCCCGGGGACGCGCTGGCCCGCTCCCAGCTCACCGAGCGGGAGGCGGAGGTGCTGCGGCTGATGGCGCAGGGGATGTCCAACGCGGAGATCGCCGAGCGGCTGTTCCTGGGGGTGCAGACGGTCAAGACGCATGTCAGCGGCACCCTGGCGAAGCTGGGGGCGCGCGACCGGACGCAGGCGGTGGTCCTTGCGTACGAGTCGGGGTTCGTCGCCGTGGGCTGACGGAGGTGACAGTGCCGGCTGGGCCGGCTGGGCCGGCTGGGCGGACAGGGCTGAGAGGACTGAGAGGGCTGAGGGCTCCGGGCCTGACAGGGCTTGGGGCTCCGTGGCCGGCGGCGCCCCGTCAGCCGGTGATGTCCTTCAGGCGGGAGACCACCGTCGCCTCAGACTCGCCCTCCTGCGGCACGGGCACGACCTGGAGGTGGGTGACCCCGGACTCGCGGTAGGCGTCCAGACGGTCCCGCACGTAGCTCTCCGTACCGCAGATCGTGGTGGCCTCGAGCAGCGCGGCGGGCACGGCGGCCGCGGCCCCGGCCCTGTCCCCGGCCCGGAACAGGCGCTGGATCGTCTCCGCCTCACGGGCGTAGCCGTACCGGCTGACCAGGTCGTAGTAGTAGTTGTGGCCGGGCGCGCCCATGCCCCCGACGAACAGCGCGAGCTGTCCGCGGGCCAGCTCCCGGGCCCGCTCGGCGTCCGGGCCGATCGCGAGCAGACCGCCCGCGGAGATCTGGAGCGGTCCCAGCTCGGGCCCGCGGGCCGCGGCGCCCTCCTTGAGGGCCGGGCCCCACACCCGGTCGCACCACTCCGGGACGAAGAAGAGCGGCAGCCAGCCGTCGGCGGTCTCCGCGACCATCCGGACGTTCTTCGGGCCCAGCGCCGCCACCCACACCGGGACGGTCGGGCGGACCGGGGCCGTCAGCAGCCGCATCGGCTTGCCGAGGCCGGTGCCCTGCCCCTCGGGCAGCGGCAGCGTGACCGTGCGCCCCTCGTGACGCACCGGCTCGTCCCGTCGCCAGAAGGCGCGCATGACCTCGATGGTCTCGCGGGTCCGGGCCACCGGGGCGGCGTACGGCACCCCGTGCAGGCCCTCGACGACCTGCGGGCCCGAGGAGCCGAGGCCGAGGTGGCAGCGTCCGCCGGACAGGGCGTCGACCCCGGCCGCGGTCATCGCCAGCAGGGCGGGCGTCCGGCTGAAGACGGAGAGGATGCCGGAACCGATCTCGATCCGCTCCGTACGGGCGGCGAGGAAGCCCATGAAGCTGGGCGCGTCGTAGCCGTACGCCTCCGGCACCCAGACCAGGTCCAAGCCGGCCCGCTCCAGTTCGGCGACCTCACCGGCCGCGGCGACGATGTCGGTGTCGTACTTCAGCTGCATGGAGATCTTCATGGCGTGGGCTCCGGGGTGCGTCGGCGGGATGACGGGAGGTCGGGAGACGTGGTCCGCGGGGCGGTTCAGGCGCGAGGCGCGTCGAGGCGGGGGAGGGAGCCCTCGGCGATCAGCTCCTGGACCCGGAACTTCTGGATCTTGCCGGAGGCGGTCAGCGGCAGCCCGTCCGCGAGGTACCACCGGACCGGAATCCTGTGCGGGGAGAGCTGCTCGCGGCAGTGGGCGACGCACTCCTCGACGTCCGGGCCCTCCGGGCGGTCGGCGGTGGGGAGCAGCACCGCGGCGACGATCTCGCCCCACCGGTCGTCCGGCACCCCCACCACCAGGGCGTCGCGGACGCCCGGCAGTGTGCTGAGGAAGGACTCGACGGGGCCGGGCGCGATGTTTTCGCCGCCCCGGATGATCAGGTCGCTCAGCCGGCCCTCGATCCGGACCGCGCCGGTCGCGTCCATCGACCCGATGTCGCCGGTGTGCAGCCAGCCGTCCGCGTCCACCTTCCGGGCGGTGGCCTCCGCGTCGCCGTAGTACGCGAGGAGCTGCTGGTAGCCGCGGGCGCAGATCTCGCCGGGGACGCCGAGCGGCTGCACCCGGCCGGTGTCCGGGTCCACGATCTTGCACGCGACGTGCGGCAGGGGGCGGCCGACGGTGCTGGTCTTGTCCTCGGCGGTGTCGTCCGGCCGGGTCAGCGTGACCACGGACGCCAGCTCGGTCTGCCCGTACAGGTTGAACACCGTGGTCGAGAACAGCTCCTCGGTCTCGGTGATGAGCTGCGGGCGGACCGGCGCCGCGCCCGTGAGGACGGAGGAGAGCCGGGCCGGCGCGCCGTCGGCGGCGCGGGCCACGTCGTTCAGGGCGGTCAGCACCGTCGGAACGCTGGTGAGCACCGCGCCGGGGGAGCGGCGCAGCACCTCGAAGAGGACCTTGGGGTCGAAGCGCTCCAGGAGCGTGAAGACGCCGCCGCTCCACAGCGGCCCCAGGCAGGAGATGACACAGCCCGCGGTGTGGAACATCGGCAGCGGGGAGACCACGGTCGCGCCGTCGTGGACGCCGAGACCCTCGAAGGTCAGCCGGGCCACGTTGACCACGGACCGGTGGGAGAGCAGCACCGCCTTCGGGAGGCCGGTGGTGCCCGAGGTGAACTGGATCTGCGCCGGGACGGCGGCGACCTCCTCCTGCGAGGGAAGCGGCGCGGCACCCCGCAGCGACTCCCACGCGGCGAGCGGCACGACGTGCCGCAGACCGGGCATGTCCGGGGCCACCGTGGCCACCGTCCCGGCCATGTCGTAGCCCCGGACGGCGTCGGCGTGGATCAGCATCTCGGCCTCGGAGGTGCGCAGGGCGTGGGCGAGCTCGCCGGCCCGCAGCGCCGGGTTGAGCGCCACCAGGGTCACCCCGGCCAGCGCCGCCGCGTACGCCACGATCGGCCACCCCGGGACGTTCGGCGCCCACAGGGCGACCCGCGCGCCGAGTCCGACGCGCTCCCGCAGCCCGCCCGCCACGCTCTCGGCCTCGGCGAGCAGCTCGGCGTACGTCCAGGTGCGCGGTGCGGCGCCGTCGTCGGGGACCGACTCCAGGGCCGGGGCGTCCGGGCGGTCGGCGGCGACCTCGCGCAGCAGGGAGCCGACGGTGTGCTCCGAGAGCGGCGCCGCGGTGTCCGCGGGGCGGAGCGACTCGGCGAGCGGGGCGGCGAGGTGCGGAACCGCGTCGAGAGGCATGTCGGTGCGCGGGGCGGCCGGTGCGGTGCTGAGCTGCATGGTGACTCTCCTCGGCGTGGGCTGCCGGTCCGTCCGGCGCTGGTCCCATCCCACTCCTCGGGCCCCCGGTGCCGGATCCCCCGGCGGCTGGAAGGGGCTCCCTCCGGCGAGGGAACCGCACGGGGGAGGCAGGAGCCGTGCAGATTCCGTCCAGGGCCCGCCGTCCGGTGGCGGGTAACGTGCGCCCGCTTGTGCCCGCCCTCGACCGGAGGCCGCGGGAGCGGAAGGAGTCGCAGGTGGACGTGACGGCGGGCTGGCCGGCCCTGGACGGCATACGGGTTCTCGATCTCTCACGGCTGCTGCCCGGGGGATTCGCCACGGTGCTGATGGCCGACCTCGGCGCCGACGTGGTCAAGGTGGAGAGCCCGGACGGCGGCGACTACGGCCGGCTGGTCGATCCGGAGACGTTCGCCGCGCTCAACCGCAACAAGCGCTCCCTCGTCCTGGATCTGCGCGAGCCGTCCGAACGGGAGACCCTGCTGAGGCTGGTGGAGCGCAGCGACGCCGTCGTGGAGAGCCACCGTCCCGGCGTCCTCGACGCCATGGGCCTGGGCTACGAGCGGCTCCGCGAGGCCAACCCGCGGGTGGTGCTCTGCTCCATCACCGGCTTCGGACAGGACGGACCCTACGCCGCCCGGCCCGGCCACGACCTCAACTTCCTCGCCCTGTCCGGCTTCTTCGCCGTGCCCCACCGCCCCGGCGAGCGCGTCGACCGGGTGGGCCTCAGGATCGCCGACCTCGCCGGAGCGATGTACGCGGCCCTCTCCACCGCGGTCGCGGTCGCCTCCGCCCGCGCCACCGGCCGTGGCCAGCACCTCGACGTGTCCCTGCACGAGGCGGCCGCCGCCTGGGCCGGTCCGCTCGCGCTGCCCCTGCGCACGCTGTCCGACCCGGCCGAGAGCCCTCTGGTCACCGGCGACAACGACGTGTTCACCGCCGCGGACGGCGGCCGGATCGCCCTCGCGACCTTCGAGGACAAGTTCTGGCTGACCTTCCGCAAGGCCTTCGCCGGCGAGTTCCCCGAGCTCGACGACGACGCGTACGACCGCCGCACGGCGCGCACCCGCGCCCGGGGACGGATCCGGGAGCTCCTCACCGGTGTCTTCGCCCGCCGCGACCTGGCCTGGTGGTGCGCCGCGCTCGCCGCCCTGGACCTGCCCTGGGCGCCGGTGTACGAGACCGCCGACGCGTTCCTCGCCGACGCGCACGTCGCCTCCCGCGACCTCGTCGGGACCCTGCCGGGATCGGCGACCGAGGAGCCGCGCCGACAGGTCCGCTTCCCCGTCCTGTTCGGCGCGGGACTGGACTCGCTGCGCGGCGCCGCCCCCGGGCACGGCGAGCACACCGCCGAGATCCTCGCGGAGCTGGTCCGATGAGCGGGCACGGCACGTTCGCGGAGAGCGCCGAGCACCGGGCGCTGCGGGAGGCCGTCGCCGCGTTCGCGCGCGGCCGGGGCGACGGCGGTCCCGACCCGCGCACCCCGGGCGAACTCTGGACGGAGGCGGGACGGCTCGGCTACCTCGGGGTCAACCTCCCGGAGGAGTACGGCGGTGGGGGCTGCGGCATCACCGAACTCTCCCTCGTCATGGAGGAGTTCGGTGCGGCCGGCAACCCGCTGCTCATGCTGGTGGTGTCGCCCGCCATCTGCGGCACGGTCATCAGCCGCTTCGGCACTCCGGAACAGAAGCGCCGCCTGCTGCCCGGGCTGGCCGACGGCTCCTCCCGGATGGCCTTCGGCATCACGGAGCCGGACGCCGGGTCCAACTCCCACCGGCTGACCACCACCGCCCGCCGCGACGGCACGGACTGGCTGCTCACCGGCCGCAAGATCTTCGTCTCCGGGGTCGACGAGGCCGACGCCACCCTGGTCGTGGGCCGGACCGAGGACGCCCGGACCGGCCGCCTCAAGCCCTGCCTGTTCGTGGTGCCGCGCGAGGCTCGCGGCTTCGCGCACCACGAGATCCCGATGGAACTCGGCGCCCCGGAGAAGCAGTTCGAACTCGTCCTGGACGACGTGCGGCTGCCCGCGGACGCGCTGGTCGGCGAGGAGGACGCGGGGCTGCAGCAGCTCTTCGCCGGACTGAACCCCGAACGCATCATGATCGCCGCGTTCGCCGCCGGCCTCGGCCGGTACGCCCTGGACAAGGCCGTGGACTACGCCCGCACCCGGCAGGTGTGGTCCGCCCCGATCGGCGCCCACCAGGCCGTCGCCCACCCGCTCGCCCGGCTCCACATCGAGCTCGAACTCGCCCGGCTGATGACCCGCAGGGCCGCCGAACTCTACGACGCGGGCGACGACATGGCCGCCGGCGAGGCCGCCAACATGGCCAAGTACGCCGCCGCCGAGGTGTGCGCCCACTCCGTCGACCAGGCGATCCACACCCTGGGCGGCAACGGTCTGACGACCGAGTACGGGCTCGCCTCCCTGCTGACTCTCTCCCGGGTGGCGCGGATCGCCCCGGTGAGCCGGGAGATGATCCTCAACTTCGTCTCGCACTACACCCTGGGGCTGCCGAAGTCGTACTGATCCAGGGCCACGGTCGTGGGGGTGCCGGGCGCGGTGGGGGACCGCGAGCGGCGGAGGGCCGTACGGCGGTGGACGCCGTACGCCCCCGGTTCAGTGCGGCAGGGAGAGGCCGACGCCCTGCTCGACGGCGCGCGCGTACACGGCGGCGGCCAGCGCGATGTCCTGGACGCCCATGCCGAAGGGGTTGATCACCACCCGTTCGTCCTCGGCGACCGTACGCGGGTAGTCGCCGGCGAACAGCTCCGGCAGGGAGGCGTCCACCGACCGGCCGGCCGCGGGGGCGGCCGTCCCCGGGCCGGAGACGCGGCCGGCCCGGGCCAGCCTGCCGAGCAGCCGGTGGTCGTCGTCGACGACCAGGTCCCAGTCGTCGACGAACAGGTGGTCGCAGCCCAGCAACAGGCTCTCGGCCGCGTCGTCGAGGGACACGTTGACGAAGGTGCCGCCCGCCGGCACCCACTCCAGCTCCACGTACGGCTCGGTGGTCGTCGTCACCGCGACCGTCACCTGGGCGCGCTCGACGGCGGAGCGGGCGTCCGGGGTCACCGTGACGGCGACCGCCGGGTGCGCGGCGCGCCAGCGGGCGGCGAGCTCCTCGGCCCGGTCCGCGTCCCGGTCGTGGACGATCAGTTCCTCGACGGCGGGGCAGGCGCTCGCCAGGAGTTCACGGTGGACCTCCGCCTGCCGGCCGCAGCCGAGGAAGGCCACCCGCCGGACGGCCGCCAGGTCGCGCACGGCGCGCAGCGCCGCGATCGAGACACCGGCGGTGCGCAGCGCGCTGATCCGGCCGCCCTCCATGATGCAGACCGGTCGCGCCGTCTCCGGGTCGTCGAGGACGACCAGCCCGGCGGCGCGCGGCCGGCCGAGGAGGTGGTTGCCCAGTGAGGCGTTGATGATCTTGCAGCCGTAGGCGCCGTCCGCCCAGCCGGGCAGGACGAGGCTGCGCGCCGACGCCCCGGACGGGGTGGTCCAGCGCAGCGCGGCCTCCGGGGTGAGCCCCGCCTCCTTGCGCCGGTAGGCGAGGAGAGTGTCGCGCGCCAGGTCGGCGACGGGCAGCCCGTCGCAGAGTCGGGCCACGTCGGCGCTGTCCAGATAGGTGAGCGTGTCGTCGTGCGGTGTCATCAGTGCATTCCCTTCCGGGGGTTCGGCAGTCTCCGCGGGTGCGTCGGTGCGGGTGCGGCGGGTTCCCCCGCCCGCACCCGGTCCAGCAGGTCCAGCGCCGCGCGGATCTCGCCCGCGCACCCCGGACCGCCGTCGGCGGGGGCGTCGCGCAACTGCGGGTACTTCTCCCCGCTGTCCGGACAGACGCAGGCGATCTCCCGCAGCGACGGGTCGCCGAGCGCCCGGGAGACGGCGGCGAGCACCGCGGCGCCGCCGCTGCCGCCGAGGGAGATCCCGGTCCGCCGGGCGATCAGCACACAGGCCGCGGCGGCCGCCTGGTCCGTCAGCCGCACCACGTGGTCGACGTGGTGCGGCTCCACGAAGCCCGACACCTGTCCGGAGCCGAAGCCCATGAGCTTGAACGGCCGGTCGGCGGGGGTGCCGCCGAGCGCCGAGGAGCCCACCGCGTCGACCGCGACGACCTGGGTGTCCGGGGCGTGGTCGCGGAGGAACTGCGCGATGCCCGCCAGCGTGCCGCCGGTCGACACGGCCACGGCGACCGCGTCGAACCGGCCCTCCGGCGCGGCCTTCATCAGCTCCGCGGCGGTCTGCCACTCGTGCACCCCGGGGTTGGCGGGGCTCGCGTACTGGTCGGTCCACACGGCGTCGGAGCCGGCCGAGACGATCTCGCGGACGGCTTCGAGCCGCGCCCCGAGGGTCCGGCCGCCCGGCACCTCGCGCACGGTCACGACGTCGGCGCCGTACGCGCGCATCCGCGCGACGCTGGCCGGCGGCGTGCTCGGCTCCACGACCAGGGTGCACCGGTAGCCGCGCTGCGCGCAGAGGCCGGCGAGCGCCACGCCCAGGTTGCCGGAGGTCGACTCGACCACCCGCATCCCCGGACGCAGGGCGCCGCTCGATTCCAGGGCGTTCAGCAGGGCCTCCGCCGTGCGGGCCTTGATCGACCCGAAGGGGTTCTCGGCCTCCAGCTTCAGCCAGATCCGCACGGTCCGGTCGCCGACCGGAACGACGACCGGCCGCAGGGGCGTGTCGCCGATGGCCGCCAAGGGCGCGGCGGGAACTGTGGTTTGGGTCATGGTGCTCAGTCCTTGAGGCTGTCGACGCGGGCCGTCGGCTGCTGCCGCACGGGCGGGACGGTCCGCTGGGGACCGATGTCGGCGAGGTCGTAACCGTGCGGGTAGCCCGGGTACGTCCGCGCGGTCGGCCGGGTCATCAGCCGGGCCATCAGCCGCGGCGCGACGCGCTCGGCCCCCGCGTGGCCGCGGAGCCCGGCGCGGTGGACCGCCCGCACCCAGCGGGGCGGGGCGGACATGCCGAGGGCGTCCAGCGCGGGCGCGTCCAGCCGGCACGGCAGCGTGGCCGCGACCAGGTCGCTGACCGGGCGCCGGTACCAGGAGGCGTACAGGCTCAGGATGTTGGTGCCGACGCGGTGGTTGCTCGCGGCCCGCTGGAAGCGGGCCCGCTCGTACTCGCGGTTGAACTGCTCGAACGAGTCGTAGTCGGTGGGGAGTTCGCGGATGTTCATCCGCTTGCCGACCCCGGTGAAGAAGTAGAAGGCGGCCAGCCGCTCCGTCTCGGAGGTGCGCCGCCAGGCCCAGCGGTCGATCCAGCGCACCGGCTCGAAGATGAAGGTCGACAGGACGTACAGCATGTCCTCGTTGGCGATGTCGAACCTGCGGTGCGCCTGGTTGATCTGCCGGATCGCCTGGTGCCCCCGCGGGGAGTCGTAGCCCCCGCGGACCAGCTCGCCGAGCAGGATGCGGGTGTCGTCGTACCGCTTCTGGGCCCGCAGGGCGAACTCGCCGCTGCCGTCCAGGACGTCGGAGATGGCGGGCACGCAGCAGGTGCGCCAGATCGCGACCTCGAGCCCGCGGCCGTAGTCCCAGGGGAACTCGCTGTCGGAGGATATGCGGTGGATCTCCTGGTGGTCCGCCTTGGGGTCGAGGGTCTCCAGATGTCTGAGTGTCGCGTAACGGTCTCGCATGCGTACCCCGTTCACGGTGGGTCACGGTGGGGGAAGTCGGTGGAGGACGCGCGCCTACAGCGGGGTGGAGCCCGCGGTGCTGGTGACCTCGGGCCGCGTGGGGTCGAACCGCAGGGTCTCGAAGCGCCACTGGAGCTGGCCGGTGAGCCAGCTCCGCAGCCCCGCGACGTGGCGCTCCAGGCGGTCCGCCGGGAAGAGGGCGCGCTGGGCGGGCGTCAGGTGCTCCGCGAAGGAGGAGCTGAGCGCGGTGAACCGGTCGAAGCGGCCCTGGACCATCTCCCCGACGGCGTCGGCGGCGGTCTGCAGGTCCGTGCCGTGCGCGTGCCGGTGGACCAGGACCAGGTTGTGCTGGTCGCCGAGCAGCGCCTCCTTCTCGCAGCTGAACAGGTCGTTGGTCCACAGGTCCGCGTCGGACAGGGCCGCGTTCATCTCGGCGAAGGCCGGGAGCTCGTAGATCTCCTCCGGCACCTCGAAGTGCGTGGTGACCTCGATGAGGTCGAGGTACGGCATGAGTGCGCGGCCGCGGTGGGCGATGTACTCGTCCAGCCCGGGGACGCGGCCCGTGAGCCGGTTCTCCGACTCCCACACGCAGGTGTCGAAGAAGGCCCCGATGTGGGCGGCGAGGCGGCGGCGCCAGGCCGGCGAGGTGAGGGGGGCGGTGCGGCGCCACAGGTCCGCGTAGGCGGGGCGGAACACCTCGGTGAGGGAGTGCGCCGCCGGGCCGGCGTCGTCGTCGACGGAGCCGTCCTCGGTGAACCAGCCGAGCACCTCGTCGCAGACCTCGCGCAGCCGCTCCGGCTCCGTGCCGAGGGAGGTCTCGTCGAACTGGTCGTCCAGGACCAGCATGCAGCTGATCCAGTCGGTCACGAGCTGGAGCTCCTCCGCTCCGGAGTGCGGGTAGGCCCTGCCCATCAGGGTGCCGAGCAGGGAGCGCTCGTGATGGCGGCGGGCGGCCTCGTCGGGGGCGAGGCCGAAGCGGGCCACGAAGGCCCGGGTTCCCGCCTCCGCCCGGTCGGCGAACGGACTGAGCTCCGGAGGGAACTCCACTTGGAGGTGCGGCATGCGCAGGGACACGGTGTCACCCGTCGTTTCGAGTCGAGGTGCAGGGAAGTGGGGGAAGAAGGGGGGCTCGGTGCGGCGGAGTCCACCGGTCCCGATCAGGACGGCAGCTGGACTGCCTTGACCTCCTGGAACTCCTGGATGCCGTGTCGGCCGAGTTCCCGGCCGATGCCGGACTGCTTGTAGCCCCCGAACGGAGCGGCGGCGTTGAACTTCGCGCCGTTGACGTCGACCTGGCCCACCCGCAGCCGCCGGGCCACGGCGACCGCCCGGTCCTGGTCGCCGGACCACACGGCGGCGGCGAGGCCGTACTCGGAGTTGTTCGCGAGCGACACCGCGCCGTCGTCGCCGTCGAACGTCATGACCGCGAGGACGGGACCGAAGACCTCCTCGCGGGCCAGCGGCGAGGAAGGACCGACGTCCGTCCAGACGCTCGGCGCCACGTAGTGCCCGGTCGCCGGCAGTGCGGCCGCGGCGTCCTGGCCGGCGACCTGACGGGCACCCGAGCGGACGGCCTGCGCCAGATGGCCGAGGACCCGCTCGCGCTGCCCGGCGGAGGCGAGGGGGCCCAGCAGGGTCGCCGGGTCCTCGGGGTCGCCCGGCACGTAGCCGGCGACGACCGAACGGGCGATGTCCAGCGCCTCGTCCAGCCGCTCCCGCGGCACCAGCAGCCGGGTGCGGGCGGTGCAGGTCTGCCCCGCGTTGTGCAGGGCGCTGCGGACCCCGTCCTCGACGGCGGCGGCCAGGTCGGCGTCCGGCAGGACCACCGTGGCGGACTTGCCGCCCAGCTCCAGACAGGTCTTCTTGACCGTACGGGCCGCCGCGGCGCCGACCTTCCGGCCGGCCTCCAGCGACCCGGTGAAGGACACCAGGTCGACGCCGTCGTCGACGGTCAGCGCGGCGCCCGCCGTCGCGCCCCTGCCGGGCACGAGGTTGAAGACGCCCGGCGGCAGCCCGATCCCGTCGATGAGCGTCGCCAGGAGGTACGAGGAGAGCGGGGCGAGTTCGCTCGGCTTGAGCACGAGCGTGCAGCCCGCTGCGACGGCCGCGCCGATCTTGGCGACCGCCTGGTGCAGCGGGTAGTTCCACGGGGTGATGGCGCCGACCACGCCGACCGGCTCGCGCACCACGAGGGAGTGCCCGATCCGCTCCTCGGCGGTGGCCGCGGCGAGCTCCGCCAGGAAGCCGTCGAGCACCCGCACGGGCAGGCCCGCCTGGACGCGCCGGGAGAACGTGAGGGGCGACCCCATCTCCCGTGTGACGGTCTCCGCCAGCTCGTCCTGGTGCTTCACCAGGGCCTCGCGCAGCGCCGTCAGGGCCGCCGCACGCTCCTCGACGCCGGTCGCCGACCAGCCGGGCAGGGCCCGGCGGGCGGCGTCCACCGCGTGCCAGACGTCCTCGCTGCCGCAGTCGGGGACCTCCCCGACGATTCCCAGGGTCGCCGGGTTCTCCACGGGGATCGTGCCGGTGGCGCGCGGGGCGGTCCACCGGCCGCCGACGTAGACCTGGTGCAGAGGGAGAGAATTCATGGCGTGACGGGTCTCTTTCGGCAGGATCGAATGAGCTGAATTCCTCCGGCGACGGGCGGCGGGGAGGGAATTCACGACGTGACGGCGGACCAATGTACGGAGTCCGGACACCCGCGGACTGGATAGATTCTGTATGGCGAACTGCCGCCCGAATCGGGTGGTGACGAGCCGTGAAATGGCGTTAGGGTGCGGTACTTGAAATGCCGGGACGAGTGAGTTCCCGGCCGTTCGAGAAGCCCAGGGAAGCAGGCCGCCAGTGATGACCAGCCCGGTACGTGCCCCGCATGCCGCGAGCCCGGACGGGCGCTGGCTGCGCCGGCCCCGCCCGGTGCCCGCGCCGAGGATCCGCCTGGTGTGCCTGCCCCACGCGGGCGGTACCGCCGGCGCGTTCTACGGCTGGGCGGACGCCCTGCCGGACGACGTGGAACTCGTCGCGGTCCAGTACCCGGGGCGGCAGGACCGCTTCGGGGAGGAGTGCGTCAGCGCCATGGGGCCGCTCGCCGACCGTGTGGCGCGCGAGCTCCTGCCGCTGTTCGACCGGCCGGTCGCGCTGCTCGGCCACAGCATGGGCGCGGCCCTCGCGTACGAGGTCACCCTGCGTCTGGAGGCGCTCTACCGGGCTCGTCCGCGCCACCTGTTCGTCTCCGGACACGGCGCGCCGCTCAGTCCGCGGGGCGGCCGCGCACTCCACCTGCAGGACGACGAGGCCATGGTCGAGGGGCTGCTCGCGCTCGGCGGCATGGACCCGGCGGTGGTCGCCGAGCCGGAGCTGCTGGCCCTGCTGCTGCCGTCGTTCCGCGGCGACCTGACGCTGATCGAGACCTACCGGCCCACCGCGGCGCGGCCGGTGACCGTGCCGGTGACGGCGTACGTGGGGGACGCCGACCCGGGCGTGCCCGTCGCGCACGCCGCCGCCTGGTCGGACGCGACGTCCGGGGAATTCTCCCTGCGGGTCTTTCCCGGAGATCATTTCTCCCTCGTGCTGGGGAGCGAGATCGTCACGGACGTCTCCCGTCTTCTCGCCGACCCCCGCTGATTCCCCGTCGGAGACCCTCGGCGCCGGCCTTTCCCGTCTTTCTCCGACTTCCTCGCGCACCCGGTCTCAGGCCGTCACGGAATTCCCCCTCCGGTGTCGTCCCGGCGCGGCCCGCGCGAAGTCACCCCGACCTGATGTATTTCCTGTTCCAAGGAGCCTTTCGACATGCTGCCCGACGACGACGTGGCCACGAAGGTCCGCGCACTCATGGTCGACGCCCTCGATCTCCGCCTCGACCCCCAGGACATCGGCCCCCAGGCGTCGCTCTACTCGCCGATGATCCAGCTCGACTCGCTCAACCTGCTCCAGCTCCTGCTCGCCGTGGAGAACGAGTTCGGCGGCCACATCGAGGACGAGGACGTCATGGAGGCCGACCTGGAGACCGTCGGCGACCTGGTCGCGCTCGTCCGCCGGCACGTCGCCGGCCTGCGGACGGAGACCCCGGCATGAAAGCCGTGCGCAACCAGTACCTGCTCGACGAGGACGACGTCCCGACCCACTGGTACAACATCCTCGCCGACCTCGACGTGTCGGCCTCCGACGTCCGCCGGGCCCGGCCCGCCGCGGGACCGGACGCCGACGCGCAGACGGCCGACCGCGGCTCCACCGGCGCCAACATCCCGCTGTCCATGTACCGCGGCAGCGTCGGCACCGAGCGCCACGTGAAGATCCCCGACCCGGTGCGCGCGCAGTACCAGCGCTGGCGCCCCACCCCGCTGATCCGTGCCCACCGCCTGGAGCAGGCGCTCGACACCCCCGCGCACATCTACTACAAGTACGAGGGCGCCAACGCCTCCGGCAGCCACAAGCTCAACTCCGCCCTCGCGCAGGCCCACTACTACAAGAAGGCCGGCGTCCAGGAGATCACCACCGGCACCGGCGCCGGCCAGTGGGGCACCGCCCTGTCCATGGCCTGCCACGCCCTCGACCTCGCCTGCACCGTCTTCATGGTCAACTGCAGCTACCGGCAGAAGCCCTACCGCAGGGTCCTGATGGAACTCAACGGCGCCCGCGTCATCCCGAGCCCGAGCGGCACCACCGAGGCGGGCCGCGCCCTGCTGGCCGCCTCGCCCGACGGCGACGGCAGCGTCGCCATCGCCAACGCCGAGGCCCTCGAACACGCCCGGAGCGTCACCCGCGGCGCCTTCTCCGTCGGCAGCGGCGAGAACCACGTCCTGCTGCACCAGACGGTCATCGGCGAAGAGGCCCTGCTCCAGATGGAGATGGCCGGCGAGTTCCCCGACGTCGTCATCGGCGCCATGGGCGCCGGCAGCAACTTCGCCGGTCTCGCCTTCCCCTTCCACCGCGAGAAGCTCCGCACCGGCGCCGGGACCCGGCTGGTCGCCGTGGAGCCCGAGGCGTGCCCCAAGATGACCCGGGGCCGCTACGCCTGGGACTACAACGACTTCTCCGGTACCACCCCCATGACGAAGATGTACACCCTCGGCCACACCTTCGTCGCACCCGGCGTCCACGCCGGCGGACTGCGCTATCACGGCGCCGCCCCGCTGGTGAGCGCCCTCTACGACCGCGGCCTCATGGAGGCCGTGGCCTACGGACAGAAGGAGGTGTTCGAGGCCGGGGCGTTCTTCGCCCGCACGGAGAACCTCATCCCCGCCCCCGAGTCCGCGCACGCCGTCAAGTGCGCCGTCGACGAGGCCGTACGGGCCCGAGAGGAGAACCGGCCGCGCGTCATCCTCTTCAACGTCAGCGGCCACGGGCTGCTCGACCTCTCCGCGTACGACCAGTACCTGGCGGGCACCCTGGAGGACCACGTGGTCTCCGACGGCCACATCGCGGCCTCGCTGGCCGGGCTGCCCGCCCTCGACGCGGTCGGCGGCCACCCGTGAACCTCAGCCCCACCGAGGAACAGACCGCCCTCGCCGACCGGTTCCGCCGGCTCGGCCGGGACCTCGGCGCCGACCTCCCCGCCCGGGAACGCACCGGGACGCTCCAGCCCGGCGACTGGCAGCGCTGCGCCGACGCCGGAGTCCTCGGCCTCCCCGTGCCCCGCGCGTACGGCGGCCTCGGCCTGGACCCGCTGACCTGCGCCGTCGCCCTGGAGGGCCTGGGCGAGGGCTGCCGGGACAACGGCCTCATGATCGCGCTCGGCGCGCACATCTGGGCCGCGGAGATCCCGCTGCTGCTCTTCGGGAGCGAGGAGCAGAAGACGCGCTACCTCCCCGGGCTCTGCGACGGCCGGCTGATCGGCGCACACGCCATCACCGAGGCCGGCTCCGGCTCCGACGCCCTCTCCCTGACGGCCACGGCCCGCCGCGACGGCGACCACTACGTCCTCGACGGCGCCAAGCGCTTCGTCACCAACGCGCCCCTCGCCGACGTCTTCCTCGTGTACGCCACCGTCAACCCGGCCCTCGGGTTCACCGGGGTCACCGCCTTCCTCGTCGACCGCGACCAGCCGGGGCTCACCGTCGAGACCCGCTACGAGAAGGCCGGCCTGCGCACCGCCCCCTGGGGCGAGATCACCCTCGAAGGCTGCCGGATCCCGCTCTCTGCCCGGCTCGGCGCGGAGAAGCAGGGCTCCCGCGTCCTCTCCGCGACCATGGCCTGGGAACGCTCGCTGATCCTCGCCCCGCTGCTCGGCGCCATGGGGCGCCAGATCGACGAGTGCGTGCATTACGCGCGCACCCGCGAGCAGTTCGGCCGGAACATCGGCAAGTTCCAGTCCGTCTCCCACCGCGTCGTCGAGATGCGGATCCGGCTGGACGAGGCCCGCCTGCTCACCCACCGGGCCGCCTGGGACCTCGGGCGGGACGTCCCCTCGCACTACCCCGAGGCCGCCCAGCTCCGCACCAGCGAGTCCGCCGTCGAGACCTTCCTCGACGCCCTGCAGGTGTACGGCGGACTCGGCTACACCACCGACACCGACGTCGAACGGAATCTGCGCGACGCGCTCGGCACCCGGATCTCCTCCGGCACCTCCGACATGCAGCGGCTGGTCATCGCCGAGAAGCTCGGCCTGACCACCCGCGCCCGCGCCGCGTCCCCCCGCCCCGCAGGAGCCCTCCATGCGCACGCTGAATGAGCTGCTGACCCGCGCCGCGGCCGCCCGGCCCACCGCCGAGGCCGTCCGCCACCGGGGCCGCTCCACCGACTACGCCGCCCTGGACCGGGCCGCCACCGCGCTCGCCGCGACCCTGCGCGAGCAGGGAGTCCGCCCCGGAGACCGGGTGGGCCTGTGGTTCGGCAAGTCGACCGAGACCCTCGTGACCCTCCACGCCATCCTCAAGTGCGGGGCCGCGTACGTCCCGGTCGACCCGGCCACGCCCGTGGGCCGCGCGGCGTACATCCTGGGCGACTGCGCCGTCCGCTGCCTGGTCACCGACGCGCCCCGGCTCGCCCTGCTCCACGAGCACGGGCTCCCCGCCACGGTGCGCACCGCCGTCCTCGTCGGCGACGAGCCGGCACCGGCCGACGAGCCCGCGCGGGCGGACAGGGATGCGCTCCGGACGACGAACTGGGCCCGGGCCGTGAACCGGCCGGTGCCCGAAGGGTTCACGCCCGCGGACGTCGGCCCCGACGACCTCGCCTACATCCTCTACACCTCCGGATCCACCGGCACGCCCAAGGGCGTCATGCTGTCCCACCGCAACGCGACGGCGTTCGTCGACTGGACCGTGGCCGAGTTCGGACTGACCGCGGAGGACCGGCTGTCCTCCCACGCCCCCGTCCACTTCGACCTCTCCGTCTTCGACGTCTTCGCCGCCGCGAGCGCCGGCGCCTGCCTCGTCCTCGTGCCCGAGCACCAGCGGGCCCTGGGCCCGGCCCTCAACCGGCTGGTCGCCGAGGAGGGCATCACCGTCTGGTACTCGGTGCCCGGCGCCCTCATCCGGATGCTCGACGCCAAGAACCACGCCCTGCTGGGGACGTCGCGGCTGCGGACCGTGCTCTTCGCGGGCGAGCCGTTCGCCCTGAAGCACCTGCGGCGGCTGCGCGCGGCGCTGCCGGAAGCGTCCCTGCACAACCTCTACGGCCCGACCGAGACCAACGTCTGCACCCACCACCGCGTCACCGACGCCGACCTCGCGCCCCAACGCACCGCGCCCCCGCCCATCGGCCGCCCCTGCCCCTACGCCGACACCCGGCTGCTCGGCCCGGACGGGCGCGCCGTCCCCGACGTCCCCGGCGCCGAGGGCGAACTCTGCGTCACCGGCGACTCGGTGATGCTCGGCTACTGGGGCCGCACCCCGCTTGCCGAGGCCGGGGGAGCGGCCAGGACCCACCGCACGGGCGACCTCGTCCGGTCCCTGGAGGGCGGCGGCTACCTCTACCTCGGCCGCCGTGACCACATGATCAAGATCCGGGGCCACCGGGTCGAACCCGAGGAGATCGAGGCCGTGCTGATGCGGCGGCCCGACGTCCACGAGGCCGTCTGCGTCGCCGTCCCGGACGCCGACGGCAACCAGGAACTCCGGGCCCACGTGGTGCCCGCCGACGGCGCGGCGCCCGAGGCCGCGGAGCTGCGCGCCCACTGCGGCGCGACCCTCCCGCGCTACATGGTCCCCGCCGTCTTCCACCTCGCCGGCTCCTTCCCCCGCACCTCGACCGGCAAGATCGACCGCCGGGCGCTGGCCGCCCCCGCCCTCCGGGAGTCGGCGTGACCGCCCGCGTGCTCACCCTGCGCCGGCCCAGCCGGCTCCTCGGCCGCGACAAGGGTGTCAACGTCGTCCTGCCCGGCGACTACAGCGAGGACGGACCGCCCCACCCCGTCCTGTACCTCCTGCACGGCTACGGCGGCAGCAAGGAGACCTGGCTGGTCAACACCCGCCTCGTCGACCTGGTCGGCGACAGCCGGACCATCGTCGTCCTGCCGCAGAGCGGACGCCGCTGGTTCGTCAACGACCACGCCGGACTGCGCTACGAGGACCACCTCGTCCACGAACTGGTCCCGGAGATCGACGCGCGGTTCCACACCCGCGCCCACCGCTCGGGACGCGCCGTCGGCGGCTTCTCCATGGGCGGGGCCGCCGCGCTCTTCCTGGGGCTGCGGCACGGCGACACCTTCGGGGCCGTCGCCTCGCACGCCGGGGCCTTCGAGGCGCCGCTGCGGACCGGGGACCCGTACGCCGCCTTCCGCTCGGACCCCGCCTTCGCCATGCCGACCGTGGAGAGCCACGAGCGGGTCTGGGGCCCGCCCGGCAGCGAGACCCGGCGGCGGTACGACCCGTACCGCCTCATCGGGCAGGACAGCGGCACCCCGACGCCCGCTCTGTACCTGGACGTCGGCACCGAGGACCACGACCGGATGCGGGCCATGAACCGACGGGTCCGCGACGCGCTGCGCGAACGCGGCCACGAGGTCACCTACCACGAGCGGCCCGGCGGCCACGACTGGCGCTTCGTCGACGGAGCCCTGCCGGCCTCACTGGAGTTCGTCGCCCGCCACACGGAGGAGCGGACCCATGAACGCATCTGAACCCTCCCTCCTGGTCACCCGCCCGCTCCCGGGCGTCGTCACGGCCTCCCTGAACCGGCCCGCCCGCAGGAACGCCCTCGACGAGGACCTGTTCGCCCGCCTCACGGAACTCTGCGCCGCCCTGCGCGCCGACCCCTCCGTACGGGTCCTCGTCCTGACCGGCGTGGGGGACACCTTCTGCGCCGGGTACGACATCGACGAGGTCGGCCGGATCGCCTCGCTGCCCCCGCGCACCCTGCTCGACCTGCTGCACCGGCAGGCCGAGGCGATCACCGGGCTCACCGGGCTGCCGCAGACCGTGATCGCCGCCGTCGACGGCTCCGCCGTCGGCGCCGGGCTGTCCCTGGCGCTCGCCGCCGACATCCGGCTCGCCGCGCCCGGCGCCCGTTTCCGGGCCTCCTTCGTGAAGATGGGGCTCTCCGGCGGCGACATGGGCGCCTCCTGGCTGCTGCCCCGGCTCACCGGCCTCGGCTTCGCCTCCGACATGATGCTCACCGGCCGGTTCGTGGCCGCCGACGAGGCCCTCGCCCGCGGCCTGGTGAGCCGGGTGACCGCCCCCGGCGAACTCGCCGCCGAGGCACTCGGCCTCGCCGTCGAGATCGCCGCGCACAGTCCGGTCTCGCTGGCCCTCACCAAGCAGGTCCTCCAGGCCAACACCGACGCTCCCTCCCTGTCGGCCGCCCTCGCACGGGAGGCTCCCGTCCAGGTCGTCGCCGCCCACTCGCCGGACGTCCACGAGGCGGTCGCCGCCTTCCGTGACCGCCGCGCCCCCGACTTCGGGGCGGCCCGGCCGACGAACACCCCTCCCGCCGGGGACGCCGTCCCTTCGGCGACCCCCTCCTGAAAGGAACCCCGCGTGACCACCGAGAACGCCTGGCAGCCCCGGATCCTGCGCCCCGCCGACGTGGGCGCCGACGCCACCCCGCAGGGGCTGGAGGAGTACCTGCGGGCCACCGACGTCGGCCGGCTCCTGGCAGAGGAACGCGCCGTCTACTTCCGCGGCTTCGGCATCACCGCCGACACCTACGACGGCGCCGCCGACCGGCTGCTGGCGAACCGGCTCGCGTACGTCCACGGCAACTCGCCCCGTACCAAGGTCGGCCGCAACCTCTACACCTCCACCGAGTACCCGGCCGAGTTCGAGATCTCCATGCACAACGAGATGTCGTACGCGCACACCTGGCCCTCGCGGATCCTGTTCTACTGCGGCGTGGCGGCCGCCACCGGCGGTGCGACCCCGCTCGTCGACGGCCGCCTGTGGCTGGAGTCCATCGACCCCGAGGTCCGGGCGGCCTTCGCCCCCGGCGTCCGCTACACCCAGAACCTCCACGACGGCATGGGCTTCGGCAAGAGCTGGCAGGCCACCTTCGAGACCGAGGACAGGGCCGAGGTCGAGGCGTTCCTCGACGGGGCCGAGGCCGAGTGGAGCTGGCAGCACGACGGCACCCTCCGGGTCACCCAGCTCCGCCGCGCGACCCTGGAGCACCCGGTCACCGGCACGGAGGTCTGGTTCAACCAGGCCGACCAGTGGCACATCGCCGGACTCGGCGACGACGCCGCGGCGCTCGCCGAACTCATCCCGGAGGACGAGCTCCCGCAGAACGCGTTCTTCGCCGACGGCAGCCCCATCCCGGCCGACCACATCACCCACGTCCAGGAGATCGGCATGAAGACCGCCGTGGACGTCGCCTGGGAGGTCGGCGACCTGCTGCTCGTCGACAACGTCGCGGTCGCGCACGGCCGCCGCGCCTTCACCGGGCAGCGCCGCATCCTGGTCGCCATGGCCTGATCCGCGGCCGCACATTCGGACGCCTCGAAGGGCCGGCCCGCTCGGGCCGGCCCTTCGAGGCGTTCACCGTGGGGGAGGAGCCGTCAGGACGCCCACCGGTCGAGGGAGGCCAGGAACGCCGGCACGTCGTCCGCGATCCGGCCGGACGCCGCGAACCGCCGCGACGGCAGCCCCTCGACGACGCGCCGCAGCGTCTCCTCCGTCTCCCGGACGACCGGGGAGAAGTCGAGCCGCAGCAGCTTCGCCACCGCGCCCAGGGTGCTGCGCGGCCCCGCGCCCAGGACCTGCCCGGCGCGACCCCCGGAGGACGCCGGCGCCTCGCCGTCCCGGTCCACGAAGACCACCAGGTCCACCGGCAGCGGCCGCGCCGGCAGGGGCCCGGCCCCGGGGCGCACCGGGAACAGGTACTCCCGCCCCCGGTGGTCCGCGGGCAGCTCCGAGGCGTGTCCCTCGACCGGCGTCCCGGTGACCCGCTCGATGAGGGCCCGGTCGTCCGGATGCGCCCGGCACTCCCACGCGCCGCTCAGGAACAGCGGGACGACGGCCCGGTCCGCCGTCACGAACACCAGGTCCTCCGCGACGACCCGCCAGCCGTGGGCGAAGGCCGCGAGCCCGAGGGTGGACTTGCCCGACCCGGACGCCCCGGCGAGCAGCACGGTGAACCCGTCGTCCCGGGTGACGGCCACGCCGTGGATCAGCGCCATCCCGCCGCTCAGCATCAGCGGGGCGATCAACGCCATCCGCGCCAGCTTGCGCCGGAACGCCTCGTGGCTCGCGGACACCTCCACGAGAGCGCACGGCGCGCGGCCGGGAAGGAGCGGGGCGCCGGCGGCCGGTGCCCCGTCGGCCGTCCCGCGGGCGGGGTCGGGCGAGGCCGTCAGCAGACCGGCCGTGCCCGAGGACTCCCGGGCCGGCCAGTGGATCCACCGCTCCTCCCCGCTCTCGCCGTACGCGGCCCAGGGCCCGCCCCGCGCGGGCGGCGGCTCCCCGGGCGGCGGGCGGTACGCGTCCACCGCCCGCACCCGCAGCCGGACCGCCCCGGGGCCGGGGATCGGTCCGGCGCCGCGGGCCAGCGCCCCGGCGAAGACGTCGAGCCCCTCGACGGGGTCGACCGCGTCCCAGAACGATCCCGGCGTGCCCGACGGCACGGCGAACTCCCAGTCCGCGACGACCCGTTCGGAGGCAAGCCGCCCGGAGACGGCGGGACGCCGACGACCGGATGCGGCCCCGTCGGCGGACGCGCCACCTACGGACACGCGGTCGGCGGACGCGCCCGGGGCGGCCCGGTCCGGAGTGGCCGGGGCCGGCACGCTCTGGTCACTTGTCACGGTAGGCGGCCTGCCTCGCCATGGTGTGGAGCGCGGAGGCCCAGTCCGGTTCCAGTGCTCCGCGCACCGCGGCCCGCGCGGTCTCGATGCGCTCCCCGATCACCGCCTCCACCCGGTCGCGCACCCCGGTCCGGATGAGCACCTCGTGCAGCCGCTCGGGGGCGACGCCGGCGAGGTCGTCGCCGACCAGCTCCCGCACCTCCTCCTCGTGGCGCAGCGCGATCGACATCAGCAGCGTCATCTTGTGCTGCTTGAAGTCGAGCTGGGCGGGCTTGCCGGTCACGTCGGAGCTGCCGAACGCGTCGAGCAGGTCGTCCCGGAGCTGGAACGCCTCGCCGAGCGCGAGGCCGTACCGCTCGAACGCGGGCTGCAGCTCCGACGCGCCGGCGAGCTGCGCCCCCATGGCCAGCGGACGGTAGACGGTGTAGCGCCCGGACTTGAACAGCGCGATCCAGCTGGACAGTTCGGGGTCCGGCACGAAACGGGCCGCGGCCCGCACGTCCAGGAACTGGCCGATCATCAGCTCCGTGCACAGCTCGCCCCAGATCCGGCGGGCGTGCGGCGGGCAGTCGGCGAGCAGCCGCTCCGCGTACACCAGCGCGAGGTCGCCGGCGAGGACGGCGACGCTCTCGCCGTACCTGCGCGGCTCGCCGCGCCAGTCCCGCTCGGTGTGCAGCTCCGAGTGCACGATGTGCGCGGTCGGCTCGTTGCGGCGCAGCCCCGAGTCGTCCATGACGTCGTCGTGCAGCAGGGCGAAGGTGTGCAGCAGCTCCAGGGCGGCGGCCACGTCGACGATGACCTGCTCCTCCGGGTCGCCGCCGCCGGCGAGGTAGCCCGCGACGCAGAACGCCGGACGCAGGCGCTTGCCGCCGCTGCCGACCATGCGGGTCACGCAGTCGATCAGCTCGGCCGAGTCCGCGTTGAGCGCCGCCCAGGAACGGCGCTCCTCGGCGAGGAATTCGTGAATACGTCGCTCCACCCGCGCCAGGACGCGGTCGCGTGTTTCACGGGCGGCGACACCGGTGAATTCCGGACTCACCGGAAAGGCAATGGACATACGGATCTCCTGATGGCGGATAGACCTCAACAGGCTCTTTCTCGCACACCCAAGCGCCCCCGAAAAGAGGCAGCTTGGCGTATAGGCGCTGTCCAGAGGGGGCGGCTGGGTGCGCACTACCGTTCAGCGCAGTGTGCAGACCACGTCTGCGAGAAACCACTGACCTGATTGTTCTTGCGGTGTGCCAGGAGTCGCCTGTCGCACACCTGATAGGTGGATGGCGAGGAATCATGGACCGGTCTCAGTCTTTTGCCGACGGCGAGCAGCGGCTTCCGCTGACCGGGGCTCAGGCAGGGGTGTGGTTCGCGCAGGCCGTCGAACCCGACAGCCCGATCTTCCGCGCGGCGGAGTACCTGGAGATCCACGGCACGCTGGACACCGCGCTCTTCGAGCGGGCGCTGCGGCGGATGACCGCCGAGGCGGACGCCCTGCACATCCGGTTCGTCGACACCGACGAGGGCCCCCGCCAGATCATCGGCTCCGAGCCCGCCTGGACCCTGCGGACCGTCGACGTCTCCGGCGAGGCCGACCCCCGCCGCGACGCCGAGGAGTGGATGGGCCGCGACCTGCGCCGCCGCATCGACCTGACCGGCTCACCGCTGTTCACCTACGCCCTGTTCAAGGCCGCCGAGGACCGCTGGTTCTGGTACCACGCCTACCACCACATCCTGCTCGACGGCGTAGGAGCCGCCCTCCTGGTCCGCCGCGTCGCCGACGTCTACACCGCGCTCGCCACCGGAGCCGATGCCGGCCCCACACCCTTCGGCTCGGTCCGCACCCTGCTCGCCGAGGACGCCGCGTACCGCGCGTCCGGGGACCTCGCCGAGGACCGGGAGTTCTGGCGTGGCCGGTACGCCGACCAGCCCGAGCCGGTCGCCCTCTCCACCCGCCCGCTGAAGCCGTCCGCCGACTTCGTCCGGCGCAGCGCCGAGCTGCCCGAGGACGTCCGCGAGGACCTGGTCCGCGCGGCGGAGCAGGCCGGCACCGCCCGCTCCCGCGTCGTCATCGCCGCCACGGTCGCCTACATGCACCGCATGACCGGCCTGACCGACATCGTGCTCGGCCTGCCGGTCACCGCCCGCCCGGGCCCCGAGTCCCGCACCGCGCCCGGCATGGCCGCCAACGTCGTCCCGCTGCGGGTCGCCGTCGACGACGCCACCACCGTCGGCGAACTCCTGGAGCGCACCCGGGTCGCGCTGCGCGGCCTCGTCGCCCACCAGCGCTACCGCGGCGAGGAGCTGCGCCGCGACCTCGGCCTGCCCAACGACCACCGCCGCTTCTTCGGCCCGCTGCTCAACGTCGTCCCGTTCGACTACGACCTCAGCTTCGCCGGTCTGCGCGCCGACGCCCACAACATGTCGCTGCGGCTCATCGAGGACCTCGCCGTCTCCGTGTACGACCGCGGCAACGGCGGCGGCATCCGCGTCGACTTCGACGCGCACCCGGAGCTGTACGCCCCCGCCGAGCTCGCCGCCCACCAGGACCGCTACCTTCGGTTCGTCGGCCGGATCGCCCGTGCGCTCGACGAGCCGGGGACGCCCCTCGGCCGGATCGGACTGCTCGGCGACGAGGAGCGGGACGCGGCCCTCGCCCGCCCCGCCGCGGTCATGCCCCCCACCGACGGCCCCACGCTCGCCGCCCTGTTCGAGCGCCAGGTCCTCGCCTCGCCCGACGCGCCCGCCCTCGCGTTCCAGGACACCGTCCTCGACTACGCCGAGCTGAACCGGCGCGCCAACCGGCTCGCCCGGCTGCTCGCCGCCCGCGGCGTCGGACCGGAGGACCGGGTCGCCCTGCTGCTGCCGCGCTCCGCCGAGTTCGTCGTCGCGATCCTCGCCGTCGTCAAGGCCGGAGCCGCGTACGTCCCCGTGGACCCGGGCTACCCCGAGGCCCGCATCGCGCACATCCTCGGCGACGCGGCCCCCGTCCGCGTGCTCGTCGACGCCTCCACCGCCGCCGTCGCCGAGGCCGCCGGGCGCACCCCGCTCGTCCTCGACGACCCCGCCGTCACCGCCGAGCTGGCGACGCTCTCCGGCGCCGACCTCGCCGACGCGGACCGCACCGCCCCGCTGACCGCCGCGCACGCCGCGTACGTCATCTACACCTCCGGCTCCACCGGCCGCCCCAAGGGCGTCGTGGTCACCCACGCCGGACTGCCGGGTCTCGCCGACACCTTCGTCCGGCGGCTCGACGTCCGTCCGGGCAGCAGGGTCCTCCAGTTCGCCTCCATGGGCTTCGACGCGATGGTGCCCGAGCTGTGCATGGGCCTGCTCGCCGGAGCGACCTTCGTCCTCGCCCCCGCCGAGCGGCTGCTGCCCGGCGACCCGCTGGCCGCGTTCGCCCGCGAGGCCGGGATCACCCACGCGATCCTGCCGCCGTCGTCGCTGGCCGTCATGGACCCCGCCGCCGACCTGCCCCCGGGCATGACCATCCTCATCGCCGGCGAGGCCGCCGGTGAGGAACTGGTCTCCCGCTGGGCGCCCGGCCGGCTCTTCGTCAACGGCTACGGCCCCACCGAGACCACCGTCTGCGCCACCATGAGCGAGGCCCTCGACGGCTCCCGCACGCCCCCCATCGGCGACCCCATCGCCGAGACCCGCGTGTACGTCCTCGACAGCGCCCTGCTGCCCGTGCCGCCCGGCGTCACCGGCGAGCTGTACGTCGCCGGCCCCAGCCTCGCCCGCGGCTACCTCGGCCGCTCCGCGCTCACCGCCGAGCGGTTCGTCGCCCACCCCTTCGGCCTGCCCGGCGAGCGCATGTACCGCACCGGCGACCTCGTCCGGCAACTCCTCGACGGATCGCTGGAGTTCATCGGACGCGCCGACGAGCAGACCAAGATCCGCGGCTACCGCGTCGAGCCCGGCGAGGCCGAGGCCGCCCTGCTGCGCCTGCCCTCCGTGGCCCAGGCCGCCGTGACCGTACGCCGGTCCGCCGACGGCACCCCCGCGCTCGCCGGATACGTCGTCCCCGCGGCCGGCGCGGCGGCCGGACCCGATCCGGCCGCCGTCCGCGAGGCGCTCGCCGAGGTCCTGCCCGGCTACCTCGTCCCCGCGACCGTCACCGTCGTCGACGCCATCCCCGTCACGCCCAACGGCAAGGTCGACCACAAGGCCCTGCCCGAGCCGGGCCCGGCCGCCACCGGCGCGGGCCGGGAGCCGCGCACCCCGCTCGAACACGCCCTCGCCGCCCTGTTCGCCGACGCCCTCGGCCAGGACGCCGTCCTCGCCGACGACGACTTCTTCGCCCTGGGCGGCCACTCCCTCATGGCCGCCCGCCTCGCCCGCCGGATCTCGGCCGAACTCGGCCGGGACTGCGGCGTCGAGGCACTCTTCGCCGAGCCCACCGTCCGCCGGCTCGCCGTCCGCCTCGAAGGAGCGACCTCCGAGCGCCCCGCGCTCACCCCCACGCCCCGCACCGGCGACCTCGCCCTCTCCTACGCCCAGCAGCGCCTGTGGTTCCTCGACCAGCTCGAAGGCCCCAGCGCCGCGTACAACATCCCGCTCGTGCTCACCCTCGACGGCACGCTCGACGGCACCGCCCTCGCCGCCGCGCTCGGCGACCTCACCGACCGCCACGAGATCCTGCGCACCGTCTACCGCGAGACCGAAGGCGTCGCCGCCCAGCACATCCTGCCCGCCGGCGACGCGCCCGTGCTCACCGTCCGCACGGCGAGCGACGACACCCTCGACGCCGAGCTGTCCGCCGCCGTCGCCCACCGCTTCGCCCTCGCCGACGAACCCCCTCTGCGGGCCACCCTGTTCGCCCTCGCCCCCGACCGGCACGTCCTGCTGCTCCTGCTCCACCACATCGCCGCCGACGCGGGCTCCCTCGCCCCGCTGCTCGGCGACCTCACCGACGCCTACACGGCCCGCCGCGCCGGCCACGCCCCCGCCCGGGCCCCGCTCGCCGTCCAGTACGCCGACTACGCGGCCTGGCAGCGACGCGCCCTCGGCGACGAGAGCGACCCCGACAGCTCCGCCGCCCGCCAGATCGCCTTCTGGAAGCGGCAGCTCGACGGCCTGCCCGACCACCTCGACCTGCCCGCCGACCACCCCCGCGGCGCCGGTTCCGCAGCCCCCGCCGACCTCGTCGCCCTCGACCTCGACGCGGCCGCCCACCGCCGCCTCGCCGCGCTCGCCCGCGCCACCGGCACCAGCACCTTCATGGTCGTCCAGACCCTCGTCGCCACCCTGCTGACCCGGCTCGGAGCCGGAACGGACATCGCCCTCGGAACGCCCGTCACCGGCCGCCCCGAGGACAGCCTCGACGCACTCGTCGGCTTCTTCACCAACACCCTCGTGCTGCGCACCGACACCTCCGGCGACCCCACCTTCGCCGAACTCCTCGCCCGCGTCCGCACGAGCAACCTGGACGCCTACGCCCACCAGGAGCTCCCCTTCGAGCGGCTGGTCGAGGTGCTCAACCCGGCCCGCTCCACCTCCCACCACCCGCTGTTCCAGGTCATGATCTCCATGGACAGCTCGGAACGGTCCCTGCCCGCCGTCGACGGGCTCGCCCTCGGCCTGGTCGACGTGCCCACCGGCACCGCCAAGTTCGACCTGTCGTTCAACGTCCGCGAGCACCGCGGCCCCGACGGCGACGAGGCCGGCCTGTTCCTCGCCCTGGAGTTCCGCACCGACCTCTTCGACCGCACCACCGCCGAAGCGGTCCTGACCCGCCTCGCCCGGCTCGCCGAAGCCGCCACGGCCGCCCCCGACACCCGCATCGGCAGCGCCCCCCTCCTCTCGGACGAGGAGACCCACCGCCTCCTCGTCGCCTGGAACGACACCGCCGCGCCCGAGACCATGACCGACGTCGTGGGCCGCGTCCGCGCCGTCGCAGCCGAGCACCCCGAGGCCGTCGCCGTCACCGACGACCACGGCGACGTCACCTACGCCGCGCTCATGGACCGCGTCGACCGGCTCGCGGCCCGGCTGCGCGCCCGCGGCGCCCGCCAGGACACCGTCGTCGCCGTCCTCGCCGACCGGGGCGCCGCCGCGATCACCGCCTTCCTCGGCATCCAGGCCGCGTCCGCCGCCTACCTCCCGCTGGACACCCGCGCGCCGCACGAACGGAACGCCTCCCTGCTCGCCGACGCCTCCGCCGCCTGGCTGCTCACCGGCCCCGGCCACGAGGAGACCGGCGCCGCCGTCGTCGCCGGAACCGGGACGCAGGCCCTCGCGGTCGACGAACCGGCCGGCCCCGCCCCGGCCGCCGACCCCACCGCTCCGGCCGGCGACCAGCTCGCGTACGTCATCTTCACCTCCGGCTCCACCGGCCGCCCCAAGGGCGCGATGGTCCACCACCGGGGCATGAACAACCACCTGCTCGCCAAGGTCGACGACCTCACCCTCACCGGCGCCGACACCGTCGTCCAGAACGCCCCCCTCACCTTCGACGTCTCCGTCTGGCAGATGATCGCCCCGCTCCTCACCGGCGGCCGCGTCCTGGCGGTCGGCCGGCTCCTCGCCGCCGACCCGCTGGGGCTGTTCCGCCTCGTCGGCCACGACGGGGTCACCGTCCTGGAGGTCGTCCCCTCCCTGCTGCGCGCGGCCCTGGACACCTGGGACGAGGGCGCCGAGGTCCCCGCCCTGCCCGCCCTGCGCTGGCTCGTCGTCACCGGCGAGGAGCTCCCCGCCGACCTGTGCCGGCGCTGGTTCGCCCGCTTCCCCGGCATCCCGATGATGAACGCGTACGGACCCACCGAGTGCTCCGACGACGTCACCCACGCCGTCCTCACCCCCGACACCCTCGACGAGCGGCGCATCACCGCCCCCATCGGCCATGCCGTCCGCAACACCACCCTTTACGTCCTCAGCGACGAGCGGCAGCTCGTCCCGCCCGGCACCGCCGGCGACCTGTACGTGGCCGGTGTGGGTGTCGGCCTCGGCTACCTCGGCGACCCCGAGCGCACCGCCGCCGCGTTCGTCCCCGACCCGTTCGCCGCCGACGGCAGCCTCATGTACCGCACCGGCGACCTCGTCCGCCACCGCCCCGACGGGCAGCTGGAGTTCATCGGCCGGCGCGACGCCCAGGTCAAGATCCGCGGCCAGCGCATCGAACTCGGCGAGGTCGAGGCACACCTGCGGGCCCTGCCCGGCGTCACCGACGCCGCCGCCGCGGTCGTCCCCGGACCCGGCGGACACCGCCACCTCGTCGGTTACGTCGTCGGCGACGACGACGTCCGCGCCCTGCGCGAGGCCCTCGCCGCCGCACTGCCTGAACACCTCGTCCCCGCCGTCCTCGTCGCCCTGCCCGCCATGCCGCTCACGCCGAACGGCAAGACCGACCGCAAGGCCCTGCCCGCCCCCGACTTCACCACGGCCGAACGCCGCGCCCCGCGCACCCCGCAGGAGGAGATCCTGTGCGGCGTCTTCGCCGACATGCTCGGCCTCGACCGGGTCGGCCTGGACGACGACTTCTTCGCCCTCGGCGGCCACTCCCTCCTCGCCACCCGCCTCGTCGCCCGGATCCGTACCGCCCTGGACACGGACCTGGAGGTGGCGGCGATCTTCGAGACGCCGACCGTCGCAGGTCTCGCCGCCCGGCTCGCCGACGCGGGACCGGCCCGCGGCGGCCTCGCCCGCCGCGAACGCCCCGACCGGCTCCCGCTGTCCTACGCCCAGCGGGGCCTGTGGTTTCTCAACCGGATGGACCCCGCCGACGGCACCTACAACATCCCCCTGGTGCTGCGGCTCTCCGGTCCGCTCGACCACGACGCCCTGCGCCGCGCCCTCGCCGACGTCGCCACCCGCCACGAGAGCCTGCGGACCGTCTTCCCCGAGACCGACGGCGTCCCCCACCAGCTCGTCCTGGACCCCGAGCGGGCCCGCCCCGTCCTCGACGTCGTCACCGCCGCCGGCCCCGACGCCGACGCGCTCGTCGCCGAAGCCGTCGGCCGCGGCTTCGACATCACCCGCGAAGCCCCGTTCCGCGCCCGGCTCATCGAGATAGGACCCGAGACCCACGTCCTCGTCGTCGTCGTCCACCACATCGCCGGCGACGGCTGGTCCACCGCCCCGCTCGCCCGCGACCTCAGCGTCGCCTACGCCGCCGCCCTCGGCGGCCGCCTGCCCGACTGGACCCCGCTGCCCGTCCAGTACGCCGACCACACCCTGTGGCAGCGCGAGCGGCTCGGCGACGAGAGCGACCCGGACAGCGTCCTCTCCGCCCAGATCGCCTACTGGAAGGACGCCCTCGCCGGCCTCCCCGAGGAGCTCGCGCTCCCGACCGACCGGCCCCGGCCCGCGCTGCCCAGCCACCGCGGCGGCCTCGTGCCCTTCCAGCTCGGCCCCGAGACCCACCGCGCCCTGCTCGGCCTCGCCCGCGCCCACGGCGTGACCCCCTTCATGGTGCTGCACGCCACGCTCGCCGCCCTCCTCACCCGCCTCGGCGCCGGCACCGACATCCCGATCGGCGGCTCGGTCGTCGGCCGGGGCGACGAGGCCCTCGACGACGTGGTCGGCTTCTTCGTCAACTCCCTCGTGCTGCGCACCGACACCTCCGGCGACCCCACCTTCGCCGAACTCCTGGAGCGCGTCCGCACCGCGGACATCGCCGCCTTCGCCCACCAGGACCTTCCGTTCGAACGGCTCGTGGAGGCGCTCAACCCGCGCCGCTCGCTCAACCGCCACCCGCTGTTCCAGATCAAACTCGTCCTGCAGAACCTCGACCGCCCCGACGTCGACTTCCCCGGCCTGCGTGCCGACGTCGCCCAGATCGACCCCGACATGGCCAAGTTCGACCTGCTCCTCTCCGTCGCCGAACGGTACGACGAGCACGGCGAACCGCAGGGTGTCGAGGCCGCCGCCGGCTACTCCGCCGACCTGTTCGACCGGCCCACCGTCGAGGCCCTCGCCGGCCGCTTCGTCCGGCTCCTCGAATCCGCCCTCGGCGACCCGCACCGGCCGCTCGCCCGGCTCGCCGTCATGGACGGCAGCGAACGGCACGACCTGCTCGTCACCCGCAACGCCACCGGCCACGACACCCCCGACGCCACCCTCCCGCAGCTCTTCGAGGCGCAGGCCGCCCGCACCCCGGAGGCCCCCGCCGTCGTCTGCGGCGACGAACGGCTCAGCTACGCCGGGCTCGACGCCCGCGCCAACCGCCTCGCCCACCTGCTCCTGGCGCACGGCGTCGGCCAGGACACCCTGGTCGCCCTCGCCCTGCCCCGCTCCGCCGACGCCGTCGCGGCCATGCTCGCCGTCGGCAAGGCCGGCGCCGCCTACCTGCCGCTCGACCCCGAACACCCCGGCGAGCGCGTCACCCGGCTCCTCGCCGACGCCCGGCCCGCCCTCGTCCTCACCACCGCCGCCACCCTGGACGCCGCCCCGCACCTGGCCGCCGCCGGTGCCCGCGTCCTCGTCCTGGACGCCCCCGACACCGTCGACGCGCTCGACCGCGCCCGCACCGACGCACCGGCCGCGTCCGACCTCACCGCGCCCGTCACCCCCCACGACGCCGCGTACGTCGTCTACACCTCCGGCTCCACCGGCACGCCCAAGGGCGTCGTCGTCGAGCAGCGGGCCCTGGTGGACTACGTGGTGCGCTGCGCCGCCGAGTACCCCGGCCTGAGCGGACGCACCCTGCTCCACTCGCCGCTCTCCTTCGACCTCGGCCTCACCACCCTCTACGGCACCCTCCTCGCCGGCGGCTGCCTCCACGTCGGCGACCTCGACGAGACCCTCGACGTCCCCGGCGGCCTGACCTTCCTCAAGGCCACGCCCAGCCACCTGCCCCTCCTCGACACCCTGCCCGACGAACTCTCCCCGACCGCCGAGCTGATGACCGGCGGCGAGGCCCTGCACGCCGAACAGCTCGCCGCCTGGCGCGCCCGGCACCCGCAGGTCGCCGTCGTCAACCACTACGGCCCCACCGAGACCACCGTCGGCGTCCTCGACCACCGCGTCCCGGCCGGTGCCCCGCTCGCGGCCGGACCGGTCCCGCTCGGCCGCCCCATGTGGAACACCCGCGCCTACGTCCTCGACGCGGCCCTGCTCCCCGTCCCCGACGGCGTCACCGGCGACCTCTACATCGCGGGGACCGGCCTGGCACGCGGCTACCTCGGCCGCCCCGCAGGCACCGCCGAACGGTTCGTCGCCGACCCCTACGGACCCTCCGGCGCCCGCATGTACCGCACCGGCGACCGGGTCCGCTGGAACTCCGCGGGCGTCCTGGAGTACGTCGGCCGCGCGGACCACCAGGTCAAGGTCCGCGGCTTCCGGATCGAACTCGGCGAGGTCGAGGCCGCCCTGCTGTCCGCCCCCGGCGTCCGCCAGGCCCTCCCGCTGGTCCGCGAGGACCAGCCGGACGACAAGCGGCTCACCGCCTACGTCGTCCCCGCCCCCGGCGAGCGGCTCGTGCCCGACCGCGTCCGCGCCCACGTCGCCGAGGTGCTCCCCGAGTACATGACGCCCACCGCCGTCGTCGTCCTCGACGCGCTCCCGCTCACGGCCAACGGCAAGGTGGACCGGGCCGCCCTGCCCGCCCCCGAGTCCGTCGGCGGACCGGTGACCCGCGCCCCGCGCACCCCGGAGGAGGAGATCCTCGCCGGCCTCTTCGCCGACGTCCTCGGCGTCGCACGCGTCGGCGTCGACGACGACTTCTTCGCCCTCGGCGGCCACTCCCTGCTCGCCATGCGCCTGCTCAGCAGGATCGCCTCCACTCTCGGCGTCCGCGTCGGCGTCAAGGCGCTCTTCGACGCCCCCACCGTCGCCGGCGTCGCCACCCGGCTCACCGCCCCCGGCGAGACGCGCCCCGCGCTCGTCCCCGCCGACCGGGGCGACCACGTCCCGCTCTCCTTCGCCCAGACCCGGCTGTGGTTCCTCAACCGGCTCGAAGGCCCCAACGCCACGTACAACGTGCCCCTCGTGCTCCGCCTCACCGGCACGCCCGACCGGGCCGCCCTGCGCGCCGCCCTCCGCGACGTCACCGACCGCCACGAGAGCCTGCGCACCGTCTTCCCCGAGACCGACGGCGTCCCCCGCCAGCACGTCCTCGGCCCCGTCGAGGGCGCCGCCGTCCTCGACGAACACACCGTCCCGGCCGCCGAGCTGGAGCAGACGATCACCGACACCGTCCTCGGCGGCTTCGACCTGACCGTCCAGCCGCCGCTGCGGGCCCGCCTGCTCACCGCCGACGGCGGCGACGGCGACGGGGTGCTCGTCCTGGTCACCCACCACATCGCCAGCGACGGCTGGTCCCTCACCCCGCTGCTCGCCGACCTGTCCCGGGCCTACACCGCCCGGACCCGCGGCGCCGCGCCCGCGTGGGAGCCCCTGCCCGTCCAGTACGCCGACTACACCCTGTGGCAGCGCAGCGTCATGGGCGACGAGACCGACCCCGACAGCCAGCTCACCCGCCAGGTCCAGCACTGGAGGGACGCCCTCGACGGCCTCCCCGAGGAGCTCGACCTGCCCACCGACCGGCCCCGGCCCGAAGTGGCCACATACCGCGGCGACAACGTGCCGCTGGAGCTCGACGCCGAGACGCACGCCGCGCTCGCCGCGCTCGCCCGCGCCCACGGCGTCAGCCTCTTCATGGTCCTCCAGGCCGGCCTCGCCGCCCTGCTGACCCGGCTCGGCGCCGGCGGCGACATCCCCATCGGCACCCCCATCGCCGGACGCACCGACGACGCCCTCGACGAACTCGTCGGCTTCTTCGTCAACACCCTGGTCCTGCGCACCGACACCGCCGGCGACCCGACCTTCCGCGAACTGCTCGCCCGGGTCCGCGAGACCGACCTCGCGGCGTACACCCACCAGGACCTGCCGTTCGAGCGGCTGGTGGAGGAGCTGAACCCGGTGCGGTCGCTGGCCCGCCACCCGCTCTTCCAGATCATGCTGATCCTCCACAACACCGCACGGGCCGAGATCGACCTGCCCGGCCTGCGGGTCGAGGTCGAGGGCGCCGACGCCCCGGTCGCCAAGTTCGACCTGTCCGTCAGCCTCTGGGAGCGGCACACCGCCGACGGCGCCGCCGACGGCATCCTCGGCCGGATCGAGTACGCCCTCGACCTGTTCGACCGCTCCACCGCGGAAACCCTCGCCACCCGGCTCCAGCGGCTCCTCACCGCCGCCGCCCACACCCCCGAGCTGCCGATCAGCGGCCTCGCGGTCCTCGACGACGCGGAACTCCACGACCTCCTCGTCGTCCGCAACGACACCGGCCACCCGCGGCCCGAGGCGTCGCTGCCCGAACTGTTCCGCCGCCAGGCCGCCCGCACCCCGGAGGCCATCGCCCTCGTCCGCGGCGACCTCGCCCTCACCTACGCCGAACTCGACGCCCGCTCCGACCGCCTCGCCGGCGCCCTGCTCGGCCGCGGCGTCCGCCCCGAGGACCGGATCGCGCTGCTCCTCGCCGACCGCGCCACCCACGTCGTGGCGACCGTCGCCGTCGCCAAGGCCGGCGGCGTGTACGTCCCGCTGGACGTGCGCAGCCCCGAGGCCCGCACCCGCCGCATCCTCGACGGCACCGCGACCGTCCTCGTCCTCGCCGAGACGGCCACCGCCGACCGCGTCCCGGACGGCGCCGCGCCCGTCCTGCTCGTCGACGCCGGGTACCCGCCGGCCGGCGCGCCCGGCGCCGAACCGCCCGCCATCCACCCCGACCGGCTCGCGTACGTCATGTACACCTCCGGCTCCACCGGCGAGCCGAAGGGCGTCGCCGTCACCCACCGCAACGTCGCCGGGCTCGCCCGCGACCGCTACTGGGGCCACGGCGCCGACGACCGGGTGCTCATGCACTCCCCGCCGTCCTTCGACGCCTCCACCTACGAGCTGTGGGGCCCCCTCCTCAACGGCGCCCGGATCGTCGCCACCGACGGCGACGCCACCGACATCGCCTCCCTGGCCGCGACCATGATCCGGCACCGCGTCACCGTCGGCCTCTTCAGCGAAGGCGTGTTCCGCCTCCTCGCCGAGAACCACGCCACCGCCTTCCGCGACCTCCGCGACATCTACGTCGGCGGCGACACGGCCTCGGCCACCGCCGTCCGCAAGGTCCTGGAGCAGACCGCAGGAGCCCGCCTCACCAACAGCTACGGCCCCACCGAGACCACCCTCTGCGTCGTCCACCACGCCCTCACCGAGGAGGACGTCGCCCGCAACTCCTTCCCCATCGGCCGACCCCTCGACAACACCCGCGTCTACGTCCTCGACACGGCCCTGCGGCCCGTCCCCGACGGCGTCACCGGGGAGCTGTACGTCGCCGGCGAGGGCCTGGCCCGCGGCTACACCGGCCGCCCCGGCCTCAGCGCCGAACGCTTCGTCGCCGACCCGTACGGCCCGCCCGGCTCGCGCATGTACCGCACCGGCGACCGGGTCCGCTGGCGCGCCGACGGCACCCTGGAGTTCGCCGGCCGCGCCGACGCCCAGGTCAAGGTCCGCGGCTTCCGCATCGAACTCGGTGAGGTCGAGGCCGCCGTCGCCGCCCACCCGGCCGTCGCCCAGACCGTCGTCGTCGTCCGCGAGGACCGCCCCGGCGACAAGCGCCTGGTCGCCTATGCCGTCCCGGCCGCCGGCCGACCCCTCGACGCCGACGCTCTCCGCGCCCACGTCGCGGCCCTGCTGCCGGACTACATGACGCCCGCCGCGTTCGTCGAACTCGCCGAACTGCCCCTCACCCGCACCGGAAAGCTGGACCGCCAGGCCCTGCCCGCACCCCGGTACGAGGGCGGCGGCGACCGCGCCCCGCGCAACGAGCGCGAGCAGCTCCTCTGCGGCCTCTTCGCCGACCTGCTCGGCGTCCCCCAGGTCGCCGTGGACGACAACTTCTTCGCCATGGGCGGCGACAGCATCGTCTCCATCCAGCTCGTCAGCAGGGCCCGCGAGGCCGGACTCGTCCTCACCCCGCGCGACATCTTCCAGCACCAGACCGTCGAGGCCCTCGCCCTCGCCGCGACCGCCCCGGGCGCCGACACCCCGCACACCCCCGACGACGGCACCGGCACCGTGCCCGTCACCCCGATCATGGAGTGGCTGCGCGGCCTCGGCGGCCCCGTCGAGGGCTTCAACCAGTCCGTCCTGCTCCGCACCCCCGCGGGCCTCGGCGAACCGGCCCTGACCGCCGCCGTCCAGGCCGTCCTCGACGGACACGACCTCCTCCGCGCCCGCCTCGACCGGACCGCGCCCGGCCCGTGGACCCTGGAAGTCCCGCCCGCCGGCAAGACCGACGCCGCCGACCGCGTCACCCGGGTCGACATCACCGCCGTCTCCGACGACGCCCTCGCCCCCGTCCTCACCGACCACGCCGAGACCGCCCGCCGGGCCCTCGACCCCGACCGCGGCGACATGCTCCGCGTCGTCTGGTTCGACGCAGGGCCCGACCGCGCCGGACGCCTCCTGATCCTCGCCCACCACCTCGTCGTCGACGGCGTCTCCTGGCGCGTCCTCGTCCCCGAACTCATGACCTGCTGGACCGACGCCGAAGCCGGCCGCGACACCGAGGTCGCCGCCGTCCGCACCTCCTTCCGCACCTGGGCCCGCCACCTCGCCGACCGCGCCCTCACCGGCGCCGCCGAGGCCGAACTCCCGCTGTGGGAGCGGATGACCGCGGAGGCCGACCCGCTGCTCGCCGGGCGCCCCCTCGATCCCGCCGTCGACACCCACGGCACCACCCGCCGCCGCTCCCGTACCCTCCCCGCCGACCGCACCGAGCCCCTGCTCACCGCGGTGCCCACCGCGACCGGGACCAGCCCCGACGAGATCCTGCTCACCGCCCTCGCCCTCGCCCTCGCCGAATGGCGGCGCGGGCGCAGGCGCGGCGCGCCCGGCGCCGGACCCGTGCTCCTCGACGTGGAGGGCCACGGCCGGGGCGACGACGACGGCGCCGAACTCTCCCGCACCGTCGGCTGGTTCACCACCATGCACCCGCTGCGCCTCGACCCCGGCGTCAGGTGGCACGAGGTCCGCGGCGGAGCCCCCGCCGTCGGAGAGGCCCTGCGCCGGGTGAGCGGCCAGATCCGCGCGGTCCCCGCCAAGGGCGCCGGATACGGCCTGCTCCGCCACCTCAACCCGCGCACCGCCGAGCTCCTGGCGGGCGGCGCCGCACCGCAGATCGGCTTCAACTACCTGGGCCGCGTCCGCACCGACCACTCCGCCGGCACCGCCGACTGGGGCGCCGCGCCCGAGGACGTACGCATCGCCCCGACCGACCCGGACCTGCCGTTCGCCCACAGCCTGGAGGTCAACGCGGTCACCCACGACCGCCCCTCCGGACCCGAACTGACCGTCACCTGGACCTGGCCCGGCGGACTCTTCGACGAGGCCGACGTCGAGTCCCTCACCGGCCTCTGGTTCGAGGCCCTCGACGCCCTCACGCGGTACAGCACCGCACACGCCGCCCCCGCCGGCGGCTCCCCCCGCAGTCTGACGACATCCGACCTCTCCCTGGCAGACCTGGACCAGGACGAGATCGACGAGCTCGAGGCCGACCTGGCCGACCTGGAGGATCTGACGTGACGCACACCAGCCGACCGGCCCGCAAGCCGTCCGGACTCGAGGGCGTCCTGCCCCTGTCCCCCCTGCAGGAAGGCCTCCTGTTCCACTCCCTGCTCGACGACGGCGAAGGCCCCGACGTCTACGCCGTCCAGCTCGCCGTCGACCTGGAGGGACCGCTCGACGCGAACCGCCTCAAGGACGCGATGGCCGCCCTGCTCCGCCGCCACGCCAACCTGCGCGCCGGATTCCGCTCCGTACGCTCCGGGAAGCCGGTGCAGTTCCTCCTCCGCGAGGTCGACCTGCCCTGGCGCGAGGCCGACCTCACCCGGCTGCCGGCGGAGGAGAGGGAGGCCGAACTCGTCCGCCTCGCCGACCGGGACCGCGCCGAGCGCTTCGACCTGGCCGCGCCGCCGCTGATCCGCTGCCTCCTGATCCGCCGTGAGGACGACCTGCACCGGCTGGTCGTCACCAACCACCACATCCTGCTCGACGGCTGGTCCATGCCGGTCGTGCTGCGCGAACTGTTCACCGTGTACGAGCAGGGCGAGCAGGCCCTGCCCCCCGTCACCCCGTACAAGAACTACCTCCGGTGGCTGGCCGCCCAGGACCGTACGGAGACCGAGCAGGTCTGGCGGCGCACCCTCGCCGGCGTCGAGGAGGCCACCCGCCTGGCCCCCGCCGACGCCGGCCGCGAGGCCCGCATGCCGGAGCGCGTCGAGTCCCTGCTCCCCGCCGACCTCGGCGACGGCATCGCGGAACTCGCCGCCTCCGGCGCGGTCACCCTCAACACCGTCGTCCAGCTCGCCTGGGCCGTCGTCCTGGGCCGCCTCACCGGCCGCGACGACGTCGTCTTCGGCACCACTGTGGCCGGCCGCCCGGCCGAGGTGCCCGGTGTCGAGTCCATGGTCGGCCTCTTCATCAACACCGTCCCGGTGCGCGTCGCCCTCGACCACGACGAGCCGTGGTCGAAGGCCCTCGCCCGCGTCCAGAACGAACAGGCCGACCTCGGCCCGCACCAGCACCTCGGCCTCGCCGAGATCCAGGCACTCGCCGGCGTCGGCGAACTCTTCGACACCACCGTCCTCGTCGAGAACTACCCCGTGGACCCGGCCGCCGAGGGCACCCGGCTCGACTCCGGCCTACGCCTCGTCGGCGCCAAGGGCCGTGACGCCACCCACTACCCCCTCACCCTCGTCGTCTCCCGCACGGCCGCCGGCGTGCAGGTGCGCCTCGACTACCGCCCCGACCTCTTCGACCACGCGTCGGCCGAACGGATCCTGCGCCGCCTGGAGCGCGTCCTGCGTGCCGCGGTCATGGACACGCACCTGCCCGTCGGCGACGTCGACGTCCTCGATGTCGTGGAGCGTGAGCGGCTGGTGGGTGGTGTGAACGCGACGGGTTCGGTGGTGCCGGTGGGTGTGGTGCCGGTGTGGTTCGCGGAGTGTGCGGCGCGGGTGCCGGAGGCTCTGGCGGTGGTGTGTGGTGGGGTGCGTCTGTCGTATGGGGAGTTGTGGTCCCGTGCGGTGGGTGTGGCGAATGAGCTTGCGCGTGGTGGTGTGGGCCGTGGTGCGGTGGTGGCGTTGGCGGTGCCGCGTTCGGTGGATGCGGTGGTGGCGATGCTGGGTGTGGGTCTTGCGGGTGGGGCGTTCCTGCCGGTGGACCTGGACTTCCCGGCGGACCGCATCGCGTACGTTCTCTCCGACGCTCAGCCCGCGGTCATTCTGTCGACTCACGGGGCTGCCGGCCGGCTGCCGGAAGGGTCCGCCGTTCCCGTGCTGCTGCTGGACGACATCCAGCCTGCTGTCGAACTGGCGGGGGAGTGTGCGGTGTCGGCGGAGGACGCGGCGTACGTGCTGTACACGTCGGGTTCCACGGGCCGTCCGAAGGGTGTGGTGGTGCCGCACGGCGCGCTGCGGAACTTCCTGTGGTCGATGGGCTCGCAGGTGGGTCTGTCGGCGGGGGAGAAGTGGCTGGCGGTGACCACGTTCGGCTTCGACATCTCCCTCCTCGAGGTCTTCCTGCCCCTGGTCTCCGGCGCCGTCGTCGTCATCGCGGATCGCGAGGTGGTGCGTGATCCGCAGCGCCTGGGCGCTCTGGTGCGCTCCGAGGACATCGCGGTGATGCAGGCGACGCCCGGCCTCTGGCGCGCGCTGGCCGAGACGGACCCGGAGGCCGTGAAGGGGCTCAAGATCCTGGTCGGTGGTGAGGCCGTGGACGGGGCCCTTGCTGATGAACTGGCGCGGGCCGGTGTGTCGGTGTGGAACATGTACGGTCCGACGGAGACGACGATCTGGTCGACCAGTGCTCTGCTGACGGGTGATGGCCGGACGCCGATCGGTGCGCCGATCGCCAACACGCAGGTCTATGTTCTCGACGGACGGCTCCGTCTCGTTCCGCCGGGTGTCCCCGGTGAGTTGTATATCGCGGGTGAGGGTGTGGCCCGTGGTTATCTCGGTCGTCCGGGTCTGACCTCGGAGCGGTTCGTCACCGATCCGTTCGGTGAGCGGGGTGCCCGGATGTACCGGACTGGTGACCTGGTCCGTTGGACGGATGCGGGTGTTCTGGAGTTCGTCGGTCGTGTCGACGACCAGGTGAAGGTGCGCGGCTACCGTATCGAGCTGGGCGAGGTCGAGTCGGCGCTGTCGACGGTGGACGGTGTCGCCCGTGCTGTCGCGATGGTCCGTGAGGACACGCCGAACGACCGTCGTCTCGTCGGCTACGTGGTTCCCGCCGGGGGAACGGTCCTGGAGGCGGAATCGGTCCGTCGCGCGGTGGCCGGGCTGCTGCCGGAGTACATGGTCCCCTCAGCCGTGGTCGTGCTGGACGCCGTTCCGCTGACTCCGAACGGCAAGACCGACCGCAAGGCCCTCCCCGCTCCGTCCGCCTCGGGCGTCGTGCGTCGTGAGGCGCGTTCGGCCCAGGAGGACATCCTCTGTGGTCTGTTCGCGGAGATCCTGGGGGTGGCCCGGGTCGGCATCGACGACAGTTTCTTCGACCTCGGCGGCCACTCGCTGCTCGCGACCCGGCTGGTGTCCCGGATCCGCACGGTCCTCGGCGTCGAGCTGCCGGTCCGCGCGCTGTTCGAGACGCCCACCGTCGCCGCCCTCGCGCGTCACCTCGACGGCGGAGGCACGGCGGCCGCCCGCACCGCGCTCGCGCCCCAGCGGCGGCCGGCCGAGATCCCGCTGTCGTACGCGCAGCGCCGCCTGTGGTTCATCAACCAGCTCGACACCGACAGCCCGCTCTACAACATCTCCCTGGGCCTTCGCCTGCACGGCCCGCTGGACGCCGCCGCGCTGGAGACCGCGCTCGCCGACGTGGTGGCACGTCACGAGTCGCTCCGCACCCTCTTCCCCGCGCCCGAGGGCACGCCCACGCAGGTCGTGCTCGACGCCGGGACCGTCGCGGGCCGGATCCTGCAGACCGTCGACGTCACGGAGGACGAGGTGGCCGCCCGGGTCGCCGCGACCGTCCGGCACGGTTTCGACCTGGCCGAGCAGACCCCGCTGCGGGCCACCCTGCTCACCGTCGGCCCGGACGAGCACGTCCTCGTGCTGGTGCTGCACCACATCGCCGGCGACGCCTGGTCCATGCGACCGCTCGCCCGCGACCTGGGCGACGCCTACGCCGCCCGGTGCGAGGGCGCCGCGCCGCAGTGGGCGCCGCTCCCGGTCCAGTACGCGGACTACGCGCTGTGGCAGCGCGAGGTGCTCGGCGACGAGTCCGACCCCGACAGCGAGATCGCCCGTCAGCTGGCGCACTGGACGCAGACCCTCGCCGGCCTGCCCGACGAGCTGCCCCTGCCGACCGACCGCCCGCGCCCCGACGCCTCCTCGCACCGGGGCGAGCGGATCCGCTTCGAGCTGGACGCCGCGCTGCACCGGCAGCTCCTGAGCCTCGCGCGGGAGTCCGGCACCAGCCTGTTCATGGTCCTCCAGGCGGCCCTGGCGAGCCTGCTGAGCCGCCTCGGCGCGGGGACGGACATCCCGATCGGCACCCCGGTCGCGGGCCGCACCGACGACGCCGTGGAAGAGCTGGTCGGCTTCTTCATCAACGAGCTCGTGCTGCGCACGGACACCTCCGGGAACCCGTCCTTCCGCGACCTCCTGGCCCGGGTCCGGGAGACCGACCTGACCGCGTACGCCCACCAGGACGTGCCGTTCGAGCGACTCGTCGAGGCCCTGAACCCGCCCCGCTCCCTCGGCCGCCACCCCCTGTTCCAGATCGTCCTCGCCCTGCAGAACACCGCGCAGCCCACCCTGGAGCTGCCGGGTCTGAGCATCGGCGCCGAGCCGGGCAGCGGCGGCGTGGCCCGCTTCGACCTGTCCTTCGGCCTCAACGAGCGTCTCACCGCCGACGGCGCGCCCGCCGGCCTCGACGCCCTCGTCGAGTTCGCCACGGACCTGTTCGACCGGGCGACGGTCGAGGCGATGGCGGAGCGGTTCGTCACCGTCCTGAAGGCCGTGGTCGCGGACGCCGACCGCCGGATCGAGGATCTCGACCTCCTCGGTGCCGCCGAGCGCGAGCGCCTGCTCTACGGCTGGAACGACACCGCCCGCCCCCTGCCCGACCTGCTCGTGCCGCGGATGATCGAGGCCCAGGTCGCCCGTACCCCCGACGCGCCCGCCGTGACCAGCGGCGACGTGACGCTGACGTACGCGGAGCTCAACGCGCGGGCGAACCGCCTGGCGCATCTGCTCATCGGGCGGGGCGCGGGTCCGGAGTCGGTCGTGGCGATCGCGGTGCCGCGGTCTCCGGAGATGATCGTCGCGGTGCTCGCCGTGCTGAAGTCCGGCGCGGCCTACCTGCCCGTCGACACCGAGTACCCCGCCGACCGCATCGCCTACATGCTGGCCGACGCCGCACCCGCCCTGGTGGTCACTGCCCAGGACGTCGTGCCGCACCTGCCCAAGGGCGCCACACAGCCCCTCCTCGCCCTCGACGCCCCGGCGACCGTCGCCGACCTCGCCGGGCAGCGCGCGGACGACCCCGCCGACGCGGACCGCGCGGGCCCGCTGCTGGCCGACCATCCCGCGTACGTGATCTACACCTCCGGCTCCACCGGCACCCCGAAGGGCGTCGTCGTCCGCCACGCCGGCCTCGCCGACTACGTCGCGGGCGCCGGCGCCGACTACCGGGGCGTCGCCGGCACCGTGCCGCTGCACTCCTCGGTCTCCTTCGACACCACGGTGACCTCGCTGCACGTCCCGCTCACCGTCGGCGGCCGCATCCGGCTCACCGACTTCCTCGAAGGGGCCGTCGAGCAGGACTTCAGCCTGCTGAAGGTGACGCCCAGCCACCTCGGCATGCTCGCCGACTCCGTCGAAACGGCCCAGGCCGACGCCGAACTCCTCGTCGCCGGCGAGGCCCTCACCTCCTCCGCCGTCGCCCCCTGGCGCCGCAGGCACCCGGACGGCGCGGTCTTCAACGTCTACGGCCCCACCGAGACCACCGTCAGCGCCGTCCAGCACCGCGCCGCCCCCGGTGAGGAACTGCCCGACGGAGCCGTGCCCATCGGCCGTCCCCTGCGCAACACCCAGGCGTACGTCCTCGACCGGCGGCTCAACCCCGTCCCGGCCGGAGTCCCCGGTGAGCTGTACCTCGCCGGCGAGGGCGTGGCCCGCGGATATCTGAACCGCACCGCGCTCACCGCCCAGCGCTTCGTCGCCGACCCGTTCGGCCCGGCCGGCACGCGGATGTACCGCACCGGCGACGTGGTCCGCCACCGGCCCGACGGCAGCCTGGAGTTCGTCGGCCGCGCCGACGACCAGGTGAAGGTCCGCGGCCACCGCATCGAACTCGGCGAGGTCGAGGCCGCGCTCGCCACCGTCCCCGGTGTCGCCCGCGCCGTCGCCGCCGTCCGGGAGGACACCCCCGGCAACCGCCGCCTGGTCGGCTACCTCGTCCCCGTCGAGGGCGCCGCCCCGGACGGCGAGGCGGCCCGCCGCCACGTCGCCGCCGTCCTGCCCGAGTACATGGTCCCGTCGGCGGTCGTCACCCTCGACGCGGTGCCGCTCACCCCGAACGGCAAGACCGACCGCAGGGCCCTGCCCGCACCGCAGCAGACCGCGGTGGTACGCGGCAGGGAACCGCGCACTCCGCAGGAAGCGATCCTGTGCGGCCTGTTCGCCGAAGTCCTCGGCGTCGGCCGGATCGGCATCCACGACGGGTTCTTCGCGCTCGGCGGCCATTCCCTCCTCGCGACCCGGCTCCTCAGCCGCATCCGCTCGGTCCTGGGTGTGCAGCTCGGCATCCGGGCCCTCTTCGAGGCCCCGACCGTCGCCGGCCTCGCCGAGCGCCTCGACGGCGCCGGCACGGCCCGCCCGGCCCCCGCCCCGACCGAGCGGCCCGACGCCGTCCCGCTGTCGTTCGCCCAGCGCCGCCTGTGGTTCGTCAACCAGATGGACCCGGCGAGCCCGCTCTACAACATCCCGATGGTCCTGCGCCTGTCCGGCGATCTCGACCGCGCGGCCCTCGGCGCCGCGCTCGCCGACCTCGCACAGCGCCACGAGAGCCTGCGGACGGTCTTCCCGGCCACCGACGGCGAACCCCGTCAGGCCGTCCTCGACGCCGAGGCCCAGCCCGTCGGCCTCACCGTCCTGGACGGCTCGGACGACGGTTCCGCCGGACCCGCAGACGCACAGGCCCGCATCGCCGCACTGCTCCGCGACGGCTTCGACCTGACCAGCGAGGTCCCGCTGCGGGCCACGCTGCTCGCCACCGGTCCGGACGAGCACGTCCTCGTCCTCGTCCTGCACCACATCGCCGGCGACGCCTGGTCTCTCGCCCCCCTGGCCACGGACCTCTCCACGGCCTACCGGGCCCGCCTCCGCGGACAGGCCCCGCAGTGGACGCCGCTCCCCGTCCAGTACGCCGACTACACGCTGTGGCAGCGCGAGCAGCTCGGCGACGAGACCGACCCGGACAGCGAGATCGCCCGCCAGCTCGCCCACTGGACCGACGTGCTCGCCGGTCTGCCCGAGGAGCTCGCCCTGCCCACCGACCGGCCGAGGCCGCTGACCGGCGCCCAGCGGGGAGCGAAGCTGCGCTTCGCCTTCGACGCCCAGCTGCACCGCCGGCTCCTGGCCCTCGCCGGCTCGACGGGCACCAGCCTCTTCATGGTCCTCCAGGCCGGACTCGCGTCCGTCCTCAGCCGGCTCGGCGCGGGCGACGACATCCCGATCGGCGCCCCGATCGCCGGCCGCACCGACGACGCCCTCGACGACCTCGTGGGCTTCTTCCTGAACACCCTGGTCCTGCGCACCGACACCTCCGGTGCCCCGTCCTTCCGTGAGCTGCTCGCCCGCGTCCGGGACACCGACCTCGCCGCGTACGCCCACCAGGACCTGCCCTTCGAGCGCATCGTCGAGGCGCTCAACCCGCAGCGCTCGCTCACCCGTCACCCGCTCTTCCAGGTGACGCTCACCGTCCAGAACTCCCGCGACGCCGCCCTCGAACTGCCCGGCCTCACTGTGTCCGCCGAGGCCGGCACGTCCTCCTGGGCACGCTTCGACCTCTCCCTCGGCCTCGGCGAACGGCACACCGCGAACGGTGTCCCGAACGGCCTCGAAGGTGTCGCCGAATACTCCGCCGACCTCTTCGACCGCGCCACCGTCGAGACCGTCGTCGCCCGCCTGGAGCGCCTGCTCCGCGCCGCCGTCGCCCACCCCGACCGCTCCATCGGCGACATCGACGTCCTCGATGCCGTGGAGCGTGAGCGGCTGGTGGGTGGGGTGAACGCGACGGGTTCGGTGGTGCCGGTGGGTGTGGTGCCGGTGTGGTTCGCGGAGCGTGCGGCGCGGGTGCCGGAGGCTCTGGCGGTGGTGTGTGGTGGGGTGCGTCTGTCGTATGGGGAGTTGTGGTCCCGTGCGGTGGGTGTGGCGAATGAGCTTGCGCGTGGTGGTGTGGGCCGTGGTGCGGTGGTGGCGTTGGCGGTGCCGCGTTCGGTGGATGCGGTGGTGGCGATGCTGGGTGTGGGTCTTGCGGGCGGGGCGTTCCTGCCGTTGGACCTGGACTTCCCGGCCGACCGCATCGCGTACGTCCTCTCCGACGCCCAGCCCGCGGTCATTCTGTCGAACCACGAGGCTGCCGGCCGGCTGCCGGAAGGGTCCGCCGTTCCCGTACTGCTGCTGGACGACATCCAGCCCGCTGCCGAACTGGCGGGGGAGTGCGTGGTGTCGGCGGAGGACGCGGCGTACGTGCTGTACACGTCGGGTTCCACGGGCCGTCCGAAGGGTGTGGTGGTGCCGCACGGCGCGCTGCGGAACTTCCTGTGGTCGATGGGCTCGCAGGTGGGTCTGTCGGCGGGGGATAGGTGGCTGGCGGTGACGACGTTCGGCTTCGACATCTCCCTCCTCGAGGTCTTCCTGCCGCTGGTCTCCGGTGCCGTCGTCGTCATCGCGGATCGTGACGTCGTCCGCGACCCGGCGCAGTTGGGACAGCTGGTGCGTTCCGAGGACGTGTCGGTGATGCAGGCGACGCCGAGCTTGTGGCGTGCCCTGATGGAGACGGACCCGGTGGCCGCGCGGGATCTGAGGATTCTGGTCGGTGGTGAGGCCGTGGACGGGGCCCTTGCTGATGCACTGGCGCGGGCCGGTGTGTCGGTGTGGAACATGTACGGTCCGACGGAGACGACGATCTGGTCGACCAGTGCTCTGCTGACGGGTGATGGCCGGACGCCGATCGGTGCGCCGATCGCCAACACGCAGGTCTATGTTCTCGACGGACGGCTCCGTCTCGTTCCGCCGGGTGTCCCCGGTGAGTTGTATATCGCGGGTGAGGGTGTGGCCCGTGGTTATCTCGGTCGTCCGGGTCTGACCTCGGAGCGGTTCGTCACCGATCCGTTCGGTGAGCGGGGTGCCCGGATGTACCGGACTGGTGACCTGGTCCGTTGGACGGATGCGGGTGTTCTGGAGTTCGTCGGTCGTGTCGACGACCAGGTGAAGGTGCGCGGCTACCGTATCGAGCTGGGCGAGGTCGAGTCGGCGCTGTCGACGGTGGACGGTGTCGCCCGTGCTGTCGCGATGGTCCGTGAGGACACGCCGAACGACCGTCGTCTCGTCGGCTACGTGGTTCCCGCCGGGGGAACGGTCCTGGAGGCGGAGTCGGTCCGTCGCGCGCTGACGGCGCTGCTGCCGGAGTACATGGTTCCGTCGGCGGTCGTGGTCCTTGACGCGGTGCCGTTGACTCCGAACGGGAAGACGGACCGCAAGGCCCTGCCTGCTCCGAGCGCTTCAAGCGTCGTGCGTCGTGAGGCGCGTTCGGCCCAGGAGGACATCCTCTGTGGTCTGTTCGCGGAGATCCTGGGGGTGGCCCGGGTCGGTATCGACGACGGTTTCTTCGACCTCGGCGGTCACTCGCTGCTCGCGACCCGGCTGGTGTCCCGGATCCGCACGGTCCTCGGTGTCGAGCTGCCGGTCCGCGCGCTGTTCGAGACACCCACCGTCGCCGCCCTCGCTCCCTACCTGGAGCGGCGAGGCGAGACCAGGCCCGCCCTCGTCGCGCGGCAGCGGCCCGCCGAGGTCCCGCTGTCCTTCGCGCAGCGGCGCCTCTGGGCCCTGAGCGGGCTCGGTGCGACGGCCGGTACGTACAACATCCCGATGGTCACCCGGCTCCGCGGCCCGCTGGACGCCGTCGCGCTGGAGACCGCGCTCGCCGACGTGGTGACCCGCCACGAGTCGCTCCGCACGGTGTTCCCCGCGACGTCCGACGGCACGCCCACGCAGGTCGTGCTCGACCCGGCCGAGGCGCGCCCGTACCTGCACGTCGTCCGGGTCGCCGAGTCCGACGTCGAGGCGGCCGTGGCCGCGGCGCAGCGCACCGACTTCGCCCTCGACACCGATCTGCCGCTGCGCGCGCAGCTGTTGGAAGTAGGCGCGGACGACCACGTCCTCGTCCTGGTGCTGCACCACATCGCCGGCGACGCCTCCTCGATGCGGCCCCTGATCCGGGACCTGGCCACCGCGTACACCGCGCGTACCGACGGCGCCGCGCCGCAGTGGACGCCGCTCCCGGTCCAGTACGCGGACTACGCGCTGTGGCAGCGCGAGGTGCTCGGCGACGAGTCCGACCCCGACAGCGAGATCGCCCGCCACCTCGCCCACTGGACGCGGACCCTCGCCGGCCTGCCCGAGGTGCTGGCGCTGCCCACCGACCGGCCCCGCCCGGAGGAGGCGGGCCACGAGGGCGGACTCGTGCCGCTCACGCTCGACGGCGAGCTGCACGCCGGGCTGCTCGACCTCGCCCGCTCCAGCCGGACCACGGTCTTCATGGTCCTCCAGGCGGCGCTCGCGACCCTGCTGACCCGGCTCGGCGCGGGGGAGGACATCCCGCTGGGCACGCCGGTGGCCGGGCGCGGTGACGAGGCCCTCGACGACCTCGTCGGCTTCTTCGTCAACACGCTGGTGCTGCGCACGGACACGTCCGGCAACCCGTCCTTCCGCGACCTGCTGTCCCGGGTCCGGGAGACCGACCTCGCCGCCTACGGTCACCAGGACGTGCCGTTCGAGCGGGTCGTGGACGCGGTCGCGCCGCGCCGGTCGGCCGCGCACCACCCGCTGTTCCAGGTCATGCTCTCCCTGGACAACGTCTCGCGGGCCGACGTGAGCCTCGCCGGGCTGACCGTCGACGCCGTCGGCGAGCCGGCCGGCGACGGGGCCGGGCGGGCCAAGTTCGACCTGTCGGTGCGGCTCTCCGAGCAGCGCTCCGACGAGGACGGGCCGGCCGGCCTGCACGGCACCGTGGCCTACGCGGCGGACCTGTTCGACCGGGCGACGGTCGAGGCGATGGCGGAGCGGTTCGTCACCGTCCTGAAGGCCGTGGTCGCGGACGCCGACCGCCGGATCGAGGATCTCGACCTCCTCGGCGCCGCCGAGCGCGAGCTGCTGCTCCACGGCTGGAACGACACCGCCCGCCCGCTCCCGGACCTCCTGGTCCCCGAACTGATCGAGGCTCAGGTCGCCCGTACCCCCGACGCGCCCGCCCTGTCCGCGGGTGACGTGACCCTCACGTACGCGGAGCTCAACGCGCGGGCGAACCGCCTGGCGCATCTGCTCATCGGGCGGGGCGCGGGTCCGGAGTCGGTCGTGGCGATCGCGGTGCCGCGGTCCCCGGAGATGATCGTCGCGGTGCTCGCCGTGCTGAAGTCCGGCGCGGCCTACCTGCCCGTCGACACCGAGTACCCCGCCGACCGCATCGGGTACTTCTTCGAGGACGCCCGGCCGTGCCTGGTCGTGACCAGCACCGAGGCCGAGGAGCGGGTGCCGGCCGCGGCCGCCGCCGGCCGGATCGTCGTCGACGCGCCGGACACCGTGGCCGCGCTCGCCGCCCAGCAGGTGCGGAACCCGGTCGACGCCGACCGGACCGCCCCGCTGACGGCCCGCACGCCCGCCTACGTCATCTACACCTCCGGCTCCACCGGCCGCCCCAAGGGCGTCGTCGTCGAGCACGGCGGCATCCCCAACATCGTCCTGGCCCGCACGGGCCCGTACGCCATGGGCCCCGGCAGCAGGGCGCTGCAGTTCGCGTCGCTCAGCTTCGACGCCGCGATGTCGGAGATCTGCACCCCGCTCTCCGCCGGAGCGTGCCTGGTCCTCGGTCCGGCCGACATGCTGCTCCAGGTCGCCGAGCTGCCCGTGCTGCTGCGCGAGCAGCGCGTCACCCACGCGACGCTGCCGCCCGCGGTGCTCGCCCAGCTCACGCCCGCGAACCTGCGCACGGTCCGCACCCTCGTGACGGCCGGCGAGGCCGCCCCGGCCGGCCTGGTCGCCACGTGGGCCCCCGGACGCCGCATGTTCAACGCGTACGGTCCCACGGAGACCACGGTCTCCTGCACCATGGCCGGGCCGCTCGCGCCCGAGGCCGGTGTCCCGCCGATCGGCGGCCCGCTGCCCAACACCCGGGTGTACGTGCTCGACGACCGGCTGCGTCCGGTCCCGGTCGGCGTCCCCGGCGAGCTGTACGTCGCCGGGATCGGCGTGGCCCGGGGCTACCTGCGGCGCCCCGGGCTGAGCGCCGAGCGGTTCGTCGCTGACCCGTTCGGGACGGCGGGCAGCCGGATGTACCGCACCGGCGACGTCGTCAGCCGGATGCGCGACGGCCGGCTGCGGTTCGTCGGCCGGGCCGACGGCCAGGTGAAGCTGCGCGGCTTCCGCATCGAACTCGGCGAGGTGGAGGCCGCCCTGACGGGTGCGCCGGGTGTCGCGCGTGCCGTGGCGACCGTACGGGAGGACCGCCCGGGCGTCCGTCAGCTCGTCGGCTACCTCGTGCCGGACGCCGGGGCCGGACTCGACCTCGGAGCGGTACGGACCCACCTGCGGGCCACCCTGCCGGCGCACCTGCTGCCGTCCGTCCTCATGGAGATCGAGCGGATTCCGCTGACCGTCAACGGAAAGACCGACAAGGCGGCGCTGCCCGCCCCCGAGCAGCCCGGGACCGCCCCGGCCGCGCCGGCGGCGAACGGCTCTCCGGAGCCGTCCGCCGGCGACGACCCGCGGGCCCTGCTCCGCCGGATCGTCGGCGACGTCCTCGGCCTGGCCGACGTCGGCGCCGACGACAACTTCTTCGCCCTGGGCGGCGACAGCATCAACGCCATCCAGGTCGCCGGCCGCGCCCGCCAGGCCGGCCTCGTCCTCACCCCGCGGGACATCTTCCGGCACCAGACCGTCGCGGAGCTGGCAGCCGCGATCCGTCCCGCCGCCGCGGAAGCCGCGCCCGTCGCCGACGACGGCGTCGGCGCCGTCCCCGGCACCCCGGTCGTCCGCTGGCTCCACCAGCTCGGCGGCCCGTTCCAGGGCCTCAACCAGTCCGTGGTGCTCCGGGTTCCCGGCGGCCTCGGCCAGGACGAACTGACCCGGGCCGTCCAGGCCGTCGTCGACCACCACGACGTGCTGCGCGCCCGGCTCACCGGCGCCGCGCTCGGCCTCCCGTGGAACCTGGAGACCGCCCCGCGCGGCACCGTCGACGCCCGGACCTGTGTCACCCGCGTCGACGTCCGGGACGCGGCGGCCGACGCCGCCGACCTCGCCGCCGCGGTCTCCGCGCACGGCGAGGAGGCCCGGCGCCGGCTCGACCCGGAGAACGGCGTCCTGCTCCAGGTCGTCTGGTTCGACGCCGGCCCGGACGAGCAGGGCCTCCTCCTCGTCCTCCTCCACCACCTCGTCGTCGACGGCGTGTCCTGGCGGATCCTCCTGCCCGACCTCGCCGACGCCTGGCAGGCCGCCCGCTCGGGCCGCGACCCCCGGCCCGCGCCGGTCGGCACCACCTTCCGCCGCTGGGCGCAGGCCCTCGTCATGGAGGCGCAGAACCCGGCCCGCATCGCCGAACTCCCGCTCTGGCGGCAGCAGACACAGGGCGACGACCCGCTCCTCGGCGCCCGCCGCCTCGACCCCGCCGTCGACACCCGGGAGACCGCCGAGCACCTGACGGCAGCCCTGCCCGCGGACCTGACGACGGCGCTGCTCACCGACGTGCCCGCCCGGTTCCGCACCCAGATCAACGACGTGCTGCTCACCGGCCTGACCCTCGCCGTCGCCCGCTGGCGCCGCCGCTGGACCCAGGACGCGTCCCACGCGGTCCTCGTCGACATGGAGGGCCACGGCCGCGAGGAGCTCGACGAGACCCTCGACCTCTCCCGCACGGTCGGCTGGTTCACCAGCCGCTTCCCCGTGCGGCTCGACCCCGGCCCCGTCGACCTGGACGACGCGCTGGACGGCGGCGCGGCGACCGTCGCCGCCCTCGGACGGGTCAAGGAGCAACTGCGCGCCCTCCCCGACAACGGACTCGGCTACGGCCTGCTCCGCTACCTCAACGCGGACACCGCGCTCGCCCTGGCGGGCGCCGCCACCCCGCAGATCGGCTTCAACTACCTCGGCCGGGTCGGCAGCGGTGCCGACACCCTCGGCGAGGCGGGCCCCGCCGGCTGGTCCAGCGCGTCTGACCTGCGCATCCCGCTGCTCCCCGCCGACCCGGGCATGCCGTTCGGCCACGCGGTCGAGATCAACGCGGTCACCCGGGAGGGCGACGACGGGCCGCGGCTCCACGTCACGTACTCCTGGCCCGCCGGACTCTTCGACCGCGCCGAGATGGCGGAGCTCGGCGAGCTGTGGTTCACCGCCCTGCGCGCCCTCGCCGACCCCGGCCAGTCCGAGCGCGGCGACGCGTTCACCCCCGGCGACCTGCCCACGTCCGGGCTGACCCAGCCCGAGATCGACGGCTTCGCCGCCGCCCCCGGCGGTCTGGAGGACGCCTTCGCGCTCACCCCGCTCCAGGAGGGCCTGTTCTTCCACGCCCTTCAGGCGGACGACAGCGGCACCGACGTCTACACCGTCCAGCTCGTCCTCGACCTGGAAGGCCCGCTTGACCCGGCGGCCCTGCGCGCCGCCGGACAGGCCGTCCTCGACCGGCACCCCAACCTGCGGGCGGGCTTCCACCACCGCGCGGACGGCGCGGCCGTCCAGGTCGTGCCGCGCGCCGCGGTCCTGCCCTGGACCGAGACCGACCTCGGCGCGCTGCCCGACGACGCCGCGCAGAGCGAACTCGTCGCGCTCACCGAGGCCGCCCGTGCCCACCGGTTCGACCTGAGCCGACCGCCCCTGGTCCGCTTCCTGCTGATCCGCCTCGGCGACGAGCGCCACCGGCTGGTCATCACCAAGCACCACATCCTGCTCGACGGCTGGTCCATGCCGCTGTTCCTGCGCGAACTGGTCACCCTGTACGAGAACGGCGGCGACGCGGCCACCCTGCCCGCCCCCGCACCGTTCCGCGCGTACGTCGACTGGCTCGCCGCGCAGGACCGCACGGTCAGCGAGCGGGCCTGGCGCGACACCCTCGCCGGGGTCGAGGAGCCCACCCTGCTCGCCTCCGGCCGGGGACCGGCCGGGCCCGCGCTGCCCGAGCAGCTCGTGCACGACCTGTCGCCGGAGCTCACCGCCACCCTCCAGGGGCACGCGGCCCGGGCCGGCGTCACCATGAACACCGTGGTCCAGACGGCCTGGGCGCTCGTCCTCGGCCGTCACCTCGGCCGCGACGACGTCCTGTTCGGCACCACCGTCTCCGGCCGGCCGCCGGAGCTCCCCGGCGCCGAGAACATGATCGGCCTGTTCATCAACACCCTGCCGGTACGGGTCCGCTTCGACCGCTCCGAACGCTGGAGCGCCGCCCTGGCCCGCGTCCAGGACGAACAGACCGCCCTGCGCACCCACCAGTACCTCGGCCTCGCCGACGTGCACCGGATCGCGGGCTTCCGGCCGCTGTTCGACACCGCCCTCGTCTACGAGAACTACCCGCTGCCCGAGGACACCGAGCGCTCTCCGTCCCGGCTCCGCGCCACCGCGGTGCAGGGCCGCGACGCCGCGCACTACCCGCTGCTGCTCGTCGCGTCGCTGCGCTCGCAGGGCCTGCGGTTCCGTCTCGACCACCGGCCCGACGTGCTCGGGGAGGCGACCGCCCCCGCCCTGCTGGAGCGGCTGACCCGCGTCCTGGAGTCCGTGGCCGCCGATCCCGAGCAGCCGGTGGGACGCGTCTCGGGGCTCTCCCGGGAGGAGCGGCGCGCGCTCGCCGACGGCGGCACGCGGACCCCGCTCGCGGCCGGCGCCCACGGCGACCCCGGCGACACGATCCACGGCCGGGTCGCCGCCCTCGCCGCCCGCGCGCCGGACGCCACCGCGGTCTCCCAGGGGGACGAGCGGCTCACGTGGCGGGAGCTGGACGAGCGGGCCAACCGGCTGGCACGGCTGCTGCGCGAGCTGGGCACCGGCCCGGAGGACCGGGTCGGCATCCTGCTCGACCGGTCGCCGCTGCTGGTCGTCGCCTTCCTCGCCGTCCTCAAGGCAGGCGCGGTCTGCGTCCCGCTGGCGCCCGCCCACCCCGCGCAGCGGCAGCGGACCGTCCTGGAACGCGCCGGCGCGCGCCTGCTGCTGACCGACGCGGCCCGCGCCGCCGAACGGGCCGACGCGCCCGACGACGGGGTGACGGCCGTCGCCGTCGACACCGACCCGCGTCCGGCCCGCCAGGACCCCACGGACCCGGGCGTGACCGTCGAGCCGGAGCGGCTGGCGTACGTCATGTTCACCTCCGGCTCCACCGGCGTCCCCAAGGGCGTGGCGGTCACCCACCGCGACGTCGTCGAGCTCGCCGACGAGCCCTGCTGGGCCCCGGGTGCCCGGGAGCGGATGCTGTTCCACTCGTCGCACGCCTGGGACGCCGCCCTGCTGGAGCTGTGGGGGCCGCTGCTGAACCACGGCACGGTCGTCGTCGCCCCGCCCGGCGAGACCGACCTGAAGGAGCTGGCACGGCTCCTGGTCGACGAGCGCGTCACCGGACTCTGGCTGACGGCCGGCCTGTTCCGCTGGCTGGCCGAGGAGGAGCCGGACTGCTTCGCCGGCGTCCGCGAGGTGCGCACCGGCGGTGACGTCGTCCCCGCCGACGCCGTCCGCAAGGTCCTCGCCGCCTGCCCCGGCACCGTCGTCAGCAACGGCTACGGGCCCACCGAGACCACCGTGTTCGCCACCCACCACATCATGCGGGCGGGCGACCCGGTCCCGGACAACGTGCCGATCGGCGTCCCGCTGCACGGGATGTCCGCCTACGTGCTCTCCCCGGACCTGCAGCCGGTGCCCGCCGGGGCCGTCGGGGAGCTGTACCTCGCCGGCTCCGGGCTCGCCCGCGGCTACGAGAACGACCCTGCGCTCAGCGCCCGTTCCTTCGTCGCCGACCCGTTCGGGAGCCCGGGGACGAGGATGTACCGTTCCGGAGACCTGGCCCGCCGCCGCCCGGACGGCACCCTGGAGTTCGTCGGCCGGGCCGACGACCAGGTGAAGCTGCGCGGATTCCGGATCGAACTCAGCGAGGTCGACGGCGCCCTCGCGGCCCTGCCCGGCGTGGCCCACGCGGTCTCCCTGGTCCGTGAGGACCGGCCCGGCGACAAGCGTCTCGTCGCCTACGCCGTGCCCGCGCCCGACGGGCCCGCCCCGGACACCGCGGAGCTGCGCGCCCGGCTGGCCGAGACGCTGCCGGACTACCTCGTCCCGGCCCGGATCGTCCCGCTCGACGTCCTGCCGCTGACCGCGAACGGCAAGCTGGACAGGGCGGCGCTGCCCGCCCCCGCCGACGGCGCCGCGCGCACCGGCCGCGGCCCCCGCACCCCGCGCGAGGAGCTGCTGTGCGGCCTGTTCGCCGACGTCCTCGGCGTCGACGGGGCCGGCATCGACGACGACTTCTTCGCCCTGGGCGGCAACTCGCTGCTCGCGGCCGGACTCGTCAGCCGCGTCCGCGCCGTCCTCGGCGTCGAACTCGGCATCCAGGCCCTGTTCCTGGCCCCCACGGTCGCCGGACTCGCCGCCGCCCTCGACGACGAGGACCCGGCCGCCGCCGGAGCGCTCGACGTCCTGCTGCCGCTGCGCACCCGGGGCGACCTTGCGCCCGTCTTCTGCTTCCACGCCGCGGGCGGCCTGAGCTGGCGGTACGCGGCCCTGCTGCGGCACCTGCCGGCCGGCCACCCGGTATACGGCCTCCAGGCCCGCGCCTTCGCCGAGCCCGGCCACCGCCCGGCGAGCCTGGAGGAGGCCGCCGCCGACTACGTGGAGCAGATCCGCGCCGTCCGGCCGACCGGCCCCTACCACCTGGTGGGCTGGTCGCTCGGCGGCCTGGTCGCCCAGGCTGCGGCGGTCCTCCTGGAGGAGGCCGGCGAGGAGGTCGCGACCGTCGCGGTCCTGGACTCCTACCCGGCGCGGCCCGGCGACCCGGTGACCGTTCCCCCGGTGCCGCAGGTCCTCGGCGCCCTCCTGGACGCGGCGGGCGTCGGCCCGGACCGCGGCGACGAGGAGCTCACCCCCGAGGCGGGCGCCGCGCTCCTGCGGGCCCGCGGCGGACCGCTCGCGGCGCTGCTCGCCGACCGCGTCGGCGCCCTCGTCGACGCGTACCGCACCGGTGTCGAACTGCGGGCGGGCTTCGCCCCGCGCCGCTTCGGGGGCGACCTGCTCCTCTTCGTCGCGAACGGCGGTGCGGGCGGCCGGGGTTCCCGGCCCGACCCCGTGCCCCTCCCCGCGGCCGCCACCGCCGAGAAGGCCGACCGCTGGCGCCCGTACGTCGCCGGCGCCATCGCCGTCCACCCGGTCGACTGCCTTCACGAGGACATGCTGCGGCCCGAACCGCTGGCCGTCGTCGGCGGCGCGATCGCCGCCCATCTGAACAACCGCACCACACGGAAGGACATCTGATGACCCGGGAGTTGTACGCGCTGGGGGAGACTCCCCCCCTGGGCGAGGTGCCCCGCTTCATGCACGCCGGCGTGATCCGCCGCGAGCGGTACGGGCCACCCGAGCAGTCGATCCAGGTCGAGACGGTGGAGGTGCCCCCGGTCGGCCGCGGGCAGGTCCTCATCTGGGTGATGGCCGCCGGCATCAACTACAACGGCGTCTGGGCCGGACTCGGCACCCCCGCCGACGTCATCGCCGACCGCCAACGGGCCGGCGACCCGCTCGACTTCCACATCGCCGGATCCGAGGGAGCCGGCGTGGTCTGGGCCGTCGGCGACGGAGTGAAGCAGCTGAAGGTCGGTGACCACGTCATCGTCGGCGGCGTCGCCTGGGACGAGTCGGCCCCCGACATCCGCCTCGGCACCGACCCGACGGCCTCCCGCTCCCAGCGGGCCTGGGGCTACGAGTCGAACCACGGCTCCTTCGCCCAGTTCACCGTGGCCGACGAGTACCAGTGCCACAAGAAGCCCCCGCATCTCACCTGGGAGGAGGCCGGCTGCTTCCTCGGCGGCGGCTCCACCTCGTACCGCATGCTCATGGGCTGGCACCCGCACACGGTCCGGCCGGGCGACCCCGTCCTCGTCTGGGGCGGCGCCGGCGGCCTCGGCTCCATGGCGATACAGATCGTGAAATACTTCGGCGGAATTCCCGTCGCCGTGGTGTCGGACGAAGATAAATTCGACTACTGTAAGCGTCTGGGGGCGCACGGCGTCATCAATCGGAATGAATTCGACCACTGGGGTCGGCTGCCCGATTCGAGCGACACCGTCGCCTACCGGGAATGGCTCTCGGGGGTCCGTTCCTTCGGCCGCGCCTTCTGGGACGCGCTCGGCGAGCGCAGGGACCCCGCCATCGTCCTGGAGCATCCGGGCCGGGCCACCCTCCCCACCTCGGTCTACGTCTGCGACCGGGCCGGCATGGTCGTCACCTGCGCCGGCACCAGCGGCTACAACGGCGACATCGACCTGCGGTTCCTCTGGATGTTCCAGAAGCGGCTACAGGGCTCGCACGCCGCCAACGTACGCCAGACCGCGGCGATCATCGAGCTCGTCGCGGCCGGCCACATCGACCCTTGCCTCAGCCTCGCCCTGCCGTTCGACGAGATCGGCCGGGCGCACCAGATGGTCTACGAGAACAAGCAGCCGCCCGGCAACGTGGCGGTCCTCGTGAACGCGCCGGAACCCGGCCTAACGGATATGCGCTGAATTCTCTCGGAAAAGGGTTGCCGATCTTTCTCCGGTTGGTTAGAAAGAATGGCGACGGAAACAAGAACTCGCTTCGTAAAAGGAAAAGGGAAAAGAAATGACGAACCCGTTCGAGAACGCCGACGGCCGCTACCTCGTCCTCGTGAACGACGAGGGCCAGTACTCCCTGTGGCCGGACTTCGCCGAGGTCCCGGCCGGCTGGGAGGTCGCCCTCGGGGAGAGCGACCGCCAGGCGTGCCTCGACCACATCGAGGCCCACTGGACGGACATGCGCCCCAAGAGCCTCGTCCGCGCGATGGCGTCCTGACCCGGTGACCGGCCCCGACGCCGTCACGGTGCTCTGGGGCCCCGTCGCCTCCGGCGAACGGCGCGCGGCGCACACCACGCTGCTGCGCGCCGCCGCGGAGCTCACCGGAAGCCCGCTCCACCGCATCGGGTTCGCCCACGACCACGGCGGCCGCCCCCGGCTCACCGGAGACGCAGCCCGGCTCCACGTGAGCGTGAGCCACAGCCCGGGAGCCCGGGCCGTGGCACTGGCCCGGACCCCGGTCGGCGTCGACATCGAGACCGTAAGGCCGCTGCCCGCCCTCGACATGGCCCGGCGCTGGCTCGCCCCCGCCGACGCCGACTGGGTCGGCCGCCTCCCCGCGGCGGACCGGGTCCCCGCCTTCTACTGGCTCTGGACCCAGAAGGAGGCCGTCGGCAAGGCCCGCGGCCACGGACTCGCCCGCGGCGGGCTCACCCAGCCGCTGCCCCACCCCCCGCACTGGCCGCCGCCCCCCGCCGAGGACACGCCACCCGCCCTGCGGGCCCTGCCCGGCACGACCTCGGCCGCCTGCACGGTCCTGCCCACCGGCACCGGCGCGCACGTCCTCGCGGTCGCCGGACTCGGCGCCCCGGGCACCCCGGTCGACCTGCGCCGCTGCGACGCATGACCCCCACCGCAACCCCACCCACCACCACCCTCACGAGAGGAGGCCCCGGGATGACGCACCCCACCGACGACACCGACCGGGGTTCCTGGACCGGGCGGCTCGCCCGCCGCTGTCTGCGCCACCGGCGCAGCGTGCTCGTCGCGGTCCTCGCCGCGCTCCTCGGAACCGCGACCAGCGCCCTCGTCCCCCTCGTCACCATGGTGATCGTCGACGACGTCGTCCTGCGCCCCGCCCGCTCCGCCGCCCTGTGGACCGGAGCCCTGCTCGCCGTCGCCGCGCTCGGCTACCTCGCCGCCCACCTCCGCCGCCACCACGCCGGACGGCTCGCCGCCGACGTCCAGCACGACCTGCGGGTCGACCTGATCCGGTCGCTCTCCCGCCTGGACGGCGTACGCCGCGACGAACTGAGCACCGGTCAGCTCCTCGGCCGCTCCTCCGGAGACCTCAACATGGTCTTCGGGCTCGTCTCCACCCTGCCCACGGCGATCTCCAGCGCGGCCCTCCTCCTCGTCTCCCTCGTCCTCATCGCGCTGCTCTCCCCGCTCCTCGCCCTGGTCGCACTCGCCCTCGTCCCCGCCCTGTGGTTCATCGGCCGACGCAGCCGCACCTGGCTCTACCCCGCGACCTGGTACGCCCAGAACCAGGCCGCCGCCGTCGCCGGAGTCGTCGCCAGCTCCACCGCCGGCATCCGCGTCGTCAAGGGATTCGGCCAGGAACAGCGGGAGAGAGACCGGCTCGCCGACGCCGCCCGGCGGCTCTTCGCCGGCCGGATGCGCGCCGTACGGCTCAACGCCCGCTACGGGCCCGCCCTCCAGTGCGTCCCCTCCCTCGGACAGGTCGGCGCCCTCGCCGTCGGCGGCTGGCTCGCGGCCCGCGGCGAACTCAGCCTCGGCGCCCTCCTCGCCTTCTCCTCCTACCTCGCCCAGCTCGTCGGCCCCGTCAAGACGCTCGCCGCGCTGCTCACCATGGGCCAGCAGGCCGGCGCCGGGATCGAGCGGGTCCTCGAAGTGATCGACACCCGCCCGGTGCTGACCGAGGGCACGGCACGGCTCCCCGAAGAAGGCCCCCTCGGCGTCGAGTTCGACCACGTCACCTTCGCCTACGGCGCCGGCCGGCCCGTCCTCACCGACCTCTCGCTCCGCATCGAACCCGGCGAGACCCTGGCCCTCGTCGGCGCCCCCGGGTCGGGCAAGTCCACCCTCGCCCTGCTCCTCTCCCGGTTCCACGACGTCTCCGAGGGAGCCGTGCGGATCGGCGGCGCCGACGTCCGCGACCTGACCTACGCCTCCCTGCGCGGCGCCGTCGCCGGCGTCCCCGAGGACGCCGCCCTCCTCACCGGAACCGTCCGCGAGGCCATCGCCTACGGCCGGCCCGACGCCACCGACGCCGAGATCCACGCCGCCGCCCGCACCGCCCAGGCCCACACCTTCGTCACCGCCCTGCCCGACGGCTACGCCACGGTCCTCGGCGAACGCGGCGCCCTGTCCGGCGGACAGCGCCAGCGCCTCGCCCTCGCCCGCGCCCTCGCCGCCACCCCCCGCGTCCTCTTCCTCGACGACGCCACCTCCGCCGTCGACGCCCGCGTCGAGCAGCGCATCCACGACGCCCTGCGCGACCGGGCCGGGGACCGCACCACCCTGATCGTCGCCCGCCGCCGCTCCACCCTCGCCCTCGCCGACCGGATCGCCGTACTCGACCACGGCCGGATCGTCGACCACGGCACCCACCACGAACTCGCCGCCCGCTGCCCGCTCTACCGCACGATCCTCCAGCACGAGCCGGCCACGGCCCCGGGTGACGAAGCCGCCGCCCCGCCGCAGGCCCCCGCCGGGCACGGGAAGCGCCCCGCGCCCACCATCCCGAAGACCGCCACCGCCCCGCACTCCGCGGCCGCGCGCATGCAGGCCCGCGTCGCGGCGCTGCCGCCGGCCCTCGACCTCCCCGGCGTCGACGAGGCGGCGGCCGCCCGCGACCCCCGGACCCACGGCGACGGAGAGTTCGGACTGCGCCACCTGCTGCGCGGCCACCGCCTGCCGCTCGCCCTCGGCCTCGCCCTGGTCGTCACCGACGCGCTCGCCGGACTCACCCTGCCCCTCGTCCTGCGCCAGGGCATCGAGGGCGGCGCCCACCGCCTCGCCCTCGGCGTCGTCGCCACGGCCTCCCTCACCGCGCTGGCCCTCGTCCTCGCCCAGTACGCCGTCCAGTGGGCCGCGGTCCGGGTCACCGGACGCACGGGGGAGCGGCTGCTGTACGGCCTGCGCATCCGGGTCTTCGCGCACCTGCACCGCCTGGGGCTCGACCACTTCGAGAACGAGGCGTCCGGCCGCACCCTCACCCGGATGACCACCGACGTCGACTCGCTCTCCTCCTTCCTCCAGACCGGTCTGATCGGCGTCCTCGTCAGTCTCCTCACCCTGGCCGGCGTGCTCGTCGCGCTCGGCGCCGCCGACGCCGGGATGCTCCTCGTCGTCCTCGCCGTCCTCCCGCCGATCGCTCTCGCCACCGTCGTCTTCCGCCGGGCCTCCGCCCGCAGTTACGCGGACGCCCGGGAACGGCTCGCCGTCGTCAACGGAGCCCTCCAGGAGAGCGCGGCCGCCATGCGCACCGTGCAGGCGTTCCGCCGCGAGGACTCCGTCGTCACCGCCTTCGCCCGGCACAGCGACGCCTACCGGCGCGCCCGCGTCCGCGGCCAGCTCCTCTCCGCCCGCTACTTCCCCTTCATCCAGCTCCTCGCGGCCTGCGTCACCGCCGTCGTCCTCGCCGTCGGAGCGCACCGGGTGGCCGCGGGCACCATGACGGTCGGCGCCCTCGTCGCCTACCTCCTCTACCTGGACCTGTTCTTCGTCCCGGTGCAGCAGCTCTCCCAGCTCTTCGACGGCTACCAGCAGGCCCAGGTGTCCCTGCTGCGGATCCGGGACCTCCTCCGGCTGCGCAGCACCACCCCGAACGCCGCCGACGCACGCCCCGTCCGCTCCCTGGGCGGCGAACTCGTCTTCGACGACGTCGACTTCCACTACCGCGACGGCCGCCCGGCGCTGACCGGGATCCGGCTGCGCATCCCGCAGGGCCAGACCGTCGCGTTCGTCGGCACCACCGGCGCCGGCAAGTCGACCCTCGTCAAGCTCGCCGCCCGGTTCCACGACCCGACCCGCGGAACCGTCCGCGTCGACGGGACCGACCTGCGCGACCTGGACCTCACCGCCTACCGGAAACGGCTCGGCGTCGTCCCCCAGGAGCCCTACCTCTTCGCCGGAACCGTCCGCGAGGCCATCGCCTACGGCCGGCCCGACGCCACCGACGCCGAGGTCACCGACGCGGCCCGCAGGGTCGGCGCCCACGACACCCTCAGCGCCCTCGACTCCGGCTACGACCACCGCGTGACCGAAGGCGGACACAACCTCTCCGCCGGACAGCGGCAACTCGTCTCGCTGGCCCGCGCGGAACTCGTCCGCCCCGACATCCTCCTGCTCGACGAGGCCACCGCCGCCCTCGACCTCGCCACCGAGGCCCTGGTCAACCGGGCGACCGAACGCCTCGTCAGCGGCCGCACCGCCCTGATCGTCGCCCACCGCCTCAGCGTCGCCTCCCGCGCCGACCGCATCGTCGTCGTCGACGACGGCCGCATCCGGGAGGACGGCACCCACGACGAACTCCTCGCCCTGGACGGGATCTACGCCGCACTGTGGCGCGCCTCGCAGGGGCATCCACCCGCGGCGGTCCCCGCCCCGCACCCCGCAACCCTCACCCACGACTCCTACGAACGGAACGCTTCATGAGCGCCACCATCCGACCGGCCGGCCCGGACGCCCCGGCCGACCACCGGCCCCCGCGCGTCGTCCTCGCCCAGCCGCGCGGCTTCTGCGCCGGAGTACGCCGTGCCATCGGCATCGTGGAACGCGCCCTCGACCTCCACGGCGCCCCGGTGTACGTCCGCAAGGAGATCGTCCACAACCACCACGTCGTGGCCGAGCTGGAGAAGCGCGGCGCCCGCTTCGTCGACAGCGAGGAGGAGGTGCCCGAGGGCGCCGTGTGCGTCTTCTCCGCCCACGGAGTCTCGCCGGCCGTCCGCAGCGGCGCCGCCGACCGCCGGCTCGAAGTCATCGACGCCACCTGCCCCCTGGTCTCCAAGGTCCACCAGGCCGCCGTCCGCTACGCCCGCGACGGCCGGACCATCCTGCTCGTCGGCCACGCCGAGCACGAGGAGGTCGAAGGCGTCCGCGGCGAGGCCCCCGAGCGCACCATCGTCGTCGAGAACGAGGACGACGTCGCCGCCCTCGACCTCCCGGACGACACACCCGTCGCCTATCTCACCCAGACCACCCTCTCCTTCGACGAGACCCGCCGGGTCGTCGACGCCCTGCGCACCCGCTTCACCGACCTCGCCGGCCCAGCCGACGGCGACATCTGCTACGCCAGCCAGAACCGCCAGAACGCCGTCAAGTCCCTCGCCCGCCACAACGACCTCGTCCTGGTCGTCGGCTCCCGCAACTCCAGCAACTCGATCCGGATGGTCGAGGTCGCCCGCGAACACGGCAGCGCCGCCCACCTCGTCCCCGACGCCGGCCACCTCGACGAGACCTGGCTCGCCGGGGTGTCCAGCATCGGCATCAGCTCCGGCGCCAGCGCCCCGGAGATCCTCGTCCGCGGCCTCGTCGACCGGCTCGCCGCACTCGGCTGGCACGACGTCGAACTGGACGACGGCATGGCCGAGGACGTCGTCTTCTCCATGCCCGCCCGGCTGGCCGACCCGGTCACCGGCCGGGTACCCCGGACCCCTCTGGCCGATGAGGCCCTGTGACCAGAACAGGATCTGTCATGACGTCGATCGCATCGGTCCACGGACCCGACGACCTCCGCGCCCTCACCCCCGCGCAGACCGAGGAGCTCGCCGCTGACATCCGGCGCCTCCTCGTCGAGGATGTCACCCGCACCGGCGGCCACCTCGGCCCCAGCCTCGGCGTCGTCGAGCTCACCCTCGCCCTGCACCGGGTCTTCGAGTCCCCGCGCGACCAGATCCTGTGGGACACCGGGCACCAGACCTACCCCCACAAGATCATCACCGGCCGGGCGGACGCCTTCGGCACCCTGCGCCAGCCGGGCGGCCTCTCCGGCTACCCCTCGCGCGCCGAGTCCGCGCACGACGTCATCGAGAACTCCCACGCCTCCACCGTCCTGTCCTACGCCGACGGCCTCGCCAAGGCCCACCGGCTGACCGGCGCCACCGACCGCGCCGTCGTCGCCGTCATCGGCGACGGCGCCCTCACCGGCGGCATGGCCTGGGAGGCGCTCAACAACCTCGCCGACGGCGCCGACCGCCCGGTCGTCGTCGTCCTCAACGACAACACCCGCTCCTACGCCCCCACCGTCGGCGGCATCCCCGCCCACCTGGCCCGCCTGCGCACCGAGGACCGCCCCCCGCACTCCGTCTTCGAGAACCTCGGCCTCGCGTACGTCGGCCCCGTCGACGGACACGACATCGAAGCCCTCGAAGAGGCGCTCCGCCACGCCGCCGGACTCGGCCGGCCCGTCGTCGTCCACTGCCTGACCGAGAAGGGCCGCGGCCACGCCCCGGCCGAACAGGACGAGGCCGACCGCTTCCACGCCGTACGCCCCCGCCCCGCCGCCCGCTCCACGCCCCGCCCCGCGCCGGAACCCGCCTGGACCGACGTCTTCGGCGACGAACTCGCCGCCCTCGGCGCCCGGTGCCCCGACGTGGTCGCCCTCACCGCGGCCATGCTCGCCCCCACCGGCCTCACCGCCTTCGCCGAGCGCTTCCCCGACCGCACGTTCGACGTCGGCATCGCCGAGCAGCACGCCGTCACCTCCGCCGCCGGCCTCGCCCTCGGCGGCCTGCACCCCGTCGTCGCGGTCTACGCCACCTTCCTCAACCGCGCCTTCGACCAGATGCTGCTCGACGTCGCCCTGCACCGCGCCCCGGTCACCTTCGTCCTCGACCGGGCCGGCGTCACCGGCGACGACGGCGCCTCCCACAACGGCATGTGGGACCTGTCGCTGTTCCAGATGGTCCCCGGCCTGCGCGTGGCCGCCCCGCGCGACGCCGCCACCCTGCGCCGCGCCCTGCGCGAGGCCCTCGCCGTCCAGGACGGCCCCACCGCACTGCGCTTCCCCAAGGGCTCCCCGGACCGCGACATCCCCGCCGTCGCCACCCTCGACGGCATGGACGTCCTGCGGCGGACGGGCTCGCGGGCCCAGGACGTCCTGCTCGTCTCCGTCGGCGCCATGGCCGGAGTCTGCCTGGAGGCCGCCGACCGCCTCGCCGAGCACGGATTCGGCGTCACCGTCGTCGACCCGCGCTGGATCGCCCCCGTCCCCTCCGCCCTCGTGGAACTCGGCCTCGGCCACTCCCTCGTCGCCACCGTCGAGGACGGCGGCCGCAGCGGCGGCGCCGGCGCCGCGATCGCCCAGGCCCTCGCCGACGCGGGCGCCCGCACCCCCGTCCGCACCTTCGGACTGCCCCAGCGCTTCCTCGACCACGGCCGCCGCGACGACATCCTCGCCGCCCACGGCCTGACCGGCCGCCACATCGCCCGCGCCGTCGTCGAGGCCCTCGCCGGCCGCGACGACTCCGTCTCGATCGGCGACCTGGACCCCCGGCCCGTCGGCGCCGACCAGTGAACCGCCCGCCCCTCACCCGTACCAGAGCAGGAGACACCCCATGACGGTCGCCCTCGGCCTGCCGCCGATGCCCGCCCCGGTCCTCGGCGCCCGCCGACCCACCCGCCAGCTCCAGGTCGGCAGGGTCGGCGTCGGCAGCAGGTCCCCGATCTCCGTCCAGTCCATGACGACCACCCTCACCTCGGACGTCAACGCCACCCTCCAGCAGATCGCGGAACTCACCGCCGCGGGCTGCGACATCGTGCGGGTGGCCTGCCCCTCCCAGGACGACGCAGACGCCCTGCCCGCGATCGCCGCCAAATCGCCGATCCCGGTGATCGCGGACATCCACTTCCAGCCCCGCTACGTCTTCGCCGCCATCGAGGCGGGCTGCGCCGCAGTCCGCGTCAACCCCGGCAACATCAAGAAGTTCGACGACCGGGTCAAGGACATCGCCCGCGCCGCCAAGGACCACGGCACCCCCATCCGCATCGGCGTCAACGCCGGCTCCCTGGACGCCCGGCTGCTGAAGAAGTACGGCAAGGCCACCCCGGAGGCCCTGGTGGAGTCGGCGCTGTGGGAGGCGAGCCTCTTCGCCGAACACGACTTCCACGACCTCAAGATCTCCGTGAAGCACAACGACCCCGTCGTCATGGTCCGTGCCTACGAACTCCTCGCCGAGGCATGCGACTACCCCCTGCACCTCGGCGTCACCGAGGCCGGACCGGCCTTCCAGGGCACCGTCAAGTCCGCCGTCGCCTTCGGCGCGCTGCTGCGCCAGGGCATCGGCGACACCGTCCGCGTCTCGCTCTCCGCGCCCCCGGTCGAGGAGGTCAAGGTCGCCAACCAGATCCTCCAGTCGCTCAACCTGCGCCCGCGGAAGCTGGACATCGTCTCCTGCCCGTCCTGCGGCCGCGCCCAGGTCGACGTCTACAAGCTCGCCGCCGAGGTGAGCGCCGGCCTGGAGGGCATGGAGGTCCCGCTGCGCGTCGCCGTGATGGGCTGCGTCGTCAACGGCCCCGGCGAGGCCCGCGAGGCCGACCTCGGCGTCGCCTCCGGCAACGGCAAGGGCCAGATCTTCGTGAAGGGCGAAGTCGTCAGGACCGTACCGGAGTCGAAGATCGTCGAGACCCTGATCGAGGAGGCGCTGCGACTCGCCGACGCCTTCGACACCACCACCCTGGGCACCGGCGTCCCCGAGGTGACGGCCGTGGGCTGACGACCCGGGCCTCCACTGCGGCGAGGGCGCGGGGCCGTGCGCCCAAAACAGTACGAGACGGCCTGCGACAGGACACCGCTGTCGGAGCCCTTCTCGAACTCGATCACGACCGGGCTGCCGTTCCCATCCAGCACCAGCGTTTCGATCCGCCCCCGGTGCCACGGACCAGTCGTCTGGACGGCCGCCTCGGCAGGCTTCGCGTTCCACGCCGCGAACTTCGCTTCCTACAACAAGGCCTACGGCACCCTTGCCGGCGCGATCATCTTCTCCTGTGGTTGTGGATCACCAACCTCGCGATCCTCCTCGGGCTGGAGTTCGACGCGGAACCGGCCCGGCAACGCGCGATCGCCGTCGGACGGAGCATTGACTCATACGTCGACGCGGCCTCGCGATGAGACCAGCACCGCACGGCCACTCCGGTGCCGCCCGCGGCCGCCGCGCCGCCCTCCGTACAACGCTGGCCGCCGCGTGGGTGCCGGTGCGGTTGTGGGGTAGGCGCGCCGTGACGACATGACCCCCCTTGAACCAGAACGGCACCGACTCGTTCGAGCGCAGCGCCGACGCCCCCTACGAGAACTCATCGGCGCTGAGCAGAGGATCTGACCTACGGGCCGCCCGTTACAGCAGACTGACGAAAGGCAAGGTGTCCCCATCATGAGCACGGTGGAGCGACAGCCCCACGCCGCCGACGACTCGGTGGGCGTCCTGGTTTCACGCGCCTCGCAGCAGATGTCCGAGCTGGTGCGCGAGGAGATGCAACTGGCCCGGGCGGAGATGACCGAGAAGGGCAGGCGCTACGGGAAGGGCGGAGGCCTCTTCGGCGCCACGGGAATCATCGGCCTTCTGGCACTCCAGGCTCTGACGGCAACCTGCATCGCCGCTCTCGCGCTGGTTCTGCCGGTGTGGGCGGCCGCTCTCATCATCACCGCGGCCCTGGGAGTCGTGGCGGCCGTGACCGCCCTGGCAGGAAAGAAGCAGATCGCCCGGGCCGGTACCCCGGCTCCCCAGCAGACCATCGACAGCGTCAAGGCCGACGGGGCCGAGATCAAGGAGAAGGCACACCGATGAACGACGACGCCCGAACCGACATCGGCACCCCCGCCCCCAGCTCCGCCGAACTGCGTGATCAGGTCGAGCGCACCCGCGACGAGCTCGGCCAGACGGTCGAGGCCCTCGCCGCGAAGGCCGACATCAAGGCGCAGGCCAAGGAGAAGGCAGCCGCCGTCAAGGACCAGGCCGCCGCGAAAGCAGCGCTGCTCTCCGAGCAGCTCCGTGAGAAGGCCGGGCAGGCCGCCCACGCGGTGAAGGACAAGAGCCCGGACCCGCTCCTGGAGAAGGCCGGCCAGGCAGCGACCGCCGCACGCGCCGATCGCACCGCGCTCCTGGTGGGCGCCGGAGCCGCCGCAGCAGCCGTCCTGTTGGTCCGCCGCAGCCGGGGACGCCGCCGATGAAGGCATCCAAGATCGTCTACAGGCCTCTGGGGATGACCGTGGGCGCCCTCAGCTGCGTGATCGCAGGCGCCGCCTTCAAGCAGGCGTGGAAGATCATCGAGGCCGAGGGCGATGCTCCTGACGCCACCGACGAGGACCAACCCTCGAAGCGGATCCTGCTCGCCGCAGCCATCCAGGGGGGATCTTCGCCGTGGTAACGGCTTCGGTAGACCGGTCGGGGGCTGTAGCGATACGTCGTGTGACGGGCACCTGGCCGGCCTGACCGGCCACGTCCCCCGAGGGGTCGCCACCGCGCCCGTCGCAGACGTACCGATGACCGACGACGCTCCTTTGCGGGATCGGCGGAGCACGAGAAGGGTGACAATCTCCGTCAACGGCCTCCGCCGTATTCGTGCCGGGACTTCCATTCTTGGTGGATACGGCCCCGGCGCCCTCCCGGTCCCGCCCCCAGGCCGGCCGTCAGCCGGCGCTGGGGGCGGGACCGGAGGACACGGGCGGGCGGGTGCGCGCTGTCTGCTTCGGGGTGTCCGTCAGATGGGCGAAGACGATGACGTTGGCTTCGTAGCCCTTCTTCGAGTCGAAGCGGCCTCCGCAGGTGATGAGTCTGAGTTCCGCGCGGCCGGTGGGCCCGTACACCCTCTTGTCGGGGAACTTGTCCTTCGTGTACGTGTTCACCTCGTCGACGGTGAAGACGGCGGCGCCGTGGTCGGCGCGGGTGATCTTCACCGTGTCGCCTCGGCGCAGCGCCTTGAGGTTGAGGAAGATCGCGGGTCCGGTGAGGGTGTCGCGGTGGCCGACGAGGACGGCCGTTCCGTTCTCCCCGGGTGACGGGCCGGTGCGGTGCCAGCCCGCCCTCATCGGTGTGCTCAGCGGTGGGGCGCCGAGTCGTCCTCGCTCGTCCAGCCCGAGAGGGGTGACGGGCGCCTCGATGAAGATGGCCGGGATGGCGACCTTCACCGGCCGTGAGCGCACCATGGGTACGTGCGCGGCCGGTTGAGCCGGTGGAGGGCCACCACCGGCGGCGTCGTCCGCGCGAGCGGTGACGGACGGGGGGCCGAGTTCCTCCGTCGAGTCCGAGCAGGCCGACACGAGACCCGCCAGTGACGCGAACGTCACCGACAGGGTCATCGTGAGCCGGCACGCGCGGTTCGGCCCCCGGCGCCGTGGGGGCCGACCGTTCGCTCTAGGCCTCGTTGCGGGCACGGCGTACCGCGGACCGGCGGACCATGACCAGCGCTGCGATGCCCACCGCGCCGACGGCCAGCGCGGCACCCGTGCCGAAGTCCGAGTCCTCCTCGGCACTGAGGGTCTCCAGGTCCGGGACGCCGCCGCCGCCTGCCGGGACGGCGCCGGACGGCTGCTGGTAGCCCGATCCGGCGTTGATCTCCGCGGCGGGGCTGCCGCTCGGGCGGGCCGGACGGTTCGGTCCCTGGGCCGCGGCACGGCTGTCGCAGTCGATCTTGAAGCTTCTGTGCTTCGGGCCGGACGGGACCGTCCAAACGAGCTGGTACGTGCCCTCCGGCAGGAGGTACCGCTCGCTGCGTGCCGCACCGTTGACCAGCGGCAGCGTGCTGACCAGGGTGTCGCCCGGCGGAACCGTCGGCGGCTGCTCCGTGATCGTCCAGGGCACTGCCGGGAAGGATTCGAAGTTGCTCGCGACGAGAGTGAAGGCGCAGACCTCGACGCCGTCCTGACCCCGCGAATGCCAGCCGGCGGAACGGACGTTGAGGTCGCCGCTGTCGCCGGGAGCGGCGTGGGCGGCCGGTGCGCCGGCGAGGGCGATGCCGGCGACCGTGATGGCAGCGGCGGCGGTGGCTCCGGCACGGATGCCGGTCGGACGCAGGGAGCCGAACAGAGTCATGGGGAACTCCTTCTGATCGAGACGATTGTCATACTTATGAACCGCCGCCTATGAGATGCCACCCATCCCGTTATGCAAGGGAGGCGGTGACCGAATCGCCAGGAATCACCTGACTGGCTGTCCGAGATCACGGCGCGCGGTGTCGGACGCGGGTCCCGAGGCTGCTCCCGAACCGACGGACTCCGACGGGACGGGGCCCTCGCTTGGGCGGCGAGGCTCACCCTTCGTCAGCGGGCTCCTCGCTCGTGGTTCCGTCGAGGGCCGCCAGCCCCTCGCTCCAACGGGCGCGGCGCTCTGACGCGGCCTGGTCCCACCACGGCGTGCCACGCTCGCCGAGTGCGACCTTCGCCGTGTGCACCCGCGCCCGGGCGGCGCGTTCGGCTTCCGCGTTCTCGGCGCGGCGGGCGGTTGCCACCGCCCGGCGCGCCGCCATGAGGTGGGAGCGCAGGCGCGCGGCGACGCCCTCCGGAACCTCGGGATCCGTGGCCCGCCAGCGTCTGCCCTTGACGATCACGTACCGCCCGTCAGAAGTCCTGGCGGGCCCCCGCGCATCAGCCGTCATCTGTCACAGCCTGGCAGCTCGGCGGCGCCGCGCGACCCGACGACGCGCGTGTGCGGTCGGCGGAGGGCCCGCCGGCGCCCGCACGCCGACCTCGCACCCGCCGTGCCCCCGCGGTCCCGGCGGCCCGGCGCGTGGTGAGCCGCTGTCTGGGCCGAATGGATCACCGGGCGGGCGGCTCCCGGCGATGCGCCGGAAGCTGGGGCGAACCCTCCGAACCGGGCGTGTCCGTCCGCCCGGCAGGACCGAGAAGGAGCCCCGGTGCCGCCACGCTCTGAAGTCCGTCCCCGTCCGCGCGTCCGCCTGCGGCTGTCCCTCGCCGGCCTGGCCGCGTCCGCGGTTCTCGCCGCCCTGGTCCAGCCCGCGCAGGCCACCGGTACGCCGCCGGCCCCGGACAGGGCCCTGCAGAAGCAGCTGGACGACCTCGTCCGCACCGCCGGCGGCCCGCCCGGTGTGATCGCGCTGCTGCGGCAGGGCGACCGGACGTCGGTCTACCGGGCGGGCGTCGCCGACACGAGAACCGGCCGCCCGCCCCGTACGACCGATCACATGCGGATCGCGAGCGTCGCCAAGGCCTTCAGCGGAGCGGTCGCCCTGCGCCTGGTGGACCGGCAGAAGCTGGACCTCGACGACACGATCGGCGAGCGCCTGCCGTCCCTGCCCGTCGCGTGGCACCAGGTGACGCTGCGGCAGTTGCTCAACCACACCAGCGGGCTCCCCGACTTCTCGACGGCGCCGGCGTTCCTCGCGATCCTGCGGGAAGACCCCAGGCATCACTTCGACTCCCGCCGACTGCTCGACTTCGTCGCCGACAGGGACCTGGTGTTCCCGCCTGGATCGGCGTACGAGTACTCGAACTCCGACAACATCGCCGTCGCGCTGATGGCAGAGGCGGCCACGGGACAGCCGTACGAGCGGCTGCTCGCGCAGCTCGTGTACCGGCCGCTGGGCCTGCGGCAGACCAGCCTGCCCCAGGGCTACCGGCTGCCGAGGCCGTACCTGCACGGCTACGACGTGACGCCGCCCGCCCCGCCTGAGGACATCAGCGAGGTCCTCGGCGCGTCAGGCGTCTGGGCCTCCGGCGGCATCGTCTCGACACCGAAGGACCTCAACGTCTTCGTGCGCGCCTGGGCCGGCGGACGCGGCTTCCTGTCGGAGGAGACCCGCAGCCTGCAGCGGACCTTCATCCCCGGCGCGGCCTCGGAGCCCGCGGGTCCCGGTGTCAACGCCGGCGGGCTGGCGATCTTCCGCTACACCACACGATGCGGAACGGTCTACGGCCACACCGGCAACTTCCCCGGCTACACCCAGCTCGCGGTCGGCACGGCGGACGGCAGGCGTTCCCTGACGTTCTCGATCAACACGCAGACCAGCAAGAGCGTCAAGCCGGAGCTCCTTGCCAAGGTCCGCGCCGTGCAGGAGGACTTCGTCTGCGCCCTGCTGCGGCACTGACCGCCCGGGCGGGACCGAGGAGGAATCCGGTGTGCCGAGCGCCGAGCGCCGAGCGCTGGGGCCGAGCGCCGAGCGCGTCCCATACGGCACAGGGACTCCGTGCCCGGCGTCTCGTGCGAGGTCACGGCACCGGGGACGACCCGAGGTCCGGCGACGCGCGAGCCCGCCCCGCACGGACAGTGTGCGGGGCGGGCGAGACGGGCGGGACGTCCCCGGGAGTTACTTGACGTTGATCGCGGTCCAGGCCTTGGCGACCGCGGCGTACTCGGCGCTGCCCGCGCCGTAGAGGTCGGTGGCCGCGGAGAGGGTGGCCGTGCGGGCGCCGGCGTAGGTGGTGGAGGAGGTCATGTAGGTGGAGAGGGCCTTGTACCAGATCTTGTAGGCCTTGGCGCGGCCGATGCCCGTGAGGGTGGAGCCGTCGCTGGTGGGGGAGTTGTAGGCGACACCGTTGACCGTCTTGGCGCCGCTGCCCTCGGACAGCAGGAAGAAGAAGTGGTTGGCCGGGCCGGAGGAGTAGTGGACGTCGAGGCGGCCGACGCTGCTTGACCAGTAGTCGGCGGAGTTGCCGTCGCGGCTCGGCTTGTCCATGTAGCGGAGCGGGGTGCCGTTGCCGCGGATGTCGATCTTCTCGCCGATCAGGTAGTCGCCGACGTCCGTGGCGTTGGCCGCGTAGAACTCGACCGAGGTGCCGAGGATGTCGGAGGTGGCCTCGTTGAGGCCGCCCGACTCCTTGCTGTACCTGAGTCCGGCGGTGGAGGCGGTCAGGCCGTGGGACATCTCGTGGCCGGCGACGTCGAGCGAGGTCAGCGGCTTGGTGTTGCCCGTTCCGTCGCCGTACGTCATGCAGAAGCAGGAGTCGTCCCAGAAGGCGTTGACGTACGCGTTGCCGTAGTGGACGCGGGAGTAGGCGGCGACGCCGTCACCGCGGATGCCGTTGCGGCCGAGCTCGTTCTTGTAGAAGTCCCAGGTCACGGCCGCGCCGTAGTGGGCGTCCGCGGCTGCGGTCGCCCGGTTGGTCGCCAGGCCGTTGCCCCAGGTGTCCGTGCTGCTGGTGAAGAGGGACCCGGTGCCGTTGGTGCCACCGTTCAGGTCGTACGTCTTGTGGCCGCCGCGCGCGGTGTCCGTGAGAGTGAACGAGGGCGCCGTGCCGAGCGTGACCTGGCCGCTGTACTGGGTGTTGCCGATGCCCGTCTCGACCGCTTCGTAGGAGTACAGCTCCTTCCCCGAGGTGGCGTCGGTGATGACGTGACGCTCGCTCGGGGTGCCGTCGGCCTGGACGCCCGTGACGGTCGTCTCCCAGGCGAGCGTCGGCTTGCCGGTGGCCGCCCAGACCACCTTGCGGGACGAGGCGGGCGCGGCGGACCGCGCGTCGGAGGAGGCCGCGGCGGACTTGCCCGCGCTCGTGGCGGTGACCGCGGCGGTCGTGCTCGCCACGGATATGCGGGCGTCGGTGGCCTTGGTGGTGGCGCGGCCGCCGTTCTTCTTCTGATGCACGACGAGGTCGCCGCCGAGTACGGGGAGACCCTCGTAGGTGCGCTCGTACCGCGTGTGCACGGTGCCGTCGGAGTCCTTGACGACATCCCGGGCGACGAGCTTCTCCTGGCCGGAGAGGCCGATGGCCCGGGCCGTGGCATCGGCTCCTGCCTGGGCCTCCCGGACGGCGGCGGCACGCTGGGTGCCGGAGAGTACGAGCGCGGTCGCGCCGGCCTCGCGCTGGGCATCGGCGCTGGCGGAGCCGGTCTGGACTCCGACGACGACCATGGCGGCCGATGCGATCAGGGCGGTGGCGGTGGCGGTACGGCGGTGCGAGGACTGCTGGCGGGTCACGCGGGCTCCTTCGCTGCAAAGCGTGGGGATCGTGGGGGGTGTGGTGCGGGTGTGAGCGTGCCAGCGAGCGAGCCTGTTTGGCAGGTATGCAACAAGGATTTGACCATCTGTTGTCCGAAGTACAGAGAACTGTGTTCGCTATGCGGCCAGTTGATGGTTCCTTCGGGAGATGGGATGAGGGTGGTGTGAAGATCGCACTGGAACGGGAGGGGAGCCACGGGCAGGGGAGGCCGCGGCCGTGCCCGCCTCGCGGGATGTGACGACAGGCCCCCTGCACGCGTGTCTCGACATCGCCCCACGAGGTCCCGGGGCGCCGCCGACGCCCCGGACCCATGCCCCGGTCCCGTCGCGAGCGAATCTCGGAGACATGTCACAGAACCCCGAGCCTCGACAGGGGGCGCCACCGGCGCCGGTGGCCGACGGGTACGGCATCGCCGGTGCCCGGGCCGGGTGGAGAGTCGGCCGACAGTCGCCTCGTACGCCGTGGCGAAGGCGATCGGCGCGGGGGCCGGCATGACGCGCGCCGAGGAGTTCTCCTGATGGAGCGGCTCACCCCGCTCGAACGCGCGGTGTTCGTGCTCCGCGAGGTCTTCGACTTCGGCTTTCCGGAGATCGCCGAGGCGATCGGACCACCGCCCGCGTGGACCTGGCCGCGGCCCCCCTGGGGCTGCTGGACGACGACCGGCACGTCCGCTCCACCGTGCGTGTGGTGACCACCGTCGGGAACCCCGCTCTGTCGCGATGGATCCGCCAGGAGGCGCTGGACGGCGTCTGACGCCCTGAAGCCGCAGGCTCGCACCCACTCCGCTCGACCGTGATCGTCGCGACAGGGCGGCGCGGCACTCCTGTCGTTCAGGGGCTGACCGGCGGCATCCCCACGGGCAGCAGTTCCGGGCGTCGGGCGGCCCGGCCGTCGCCGGAGGAGCGGCCGCGCAGGCGGCGGAGCAACCAGGGGCCGAGGAACCCGGCGGCCCAGCGCAGTTCGGCGGCTGCCGCGCGCACCGCGCCGACGGTGGGGGTCTGGTCGGGCGCCAGCTCCCGGGTCCAGGAGTCGTCGCTGCCCGGCAGGGCGAGCGCCTGTGCGAGGGCGGCGGAGATCCGGTCGTGTCCCAGCGGGCTCGCGTGCAGTCGGTCCGCGGCCCAGAGGCGTGGATCGGTGGCGGCGGCGTGCAGAGAGGTCTCCGCGAGAGCGACGCCGTGCCGGGCCGCTGCGAGCCGGATGCGGTCGTTGAGGGCGGCGATCCGGGGTGCGACGGGGCGGGCGATGGGCGCGATACGGGTGATGTCGGGGATCGTGACGGTCGCGACGCGCGCACCCGCTTCGGTGAGCGCGGCGAACATCGCCTCCACATGGGCGGCGGTCTCGTCCGGGTCGAACCGGGGCCGCAGCAGGTCGTTGACCCCGGCGATCACCGTGGCGACGTCGGGGCGGAGAGCGAGTGCGGGGCCGAGCTGTTCCGCGCGGATCTGTCCGGCGAGCCGCCCCCGGACGGCCAGGTTGGCGTACCGGACCTCGGGGCGCGCCGCGGCGAGCCTTTCGGCGAGGCGGTCCGCGAAGCCGCGCAGCCCGGTGAGGTCGTCGCCGTCACCGACTCCCTCAGTCTGGCTGTCGCCCAGTGCGACGTATCGCACGTACTGACCGTTGCTCATGCGCCGTCCGTCTCTCCCGCGGCACCGGCGTGCCGTACCCGGCGCATAATACTCAATAAAGTGTGTAGTCATTTCGATGAATAACGTCCTCGCGGGCAGCGGCGCCGACCGAGTCGTCCGCACCGCGCCGTGGGCAGCACCTCGCACGGCCCGCATGACCACCCGAACAGCTCCCGGCCGCCGCCGATGGGCAGGGCGAATCGGGGTACACGGGCGGACATGCCGACGAAGACCGAACGCCTCATGGCCGAGCGGGCCGCCCGGCAGCTGTGCCACGTTCGCGGCGGCCTGCTCGCCACGGCATCGGTCGGGCTGCGGCGCTGCCAGACCGACCCCGGCGCCGATGCCATGTCAGAAGCCATTCGGAGCCGAGTCATCACGGAGGATGAGGGAAGCAGAACGACGCTCACCCTCCGTCCCACGCGAGGAGCACCCATGACCACCTTCGTCATCACCGTTCCCGGCACGTTCACCTCGGACATCACCGACTCGGAGCGCGCCGCCCTCGAACGGAAGCTGGCCCCCCAGCACACAGACGTGAGCGAGAGCGAAGGCGTGAACCTGCTGACGCTCAACGAGGACGGCACGTTCGCCATCCGGCTGGAGGTCGAGGCCTCCGACCGATACGAGGCGAAACTGGACGCGACGAGGCTCGTGTCGGCCGCGCTGCGCGAGGCGGGAATCGCGGAAGCGGACGCCCCGCTCGCGTCTCCGGCCGTCACCGGCATCGACAGCGATCTCTGACGCGTCGACGACCGGTCGTCCCGGCTTACGAGGCCGATGCGGGGGCATACGGACACCACCCCTTCGAGAGGAGCCTGTGCATGCTTGGCATAGTTGCGGCGGTGCTGTTCTTCATCGCCTTCCTGATCAACGCGGCGGACATCGGCACCAACGACACGTTCTCCTCGGCGAACGTGATGCTGCTCGGACTGACCGCCCTGGCTCTGCAGGTGGCGGGGATCGGCGCCGGCCGGAGCGTCAGGCGGCGCTCCTGACAGGAAGCCCGCGACCGGGCTTCGAGGTTCACATGACAGGCAGCACCTCGCTCGGCGACTGACGAGCCGGGCGAGGTGAGCCTGTCGGTGAGACGGATCGACCGCCTTCCGGGCCGGCCCCCGGTCCCGGTCAGCCGAGCCGGGTGGTGACGTACACCTCGATGGCGTCACGCTGGTACGCGGCCAGGCCGGGCGCGATCGTGTCGTACGCGGCGCGCCGAGCGGTGTTCTCCACGCAGGAGCGCCCCATGGCGCGGTACTCCTCAGCCGACACGGGCCGCAGTCCGGCCGTGGGTGCGACATCTGGGGTCCGTTCGGCTCGAAATGGGCCCCCTCCGGGGTGTTCGTGCGCGATGTCCGGCGCTGACGCGCGCGTGCGGGCACGGATGAGATACCCCGGCGGGAGCGAGCGGGCGCGAGGCCCCGGCTCCCGTATCGCCTTCACAAGCAGAGGAGACGGCTCATGTCGCATGTCAAGGAGTCGATCGAGGTCGATGTTCCGGTCCGTACCGCGTACGACCAGTGGACGCAGTTCGAGACGTTCCCGCAGTTCATGGACGGTGTGGAACGGATCGAGCAGCGTACGGAACGGCTCACGCACTGGGTGACCAGCATCGGTGGCGTACGGCGGGAGTTCGATGCGGAGATCACCGAGCAGATCCCTGACACGAAGGTCGCCTGGGTCACGGTCGGTGACGAGGTCGAGCAGTCCGGCCTGGTCACCTTCCAGCCCATCGACCCCAGCCGTACGCAGGTCACGCTGATGATGGACTTCGATCCTGAGGGGATGGCGGAGAACGTCGGCGACAAACTCGGCTTCGTCGACCGGCAGGTCAAGGGCGACCTGAAGCGGTTCAAGCACTTCATCGAAGAACGGGGCGCGGCAACCGGCGGATGGCGCGGACAGGTCTGAGGGACCGGAGGGCGAGGGCCCTCATGCCCTCGCTCCGGGCGGGCCCCCGAGGGTCCGACGAAGAGCAGCTCGACAACGAGGCGAGACAGAGGGGCGTCGACGGCCGTCCGACGACGGACAAGGCCGAACTCAAGCGCGCCCTCGGTCCTTGACGAGTGCGGGCACGCCGACGGCCGGGACGCCTGACGGCCCGGCCGTCGGCGTGCCCGGCGGGCGGGGTGGCTGTCAGGAGGAGGGCGGGTACGGGGCGGCCTTGAGGCGGCGCGCCAGGTGCGCGGTGTTCACGGCGAGGGTCCTGGTCGTCGCGGCGGTCTTCTCGGGGGTCTCGTCGAGGTCCTGGTAGTCGGTGCCCTGCATGGCCTCGCCGACCCAGTAGGTGACGGCGTTCGGGGCGAGGGAGAATCCGACGTCGTTGAGGCCCTGGAAGAGTTCGGCGCTGACGTGGTGGGCGCCGTCCTCGTTGCCGACGACGCATACGGCCGCCGCCTTGCCGTAGGTGAGCATGCGGCCTTCGTCGTCGCTCACGCCCTGCTCCGCGTTGAGGCGTTCCAGCACACGCTGGGCGACGCTGGAGGGATGCCCGAGCCAGATGGGCGTGGACAGGATCAGAATGTCGCAGCCCAGGACGGTGTCGCGGATCTCCGGCCAGGCGTCGCCGTCTCCCATGTCGACCTCGATGCCCGGTCTGACGTCGTGGTCGGCGATCCGGATCACCTTTCCGGTGACGCCGTGATCGGCAAGGGCGGACATGGTCTGCTCGGCCAGCAACTGCGAGCTGGACCGCTTCGGCGAGGCGGAGAGGGTGCAGACCAGCGCGACGGCACGCAGTGGTGTGGTCTCGGTGGTGTCCATAGAGCCCGGCTACCCCACCGGTGCCCGCGTACCCGTCCTGCCCGAGGGCCGCCGATCATGGAGCACTGCACTGCACTGCACTGCACGGCAGCGGGGCGGTCACCTCGCCGCTGATCCCGGTTCTGCCATCGGGCGGTGGTTCTCGGCCTCAAGACGGATCTGCTCGTGAAGACGACAGAAGAGCACGAGGTTCACCGGCCGAGGGACGTGGCATGCTCGAATCATGGAGGAGGATTTCGTGCTTCCCGACGGCGGTACGAGCGCGGCACCCGAGGTGCTGGCGCTGGCCAGAGTCGTGTCCAGGCTGCGTGCCGAGGTCGTGGACCTGGAGAGCGTGGCCTCGATGACAGCCGTCCTGGAGCGCACCAAGGGCGTGCTGATGGCCCGGGACGGCGTCACGCCGGACGTCGCCTATCAGCTGTTGGCCGACCGCGCCGCGCAGCACCGGCGCACTCTGCTGGAGGAGTGCTGGATCACCCTCGGCCGGACCGGCGGCGGACCGGCGACGCCGCTGCCGGAGACGCCGGTCCGGCCGGTACCCGCCACACCGCCGGTGCGGAGCCCCTCACCTTTCGGCACGAGCGGCCAGGTGGCCGCTGACGGCGGCCGTTCGACGGGACATCGGGAACTGCTGGCTCGGCTGGGCCAGGGCCTGGCCGGCACGCGTACTCCGAACGAGATCGCCCTGCTGCTCCACTCCGTGCTGGCCGACTCCGAGGGCATCGACGCGGTGATGATCTACACCGTGGCCACCGCCGGAAGTCTGAAGCTCATCGGTCACGCCGGAATCGGCGAGTCGATGCCCGAGCAGTGGAGCCACATCCCTCCGCTCAGCGGTGTCGCCGCCATGGAAGCGATCGCGGAGCGGGAGGCGCTGTGGCTCGAAGACCTGGAACTGGACGCATCCCGGTACCTGTTGATCGGTGATCCACCCGAGCGGTGGCCCTCGCGTGCCTGGCTGCCCGTGCCCGGTACCGGAGCCGTGACCGTGGTCGTCGGCCTCTTCCGTACCCGGCGGGGGCCTTTCGACGCCCGCACCCGGACCCTGCTCCGGCGGGCCGTCAGGCTCTGCGGAGGTCCCCTGCGCGAGGACCGGAGCCACCACGGCCACGTCCCGCTCCACGCGGAGATCGATGCCGTCCAGACCATCTTCGACGCGCTGTCAGGACCGGCGGTCCTGCTGACCCCGCTGCGGTCGGCGACGGGCGAGGTGGAGGACTACCGGATCGACGCGGCGACGCCAGCATCGCTGGACCTGGCCGGACGGCAGGGCAAGGAGCTGATCGGCCGGCGGGTACTGGAGAACTATCCCACCGTGGCGGGCACAGCACTCTGGTACGGCTACCTGGACACGCTGACCACGGGCTCGGTCTATGACGGTGACCCCTTCGTCTACGAGGAGGTGACCGCCGGAGTGCCGCAGCGGTCGGTGTACTCCGTGCGCGTGACCAGACTGGGCGAGCGTCTGGTCGTGACCTGGCTCCGCCACGACACCAGCGAACGCGAGACCCGCAGGCTGGACGACCTGCAGCGGCTGGGCAACCTGGGCTGGGCGAGCTGGAACCTGGCGACGGACACCATCACCTGGTCCGACCAGGTCTACGCCATCTTCGACCGCGACCCGGCCTTGGGACCCATGGGGCTGGAGGAGCTGCCCACGCGGCTGCTCGGGGAGGACCCGCCCAGGCTGGGTGCGGCCGTGCAGCAGCTGCTGGGCGACGGCACGGCCATCGACCAGCACTTCCGCATCACCTCGGCACACGGCCCGCGGCACCTGCGCATGGTCGCCGAGGCACAGCGGGACGCGGACGGCACCCCGCTGGAGGTACACGGTTTCTTCCAGGACCTCACCGAGCTGCGGGACGCCGAACTGGCCCTGCGGGAGAGCGAACGGTCCAACCTCGTCCAGCGCGGAATGCTGAAGGCCGAACGGGCGCTCGGCGCCGCGCTCCAGGACGCCCTGTTGCCCATCCCCGAGCAGTCGCTGGACCTGGCGGGCCTCCGCGTCGACGTCGCCTACCGCCCCGCCGTCAGCGGGTTGAACGTCGGAGGTGACTGGTACTCCGCGATCGAACTCCCGGACAAGAGCGCACTGTTCGTCGTAGGAGACGTCGCCGGACACGGCCTGACCGCCGTGGGCACGATGGCCCAGCTGCGATTCACCGCCAAAGGCATGACCATCACCGGCTCACCCCTGCCCGACGTCCTCGGCCGGCTCAACGCCCTTCTGCTCCACACCGCTACCGACACCCACCTTGCCACCGCCACCATGGTCATGGGGCGCTATCAGCCCTGGGATCGCCGGCTGACCTGGGTGGACGCGGGGCACCTCGCGCCCCTGCTGATCCGCGACGGCACGGCGAGCTTCCTCCCGCAGCCCGAGGGCGCGCTCCTCGGCGCCGCGTTCGACTCGCCGTACGGGCAGTACGTGACCGACCTGCTGCCCGGGGACCACCTGCTCTTCTACACGGACGGCCTCGTGGAGGTGCCGGGCGAGGACATCCAGGTAGGGCTCGCCCATCTTGCCGACGCGGCTGAGGGGCTCGTGCGGCAGGGCCGATCCGGCAAGCTCGCCAACACCTTGGCGGACCTGCGGCCGGGAAACCGGGACGACATCTGTGTCCTGCAGATCCACGTACCCGAAGAGTCCTGACCCGGCCGGATCGGAAGAGGGCCGACGGCCCGGCCCTCAGCCGACGCGCAGCGACGTGACTTCGTAGTACACCGCCGAGCTGGGGGACAGGCCGCGACAGGTCAGTCGGTGCGGGGGTGCTCGGCGGGCGTGGATCTCGACCTCGAAGGTCGAGAGACCTGCGAGGCGGCCGGTGACACGGACCCGCCAGCGGTTGTCGACCCGGACCGTGTCCTCGATGACGTAGTCGTGCCGCCCCGACGGACCCGCGTGGTGGAGCACGGCGGACAGAGCGGCCTGCTGGGGCGGGACGAGGTCGGTGTATCCGCGCAGATGGTCCGCGTGGATGCGGTTCGCCAGGTGTTCTTCTACCACCGTGATCGCCGAGGGGGCGTCGAGGTTGCCGTAGTAGACGCCGTCGGGTGCGACGAGGACGTTGGCGGCGAACCGGTCGCCTCCCACGTGCGTGCACTCCCACACCAGCTGTGGCCGGCCCTCACTCAGCGCACGTGCCACCGGACGGCCGCGGACGGCACAGCAGGTGTCGTGCAGACCGTGGGCACAGACGAGGACGACGGGTGGGTGGCCCAGTTCTCCGGGCGCGTCCAGGGCGGTGACGACGGCCGCCAGTTCCCGGTCGTCGTCCCAGGTTCCCCATTCCTGACGGTGGGCGCCGTCCTTCTCATGGCGCAGGACGGCCCATCGTGGCCGTTCGTCCGCCCGAGTGCGGCCGTGCCGCCTGATCAGCAGCACGCGGGCACGCGTGGCGCGTGCGGCGGCGCTCACCCGTGCCTTGACCTCGGGTTCGAGATCGAGGCCTTCGAAGCCGTCGGGCGGCCAGCCGGCCCGGTACTCGACGAGGATCCAGACAGAGCCGTACGGCGCTGTGCCCGCGATCGGATCCCCGCGCAGGCGCGCGGCGTCGGCGCAGAGGAACCGTGCCGGGGTCGTCATCGGGCCCGTCTCATGACTCGGCGGGCACGAGCACGCCTGCGCGCAGAAGTCGTTCGACGAAGGGAAGGCCGAGTTCGCCGGCAGAGCGGGTGCCGCCGTCGAGGACCTGGAGCATCGACGGGAGGTCCGCCTCCGCGAGGTCGAGCCACCCGACGCGGGTGGCGAGGCGCAGGCCCGCCAGCCGTGCCTCCAACGCCTCGCGAAGCCGCACCGGTGTGTCGGGCGCGAGGCTGTGGAGGGCCCCGAGTTGTGCCAGCGGCCCCATGGGGGCGGGGCGTGCCTGGCCGCGACGGGTGCGGTGGAACAGGGGAGTGGGGTCGGCCTCGGTGAGGGCGGCCGCGAGACGTCGGCGGACGAAGTCGAGTTCGTCGACCGGTCCGTCCACGCCCAGGGAGAGGGACCCGCGCATCTCCTCGTCGTCCCGCAGCGACGCGAGGGCGGCTTCCGCGAGTTGTTCGGCCAGCGCGTGCCGCGTCCAGGTGTGGACGCCGAGCGTCAGATGGATCGACACCGCGCCCAGCGCTTCGGCGGCGTGCAGCCAGCCCCGCGGCAGATAGAGGACGTCGCCGGGTTCGAGCACGGCGTCGAGGTACGCCTCTCCCCGCGCGGCATCGGCGACCGCGGCGCGGTGAGCGGTCCAGGGCTGGTCGCGCAGCGGGTCCGGGTGCACGGGCTCGTGGACGATCCAGCGCTTGGTACCGGCGACCTGCAGGACGAAGACGTCGTGAACGTCGTAATGGTCGTCGAAGCCGCGGCTCTGCGGCGGGGTGACATAGGCGTTGGCCTGCACGGGGTGCCCCAGTTCCGTGCCGAGCCGCGTCGCGAGGTCCGTGACCGGCCCCCAGGTGCGGTGCAGTGCCTGCAGGACCAAGGTGCTGCCGTCGGCGAAGCTCCGCCACAACGCGGTGTCGTCCAGCTGGTCCGCGACCGAGGCGCCGACTCCACCTGGTGAGGTGAACGAGGACTCGGGGGCGGTCGAGCCGTCCTTGGCGACACGGAGGAACGGCGTGCGCAGCCCGCGTCGGGAGAGCAGCTCGTCCACCGCGGATGCGGAGAACAGGTCGGAGAAGTCACTGACCCGGCGGCTGAGCAGCGGGGTACGCCCCCAGACCGCCAGGGCGAACTCCTCCCGGCTGAGGCTGATCAGACGTTCCTCCAGGACACGGCCGCGAACATCTGCGGCCGTGTCCCGAAGCGTCGTGGGGACGGCGCTCAAACGCCGCCACCGGCCTTCTCGGCGCCGCCGTCGGCACCGCCGTCGTGTACGCCGGGAGTCCCGGCCGCGCCACCGTCCGCCGGGCCTTCCGCTCCGCTGTCGGCCCCGCCGTCGGCGCCGCCGTCAGCTCCGCCGTCCGCACCGCTGTCCGCGCCTCCGTCGGCTCCGCCGTCCGCACCTCCGTCGGCCCCGCCGTCGTGAACATCGGGCGTGCCGGCAGCACCCCCGTCCATCGGACCTTCCTGCTGGTTCGGGTCCTGCTCGGGGTGCGCCATGGTTCCTCCTGAGGACAAGGACGATCATTGAGGGGGCCGGTCTCGTTCGGGCCCCTTTCCAAGCTCACCCACGGGGGAAGGAGCGGCAACCGGAGCGATCGCCGACGGCCCTCCCCCGGCCGAGGGCACACCCGGGCGAGGCGGGAATACCGCTCCTGTCAGCCGCTGCCGCTTGCGTGATTCCTGTCGAATGTCCGTTTTCGCCATCGGTCACGGGGCAGGCGCGCGCTATGGACCCGTCGAAGACACCCGTACTCGATGCGTGGGCGGCCTACCACGAGAAGGGCCGGAACCCGTTCACGCCCCCAGGGCACGCGCCCACCCGGTCCACGAGGAGGAGTCATGAGGGCACTGACTTGGCAGGGCAAGAGGGACGTACGCGTGGACACGGTGCCCGATCCCGTGATCCGCGACGCCGATGATGTGATCGTCAGGATCACGACGACCGGCCTGTGCGGCTCCGACCTGCACCTCTACGAGGTTCTCGGGGCGTTCCTCGATCCCGGCGACATCCTGGGCCACGAGCCCATGGGAGTCGTCGAATACGTGGGGCCGGAGGTCACCGCTCTGAAGCCCGGGGACCGTGTGGTGATCCCGTTCAACGTCTCGTGCGGGTCGTGCTTCATGTGCGACCAGGGGCTGCAGTCCCAGTGCGAGACGACGCAGGTACGGGAGCACGGCACCGGCGCCTCGCTCTTCGGGTACACGAAGCTCTACGGCCAGGTCCCCGGCGGGCAGGCCCAGTACCTGCGCGTTCCATTCGGGAACTCGCTGCCGATCCCGGTCCCGGACGGCCCGCCCGACGATCGGTTCGTCTACCTGTCCGACGTCCTGCCCACGGCCTGGCAGGCGGTCGCGTACGCGTCCGTCCCACCGGGAGGCAGCGTCGCGGTCCTCGGACTCGGGCCCATCGGCGACATGAGCTGCCGCATCGCCGCTCACCGCGGGGCCGGCACGGTCATCGGCATCGACCTCGTCCCCGAGCGTCTGGACAGGGCACGCCGACGCGGCGTCCACGCCCTCGACCTGAAGGAATGCGGCGACGACCTGCCCGACGCCGTCCGGTCCCTCACCGGGGGGCGCGGTCCGGACGCGGTCATCGACGCCGTGGGCCTGGAGGCCCACGGCAGCCGTGTCGCGGCGGCGGCTCAGGGCCTCACGACCCTCCTGCCGGACGCGCTCGCCGCGGCCATGATGAAGCGCGCCGGAGTCGACCGGCTCGCAGCCCTCCACACCGCCATCGACCTGGTCCGCCGGGGCGGCACGGTCTCGGTGTCCGGGGTGTACGGCGGCGCGGCCGATCCGCTGCCCCTGCTGACCATGTTCGACAAGCAACTGCGGCTGCGCATGGGCCAGGCCAACGTCCGGCGCTGGGTCGACGACATCCTCCCCCTGCTCACGGACGAGGACCCTCTGGGTGTCGACGACTTCGCCACCCACCGCATGCCGCTCGAACAGGCCCCGGATGCCTACGCCATGTTCCAGAAGAAGCAGGACGGGGCCGTCAAGGTCCTCTTCTCGCCCTGACACGAGGCCATCCCCCGACGGGGCCTTCGTCGACGAGAGCTCCGGGCGCCGGCCTTCGCTCGTGGGTGGGCCCGTTACTCGTAGCGGTACTTCAGCGAGTCGGCCTCCGCCTGCTCGATGTCGGAGAGCGTCAGCTCAGGCATGCGCAGTTGGGCCAGCGTCACCTCGGCCGAGGTCGGCTGGGCGTCCGTCGGCAGCCACTGCTCCGGCTTCCAGGCCGCGCTGCGCACCAGAGCCTTGGGGCAGTGCGGATAGATCTCCTCGATCCCCACCACCAGCGCGCTGGCCGGCGGCTTGCCCACGGCGGTCAGCCGCGACAGCAGTTCCGGGCGGGTGGAAACGACAGCCCGGCCGTTCACCCGCAGGGTCGTGGTCCGCCCGGGGACGACGAACAGGAGGCCGGCCCGTCCGGTGGCGATGACGTTCTGCAGGGTGTCCAGTCGCTTGTTGCCGGTCGCGTCCGGTATCGCCAGCGTCCGCGAGTCCAGGACGGCGACGAACCCGGCGGGGCCGCCGCGCGGCGAGACGTCGCAGTTTCCCTCGGCGTCCGTGCTGGCGATCAGGACCAATGAGGAGCAGGCGATCAGCTGCCGTGTCTGATCCGTGAGTTCGGTCATCTGCTTGCGTACGGCCGCATCGCTGGGGAGTGCGTACACCCGGCGCAGCTGCTCCGGGTCTGCCAGGGCGTCGAAGCGGAGCAGGTCGAAGGAACTGCCGGTAAGGGGTGTGGTCGTCATGCCTCTGACCCTAATGAGTCGGGCGTGGCGCACTCACCGGGGTCGACGAACCGGGCCGGAGCGCCTCGCGTACGGCGCCATCAGGCTTCATACCGGCGGTATCAGATCGCTCTCGCTGACGGTGTAGGTGAGCGCCGGGTACGCGAAGTCCGTCTCCTTGTTCTCGCGGCGCCTGAGGCCGTAGAACTCGCGGCTCTGCTCCTCGTCGGCTGCGGTCAGGCGTGCGCCGTGCGGAAGGTGCGCCTGTCCGTCGCGGAACCGGACCATGGTCTTGGACGTGCGGAAGGTCACGCCCAGCCATGTGTTGTCCGTCGGCGGGACCGGCTTCTCCAGCACGATCCTGTGGGTGAGCCGCCGGTTCGAGGCGAGGGAGAACGCGACGACGCTGTTCTGGGTGAGGGGGATCTCGAACGTCTCGTCGTCGGAACCCTTCGAGGTGAAGATCAGCTTTCTCGGTGGGGCGGGGTCGGGGTGCCGGTAGCAGGAGAAGACGGCGATGAAGGACTCCTCGGCCAGGTCCAGGGCCTGGTCGGAGTGGCCTCCCATGGTGGTGTAGGCGTTCGTGTAGGTCTCGATGAGAGCGTTGTTGAAGCCGACCGCGAGCGCCGCACGTTCCTGGATCCGGCGTGCCAGGCGTTCGTGCACGGAACGGAAACACTGCGCCGGGGCGCCGTAGCGGGTCGTCGTACGGACGAGGGGCACATCGCCCGCCTCGTCGATCCGGGTGAGCGTGGCACCCCGCCGGCCTGTGCCCACGTCCTCCCAGAGCGTCGACGCGGACAGTTCCGCGAAGAGGTCTTCCTCGGTCGGCAAGGAGAACGACAGGATCTCGTCCGAAATCCTAGATGCGGGGCGCACGGTAGTCTCCCGTGTTCATGCTGAAGCGGAACCTGTCGCCGTAGTCGATGAAGGACGACGTCCTGTTCTCCTCGGCGTACAGCCTGCGCAGCTCGTTCATCCCGTCCGGTGTGGGTGCCTCCAGCTCCACCAGATCTCCGGCCATGTCGAGGAACGTCTGCCCGTTCCTGTGAACGGCTTCGGTGCTGGAACAGCGCACCACGTAGCCCAGGCGCGTCGGGAGCAGACCGGCGTCGAGGGCAGCGGGCCGGATCTCGTGCGTGTACAGGCGGTTCGTGGACAGCGGCATGAAGAGGACGGAGCCGGGATACAGGGTCACGCTGAACTGCGCGGGGAGCGCGAGCGCGGCCCCGTCGCCCTCGGCGGTCCCCTCCTTGAGGCGGAAGTGGAGTCTGGTCAGCCCGCTGACGCCTTTCACGCCGTGGTCGAAGGGGTCTTCGGCCAGCGGCCGCAGCTCGTCCAGCCCGTCGTAGAAGGTGCAGAAGGCCATGACGCCGTTGACGGGCATGTCCTTGGTCTTGTCGGCATGGGCCGAGATCCTGGCCTTCGACTGCTTGCGTCCGGCCGTGGCGAGAGTGTTGTGGTAGATCTGGGCGAGGACGTGATTGAGCGGTGCGTGGTCCCGGAAGACGGCGGCGGCCTCGTGGTTCAGGGCATCGACGATGTCCGTGTCGGTCGGGCGGAAGGTCTCGGTCGGACCGGAGAGATTCGTGGAGCACCGGAGCAGCCGGAAGCGCAGTGCGTCGCCGTCCCGTGTCACGGGCGTCAGATAGATCCCGCTGCGATGGGCCGCTCCCGGCTTGTCGGACTCCGTCAGGGACTGGAAGGCGTGCTCCGCACCGATCCGTCCGAAGTGGCCGGCGTCGGGGTCGAAGAAGCGGCGGTAGTACACGCCGGCGCCGTGGACGCGGACGGGCACGCGGCCTCGGCCGACGAGGGGCCAAGGGGCCGCCACGTCCGCGTGGTCGCCCTGCGACGGCTCCCTGACGACGAACACCCTTTCCGCCGAGCGGAGTCGGTCGGCGCTGATCCCGGACGCGTCGCCGCACACGTAGACCGTCTTCCGTGCGAGGTCGAGTGCGCCGGAGGCAAGGTCATCAGGTGTGATCGTGGACCCGAAGAAGTCCCGGACCGTGTCGTGGTCCCGCGCCGCCGAAGACGTCACCAGGACATTGCTCGCATCCTCGATCCGTGCTTCCGACAGCTCCGTCGCGTACGCCATGCCGTGACCGCCATTCGACTCTGGGAGACGAACCCGTAGCGTCCACAGAAGTGGACATGGCAACGGCCCGCGCTCTCTCCTCCGCGTGGTGAAGCGTAGAGGAGAGGAGGCGGGCCGTTCACGGGCCTACGGGCTTACGGGGCGTCCACGAGGGTTCGGCCGTCGGCGGCGACCCGTGAGGCGGCGCCGTTGGCGTAGGCGGACTCCACCCGGGCCTGTTCGGTCGCGTTGGGGATCGCGTTCACGCACGCCGTTCCGGCGCTCGACCCCGACATCAGCTGCGAGCACGGACCGGGTTTCGTGTCCGGGAGTCCCAGGCTGTGGCCGAGTTCATGGGCGGCGATGCGGGTCTTGTCGTACCCCTGGCTCACGGCCTGGCTCCCGAGTTCGACACGGACCTGCCGGCCGGGACGGACGGGCCCGAGCGTGGCCTGGGGCCAGCCGGTGGTCGCCACGATCACGATCTCGGCCCGGGTGCCCGGCGCGGCCTCGACCAGTTTGACGTTGTCGACGTTCGCGTTCCACGAGGCGACGCCGGCGGCGATGGCCGCCTCCCAGCCTCCGGCCCGGCTGTCGTCGTATCGCAGTGTCACCACCGCCGAGGCGCTCGCCGGGGAGCCGATCGGGGCCGAGGCGCTGACCGCCGACGGCTCCGTCGTCGGCGCGGGTGCGGCGTTCGCCGTGGTGGCTGTTGCCGTGGCGAGGACGACCGTGACGCCGACGGCGGCCCTCTTCAGCCATGTGCAGAGCGACATGCTGCTCCTTCACTCGTGGGGGACCCGGAGCCTGGCGGAACCGGGAGTGCGGGAGGAGCGGCGCTGGTGCGGGGCGACCTGGGGCGGTCGGATCGCCGTTCCTCCGGGGCCTTCCGACGGTATGCCGCAGTCACCCCGTACGTCATGTACCTGACACGCCAATTTCTGCAACTCGCGCACCTGCACAGTCAGTCGCGGCGGTGCGCACGATGGAGGGCCCGAACTCGTCGAGTTCGGGCCCTCCATCGTGCGGGAGTTCAGACGATGCGGTTGCCGAAGGGGCCGCCGCCCAGCATGTAGTACGAGCCCAGCTCGTGGCGGTACGCGGGGTCGTCCAGGTGGGTGTCGCGGTGGAACTCGGGAGCGTCCTTGATCTGCTCCTTGGTCCCGTCGACGAAGATCTTCCGTTCGTCGACGTCGACGTGGTGGACGGTGCCGGCCGGAAGCAGGACCTCCTTGCCGAAGATCCAGGGACCGGTGTCCACGACCAGATAGGCGTCATCGACCTCGTCGGAGTGCTTGTCCACCTTCCCGATGCTGCCGTCGGTCGCCTCGACCTTGTAGCCGGTCAGATCGGTCCCGGCCAGATGGCCCGTGGTCGACTTGTAGCTCCAGATGTGCTCGGTCACGCGAAAACAACTCCTCCGGTAGGCAGAGGGCGGCGTCCGTTTCCCCGCCGTCCTCCCTCTCCGTACTTCGTACTGCGTTTTTCTGCTTCTTACCGTGCTTCGTACCTGTGTTGCGCACCGTGTGCTGCGTGCGCGGCGGGTGGTGTGCTCGCCTGCCCTCCGCCTGCCCCCGCCGCGGCGACCCATGCCCCGCTCGCCGGAGGGGATCATCTCCGCCGTCTCAGCCGCTGTGTCACACGGGGCAGTTCGTCATCGAAGAGGCGGCCGACCAGCGCACCGCCGAACACGACCACGCCCACCGCGACGAGCCAGGTCTGGATGACCAGGAACGCGCCGAACGGCCCGTAGGTGACGGCGCTCGACGCGATCAGTGGCGAGAAGACGAGCCGGGAGAACACTCTGAGCCCCAGCAGCCCGAGCACGGTGGCCACCGCGCCGGGCAGCAGAGCCCGCCAGCCGATGCGGCCCCCGAGCAGCAGGTGCTGCGACCACCAGAAGAACAGAGTGCCGCTCAGTACGGTGACGACACCCGCGGCCGGCCCCTGGCGCCAGAGGGCGGCGACGGCGAACAGATACAGGACCCCCAGGAGAACGGCCAACCACAGCACATGGCGCCATCGGGCCCGCCAGTGGGCCGGAGGCAGGTCCCAGACCTTCTCGTAGCCGCTCTGCACCACGGTGCCGAACGACAGGCCGAACACGGCGAGGAGGGCGAGACCGAACGCCGTCGTGGTCCGCCGCACCTGGCCGGGGAGCGCGAACAGCCGCTCGATCTCCATCCTGGCGGGCTCGGAGACCCCGAGCCCGTCGCCGAGCCACTGCGCGAACCCCTTGCCGCTGCCCGCCCCGGCCGCGGACACGACGATCAGGAGCGGGATCAGGGTGAGGAATCCCAGGGCGGCGAACCCCAGCGAACGCTGCCACAGGTCGAGTTCGCTGACCGGGCCCCATCGGTGCCCGGCGCGCAGCCGGCGGACCACGCTTCGTATCCGCCCGAGCGGAGACACGCGCCCGGCGGGACGGATGGTCATCACAGGTCCGGCGCGCGAGCCGCACCCGACGCCATCGGCCCGTCTGCGGCGCTCGAAAAGTCGCGCATGACGCGCTCCAGGGGTTGGCCGCTCTCGCCAGGACCAGGACGTCGTCACCACCGGAGGGTGGAAGCGCGCCGGCGTCCTGGTCGGGCGCTCATCCTGGTCGGATCGGCATCGAGGGCGTCACCAGTAGTGGCGCCGGCCTCCCACCGCGTGGCCGACGGCGCCGAGGATCCACAGGACGGCGCCGATGACGACCAGGATGATCCCGATCGTCCACAGGATCGAGATGCCGGCGATGAGTCCTATGACGAGCAGAATGACTCCGAGAAGGATCATGGTGTGCCTCGCTCTTCTGGAAATGAGCTGCGTACGCGCCGGGCAGCGGGGTCCGATGCACCGGGGGACTCACGCGGGTCCCGTCACCTCAGGAACGGCGGCTGCGGTTGCCCGCATGGTTGATGCCTGTACGGGTGTGTTGCCCGCACGGCGGACGACGGACCGGCGGTGCTAGTCCTTCATCGTGTCCTTGATCTTCTCCTTGGCCTGCCGGGCGTCGCTCTTCTTCTGCTCGGCGCGGCCCTTCGCCGTGAGCCGCTCGTTCCCGGTGGCCCGGCCGGCCGCTTCCTCGACCTTGCCCTTGACCTGTTCCTTCTTGGCCTTCATCTTCTGTTCGCTCGACACGGTCGCGCTCCTCTCGTGCCTCTTCGTCTGCTGCTTCGCGGCTAGCCGTTTTCGTGTCCCGTAAACCTGGCCGCGGATCGAGCGCCGCATCCGAGGACCGTTCCGGGTGGACCGCCGCCTCCGGGCCGTCCGGCGAACCGGCCCCCACCCACGCCCGCCCCGGTCGTCCCGCGCGCCGCTGAGCAGCGGTTGTCGGATACTGGGTCCACCGCCCCTCGTCCCCTCCCGCCCACGGAGGACCGAGCCTCGCCCGCGGAGGGCCGGGGCAGAGGGTGGACCGACGTGCGCCAGGAGGGTTCATGCTCATCAGCCATGTCTTCGAGGACCGCGTTCTGCACGTGACCCTCCTGCGCGACCTCGATGTCGCCGGCCGTGCGGCAGTCACCCTGCACATCGAGACCCTTCTGGCCGTCCACGGCCCGCGGCACGTCCGCATACAGCTGCCCACATCGGACCCCTCCCCGGCCTCACTCAGCGTGCTCGCCCGGGCCCGCCGCCTGTGCGAGGGCCTGGGGACCCCGATGACGGTCGTAGGCCCCCTCCGGATCGCCCCGGGCACGCGGCCCACGGCGGCGTAGCCCTCGCCGGGGGCTGGGATCTCGCGGTGGCCGGATTCGTCCACCCCGGAGCGGTACCGCCTGGCTCGGTACCGCCTGGCTCGGTACCGCTCCGGGCGAGCTCGGCATCTGGGGCGGTTCACCCGAACGCAGCACGCCGGCGACTCCGCGCCGTGGCGGCGGGATTGCCCCGCCCGACCGGGGGTACCCGCCGGACGAGTCACCCCCGTCCACGCCGCACAGAGCGGGACGAGGCGACCACGACCCACGACACAGGGAGGACGACGGTGAGTGCCGGCAGCAAGGAAGACCAGGATGTCGTCGCGGTCATCCTCAGGGATCACCGCACGATGGAAGACCTGTTCCGCCGTATGAGGAGTGTCGAGTCCGACCGCGCGGCCGCGCTGAGGGAGTTCTCCGCGCTGCTCGTGGCACACGGCGAGGCGGAGGAGACCGAGGTCTACGGGGCCCTCAAGCGCTTCCGTGACATCGACGACGACGAGGTCGAGCACGGCACCGAGGAGCACGCCGAGGGGAACGAAGCACTCCTCGCCCTGCTGGAGGTCGAGGACGTCGGCTCCGACGCATGGGACTCCCGGCTGGAGGACCTGGTGCAGGCGGTCTCCCACCACCTCGACGAGGAGGAGCGGACGATCCTGAACGGTGCCAGGGAGAACGTTCCCGATGAGCGACGCGCCGAGCTGGCCACCGCGTTCCTGGAGGAGCGCGCGAAGCAACTGGCGTCGGACTGCGGCGACATCGAGAACGTACGCAAGATCGTCAACCGGTGAGCTGACTCACCTGCCGTGTCGCCCCGGCGAGGTCGTGGTCTCGCCGGGGCGACGCGACGGCTGCGGCCCCTCACGCCGCGGGCCGTCGGCCTGACGGACACGCACGTGGACCGTCGGCCCTGCGGTCACGCACGGGGACCGTCGTCACCCGCGCGCCGGAGGACGGGGCGCAGCGCCTCGATGACGCTCGCGTCGTCGACGGTCGAGGGAACGGGTTCGTCGCGGCCGTCGGCGATGCCCCGCATCGTCTTGCGAAGGATCTTTCCCGAGCGGGTCTTGGGCAGGGCGGCCACGACCGCCACGTCCTTGAGGGAGGCGACGGCACCGATGCGGTCGCGCACCAGCTGGACGAGTTCGGCCTCGACCTCGCCCGCGTCGCGGGCGGCGCCGGATTTGAGGACCACGAAGCCGCGCGGCACCTGACCCTTGAGGGGGTCCGCGACACCGATGACCGCGCACTCGGCGACGTCGGGGTGGGCGGCCAGGGCCTCCTCCATGCTTCCCGTGGACAGCCGGTGTCCGGCCACGTTGATGACGTCGTCCGTGCGCCCCATGACGAAGACATAGCCGTCCTCGTCGAGGTGTCCGCTGTCGCCGGTGAGGTAGTAGCCCTCGTAGGCGGACAGGTAGGAGGCGAGGTAACGGTCGTCGTCGTTCCAGAGGGTGGGGAGCGCTCCGGGCGGCAGCGGGAGCCTGACCACGATCGCCCCGTCGACGCCCTCGGGCACCGGCTTGCCGGAGGCGTCGAGGACGCTGACGTCCCAGCCGGGCAACGGCCGGGTGGGGGAGCCGGGTTTCACGGGGGCTGCCTCGATCCCGACCGGGTTGGCGACGATGGGCCAGCCGGTCTCGGTCTGCCACCAGTGGTCGATCACCGGGATGTCCAGGAGGTCGCTCGCCCAGCGATAGGTCTCGGGGTCGAGGCGCTCACCCGCGAGGAAGAGGTAGCGCAGACGCGAGAGGTCGTGGGCGGCGGCGAGCGTTCCCTCCGGGTCCTCCTTGCGGATGGCCCGGAACGCGGTGGGCGCCGTGAACATGGTCTTGACGCGGTAGTCGGCCGCGACGCGCCAGAACTGACCCGCGTCCGGTGTGCCGACCGGCTTGCCCTCGTACAGGACGGTCGTGGCGCCGACCAGCAGGGGCGCGTAGACGATGTACGAATGACCGACGACCCAGCCGACATCGGATCCGGTGAACATCGTCTCGCCCGGGCCGATGTCGTACACGGCTCCCATGGACCAGTGCAGGGCGACCGCGTATCCGCCGCAGTCGCGCACCACTCCCTTGGGCTTTCCGGTGGTTCCGGAGGTGTAGAGGACGTACAGGGGATCGTTCGCGGACATGGGAACGCACGCGGCCGGCGGTGAACCGGCCACCAGATCGGCCCAGTCGAGATCTTTGGGCCCCAACTCGGCATGTATCTGCGGTCGTTGCAGGACGATGTTCTTCTCGGGCCCGTGGGAGGCGAGCGCGATCGCCTCGTCGAGCAGCGGCTTGTACGGGATGACCCGCTCGCCCTCGATGCCGCAGGAGGCGGAGACGACCACCTTGGGCGTGGCGTCGTCGATGCGGAGGGCGAGCTCGCGCGGGGCGAACCCGCCGAACACGACCGAGTGGACCGCGCCGAGGCGAGCGCACGCCAGCATCGCGACGGCGGCCTCCGGGACCATCGGCATGTAGATCACCACCCGGTCGCCACGCCCCACGCCGAGCCGGGCGAGCCCTCCGGCGAAGACCGCCACCTCGTCCCTCAGCCGCGCGTAGGTGTACGTCCGGCGGGTGCCGGTGACGGGGGAGTCGTAGACGAGCGCGGGCTGTTCGCCGCGGCCGGCTTCGACGTGCCGGTCGAGCGCGTTGAAGCAGACGTTGAGACGGCCGTCGGGGAACCAGCGGTAGAAGGGGGCGCCCGAGGAGTCCAGTGCCCGCCGGGGGGGGGCGACCTCCCAGTCGATGCCCTCTGCGGCGTTCAGCCAGAAGGTGTCGGGGTCCTCCGTACTGGCACGGAAGACATCCTCGTACGTTCCCATCGCGGACTCCTCTTGTCGCGTCGGGTTCCCACGCCGTGGGGGCGGACCGCGGCTGCGGCTGCCGAGGCGTGAAGCGCGGGGCGTGGCGGCGTATGGCGGGGGGAGTGGTGGGGGTAGGGGGCTGGGTGGACCACGCATACCGTATGTCGGCCGACCCGGTCGAGCGGAACACCCGGTGACATGAGTCCCGGTGACGGGTCGGCGCATGCGGACGCGGGCCGGCGATCCGGACGACGTGACGCGTGCCACTCCCGGCTCCCTTCGCGTCGGGCATGGGTGATCATGACCCGATGGACGCTCGCTTCCTTGGTATCCCCGCGTTGGCCGAAGTCCCGACCGTGGCGGTGGTGGTCGACGTCATGCGCGCCTACACCGTGGCCGCCTGGGCCTTCGCCCAGGGGGCGGAGAAGATCGTTCTGGCCGAGTCGCTGGACGACGCCCTCGCGCTCAAGGCCGGCCACCCGGACTGGGTGGCGCTCAAGGACGGCCCGCCCGCGCCCGGTTTCGACGCCGTCAACTCGCCGGGACTGCTGCGGTCCGTGGACCTCGGCGGACGGACCGTCGTGCAGAAGACCACGGCCGGGACGGTCGGCGCCCTCGCGGTCAAGGAGGCGTCGCTCGTGCTCTGCGCCGGCTTCGTGGTGGCCGAGGCGACCGCCCGGATGCTGCGGTCGCGCGACGGGGACGATGTCACGTTCGTGGTCACGGGCGAGGACGGCCGGGCCGACGAAGACCTGGCCTGCGCGCAGTACATCGCCCGGAGGGCGACCGGGACCGCGACGGACGCGGCCGCGTTCCTCCGGCGCGCCGCCGCGTCGCGCGCCGCCACCGAACTGACGGAGGGCGTGCGCGAAGGAGCCCACCCGGACGACGTCGCCCTCTGCCTGGAACTCGACCGTTTCCCCTTCGCCATGGTGGCGACCTCCGAGGACGACCTCATGGTCCTCCGCCCGCACGGCGTGCCCTCGCCCACAATCGGGATGTCACTCCATCGGATGTAACAAGATCGGATCGGTGGGTGTAGAGGGCGGTGTGTCGGGGGAAGACGGAAGTGGCGCCCGTGGAAGGGCGCCGCGACGGTCCCACCCCGGACCGTCGCCGGACTGACCAGAAGGACGAGCATGGCCAGCGGCACCGTGAAGTGGTTCAACTCCGAGAAGGGCTTCGGCTTCATCGCCCAGGACGGCGGCGGACCGGACGTCTTCGCCCACTACTCCAACATCTCGGGCAACGGCTACCGCGAGCTGACCGAGGGCGAGGCCGTGACGTTCGACATCACCCAGGGCCAGAAGGGTCCGCAGGCGGAGAACATCGTCCGGGGCTGAGCCCCGGCGCTCGCTCCGGCGAGTTCGTCTCCCTCCTGACGGCGACCCGCTGTCGACGGCGCCCGCACCTCGTGCGGGCGCCGTCGGGCTGTCGTTGCCCCCGTGCCGGTCGGCCGACATCGATGCGGAAGATCCTGCCGGAGCCGTCGGGTTCGCCACCACGGCCGCCGGATGCGGGGACCTGAACCGGTCAGGTGCGGCGAACCGGCGCCCGACGGCCCGTCACCAGGTGCGGCCCGCCTCCAGCAGGAGGTCCCGGACGCGCGTGACGTCGGGGTTGGCCGGGCGGCCCGGGCGTTGGGCGAGGTAGGCGGTGTTGATGGGCGGGTCGTCCGGTTGGTGGAGGGGGACGAGGGCGCCCGAGGCCAGTTCCGCTTCGCAGAGGTAGCGGGGCAGGACCGTGAAACCCGCCCCCGCGGTGACCGCCGCGAGGACGCCGCACAGGTCGGGGACGGTGACGGCGGCGGAGCGGGAGAGCCGGCCGCCGAAGACGTGGCGCCAGTAGCGACGGGCTATCGGCAGGTCCTCGGCGTATGTGATCAGCGGGACGGTGTGCAGCGCCGCCGGGCCCTCATCCGCCGGCCGATCGCCGACACGGTCGGCCCACACGGGTGCCGCGACGAGCACGAACTCCTCGTCCATCAGCGGTACGGCGGTCAGTACGCGCCCACGTGGACGGTAGGTCGCGATCACCATGTCGTGCCGTCCCGCACGGAGTTCGTCGAGGAGGGGTTCGGTGAGGCCGGGGGTGACGCGGAGCCGTACCCCGTCGGCCGCCAGTGGTGCCAGGGCCGGCAGGACACGGGTGCAGAGCAGTTCGGCGGGGCCCGCCAGGTGCACGGGGGCGGCCCGCTCGTGGGACGCGGTGTCCTGGCCGGTCGCGACGGCGAGCAGGTCGAGGGGAGCGGCGACCCGGGCCGCGAGGTCGTGGGCGACCGTGGTCGGGGCGACCCCGCGCGGCAGCCGCTCGAAGAGCTCGCGGCCCGTCTGCCGCTCCAGGGACCGGATCTGGGTCGTCACCGTGGGCTGCGAAAGCCCCAGGACCCCGGCGGCCGCGGTGAAGGAGCCGGAGCGGTAGACCGCCAGGAAGGTGCGCAGCAGATTCAGGTCCGCCGGTCCCGTGCCGCCGGGCAGCGCCGTACCGGGGCGGGGAACGTCGGCCCGGTCATCAGGATCCGTATGCCTCACACGGCAAGCCTATCGGCATCCCTATGACAGGGAACGCCCCGCACCTGAGGGTGCGGGGCGTCCGGGGCCGTCCGGGTGTCGCAGCGGCTCAGCCCAGTTCCTTCAGGACGCGGTCCGCGAGCGGGGCGGCCGAGGCCGGGTTCTGGCCGGTGATGAGGTTGCGGTCGACGACGACCTTCGGGACCCACGGCTCGCCGACCTGGACGTCGACGCCGGCCTCGACCAGGCGGGTCTCCAGGAGCCACTTCGCCTTGTCGGCGAAACCGGACTGGGTCTCCTCGTCGTTGGTGAACGCGGTGACCTTGTAGCCGGCGAAGGCGTTGCTGCCGTCGTCCTTCGTGGCGGCGAGCAGTGCGGCCGGACCGTGGCAGACCACGGCCAGCGGCTTGCCGGAGCCGAGGGCGTCGATCAGCAGCCGGCCCGAGGCCGCGTCGACCGCGAGGTCCTCCATGGGGCCGTGGCCGCCCGGGTAGAAGACCGCCGCGTACTCGGCCAGGTCCACGTCCTCGATGCGGATCGGGTGCTGGAGCTCGGTGAGCGATTCGACGAGCGCGGCGACCTTGTCGGCACCTTCCTGCCCGCCGTTGAACTCCGGGGCCAGGCTGCTCTTGTCGACCGTCGGAACGACACCACCGGGGGTGGCGACGACGACCTCGTACCCGGCGGCCGTGAACGCCTCGTACGGCGCGGCCGCCTCCTCGGCCCAGAAGCCGGTCGGGTGCTTCGTACCGTCGGCCAGAGTCCAGAAGTCGGTGCCGGTCAACACGAAAAGAATCTTGGGCATGAGGGTTCTCCCGGGAGGTACGGGCCGGGTTTCCGGCCCGAGGAGCGGTGATCGCCCACCCGGCGCCCCGGTGCGGGGACCGTCGGTGTGGCGATGTCCTCGAACGTAGCCCCGTCCCGGGGACCTTTCCAATGCGGAATCCAATGGCTGCCATGGGAACTCCGATGGCTCCACGGGAATACGCCGGTCACCCTGGCCTGCGGAAAGGCCGGACGGCCGCCGCCTCGACCGCCGGCGGCACCGAGCCCCGGAACGTACGCCGACAGACGAGCGGAGTGACCCCGATGGCGGTACGGGGACGCTGCTCCCGAGCCGAGCGCCGACCCGAACCCCGGACCTGATCCGGCGGCACACGTCAGTGGGATGTATGCGTTCGGCCCCCGCGCGTCAGGGGCGCGTCAGGGGGGACCCGGGAGCGGTGATCACCGGGCATAGCGTCGGAGACACCCCCGGCGCGACCGTTCCGGGGACCGTGTTCAGCTCCCCGGGAGGAACCTATGGCAGACGCCCTGTACGGAGACGACGCGGAGCCCGCGGAACCGTTCCCGGCGCCCGCGGACACCCACCCGGGCGATCTGCTCGCGGTACCGGGGGCCGGCGCGTACCACCTCTCGATGGCCTCCTCGTACAACCTCGTGGGCCGCCCGCCGGTGGTCGCCGTGCTCGACGGCCACGCGCGACTCCTGGTGCGCCGGGAGACGTCGGAGGACCTGCGGGCCCGGGACGTCGTTCTGTAGCCCGCCGCGGGCGGGCGAAGAGGCCGTCGGGGGACGGCCGGCCTTCGCCCGGGGCGACAGGACACCGCGGGGGGCGGCCGCCGGCGGTGCGCCGGTCCGTCTCGGGGGCGCATCGGCGGACCTTCACTCCCGGCCCCCTTCGCGCACCGGTGGTGCGGGGAGGATCGGCGGCCAGAAGCGCGGCTGACACGACCGGTGCCGAAGTACCTACCGGCTGGTACGGTCCCTGACCAACCGGTGCGCCATGTGGGGCTGCCTGGTCGGGAGGGGTGCGGAGTGACAGTGGAACGCGTGGGTGCGGTCGGGGTGCTGCCCGAGGGTCTCGCGGAGGCGATACGGGGGACGGCCGAGGACATCGCCGCGGTGCTGCGCGCGGCGCCCGGCGGAGACGGCGCCGCGCTGCCCGTACCCCGGTCCACCTGGACCCTCGGAGAGGCCGCCGCCCACCTGGCGCAGGCCAACGCCCTCATGGCCGACCTGGCCGCCGGACACGAGCGCCCGTACGGCGACGGCAGCCCCGGGGGCATCGCCGAGGCCAACGAGCGTGCGCTCGCCGGTTTCGGTGAGCGGGCGCCCGGCCCGCTCGCCGAGATGATCGCCGCCCAGGCCGAGGCCTTCCTCGTGTCGGTGGAGCGGCGCGATCCGGAAGAGCTCCTCGCCACCCCGCTCGGCGTCATGCGCCCGGCCGTCCTCGGCTCGTACCTGCTGACGCACATGCTCGGCCACGGCTACGACCTGGCCCTCGCCGTCGGCCGCCCCCACATGCTGGACGCGCACCGGGTCGACCTCACGCTGCCGTTCATGATCGAGGCGATGCCCCGGGTCACCGACCCGGCCGCCGTCGACGGCCTGACGGCCCGCTTCGCGGTACGGCTCCGGAGCGGCCCGGCCTTCGGCGTCATCATCACGGACGGCGTCGTCGAGACGACCCACGAGCCGTCCGCGCGCCCGGACTGCACGATCCTCACCGAGCCGGTCGCCTTCCTCCTCCTCGGCCTGGGCCGTGTCGACCCCTGGCCCGTGATCGCCCGCGGCAAGGCCCTCGGCTGGGGCCGCAAGCCCTGGCTGGCGCCGCGCTTCCCCCGTCTCTTCCGGGCCCCGTAGGGCCTGTCGTCACCTGCGCGACACCGAGCACGGAACCCTGCTCGGCTTCCGGGCCCGGTCCTGCTCCGGACTCGCCGGCAACACCCCGCGCGGCGCGCTCGCCGAGTACATGGTCGCCCCGGCCCTGGGCGTGGCGGACGGACGGCCCGCGGACGGTGCTCCTCGCCGCCCACGCGTCCGCCTGACCGGACACCGAGCGTGCCGGTGCGCCCCGGTTCCGTGACCGCCCGTCGCGCGGCGTGCCGCGGGGCGCGCGCGGATGGATCCTGGAGGTATCGGAAGGGGCCGCGCCTCGGTCGCGTGAGGCCGGCCGTGCGAGGAGGCAGATCATGACCCGCACCCTGGAGTGGACGGTCGGCGTGGAGCTGGTCGAGGACGACGGCAGGACCAAGGCCGAGGCCCGGCTCCTGACCGGCAACTCGACCCTCACGGGTCACGGCTCCGCCCGCTGCAATCCCTCGGACGTCGACGTTCCGGCGATCGGTGACGAGCTCGCCGCGAGTCGTGCGATGAAGGACCTGGCGGGCAAGCTCATGCGTGAGGCCAACCGGGAGATGGAGGCCGTGGGCGCCGGGACCGTGCCCCAGCGCACCGGCCCCGGCTACGGCTGGCCGGAGGCGGTCTCCTGACCGGCCCGTCGGAGCCCGCGGGGTGAGGACCCGGCGGCCACGGGAGCGGTACGCCGGGGCCGGGTGCGAGTGCGTCCTGCCTGCCCCCCGCGCGCGTAGGGCTCTCCTCGTCCGCCGGGCTCTCGTCGGCCCCCGGCCCGGCCGCCGACCCGTCCTACGCGGACGCGGCCTCGCCGCCCGCCGTCCCTCCCGCGTCCTCGTACGTCAGCCGGTCCTCGACCTCCACCACCCCGTCCACCGTCTCGCACAGCCGGACGAGGATCGGGCCGATCCCCGCGCGGTCCAGCGTGCCGCTGAGGGTCACCCGGCCCTCGTCGACGTCGATGTGGACGGCGGAGGGGGAGAGACGCAGGATGCGGACGACCACGTCCTCGCGGATCTCCTCCTGGATCGAGCGGTCCCTCCGCAGGAACAGCTGGAGCAGATCGCTCCGGCTCAGCACCCCGATCAGCTTCCCCTCCGCGTCGACGACCGGCAGGCGCTTCACCCGGTGCCGTTCCATGAGGCGGGCCGCCTCGACGGCCGTCCAGGAGGGTCTGGCCGTCACGACGGGGCTCGACATCATGGCCTCCGCGGTGCTCGGCCCGTCCTTCGCGGTGTGCCGCCGCAGGAGGTCGGCCTCGGAGACCACGCCCACGGGGCGGTTCTCGTCGTCGACCACCGGGACGGCGGTGATGCCGTACTCGTCGAGGAGCCGCGCGATCTCCTTGAACGACGTCCCTGGCTGAACCGCCACCGCGGTGGGCGTCATCAGGTCGGCGACACTGCGGTGCCTCATCGTCCGTTCCGTCCCTTCTGGGTTCCGGAGTCCATGATCTCCTACCGGGCGCCGTAGCGGGACAAGGGGGCCGACGGGGGCTTGCAAGACCTGTCATGTACATGGTTACTTCGGGTAAGTCACCCCTCCCGGAAGGACCCCCGCATGCCCTCTCCCCGCACGTCGTCCACCCGCCCCCGCCGCCTCGCCGCCGCCCTCGCGGTGGCCGTCGCCCTCGTCGCCACGGCGGGTGGCACCGGATCGGCCGTCCCCCGACCGGCCGCCGCCGAGGATCCTGCCGCCGCCGGACTCCGCGAGGCGATGTTCGTCGGCAACAACTGGGACGGGACGGCCGACGTCATCGCCGCCCAGGGCGACTTCCACCGCATCGGCCGTGTGAACGTGATCCCCGACAAGGAGGAACGTCTGCGGGAGGTCTATCTGAACCCCGTCAAGCTCGCGTTCTTCCTCGGGGTCCGCAGCGGCCCTGGGGAAGGGCACGACCAGTTCGTCGACGACATGTACGCGACCCCCGACGGATCCTCCATGGTCGTCTCCCGGCCAAGCTTCGCCGATGTGGTCTCCCTCGACCTGCGCACCGGCCGGATCAACTGGCGCTTCCCCGTGGCCGGTTACCGGGCCGACCACATGGCCGTCTCGCCCGACGGCACCCGGGTCGCGGTCTCCGCCTCCACCGCCAACACCGTGCACGTCCTCGACATCGGCACCGGCCGCGAGACCGGCTCCTTCAAGACGGGCGACAAGCCCCACGAGAACGTCTTCACCTCCGACGGACTCCTGTGGAACATGTCCATCGGCGAGGTCACCACCGCCCTCGACGCCCCCTGGCTCGACTGGACCAAGGGCGACCGCCGCATCACCGTCGTCGACGCCACGACGTTCAGGACCGTCCGCGTCATCGACATGCGGGAGCGGCTCGACGCCTTCGGCCGCAAGGACCTCTCCGACGCCGTCCGTCCCGTCGCCTTCACCCCGGACGAGAAGAAGCTCTACCTCCAGGTCTCGTTCTACAACGGCCTCCTGGAGTACGACGTCACCACCGACCGCATCACCCGGGCCAAGGTCCTCCCCGGCAACCCGAAGGCCGACCCGGACCGCACCACCTGGGTCAACGACTCGCGTCACCACGGCCTTTCGATGAGCCCCGACGGCGACAAGCTCTGCGTGGCGGGGACGATGGACGACTACGCCACGGTGGTCGACCGCGCCACCCTCCAGGAGGGCCCGCTCGTCGAGGCGTCCAAGCCGTACTGGGCGACCGTGAGCGGCGACGGACGGTCCTGCGTCATCTCCGAGAGCGGCGCCGACCGCGTCACCGCCATCGACTTCGCCACCGGCCGGCGCGTGGCATCCGTGGACGTGGGCGACCACCCGCAGCGTGTGCGGCTCGCCCACATCCCGGCCGACTGGGCCGGTGTAAGCGGGAGTTGAGAACCGCAGCGGGGGCCGGCCGGATCGGCACACGATCCGGCCGGCCCCCGCCCACGCGCGTGCGAGCACCGGGCACGTTCACGCGGCGGTCAGTCCCCGCGCGCTCAGGCTCTGTGCACCGCGACCTCGTAGAGCGAATAGCCCCACTGGGTCGCCCGCCGCTCGCCGTGGAACCGCACGTAACGGGCCGACGTCGACGGGAACTCCGCCGTGTCGTACCCGCCGTCACCGGCGTCCGTGGACCACACCGTCCGCCAGTCCGTGCCGTTCTCCGACACCTCGATCCGGTACTGACGCGCGTACGCGCGCTCCCAGTCCAGGGTCACCCTGCCCACCCTGCGGACGGCCCCGAGGTCCACGCCCAGCCACTGGTCGTCCGACCAGTCGCTGGCCCAGCGCGAGCCGGTGTCGCCGTCGAGAGCGCGGCCCGGCGCGTAGCTGACGAACGGGTTCCACTCCGAGGAGCTCGCCGAACCCGGCGCGCCCTTCGCGAGGTTGACCCCCGGCTCGTGGTTCTCGGTCGCCTTCCACGTGGCCAGGTACGACTCCGCGCCGCCCGCCAGCTCGTCCACGACGCCCTGGCCGCCGCTGAGCCGGATCTGCTCGACCCAGTCCGGAACCAGGCCGTTGTGCGCCGCGCCGTCGGTGTTGAGGTCCCAGGTGCGATCGCCCGTCACCTGGCGGTCGATCACCGAACCGCCGTCGGCGCTGCGGAAGGGGTACTTCACCGCGTTCGGCGCTCCGCTGCCCACCGGGGCCGGCCAGCCGCCGACGCCGTTCATGTCGGTGCCGTAGCCGAGGCCGACCTTGTACTTCGCGCGCAGTGCGGCCTTCTGGCCGGCCTCGCCGACGAAGCCCTCCGCGCCGTGCATGTACTGGGCGACGAATCCGCCCAGCTTGTAGAGGCGCTCCGTCCAGTCCAGGTCCATCCAGCTGTGGCTGGACAGGACGCCCGGGTACTCCTCGGACTCCAGGATGTCGAGCGCCCGCCCGGCGGCCTTGACGCTCATGTGGTCCAGCTCCAGCATCATGCCGCGGTCGATCATGCCCCGCAGGGCGTGCTCACCGAGCCGGGTCAGACCGCGCGTGTTGCATTGCGCGTCGGAGGCGTACGAGGGGGTGCTCACGCCCGGCGGCAGCTTGGCGGCCATCACCGGGGCCGCCGCCAGTCCGATCGGGTTGTCGTGCTGCGGGCCCGCGCACTTCTCCGTGGCCCAGAAGGTGCCCGTCGACAGGAACTGGCCGATGTTGACGGCCGTACCGATCGCGCCCGAGTCGAAGCGGACACCGCACAGCGCGTTGTCGAACTTGTGGCACAGGAACATGCTGCGGACCCCGAGCCCGTACAACTCGTCGAGACCGCGGTCGATGTCCTCCTTGCTGCACTGCGCGACGTCGAGGATCTGCTTGCAGCCGAAGGGCTCCGAGGTCTCGACGCCGAGGACGACCGCGAGCTTGCCCTGCTCGACCACCGAACGCGCCTGCGCCGCGGAGGTGACGATCCGGAACCAGCCCTTGCCGGGACCGCCGTACATCCCGTCGACGTAGTCCTGGAGCTCGTACGTCTTGCGGGCCTGGAGGCGGATCGACGTCATCTCGTCGCAGCTCCGGTCCCGGGGCAGGATCGAGCAGATGAGGCCGTTCGTCACCAGGTCGTTGACGAGCACACGCTGCCCGCCGCGCCAGGCGCGCTCCACCCACGCGTAGTAGTTCTGCTGGTGCGTCAGGGAGTTGTGGGCGGGCCAGTCCTTGAACGTGGGCCAGCCGACCGGGTCGTGATGGCCGTCGGCCCCGCCGGTGATGTTCTCGAACAGCGCGCCCGAACCGTCGGGATAGTGCTCCGGGCAGTCCTTGAGTGCCTCGGCCGCGCCCGCCGTGGAGAACGTCTGGCCGCAGATGAGCCGGCCGCCGAACCCCTCGTTGGACATCAGGTGGTTGTGCGCGTCGACGAAGCCGCGCACCTTCCCCTGCGCGTCCGTTCCCGTGAACGGCGCACCCGTGACGTTGATCCGGGAGTCGGCCGCGGGCCGGGACGTGGGCTCCCACCACGAACCGCCGGCGGCGGCAGCGGGGACGGGACCGGAGCCGAAGAGGACGGCGGCCAGGGCGAGGAACAGCGCGAGGAGGGCGGATCTGCCGCCGGGCCCGCGCGAAATGGGTCGAGTCATGGTCAGCGATGCCTCCGGATGGTGGGGGAGTACCGGGCGCCCCGAGGATCGCGGTGTTGACGGAGTGAGTCAATAGTCCGGGACAGATGACCTGTTGATGGTCATGAGGCGGTGACCGAGTCGACCCGGATCCCTCTATCCCTCGATGAGGAACACAAGTTGATCGGCCGTCAGATCGAGAAGCGTCGACGCCGTCTTCTCGTCCCCGACGACCAGGAACTGGAGCGTGAGGCCGTCGATCGCCGCCGCCAGATACCGGGCGATCGTCTCGACCGGCACCCGCGGTTCCATCTCCCGCATCGCGCGGACCTGCTCGACGAGCGCGGCCGCCGACACCACGTACTGCTCGTACTGGGCGCGCGCCAGATGCTCGAACCCCGGCTCCCGCAGGGCGTACTGGGTGAGGTCGTACGTCAGCATGTGCTCGCCGGGGTGGGCCGTGACATGGTCCCAGTACGACTGGAGCGCGCCCCGTACCGTCTCGCGCAGGGTGGTGCCCGGCTCGACGGCCGACATCACGCGCGCCACGTAGTCGCTGTTGATCGTCTCGATCGCGGCTTCGAGGAGGGCCTGCTTGGACTCGAAGCAGTAGTGGAAGACGCTCAGCGAGACACCCGCCTCGGCACAGATCGACCGGGTGGTGGTCCGGGCGACCCCGTCCCTGGTCATCGCCCTGATCGCCGCGTCGACCAGCTGTCTGCGTCGTTCGGCCGACGGCATCCGCCCCATGGTTCCTCCTCGCATCCGGCGCCAGAGTAACCGCAGGTCCCCGAGGTGCCTACGGAACGTCCACCGCGTCGGCCGCCGGCCACGCGCCCCGCTCCGCGAGGCGCAGTACCAGCGCCGCGATGTTCCAGGCATCGTCCTCGCCCCGGTGGTGCCGCCCCTCCAGGGGCAGCCCCGCGACCTCCAGGGCACGCGCCATGCCGGGCCGTCTGGGAAGGCCGTACGCCTCCGTGAACACGGCCTTCGCGTTGGTGTGACGGCGCCCGAAGGGATACGGGGTGCCGGTGACGCGGCACTGGTGGGTGAACTGCTTGCGGTCGTATTCGCCCCAGCTCGCCCAGGGCCGCGGACCCGCCTCGTACGTGGTCGCCAGGAGCCGGCAGGCGGCGGCGAAGTCCAGACCGGTGTCGACCTCCGCCTGGGTGAGACCGGTCAGTTCGGTGCAGAACGCGCTGACCTTCGAGCGGACCGGCCGCACGAGGATCCGGTGCCGGGAGACCCGCTCGCCCGCTCCCGGATCGACCACCGTCAACCCGATCTCGATGATCTCGCTGACGGCGCCGGGCGGCCGCTCGCCCTCCCAGCAGGTCGCCTCCACGTCGACGACATTGATCAATTCCCCCTGATACATGGCGAGAAGCCTAGTCGGTGCCGTACGTCTGCCGGGGGCTCAGTCCCGTTCCAGGTCCAGGACCTCGCGCAGCGCCGCCACCGCGTGCGCCCGGTGCTCGTCGAGCCAGCGGACGGTGGCGTCCTCGTCGCCGTGCCGGAGCGCGGAGATGACGGCGCGGTGCTCGCGGACGGCCTGCTTCCGGTGCGGACCCTCGGTGTAGTAGAGCGAGCGGTACGCCTCGGTGGAGTCCCACAGGGTGGCGATCAGGCGGACCAGACGCGGCATCCCCGACGCCTCGATGAGCGTGAAGTGGAAGAGCCGGTTGGCCGCGGCCATGGCCGGCACGTCGCCCTCGTCGGCCGCCTGCTCGACCTCCCGCTGGACGCGTTCCAGGGCGGCCACGACGCCGTCCGGCATCCGACGCACGGCCATCCGCACGGCCTCCGTCTCCAGGAGTTCGCGGATCCGGTAGATCTCCTCCAGATCGGCGAGCGAGAGCTCCGCGACGAAGTAGCCCCGGTGGATGTGATGCACGACCAGGCCCTCGGCCTCCAGGGCTTTCAGGGCCTCGCGCAGCGGCACCCGGCTCACCTCGAAACGCGCCGCGAGAGCGTCCTGACGGATCTGCCCGCCCGGTCTCAGCTCCCCGCTGGTGATGGCGCGCCGCAGTTCCTCGAGAACGAACTGCTGGGCGGTCTGCGGCCGCCGCCTCTGCACCGCGCTGCTCATCGCCTGTGACCTTCCGATCCCTCGTGCCGCCCGCCGGATGATCTCTCCACCGGTCCCGACCATCTTCCTACGCGCGCGTGCTCACGGACTTCCCGTGTCGCTCCGCTCCGGCCGCGTGAGCGAGGCCAGCACGCCCTCCGTGTGCTCGCCCAGCCGTGGGGGAGCGGCGCGGTACGTCGGCGGGGTGGCGCCGAGCCGTACCGGATGGGCGACCTGACCGGGACCGGCCGCGGACTCCGGGACGCGCGGGGCGAGCCCCAGCCGGTCGGCGAGGTCGAACGCGGCCGCCAGGTCGTTGATCGGCCCGCACGGCACCCCGGCCGCGGTGAGCTCCTCGAACCAGGCGTCGGCGGTACGGGTCCCCAACCGTGAGGCCAGCGCTGCCACCAGCGCGTCCCGGTGGGCGACCCGCGCCGTGTTGGTCGCGAAGCGCGGATCCTCGGAGAGTCCGGGCAGACCGAGCCGCTCGCACAGGACCCGGAACTGCCGGTCGTTGCCGACGGCCAGGACCAGCGGCCGGTCCCGTGCCTCGAACACCTCGTACGGGGCGATGCTCGGGTGCCGGTTGCCCATCGCGCGCGGTACGACCCCGGCCGCGAGGTGGGCGGCCGCCTGGTTGGTGAGCGCCGACAGGAGGGAGGAGAGCAGTGAGACCTCGACGCGCTGGCCCTCGCCGGTGCGTTCGCGGTGGCGGAGGGCGGCGAGGACGCCCATGCCCGCGTGCAGGCCGGTGATGACGTCGACCAGCGCGACCCCGGCCTTCGTCCCGGGACCGTCCGGTTCGCCGGTCACGCTCATCAGGCCGCCCATGGCCTGGACGAGCAGGTCGTAGCCGGGCAGCCGGGCGCCCTCGTCGGTGCCGAAGCCGGTCACCGAGCAGTAGACGAGACCGGGGTTGGTGGCCCGGACGTCCGCGTACCCGAGGCCCAGTCTCTCCATGGTGCCGGGGCGGAAGTTCTCCACCAGGACGTCCGCGCGGTCCACGATCGCGCGCGCCGTCGCCAGGTCGTCGGGGTCGGTGAGATCGAGCGCGACCGAGCGCTTGTTGCGGTTCACCCCGAGGAAGTAGGTGGCCCCGCCGTCGGCGAACGGCGGCCCCCACGCGCGCGTGTCGTCGCCGGAACCCGGCCGCTCGATCTTGATCACGTCCGCGCCCAGGTCGGCGAGGAGCATCGTCATGTACGGCCCCGCCAGGACCCGGCCGAAGTCGGCGACGACGATCCCGGACAGGGCGCCGGTCGCCGCCGGCCCCGGCGTGTCCGGCTGGTCTGCGCGCATTCCGCTCTCCCTCGCTGGCGATCGGATCCACTCGGACCGTAGATCCGGTATACGGGATTTTCAATACTGGATCCAATATCCGATGTAGGGCTACGCTTCGCCTCGCCGAGTCGCCACAGCCGCCAGGAGGCCGTCCGTGAAGTCGCCGCAGTCGCCGTCGTCGTCGCAGTCCAGCTCAGCCCCCGTCCACCCCTTCGACCTGCTCGCCGTCGACGGACTGCTGACGGACGAGGAACGCGAGATCCGCCGGACGGTCCGCGCCGTCGCCGACCGCGAGCTGCGCCCGCACGTCGCCGGCTGGTTCGAGAAGGGCGAGATCCCCGCCCGCGAGCTCGCCCGCACCCTCGGCGGCATCGGTGTGCTCGGCATGCACCTGGAGGGCTACGGCTGCGCGGGCACCAACGCCGTCGCGTACGGCCTCGCATGTCTGGAGCTGGAGGCGGTCGACTCCGGACTGCGCTCGCTCGTCTCCGTGCAGGGCTCGCTCGCCATGTACGCGATCTGGAAGTACGGCTCCGAGGAGCAGAAGCAGCGGTGGCTGCCGAAGATGGCGGCGGGGGAGTACATCGGCTGCTTCGGCCTCACCGAGCCCGACGCCGGCTCCGACCCGGGCGCCATGCGGACCAACGCCAAGCGCGACGGATCCGACTGGATCCTCAACGGCACCAAGATGTGGATCACCAACGGCTCGGTGGCCGACGTCGCCGTCGTCTGGGCCCGTACCGAGGAGGGTGTACGCGGCTTCCTCGTCCCTGCGGACACCCCCGGGTTCAGCGCCCCGGAGATCAAGATGAAGCTGTCGCTGCGCGCGAGCGTCACCAGCGAACTGGTCATGGAGGACGTCCGCCTCCCGGCCGACGCGATGCTGCCCGGGGCACGTGGCCTCTCCGGCCCGCTCGGCTGCCTCAACGAGGCCCGTTTCGGCATCGTCTTCGGGGCCCTCGGCGCCGCCCGCGACTGCCTGGAGACGGCGATCTCCTACGCCCGCGAGCGGACCGTCTTCGCCCGCTCGCTCGCCTCGTACCAGCTGACGCAGCAGAAGCTCGCCGACATGTGCGTCGAACTCGGCAAGGGCATGCTGCTCGCCCTCCACCTGGGACGGCTCAAGGACGCGGGCACGCTCACCCCCGAGCAGGTCAGCGTGGGCAAACTGAACAACGTCCGCGAGGCCATCGCCATCGCCCGCGAGTGCCGCACGATCCTGGGCGCCAACGGCATCACCCTGGAGTACCCGGTGCTGCGCCACGCCAACAACCTGGAGTCGGTGCTCACCTACGAGGGCACGAGCGAGGTCCACTCCCTGGTCATCGGCAAGGCGCTCACCGGCGAACAGGCCTTCCGCTGAACCGGCCCGCAAGCCCCTCCCGACGCGGACTCAGGCCGATGTCACCCGGTCGACGAAGGCGCCCAGGTTGCCCGTCAGACGGGCGACCTGCTCGTCGAGCGTGAGGGACTCGTCCTGGCGCCGGCCGCGCAGCTTCGGCTGCCGCCTGCCCCGTACGTAGAGGGAGCAGGCGAGGTCGGCGCAGAGGTAGATCCCGACGGTGTTCCCGTCACGGCCCCGGGGCCCGGCGAGCGGTGCCACGAGCAGCGTGACGCCCGAGGAGGCGTGCCCGGTCAGGCACACCTGGCACATGCTCGACTTCATGGCGCTGGTCCGGCCGGCGGCCGGAACCCGCAGGCTCACACCGACCGGTCCGTCCTCGCGGGGGACGACCAGGTGGGCGCGGAGCGGCGCACCGGGGTCGACCCAGCCGAGGAAGTCCAAATCCTCCCAGGGGAGTTCGGCGAAGTCGAGCGGCAGCTTGAGGCGTGCCGCCTCGCCCTTGGTGCAGTTCACGAAGGACGAGCGGATCTGTTTGTCGGTCAATGGTTCCACTCGGTGGACCGTACATGGACCGGGGTCGGCGGGCATCCGAATAAGCCCCTGCACCTGGCCCGTGAGCCCCTGTGCCGACCCCGCGGCGAGGGGCCCGTCAGGCCACCCAGTCCGGCAGCGCCGGGGCCGAGGTCAGCGCGTCCCTGCGCAGCCGCAGCTCCGCCAGGCGCTTCGGCAGGATCACGTCGAGGCGGTCCATGAGGGCGACGGCCACCAGCTGGTCCAGTACGGAACCGGACAGGTCGGCCGTGATCCGCACCCGGGCCAGCTCGGTCACGACCCGGGACGACGCCCGCACCCAGCCGACCCGGAGACCGCCCCAGCAGGTCTTGCTCAGCGACCCCACGGAGACGATCTGCTCGCTGTCGCCACCGGCGGCCGCCGCCGCGAACGGCGGCGGCGCGGCCACGTCGAGCGCGATGTCCGTCAGCGTCTCGTCCACCACCAGCCAGGTCCCGGTGGCCCGCGCCGCCCGCGCCAGGTCACGCCGCTGTTCCTGCGGCATCAGATGCCCGGTCGGGTTGTGGAAGTCGGGGATCAGATAGGCGAGACGCGGCGCTGTCTGCCGGAGCGCGGCGTCGACGAGCCCGGTGTCCCAGCCCTTCTCGGTGACCGGGACCGGGGTGATCCGGAGCATGCGGCCCCGCATGGCGTCGAGGGCGTTGGTGTACAGGGGTTCTCGGCGAGCACCCGGTCGCCGGACCGGCCGAGCAGCGTGAGGGCCAGGGAGAGGGCCTGCTGCGCCCCGGTGGTGACGAGGATCTGCTCCGGGAGCGTCGGCAGGCCCCGGGCCGTGTAGCGGGCGGCGACGGCGGAGCGCAGCGCGGGCAGTCCGTACGGGTGGTAGCCCTGCGTCCCGGCGTAGCGGGGGAGCTCGGCCGCCGCCGAGGCGAGCGCGGCGGAGAGTTCCTCTGCGGGGGCCTCCGGCGAGGCCAGGGCGAGGTCGATGGTCGCCCCGGTGACGTCGCAGCCGCAGGGCCACCCGCGGAGCGGCGGGCGGTCCAGCCCCTTCGGCTGGGGGCGCGGCTGCGGAGCCTGCGCGGGGCCGGGGCGGTCAGGCGGTGGACCCTCCGGACCCGTCGGCCGACTCGGCGGACGGAGCCGTCGAACCGTCCGTGACCGGCGCGGACTCGGGGCCCGGCGAGTTGGTCACCGGTGACGAGTCGTCCTGCGGGGTGGTGTCGTCCGAGGGCGTGGTGTCGGAAGGGGGCGTATCGGTGGACGGGGGCGTGTCCGAGGGCGTGGTGGTCGGCGGCGAGGACGTCGGCGTCGCGGGGGAGAGCGTCGAGGGGCACGGAGACGGTGTCACGCCGCCGCTCGGCGTCGGGGTCTCGTCGCCCGTCACCGTCACGCACGGCACCGGCGTCGACGGGGAGACGGACGGGGGCGTCGAGGTGGACGCCGAGGTCGACGGTGACCTGGTGGGCGGGGGAGGCGGCGGGGTCGGCCTGTCGTGCTTGCCGTGGTCACCGTGCTGCCGCGCGAACCAGCTGTCGGCCTCCGTGTCGTACACCACGAAGACGTTCACGACCGTCACCGACGGTGCCACGACGACCACCTGGTCGGCGTCGTAGCCCTGCCACGGTGTGCCCGTCGGCTTCGGCGACTTCTGCGCCACCGGCGGTGTCAGCGGGTTGCCGCAGGCGCAGCGCACCCGGGGCACCCCGCGGTTGTCGACCATGACCGCCGTCCCGGCCTGGAGCACGGACTGGTACGTGGTGGCGGCGCCGTTCTTGTAGCCGTGGTTCGTCACCCGGGTGTCGGCGCGGAGTTGAAGCGGGGTCAGGGAGCGCAGGTAGTCGGGCACCTGGTTCGCCTCGATGCCCAGGGTGGAGGCGAAGGCGCCGTTCTTCGCGGGCTCGGCGGCGAGGTAACGGACCTGCTGTTCCACGTCGCAGCTGGCCACCGACTGCGTCCCGCCGTAGAGGCCGGGTGTCGAGCCCGATACCTCGGTGGTGGCCGAGGAGGTACGGGGAGGCAGTGAGGCGGGTGAGGCGGAGGTCGACTCCGTGCGGGCCGTCGACTTGGTGAACGGGTCGGGACCGGTCGCGGCCGCGTTCTGCAGGAACACCTCGCCGCCGCCGGAACCCGTGGTGTCGGGGGAGTCGTCGGGGCGGTTGGTGAGCACCACGGCCAGGGCGGCGGCCGCGACCACGACGGCGGTGACGGAGGCGACCTTGGGGACGGAACGCCACCAGGGGCCCCTGCCGGGGCCGCCGTTCCCGGGGGCGCCGGAAGCACCGTCACCGGGACCGCCGGAACCACCGGCCCCGCCGGGAGCGCCCGAACCGCCGTCACTGCCGGAGCCGCCGGAAGAGCCGCCGCCGGAGCCGCCGGACGAACCGCCGCCCGAGCCGCTGTGGGGCGGTCCTGGGGGCGGTGGCGGGGGTCCGGCGGATCCCGGGCGTGTGCTCGGGCCCGAGAGGGGGCCCGAGGGGGGACCTGCAGGAGGAACCGACGGAGGGCCGGACGGCGGGTGGGAAGTCACGTTTTTCCCTTTCTTCCGTTCCGGGCCCATTGTGTGCGCCGAACGGTGGGTACCCGCAAGCGGAGGACCCCGAGTGGCAGAGCCCGGCAGGCAACAGCCCGCACGCGCCGGGGCCGTACACCCCCGGCCCCGTACCCGTCCGGTCCCGTCCGCAAGCGGCCGACCGTCACCGGTACTAGCGTGAGCAGGGTGAGCAGTCGGCTCCCCACCCCCACGCCCGCCGCGACCGCCGGCGGGCACCTCGCCCGCGTCGGCCTGCAGTCCCTGGCCGCGGTGGTCGCCGGATTCGTCGCCATGGGCGTCGTCGCGGGCCTCGGCCTCTGGGCGGCCGGCGCGGGCGATCTGCCCGGCGGCTTCACCGCCGTCCTGGCCGCCGTCGTCGTCATGGCCGCGGGCGGCCAGGTCGAACTCTCCGGCGACGCCGGCGCCCTCGCCGGAACCCAGGCCGAACTGACCGCCATGCCGCTGACCGTCACCCTGGTGGGCGCACTGGTCACCGGCTACTGCTTCCTGCGGCCCCTGCGACATCATGCCGTGGCCGGCTCCCGCGAACTCCTGCTCCGCTTCGTGAGCACGGTCGTCCTCTGGCTGGCGGCCCTGGCCGGAGTCTCCGCCGTCGCCCGGCACGACTTCCCCCTCACCCTCGGCGGCGGGGACGAGCAGAGCGGCCTGATGGATATCTTCGGCGAGCTGCTCGACGCGGTGAACCCCACCGTCGGCTTCCGCGTCGACCTCGGTCCTACCCTCTTCTACGGACTTCTGTGGATCCTCGGGGTGCTCGTCGTCGCGCTCCTCGTCTCCCGCGGAACGCCCCTGCCGTCCCGGCTCGTCCGCTACCACGAACCCGTTCGGCCCGCGGCGTACGCGATGCTCCTGCTGCTCCTCGCGTACGTGGTCGTGGGCCTGGTCATCGGCGTGGTGGTCGCGGCGACCAAGGGTCACCCCGCGGAGACCCTCGCGGTCGTCCTGCTCGGCCTGCCCAACATCACCTGGCTCGCGCTCGGCGTGGGCATCGGCGGCTCCTGGGAGGGCAGGGTCGACGGCCCGTTCGGCCTTCCGATGCCGCAGATCCTCGACGCCGTCCTGCGCCAGGGGGACGGAGCGGCCGACAGCACGGACCTCTCGACCATCGACCTGAGTTCGCTCGCGGCGCAGGACGCCCGGGCATGGTGGCTGCTCCCCGTGGCGGCCGTGCTGGTCCTCGCGGCGGCCTTCGTGGCGGCGGTGCGCTCCCCGGCGAGGATCAAGGTCTGGCAGCACGCCCTGCACCTGGCGATCGCCTTCGCGCTCGCGATGCTGGTCGTCGCCCCGCTGACGCTGGTGGAGGCCCGCCTGGGCCTCTCGGTCCTCGGCATCGGCGATCTGGACTCCCTGGGCGGTGAGGTGATCCTCCGCCCCCACATCTGGAGAACGGTCGGCTTCGCCCTCCTCTGGGGGCTGTTCTTCGGCTTCCTGGGCGGTCTGCTCGCCACCCGCGTCCGCCGCAAGGGCGAGACCGGGCCCAGGACCGTGAACGCGCCTCCACCGCCACGGCCCCAGAGGTAGAACGGGCCGCGCCGCCGCCCGTGGGCGACCGTCGAGCGTACCGACGCCGTGGACGACCCGGGGAGGACGCGAGGTGCCGCATACCTGCGCGACAGGGCCCCGTGGCGCGTACCGTAGGAGACAGCCCGGTCCCGTGCCTCCCCCCCCGTGCACGGGACCGGGCGCCGTGCGCCGGACGACGTCCGCCGGCCGGGGCGCCGCCCCGGCCGGCACGGAAGCGGCCCGCCGCGCCTGCGGCAGGCTGCGGTGTCTCTCCGCTATGTCCCTACGCGGCGTCCTCTTCGAAGCCCTCTTCGAAGCCCCCTTCGGGGCCCTCGTCCGGCATCATGGCGCCGAAGAAACCGCCCATGAGCTCCTCCAGGTTCATCTCCGTGGCACCGGCCGGGGCCACCGGCCTGCTGCCGCCGCTCATCCTCAGGGCCAGACCGAACTTCTTGACCTGCGCGTTCTCGGCCAGCTTGGCGAGGTCGACGTACACCTCGGTCAGCTCGCCGTTCTTGAGCGTGAAGTCGGCCGACACCTTGGTGTCGGGGGTGTCCTTGAGGTCCTTGTCCGACGGAAGGTCCATGCCGGGCGGCAGGTCCTTGGTGAGCGGACGCAGCTCGCCGATCAGCCGCGTGAGCAGGGTGCGGAGCGGGGCCGTGGCAGTGATGTGCTCGGTGCCGTCCTGGCCGCCGGCGGTCTTGAAGTCGACCTCACGGGCGATGACCTCACGGAGGGCCGCCACGAGCTTCTTCTGCGTCTTGGGGTCCAGAGAGGGCTCGGCGGACGGCTTGGCGCCGGGCGCCTCGCCCATCTCCTCGGCCATGTCCTGGCCGGCCTTCTCCATCTCCTTGGTGTTGAACTTGATCCAGCCGCCATCGAGGACCTTCTTGATGCCCTTCGCCTCCGGAGGGAGCTGGTCGACGGGCGGGACGGGTATCGCCATCGCCTTGCTGAGGGCTTGGACGTCGGACCGGACGTACGTGTAGTCGCCGACGACCCGGTAGTCGAGCAGGTCACCACCCGAGGTGCTGACCTTCATGGCCATACCGACGAAGTCCTTCTCCTCGGACTCGCCGATCGCCTTCTTCGACTCCACCGTGACGCTGACCTTCGCACCGCTGATCAGGTCCGCTGCCTCGTCGGGGATCTCGTCACCGGGCTCCGGGTCCGACTCGGCGTCCATCAGCTTGAGGGTCTTCGCGTCGACGTCCAGGTCGAGTTCGAAGGAGATCGACTTCTCCTTGCCCAGCTTCTCGAAGGCCTGGTCCAGCTTCTGCCCCGCGGAAAGCTGTTCCACCGTGCCGCAGGCGGCCGAACCCGCCAGGACGGCGCCGACGACTGCGGTGGCGGTGAGGGTCTTGCGTATGGCGGTGATGATGGTCTCCTCGTCGATGCGATCACTGGGAGTGATCGATCAGGAGACCGGCCGCCTCGCCGAATGGTTGCCCCGCAACCGGTGTTGCCTGCGTCACCCTCGGGACCGGAGCACCCCCGGCTTCGGCGAGCCCGGCGCCGCTCTCCGATCCCGTCGAGGCGGGCACGGACAGCGGCGCCGCCACCGTCGTGTCACGCGACGGCGGTTCCCTCCAGTTCGACCGTCTGGCCGGGGATCGCCAGTCGCGTCACCCCGAGCATCGTGGTGGCCGGTGCCACTCCGGCCGCGCCCAGCCGGCCCGCCAGCTCGCCGTAGTGCTGGAAGAGCAGGTCGACGTCGGTCGTGTAGACGTTGAGCCGTACGAGGTTCGCGAGCGACATGCCGGCCTCGCCGAGTACGGCCTCGATGTTATCGAGGCTCAGCGCCAACTGGCGTGCCATGTCCCCCTCGTGCTGCGGCTCGCCCTTCTCGCTCATCGCCGTCTGACCGGAGATGAACAGGGTGCGTGTGTGCCCGGAGACGAGCTCACCCTGGTTGAACCCCTTCTCCACCGACCACGTCACCGGGTTGACCGCCGTGCGCTCCATCGCCGCATCAGCTCCGTTCGCTTCGTAGGGATACGTCCGTCCGTCGCCGCTCGGACCACCCGCCGCGACGTCGTGCCGAGAAGCCTGCCAACCAATCACGACACCCTCGGTCATGTATTCCGTTAGCGTTCTCGCATGCGTGCCGACCGGCTGGTCTCCCTGGTGCTCCTGCTGCGTCGGCACGGTCGTCTGACCGCGGACACCCTGGCTCGTGAGCTGGGGGTGTCCACCCGTACCGTGCTCCGCGACATCGACGCGCTGTCCACGGCCGGCGTCCCCGTCTACGCGGAGCGCGGCCGGCACGGCGGCTTCGCCCTGCTGCCCGGCTTCCGTACCGAGCTCACCGGGCTGAACCACGACGAGGCCCTCGCCCTGCTGACCGCCGGACCGGGGCGCGGGGAGCAGGCGTTCGGCCTCGCCTCGGCGCGCGCCTCGGCCATGCGGAAGATCCTCGACGCGCTGCCGGACGGCCACCGGGCCACCGCGAGCGACGCGGTCCAGCGGTTTCTCGTCGAGCCGGAGGCGGACCTGCTGTCACGGCGGCGCAACGGCGACGAGGTACCCGGTACGACGATGACCGAGGTCCGGCGCGCGGTGCTCGCCGGACACAGGCTGCGCATCCACTACGCGGCCACCGGCCGGGCTCCGGACTGGCGCACCGTGGACCCGATCGGCCTGGTCACGGTGCGCGACCGGGGCTACCTGCTGGCCACCAGGGCCGGCGCGGACCGTACGTACCGGCTGTCGCGGGTGCTGGCCGCCGAGGAACTGGCCGAGCCGGCCGAGCGGCCCGACCGGGTCGACCTGGACCGGATCTGGCGCGAGCGCTCCGCGCGGTTCCTCGGCGACGACCACCTCACCGTGCTGGTACGGGTGGACCCGGCGCGCCGGGAGGACCTGCTGGACACCGCGGTGGCCGTCCGCGCCGAGGAACCGGACGCGGACGGCCGACTCCGCCTGGAGCTGACCTACCAGGACGCACGCCACGCCGCGTGGGCCCTGTGGCAGCTCGGGACGGACGCGGAAGCCCTGGCCCCCGAGTCCCTGCGCACCGTGCTGTACGACCGGGCCGCCGCGCTGGCCGACCGCTACGCAACCCCACCTGAGGCGTGAACCGTCGCCCAGGCCCTTGTCCGTCCGCCGGTTCCGGCGGGGACCGTCAGAGGAGGCTTCTGACGAAGTCGAAGAACCGGTTCATGCCGACGACCACGAGGATCGCGAGCCCGATGAGGACCACGTAGAACCAGGAACAGCCGCCGCCCCCCACATCCGTCTGGTGCTCGTCCCGACCGCCGAACTCTCCGTCGAACAGGTCCACGTCCGTCCCCTCTCCCCGCCCGGGTCACCACCGGACCCCCCGGCCCGTACGGACGCACTGTCGCACGGCCGGGTTCCGGGGCCGAAGGGCTCGCGTACTCAGGCGGGTACTCGGTTCGCGGGACGGCTGCCCGGACGGCAGGCGGGAGAACCGCCCTACCGTGCCCGGAACACCGGCCTCGCCCACGCGGGCGGGTCCCGCGGCGGAGTCAGCGGCTCCGGGCCGCCCTTCGTCACGAACGACCCGGATGCTCCGCCCGTCGTCAACGCGGCCCGCAGCTCCGCCACGAACTCCAGGCACGTCCCGTACCGCTCCTCGGGCGTCTTCGCCAGCGCCCTCGCGAAGACCGCGTCCGCGGCCCCCGGCAGCCCCGGCCTGACCTCGGAGAGCGGCGGCGGCGGGTCGTACTGCTGCGCCCACAGCACCGCCCAGTCGGTGTCACGGCGGAACGGCGGCGCACCCACCAGCGTCTCGAACACCACACACGCCAGGCTGTACACATCGCACCGGCCGTCCACCGGCTTCCCCGAGATCTGCTCGGGCGCCACGTAGTCCAGCGTGCCCACGAACTCGCCCACCGTGGTGAACCCCGTCAGCGACAACGACTTCTTCGTCAGGCCGAAGTCCGTGAGGTACACATGCTCCGGATGGTCCCGGTCGGTACCCTCAGCGACCAGGATGTTGCCGGGCTTCACATCCCGGTGCACCAGGTCGTGGGCGTGCGCCGCGTCCAGGGCCGAGGCCACCTGCACGGCGATCCGCCCCGCCTTCCCGGGCGGCAGCGGCCCCTCGCGGTCCAGCAGGGCCACCAGGTCCTGCCCCGCCACGTACCGCATGGCGATGTACAGCACCCCCTCCGTCTCGCCCGCGTCGAAGACAGGCACGATGTGGGGGTGGTCGATCGAGGCGGCGACCCTCGACTCGTGCGCGAAACGCTTGCGGAAGGTGTCGTTACGGGCCAGCTCGGGGGCGAGCAGCTTCAGTGCCACGGTCCGGTCGAGCCGCAGATCCCGCGCCCGGTACACGACCGCCATCCCGCCCCGGCCGATCTCGCGCTCCACCCGGTAGCCCGCGATCTCCTTGCCCAGGAGTCCGGACGGACGGCCCGCCGGCAGCTCCGGGTCGTCCTGCGGCCCGCCTGCCATCACTCCTCACCTGCCGTTCGCGGCGGCGGGCGCTCCACGACCTGGGTGGGCGGTGGCGCCGGGGCCGAGGCGGGGTCCGCCTGCGCCTGCGGCACGACCTGGGTCGGCGGCGGTCCGGCGGCCGGCGGCGCGTCGCCCCGCAGCACCACCTGGGTCGGCTCGTGGTCGAGGGGCGCGGCCGCGGCCCGCTCGTGACCGCCGGCCTCCTCCGGCTCCTCCGCCTCCCCGGCTCCGCCGGGCGCCGCCGTATCGCCGGCGGGGGAAGCGGGAGACGCGGGGGAGGCGATCGAGGGCGCCGACGACGCCGCGTACGTACTCAGCCCCACGCCGTCGCAGTAGACCCATCGCTCGTGCTCCGCGTCGTACAGCCAGACCGACTCGCCGTCGACGACCATGCCCACCCGCAGCCCACGTGTCCGCAGCCGGAAGTTCTCGCCGTCGAGGCGCCCCGCCCCCAGCGCCTCCGCCGCCCGCCGGTAGCGGCCGAGCGCATCCTCGGCGCGCGAGATCAGCGGGCGCGGATCGGCGGTTCTGGTGAGCGGCTGTCCTGCCGCCGGGGGGTCGTCCGGGACGGTGACGAGGAGCCGCGCGTCGACCCAGGCGGTCCAGCCGTTGGAGCAGAGGATCCGCCCCCAGTCGCCGGCCCGCTCCTCCAGACGTACCGGCAGGAAGGCGTCGAGCGGCGTCGTGGGCAGCGTCGGATCCGGCCCTTCCCAGGTGTCGAGGCCGTCGCGCGGTACGACATGGGTGGGCCGGAAGTCCGGCACGTACTCCGGTACGGGGAAGCTCACGGGCCTACCTCCGCATCACGACCGGCTCGTGGCGGCGCAGCAGCCGCGCCACGAGCAGACCGAGGACGAGACAGAGCACGACCATCATGCCCATGTCGAACAACCAGGCCGACGCCGTGTGGTCCATCAGCGGATCCGCCGTCTTCTCGCTCGGCGAGACCGTCCCGATGTCCACCGTGGCGCCCATCGCCGCGAACGCCCACCGCGACGGCACCAGCCACGCCAGCTGCTCCAGGACGGGAGTCCCCCGCACGGTCAGGAGCGCACCGCAGAACACCACCTGCACGATCGCGAGGAGGACGAGCAGCGGCATCGTCACCTCCTCCTTGCGGACGAGGGCGGAGACGAGCAGCCCGAGCATCATCGCCGTGAACGAGAGCAGTGCGACGGCGAGGGTGATCTCCACGAGCGGTGGCATCAGGACGCCCTTGCCGCCGGGCACGTTCAGCGGGACGCCGATCAGGGCCACCAGGGTCAGGACGACGGCCTGGACCACCGTGATCGTGCCGAGGACGACCACCTTGGAGGCGAGGTAAGCCGAGCGGGAGAGGCCGACGGCTCTCTCGCGACGGTAGATGGTCCGTTCCTTGACCAGTTCGCGGACGGCGTTCGCCGCGCCCGTGAGGACACCGCCCACACAGAGGATGAGCAGGACGTTCAGCGTCGACTCCTGGTTGAAGCCGCCCTCGGACAGGGCCCGGGCCATCGCGCCCATCACGAACGGCAGCGCGATCATGATGGCCAGGAACGTGCGGTCGGCGGAGAGCGCCGCGGCGTACCGGCGGACGAGCGTCCGCAGCTGGGAGCCCCAGCTCTGCGCTTTCGGCGGTGGTGCCGGCTCCCGTTCCCCCGGGGAGGCCCCCGGCAGGGGGACGTTCGGGCGGGCCGTCGCGTCGGAGACGTAGCGGCGGTGGAAGCGCGAGGACCGGTACAGACCCGCCCAGTCACGGTCCCGGTCGTTCTCGAAGGCCTCGAAGGCCTCGGGCCACTGGTCGAAACCGAAGAAGCCGAGGGAGTCCGCGGGCGGCCCGTAGTAGGCGACCCGGCCGCCCGGCGCGAGGACGAGGAGCCGGTCGCACACGTCCAGACTGAGCACGCTGTGCGTGACGACGACGACGGTCCGGCCGTCGTCCGCGAGCCCGCGCAGCATGTGCATCACGGACCGGTCCATGCCGGGGTCGAGACCGGACGTCGGCTCGTCGAGGAACAGCAGCGACGGCTTGGTGAGCAGTTCGAGCGCGACGCTCACCCGCTTGCGCTGGCCGCCGGAGAGGCTGTGGATGGGCTGCTGCGCGCGTTCCGTGAGTCCCAGCTCCCGGATCACCTCGTCCACCCGGGCCCGCCGCTCGTCCGGCTCGGTGTCCTCGGGGAAGCGCAGCTCCGCGGCGTACCCGAGGGCTCGGCGCACGGTCAGCTGGAGGTGCAGGATGTCGTCCTGCGGGACGAGCCCGATGCGCTGGCGCAGCTCGGCGTAGTCCCGGTACAGGTCGCGGCCGTCGTAGAGCACCGTGCCCCGGTCGGCGGGGCGCTGCCCGGTGAGCGCGCCCAGGAGCGTCGACTTCCCGGCGCCGGACGGTCCCACCACCCCCAGCAGGCACTTCTCGCCCACGGGGAACGACACCTCGTCGAGGAGGATCTTGCGTCCGTGGTCGACGGTGACGGCGAGGGACTGGACGTCGAGGGAGACCTCGCCGGTGTCGGTGAACTCGACGAGCTGCCCGCCGATGAGACAGAACGCGCAGTGGCCGACACCGACGATGTCGTCCGGCGTCACGCGGGCGTCGACGACGGGGGCGCCGTTGAGGTAGGTGCCGTTGTGGCTGCCCAGGTCATGGATCCAGTACGTGCCGTCGGGGCGGGCGCGCAGCTCGGCGTGGTGCCGGGAGACGACGAGATCGGGGACGACGACGTCGTTGTCGGGGGCGCGGCCGATCCGGATGCTGTGGGCGGGCAACGGCCGCACGGACGTCGGCTGCCGGAAGGTGCCGGTGGCGGCGGGGTGCGCGACGGAGGGGGGCCGGGGGAGCGGCGCGTTCGGCGGGGTGCCGAGGTCGGGGGTCACGGGGGAGGCCGCCGCGGGTGCGGGGGCCGGCGCGGGGGCGGGCGTGGGAGCCTCGGCCGGGGGCGCGGCCTCGGCGGGTGCGGGTGCGGGTGCGGGTGCGGGTGCGGGCGCCGGTGTCGGGGCGGGTGCCGGCGTCGCCGGAGTGGGCGGGGGGTCCGCCGGCGAGTCGGCAGGGGCCGGTTCGGGCGGCGGCGCCGCTTCCGGCTGCGCCTCCGGCACCGCCGCCGCCGGAGCGGACGGGGCGGCTCCCGACGACAGGACCGCGCGGGGGCCGTCCTCCGGATGCCCGAAGCGTACGACCGTCCCGGCACCCACCTCCTGCCGCCCGGCCACCCGCAGGCCGTCCGTGAAGGTGCCGTTCGTGCTGCCCTCGTCCGCGAGGGTCCAGTGGCCGGCGGCGGCGCTGAGCACCGCGTGGTGCCAGGACGCGCGCGCGTCCGCGAGGACGACGTCGCTGGTCGGGTCACGTCCGATGCGATAGACGCGGCTCGGACTCATCCGGGTCGCGTCCCCGTCGATCTCGAGGACCAGCTCGGGCGCCGCGGGCGCGACGGGTCGCTCTCCCATGCGTGAATATTATCCGCCGGTGGTGATCCCCGCCCGGGATGAGGCCGCCGGTAGGGTGGGCGTCCGCCGCGGGAAGCGGCCCAGGACGAAGGAGGAAGCACCCGTGCCGAAAGGTGTCACCAGGAGGCGGCCCCGTACCCGCGCGGCCCTGCTGAAGGCCGCCCTGGAGACCTTCGCCGAGCACGGCTTCCACGCGACGACGATCGAGCAGATCTGTGAGCGAGCCGGATTCACGCGGGGCGCGTACTACTCGAACTTCGCGAGCAAGGAAGAGCTCTTCCTCGCCCTCTTCGACGAGCACAGCGACCGGACCGTGGGACGGCTCGCCGACGCGATCGACGCGCTGACCGCCGAGGAGTACACCCTGACCCGGCTCGCGGAGCTCGCCTCCAGGGTCGAACCGGACGAGCGGGACTGGTACCTCGTCACCACCGAGTTCACCCTGCACGCCATCCGCGACCCGCAGGCCGCCTGGGTGCTGGCGCGCCACGACGCGCGGCTGCGGGCCGAGATCGCTCGCGGGCTCACCCTCGTCCTGCGCCGGGCCGGGCGCGAACTGACCGTGGACGCCGACCGGTTCGCGCGTCTCCTCATCGCCCTGCGCGAGGGGGGACTCGCGCAGAGCTACGTGGAGCCGGCCGAGCTGCCGCCGGGCAGCCTGGAGCTGCAGTTCCTCCCCCCGCTCCTGGAGGCGTCGACGCGGCGGATCCCGGGCGCCGGCACCTCCGGTGACACGGACACCGGCAGTGATGCCGGGCAGTGACGCCGGGGAGTGATGCCGGGCGGTGACGCCCGGCCTTGACGCCGGCGCCGGTGTCGGCGACGCCGCGTGGGGCGGGGGCGGTCAGTCGAAGAGGTCCGGATCCGACGCCGTGATCTGATCCCACAGCGGGCGCGCCTGGAACCAGCCGGCCAGGTGCCCGCCGATCTGCCCGCGCGTGAGCAGGGCCGTCTCCCGGTCGATGTGCTGCGGCGTGCCCGCCGCCATCGCGAGGAGCTGCGCCTGGCAGGACCGCTCCATGGTGACGAACCACCACACGGCCTCGGCGACGGACTGACCGACGGTCAACAGCCCGTGGTTCTTGAGGATGACCGCCTTGTGGTCGCCCAGGGCCTTGGCGACGCGCTCGCCCTCCTCGGTCTCGTTGACCACGCCCCGGTAGTCGTCGTAGATCCCGTGGTCCTCGAAGAAGGCGCAGGCGTCCTGGGTGATCGGGTCGAGCGGGATGCCGAGGCTGGAGAAGGCCTTGCCGTACAGGGAGTGCGAGTGCGCGGCGGCGATCGCGTCGGGCCGGGCGGCGTGGACCCGTGAGTGGATGACGAACGCGGCCCGGTTCACGGGCCTGCGCCCCTCCAGTACGGTCCCTTCGTGGTCCACCAGGATCAGGTCGGAGGCCTTGATCTGGCCGAAGCTCATGCCGAAGGGGTTGACCCAGAAGGCGTCGGGGTCACCGGGGTCGCGGACGGTGATGTGCCCGGCGACCCCCTCGGAGAAGCCGAACCGTCCGAAGATGCGGAAACCGGCGGCGAGTTGCTCCTTGCGGTACCGGCGCTCCTCCTCGACGGAGTCGAAGGCGGGCGGCAGCGGAAGGACGACCCCTTCGGGCAACGGCCCGACGGCGGCGGCGAGCGCGGGCGGCACGGTGCTCATGACGGCTCCTCGGTGAGCGGTGGGGCGTGGCGCGCCAAAAGATACAGAGATGTATCCGATACGACAATGGATCGAGGGGTGGGGTGAGGGGGCGGCGAGGGTTGCGGCCGAGGGATTCCGGTGGCTACGGTCGACCCCGTACAGAAAGCGCTTTCCCCACGTGTGCCGGCTCTCGCCCGCCGGCTGTCCCTCGGCGGCCGCCGCCCCCCGTCCCTCGCCCCTCGCCCCCTGGCCTCGTCTCCTGGAGTCCCCGCGTGCCCACCCCGGACGTCCTGATCTACACCCGCACCACGGGCTACCGCCACGACTCGATCACCGACGGGGCCGCGGCGCTCATGGAGCTGGCGCACGAGCTCGGCCGGAAGGCCGAGGTGACGGACGACCCGGAGGCCTTCACGACCGGGCGCCTCGCGCGGTGCGCCGTCGTCGTCCTGCTCTCCACGACCGGGAACGTCCTCACGCCGGAGGGACGCACCGCCTTCGAGGCGTACCTGAGGGGCGGCGGCGCCCTGCTCGCCGTCCACGCGGCCGCCAACGCCGAGCCCGACTGGCCCTTCTACGGAGAACTGCTCGGCACCCGCTTCGACGGCCACCCCGAGCTCCAGCCCGGCATCGTCCTCGTCGACGACCACGACCACCCCGCGACGGCCCCGCTGCCGGACCGCTGGGAGTGGACCGACGAGTGGTACAACTTCACGTCGGACCCGCGGGGCGGCGGGAAGCACGAGGGCACGGGGAAGCCCGGGGACGGCTCCGAGTCCGGGGTGTGGATCCTCGCCCGGGCCGACGAGACCTCGTACCGGGGCGGCACGCACGGTGACGACCACCCGCTGGTCTGGTGCCGGGAGATCGACGGCGGGCGGGTGTTCTTCACCGCGCTCGGTCACGCCGCGGAGACGTACCGCGACCCCGTCTTCCGCGCCCACCTCTCCGGCGCCCTGTCCTGGCTCACCGCCCGGTAGCCGACCTCCGGCCGCGTTCCCCGAGGCCACCGCCGTTTTCGGGTCACCCCACCGCACCGCCCCTGTTGCGCCGAGCCCCGCTTAGCGGAAACGTGCGGACGGGGGCCGATGTCAGGAGGAGACCCGTCATGGGCATCGCCACCGTGAACCCCGCGACCGGCGAGACGCTGCGCGTCTACGAGGCCCACGGGCCCGAGGAGGTCGAGCGGCGGATCGCCGCCGCCCACGAGGCGTACCGCCAGTACCGCACCACCTCCTTCGCCGAACGCGCCCGTCTGCTGCGCGCCGCCGCCGCTCTCCTCGACGAGGACAACGAGGACATCGCGCACACCATGACCGTCGAGATGGGCAAGCCGATCTCCGCGGCCCGCGCGGAGGCCGCCAAGTGCGCCAAGGCGATGCGCTGGTACGCCCACAACGCCGAGGAGCTGCTCGCCGACGAGCACCCGGCGGAGAGCGACGTCCAGGACTCCGGCGCCGACGTGGCGCGCGTCCACTACCGGCCGCTCGGCCCGATCCTCGCCGTCATGCCGTGGAACTTCCCGCTCTGGCAGGTGATCCGCTTCGCCGCGCCCGCGCTCATGGCGGGCAACACCGGTCTCCTCAAGCACGCCTCCAACGTGCCGAGGACCGCGCTCTACCTCGGCGACCTCTTCCGCCGCGCCGGATACCCCGAGGGCTGCTTCCAGGCCCTGCTCATCGGGTCCCGCGACGTCGAGCGCGTCCTGCGGGACCCCAGGGTCGTCGCCGCCACCCTCACCGGCAGCGAACCCGCGGGCAGGGCCGTCGCCTCCGTCGCGGGCGACGAGGTCAAGAAGACCGTCCTGGAACTCGGCGGCAGCGACCCGTTCATCGTCATGCCCTCGGCCGATGTCGTCGGGGCCGTGAAGACGGCCGTCACCGCGCGCGTGCAGAACAACGGGCAGTCCTGCATCGCCGCCAAGCGGTTCATCGTCCACGAGAACGTGTACGACGACTTCTCCGAGCGCTTCACCGCCGCCATGAACGCCCTCACCGTCGGCGATCCCCTCGACGAGGCCACCGATGTCGGCCCCCTCGCCACGGAACAGGGCCGCGCCGATCTGGAGGCGCTCGTCGACGACGCGGTACGGCGGGGTGCCACCGCCCTGTGCGGCGGCCACCGGCCGGAGGAGCCGGAACTGGCGAACGGCTGGTACTACCGGCCCACCGTGCTCGCCGGCATCACCCCGGAGATGCGGATCCACCAGGAGGAGACCTTCGGGCCGGTCGCCACGGTGTACCGGGTCCGTGACATCGAGGAGGCCGTGACCGTCGCCAACGACTCCCCGTTCGGACTCAGTTCCAACGTCTGGACCCGCTCCTCGGAGGACGTCGCCTTCCTCGTACGCGATCTGGAGGCCGGGGGCGTGTTCGTCAACGGCATGACGGCCTCGCACCCCGCCCTCCCCTTCGGCGGGATCAAGCGCTCCGGTTACGGCCGAGAGCTCTCCGGGCACGGCATCCGCGAGTTCTGCAACGCGACGACGGTCTGGCAGCGCGCCTGACCGACGCCCCCGCGCCCCTGTGTCGCCGCGCCCCTGTGTCGCCGCGCCGCTCCGGCGGCGCGGCGACACGGTGCATTCCACCCGTCCACCCGCATCGCCCCTCAGGCCGGGCTCTCAGGCCCGGGTCCACTCCGTCAGCCGGTCCGCCGACCAGGTGTTGATCACCCGGTCCTCCGGCACTCCGCACTCCTCCGCCCGCGCGCAGCCGATGATCTGCCACTCCAGCTGGCCCGGCGCGTGCGCGTCCGTGTCCACCGCGAAGTACGTGCCCGTCGCCACCGCGAGCCGGAGCAGCCGGCGCGGCGGGTCGAGCCGCTCCGGGCGGCTGTTGATCTCGACCGCCGTCCCGGACTCGGCGCAGGCGGCGAAGACCCGCTCCGCGTCGAACTCCGACTCCGGCCGCAGTCGCCCGCCCGCCACCAGACGGCCCGTACAGTGCCCGAGCACGTCCATCAGAGGGTTGCGCACGGCCCGTTCGAGCCGCCGGGTCATCGCCCTGGCGTCCATGCGGAGTTTCGAGTGGGCCGAACCGACCACGAGGTCGAGACGGTCCAGGAGCTCGGGTTCCTGGTCGAGCGAACCGTCCTCCAGGATGTCGCACTCGATCCCGGTGAGCAGCCGGAACGGTGCCCACTCCGCGTTCAGCCGCGCCACCACGTCGAGTTGCTCCAGGAGCCGCTCGGCCGAGAGCCCGCGTGCCACCGTGAGGCGGGGCGAATGGTCGGTGAGCACCGCCCACTCGTGGCCGAGGGCCGCCGCCGCGCGGCCCATGTCCTCGATCGTGGCGCCGCCGTCGGACCAGTCCGAGTGGAGATGGCAGTCGCCGCGCAGGGCCGCCCGCAGGGCCTCGCCCCCGCTCGTCCCTCCGTCGGTCCGCAGCGACTCCTCCAGCTCCGCCTCGAGCCCCGCCAGATACTCCGGGACCCGTCCGTCCAGCGCCTCGCGCACCACCGCCGCCGTCTTCGGTCCGAGGCCCTTCACGGCCTCCAGGGTGCCCGCCGCCGCGCGGTCGGCCGCCTCGCCGTCCGGCAGGGCGGAGACCGCGGCGGCCGCCGTACGGAAGGCCCGGGCCCGGTACCCCGGCGCTTGGGCGCGCTCGAGGAGGAACGCGATCCGGTTCAGGGCGGCCACAGGATCCATGGTGTCGCTGCTCCCTTCCTCAGAGTCCCCCTCAGACGCCGTGACCGAGGTCGGCCGGCACCTCCGCCGGACCGATCTCGCACCACACGGCCTTGCCCTCGCCGCGTGGCTCGACACCCCAGCGCGAGGCCAGCGCGTCGAGCAGCATCAGTCCGCGCCCGGAGGTGGCGGCCTCGCCGGGGGTACGCCGCCGGGGCCAGGCACTCGACCGGTCCTGCACCGAGAGCCGTACCCGCCGCACCGGTTCGGGCAGCACCTCCAGGGTCAGGACCGCGCCGCCCTCGGTGTGGAGCAGGACGTTGACGAGCAGCTCACCCGTCAACAACTCGGCGTCGTCGGCCAGTTCCGACATGCCCCAGTCGTGCAGCGCCTGCCCCACGGCCGCACGCGCGTCCGACAGGCCCTGCGGATCGGCCTGGTGGATGTACTGGTGGATGCGCGGCGCTCGGGGCGTGCCCGGGTCCGGGCTGCGCCGCAGCACCAGGAGGGCCACGTCGTCGCCCGCGCCCCAGCGCTCCCACAGCCGCTCGGAGAGGTGGTCGGCCAGGGCCTCCGCCTGCGGCGGGCCGCTGCTGATGGCCGCCGAGAGCGCGGCGAGACCGGTCTCGATGTCCGATCCGGGCTGCTCGACGAGCCCGTCCGTGCACAGCACCAGGGTCTCCCCGGGGACGAGGTCGAGCCGCGTCTCCGGGAACTCCTCGTCGCCGAACACGGTCGCGAGCCCCAGCGGCAGCCCGCCCCGCAGCTTGGGCTGCCCGACCCGGCCGTCGGTGTGCCGGATCAGCGGCCCGAGGTGCCCGGCCCGAACGGCGCGCAGCGTGCCGCTGCCCAGATCCACCTGGGCGTACGTGCAGGTGGCGAACCGGTTGGTGTCCAGCTCGGCGAGAAACCGGGAGGCGCGGGCCAGCACCGTCGACGGGGCGTGGCCCTCACCGGCGTACGCGCGCAGGGCGATGCGCAGCTGCCCCATGATGGCGGCGGCGTGGGTGTCGTGCCCCTGGACGTCGCCCACGACGATGCCGACCCGGCCCCGGGGCAGCGCGATCACGTCGTACCAGTCGCCGCCGACCTGCCGCCCGCTCCAGGCCGCGTGGTAACGCACGGCGATCTCGCCGCCGGTGATCCGCGGGATACGGCGGGGCAGCATCGTCGCCTGGAGCCCGGTCGCCAGCTCCCGCTCCTCGTCGAAGAGGATCGCCCGCTGGAGGGACTGGGCGACGATCGCCGCGAGGCCGAGGGCCAGGTTGCGCTCGTCGGCGTTGAACGAGGTACGGCCCCGGTAGAACAGGGCCATGCCACCGAGCGACCGCGCCTGCGCGACCAGCGGCAGATAGCAGGCCGCCCGGAAGTCCAGGCGCTCCAGGTACGGGGCGAGCTCGGGGAAGTCCCGCCCGAGCGACGAGAACGAGGACACGAAACGGGGCCGCCCGCTCAGGACCGCCTCGGCCAGCGGCATGGCCCGGTCGAGCCGCCGGACCCGGAAGTCGTTCAGCACGTCGAGGGTCTCGCCGCTGAGCGCGATGATGTTCAGCGAGCCGTTCTCGACGAGGCCGAGCGCCAGGCCGTCGGCGCCGAGCCTGGCGAGCCCGCCGGGGCCGGTCAGGGCGGCCGTCACGTCGTCCACGGTCACCGCGCGCGACAGCGCGGCCGTCGTCCGCTCGACGATGTTCGTCTGGACCTCGCGCCGCTTCTCCAGTTCCTGGACGAACGCGAAGCGGGTGACCTCGGCCGTCGTGTCCCGGACGACCCCGACGATCCGCCGCGCCCGCCCGTCGGGCGAGCGGAGGATCCGTGCCTGCACATGCGTCCAGTGGGGTGGTCCGCCGGGCTGCGGGATGGGGAAGTGCGCGGTGTACGAGACCTCGCCGCTGGTGACCGCCTCCCGGACGACGTTCTCCAGCCTGGCCCGCTCCTCGGGGTCGAGGCGGGCGATCAGCGACACCGGGCGGCCGTCGTAGGCGTCCGGGGCAACGCCGAAGACCAGCAGCCCGGACTTGTCGACATCGATGGTGCCCGTGTCGAGATCCCAGTCGAAGCTGCCGGTCCGGTTCATGGCGAGCCACTCGGCGGGCCCGATCTCGCCATTGCGCGTACGCCGGTCTTCATCGGTCATCCTCCCCATTGTCGAACCCGCGCCCCTTCGACGCCATGGCGATGACACGGCGTGGCGCGAGTTCGCCTCGGTGGAGCCCGGCCGGGAGGGGGAGTAAGGCCGCGAATGAGGCGCGGCGGGGGGCCGCTCCCGGCACGTCGGTGCGGCGCCGGACGGAAATGCCGGTGGGCCCCGCCGTGCGGCGGGGCAGAATGGGCCGGTGCAGCCGCCCTACCGTGTTCTCGGTCCGTGTCAGGCCTTCCGTACCGACGACGGGACGGAGGCCGTCCTGAGCGGTGCCAGGCTCCGTGCCCTGCTCGCCGCCCTCGCGGGGGCCGGCGGACGGGCGGTGGGCACGCGCGCGCTGATCGACCAGGTGTGGGGTGACACCGGCCGCGCCGAGGAGCCGGACCAGGACCGCACGGCCGCGCTCCAGGCCCTCGTCGGGCGGTTGCGCCGCGCCGCGGGCAGGGACTCCGTCGTCTCCGCGCCCGGTGGCGGCTACCGCCTGGCCGCGGACCCGGACGCCGTCGATCTCCACCGCTTCGAACGGCTCGCCGCCGAGGGTTCCGCCGCGCTCGGCGCCGGGGACCCGGCCCGGGCCGCCGCCCTCCTCGACGAGGCCCTCGGGCTCTGGCGGGGTCCCGCCCTGGCGGATCTGCCCGGCCGGGACACCGACCCCCTGGTCGTACGGGTCGAGCAGCGGCACGCCCACGCACGACGCGACCGGCTCGCCGCGGACCTGGCCCTGGGACGGGCCGCGGAGGTCCTCGCCCCGCTCGCCGCCCTGGCGGCCGGAGAGCCGCTCGACGAACCGCTCCAGGCCCTGCGGATCCGCGCCCTGCGGGCGGCCGGACGGTCCGCGGAGGCCCTGGCCGCGTACGAGGACCTGCGCGCGCGTCTCGCGGAGCTGCTGGGCACGGACCCGGGACCCGAACTGCGCGCCCTCCACGCGGAACTCCTCGCGGAGCCGACGCCCGCACCCCTCGCGGACCCCGTGCCGGACGAGGCGGACCCCGTGCCACCGGCGCCGGGCGAGAGGGGCCGGTCGGTCGGTCTTCCCGCGCGGCTGACCTCCTTCATCGGCCGGGACGACGACCTGGGCGCGCTCGCCGCCGAGTGGGGCACGCGGCGGCTCGTCACCCTCACCGGGCCGGGCGGTGTCGGCAAGACGCGGCTCGCCCTGGAAGCGGCCGGGACGTACCGGGACGGCCCCGTCCACTTCGCCGAACTCGCCTCCGTGCGTGAGGAGTCCACCGTCGCCGCGGCGGTCCTGAGCGCCGTGGGCGCGCGCGAGACGCACGTCTGGCACCGCGCCGCCGCCGTCGCCGCGGCGGACCCGGAGGACCCCTTCGCCGAACTCGTCGAGCACTGCTCCGGGCGGCGGATGCTGATCGTCCTCGACAACTGCGAGCACGTGGTCGCGGCGGCGGCGGAGCTCACCCACGTGCTGCTCGCCCGCTGCCCGGGGGTGACCGTGCTGGCGACGAGCCGGGAGCCGTTGGGGGTGCCGGGGGAGGCGGTGCGGCCGTTGGGCCCGTTGCCGGTGGGGATGGCCTTGCGGTTGCTGGGGGAGCGGGGTGCGGCGGCGCGTCCCGGGTTCGTGGTGGCCGAGGACGCGGGGGCGGCGGAGGAGGTGTGCCGGCGTCTCGACGGTCTGCCGCTGGCGATCGAGCTGGCGGCGGCGCGGTTGCGGTTGTTGTCCGTGCGTCAGATCGCGGAGCGGTTGGACGACCGGTTCCGGTTGCTGACGTCGGGGGCGCGGACGGTGTTGCCGCGGCAGCAGACGCTGCGGGCGGTGGTGGACTGGTCGTGGGATCTGCTGGAGGGTCCGGAGCGGGCGGTGCTGCGGCGGCTGGCGGTGTTCGCGGGGGGTGCGGATCTGGCGGCGGCGGAGGCGGTGTGCGCGGACGGCGGGGTGTCGGACGTGCTGGATCTGCTGGGTGCGCTGGTGGACAAGTCGTTGGTGGTGGCGGGTCCGGGGCGGGATGGTGAGGGGATGCGGTTCCGGCTGCTGGAGACGGTGGCGGAGTACGCGGCGGAGCGTCTGGGGGAGTCGGGGGAGCGGGCCGCGGTCGAGCGGCGGCATCTGACGTACTACCGGGAACTCGCCCGTACCGCCGACCCCGAACTCCGCGGCTCGGGACAGCTCGCCGCCATCGCGCTCCTGGAGCGCGAGCACGACAACCTGCGCGGAGCCCTGCGCACGGCCGTCGCGCTCGGCGAGGAGCAGGAGGTGCTCTGCCTCGTCCACTCCCTCAGCTGGTTCTGGCAACTCCGACACCACCAGCTCGACCCCCGCACCTGGGCCGTCGAGGCGGCCCGGCTGGGCCCCGACCCCTTCCGGGAACCGGTCCGCCCGGCCGAGCCGTTCGACGGGCGCTGCACCGACGTCCCGCCGCCGTGGCAGGGCGAGCGCCTCGCCGAGGCACGGCGCGGCGGGTGGCTGTACGTGCTCGCGACGCAGGGCGGCCGGGGCGCAGCCTCGTTCGAGCACCCCGAAACCCGCGCCAGGCTCGCCGCGCTGGTCTCCGCGTACCGCCCCGGCCTTCCGCAGACCTGCCGCCAGCCCGCGATGATGTGGTATTTCGCCCGCCTCATGACCGGAGAGTTCACCGGCCTCGGCGAGACCCTGACGGCGGTCGTCGACGCCTGTCGCGACCACGCCCCCGGCTGGGACCTGGGCTTCGCCCTCCTCCTGCGGGCCAAGCTCGTCGTCCGCGGCCCCCGTGACGCGGCCGAGGCACTCGCCCTCTTCGAGGCCGCGGGGGACTCCTGGGGCATCGCCGAAGCGCTCGCCGCCCGGGGCGAGAGCTACGAACGCGCGGGCCGGCTCGCGGAGGCCGCCGCCGACTTCGAGCGGGCCACGGAGGCCGCCGCCCACGTCGGCGCCAGCTCCCAGGTGCCCCTGTACACCGCGCGCCTCGCGGCCGTACGGCTCCGGCTCGCCCCCGAGGGGGACCCGGCGGCCGAACAGCTCCTGGCCCAAGCCGCCGACGCGGCGGGGGAGTGGGGCGCCGAGGTCGCCGGCTCGGCCCGGATGCTGCTCACCCAGCACTACGGCCACACCGGGCGGACCGGTCTCGCCCGCGCTCAGCTCTCCCGTCTGGAGCGCGAGTTCGGCGACGCGACGCCGGACCTCTTCTGGGGTCTCGCAGGGGGAGCGTGGGCCTGGCTCGACTGCCTCGACGGGGCATACGACCCGGCCGTGGAGCGGCTGGCGAAGGCCGTCGCGGCGGTGGAGACCCTGGCCCGCCTGGTCGCCCCGTACCTGATCGTCACCCAGTTCGCCACGGCGGCCTGGGCGCTCGGCGGACGGGGCGGGCCGGGCGACGCCGAGACCGGGGCGCGGCTCCTCGGAGCGTACGACGCCCATGCCGGCTCCGGCACGGACGGCGGTTTCCGGCCGTTCTCGACCGAGACGGAGACCTTGATCAGGTCGCGCGCCGAGGAGACCCTCCGCGTGGCGCTCGCCCCGGAGGCGTACACCCGCCACTACGAGCTAGGGACGCGGCTCGAGTCCCGCGCGGCCGCGGAGCTGGTCAGGAACCGGGGGCAGGCCCCGGCCTCCTGACGTCGGCCTCCCCTCGGCGATGCCCGCTTCCCGGACAGGCCGGCCGACCACCGTCGGGAGTCGCCCGGGCCCGGTCGGCCGATCCGGTGGCGCCGGCGGGCCGAGGACGGCGCGCAGCGCCCGGAGGCGACCAGGTCCTGGTCGGCGGGCTCGCTCGTTTTCCTCCCAGGCCACCGTGTCGTCCTGGACCGGGCGAGGGCCCGCCGAGGGTGACGCCCGGCGTACGGGGGGTGAGCGAGGGACGGTGACCGGGGGAGGTGCGGGCCGCCGCCGCTCCCGGATGCGGACGGGGTGGCCGGACACGAGAATGGCGAGTGCCGGACGAAACGTAGGAGGCGGCATGAACGCTGAGCCCGACAAGACGTCCCTGGGGGACTACCCGACGCCCGACCGGCTGCTGCATTCCGGGTCGGAGGGCGAGTTCACGGCCGAGGACCTGGTCCTCGCCTCCGGCCGTGACGTGACTCCGAAGACCCTCGCCTGGGCGGAACGCCGCATGGCCGAGAAGGGTCGCGCCTCCATGGACGAGCTGCTGCCGTAGGCCGCCGCGGCCCAGGCGAGACATCCGCGGTGCTCCACGGCGGTCCATGGTGATCGCACGGGATCCGCAGTGATCCGCAGTGATCCGCAGTACCCCTCGACAACCCCCACGGCCCCGGTTCGGCAGCTGCGAACCGGGGCCGAGGGCCGTCCGGGGCCGCTCCGAGGCTTCCGCATTTATGGAACACGTTCTACCGTGGCCGCCGTCGCGCGTCGCCCTCCGGGTGACACCGAGGACCCCGCAGGACCGCCGCCGCAGGACAGCCGCCACGGGAGGCCCGCACCATGCACCTCGCATACACGCCCGCTCAGAACAGCCTGCGCGCCGAGCTGCGTGCGTACTTCGCCGAGCTGGTCCCCGAAGACGTCCACACCCGCTACGCGGACCCGGCGGCGCAGAAGCGCTTCTACCGGGAGACCGTGCGCCGGCTCGGCGCCGACGGCTGGCTCGGGGTCGGCTGGCCGGCCGAGTACGGCGGCCGGGGGCTGACCCCGATGGAACAGTTCATCTTCTTCGACGAGGCCGCGCAGGCGGGCGTACCCCTGCCGCTCATGGCGCTGAACACCGTCGGACCGACGATCATGGGCTTCGGCACCGACGAGCAGAAGGCGTACTTCCTGCCGCGGATCCTCTCCGGCGAGATCGACTTCGCCATCGGCTACAGCGAGCCCGACGCGGGCACGGACCTCGCAGCCCTCAAGACCCGCGCGGTCCGGGAGGGGGACGAGGCCACCGGTACGTACACCGTGAACGGGCAGAAGATCTGGACCACCAACGGCGACACCGCCGACTGGGTCTGGCTCGCGGTCCGCACCGACCCGGACGCCCCGCCGCACAAGGGCATCACGATGCTGCTCGTCCCGACGAGCGACCCCGGCTACTCCTGCACGATCATCAACACCCTCGCCTCGCACGACACCACGGCCAGCTACTACGACAACATCGAGGTCCCCGCGTCGCGCCGGGTCGGCGAGGAGAACAGGGGCTGGCGCCTCATCACCAACCAGCTCAACCACGAGCGCGTCACCCTCGCCGCCCACGGCACGATGGCGATCCGCGCGCTCCACGACGTCCAGCACTGGGCCGCCGCCACCCCGCTCGCCGACGGCCGGCGCGTCATCGACCTGCCCTGGGTCCGGCGCACCCTGGCCCGCACCCACGCCCGGCTCGACGCGATGAAACTCCTCAACTGGCAGATGGTGAACGCGGTCCAGAACGGCACCCTCACCCCCCAGGACGCCTCCGCCGTGAAGGTCTACGGCTCCGAGGCCCGCCGCGACGCCTACGCGGCCCTCATGGAGGTCGTCGGCGCGGCGGGCGCCCTCAAGGAGGGCTCGGCGGGCGCGGTCCTCCACGGCGAACTGGAACGCGGCTACCGCTCCGCCGTCATCTTCACCTTCGGCGGCGGCAACAACGAGATCCAGCGCGAGATCATCTCCTGGATCGGCCTCGGCATGCCCCGCGTCCGCCGGTAGTGCCGGTAGTGCCGGTAGCTCCGGTAGCGCCGGCAGCGCCGTGACCGGTCGTGCCGAGTGGCCCGCCCGGGTTGGGGCGTGACCCGAGACCCAGCCGTGACCTGCGGAAAGATCCACGACGGGGGTTTCTGCCGGTTTCGTCGCCATGCCCACAGGATCGTCACCGAACCGACATACCGAGCGGTCGGAATCCCCTTACGGGAGAGCTATACCCATGAGTAACGTTCGCGGACCACCAGCGCCACCCGCCCGTCCCCCGGGGCGGCAAGGAGCAAGATCGATGTCGTACCACCAGCCTTTCCCCGGCCCCCCGCCCGTACCCCGGCACCCGAATGCCGGGCGGCACCGCCAAGAGGCGGCGCCGCAGTCCCGGGAGGGCGGACCGCCGTCCTGGAACACCGATCCACAGTCGGCCCGGGACGCCTGGAACACCGATCCACAGTCGGCCCGGGACCCGTCCCCGCGAGCGTGGGAGTCCTTGCCGCAGGGCTGGGACTCCGTGTCGCAGCCCTGGGACGCGTCCCCGCGTCAGCCGCGGCCGCCCGCCGCCACCGACGACCGTGACGATCTGCGCCGGCTCGGATCGGCCTACCGCAGGCTCCGCCGCGTCGCCACCTTCACCGCGCTCGGCTACTTCGTCGTCTTCCTTCTGCTGTCCGGTTTCGCCCCCTCGCTGATGACCGGCAGCATCACCGGTGGTCTCACCACCGGTGTGGTCCTGGGCCTCCTCCAGCTGCCCGTCGCGCTGGTCGCGATCGTGGTGTACGAGCGGACCGCGCGCACACACGTCGACCCGCTCGCCGCGGAGATCCGCGAACGCGCCGAGCAGGCGGCCGCGGCTGCCGCGCCCCGGCCGGAACGCCAGGGTCGTCCCGGGCGTCCCGTGTGGCAGCAGCCCACCGGAGGTGCGCGCGCATGACCGGCTTCAGCTCCGAGGCGCAGACCATGTCGCTGATCGCGTTCATCGCGGTCATCACCGTCACACTGCTGCTCTGCGTGATGACCGGCCCCGACCGTGACGACCTGGGCGATTTCTACACCGGCTACCGCTCGCTCTCCCCCGTGCAGAGCGGCCTCGCGATCGCCGGCGACTACATCTCCGCCGGCACCGTGCTCGGCACGATCGGCATCATCGCGCTCGTCGGCTACGACGGCGTGACACTCGCCCTGAGCACCGTGCTCTCGCTGGTCCTGATGATGTTCCTGCTGGCCGAACCGCTGCGCAACGCCGGCCGGTTCACGATCGGCGACGTCCTCACCCGGCGTCTCCCCGGCCCCGCCGTGCGGATCGTCACGGCCGCGGTCACCCTGACCGCACTGCTGCCGCTGGTGGTCTTCCAGCTCGCGGGCGCGGGCGATCTCCTCTCCGTCGTCCTCGGCTTCGACTCCGACGGCTTCAAGACCGGGGCGATCGTGTTCCTGGGCCTGCTGATGATCGCGTACGCGGCGATCGGCGGCATGAAGGGCACCGCCTTCATCCAGATCGTCAAGACCGTCGCCCTGCTCGGCGCGTCCCTCGCGATCGCCGTCCTCATCCTCAACCGCTTCGACTTCAGCCTGCCCTCCCTGCTGGACGCCGCCAAGCGCGGCAGCGGAGCGGGAGACGCCTACCTCGCCGCCGGTCTGCAGTTCGGCGGCAACGAACTCGACATGATCAGCACTCAGCTGACGGTCGTGCTCGGCGCCGCGGTGCTGCCACACATCACCATGCGCATGTTCACCGCGCGCAGTGCGGCAGCCGTGCGGCGCTCGATGTCCTGGGCCGTGTCGACCGTCGTCGTGACCTGTCTGCTGATCGCCGTGATCGGCTTCGGGGCGGCGGCGATCGTCGGCCACCAGGGGATCGTCGCCGGTGACCCGCAGGGCAAGACGGCGTTCCTCATGGTCAGCCAGGCCATCATGGGGGCGGAGCAGGCGACCGTCGAGACCCTGCTGTTCACGGCGGTGGCGACAGCCGTCTTCCTCACTCTGCTGGCCTCGGTCGCCGGGATCACCCTCGCCTGCGCCAACTCCCTCGCGCACGACCTCATCACGCACGGGCTGCGCCGCAAGGCGCGACTGAAGGGCTCCGCGGAGATGGCCATCGCCCGGATCGCCGCGGCGGGCGTCGGGCTCGTGGCGATCGCGATCGCCGCCGGCGCACGGCACCTGAACCTTCAGGCACTGCTCACCCTGTCGTTCTGCATCGGCGCCTCCGCGGTCGCACCGGCACTCATCTACAGCCTCTTCTGGCGCCGCTACTCCCGAACGGGACTGCTCTGCACCCTCGTCGTGGGCAGCGCCTCCGCGTTGATCCTCATGACCGGCAGCAACCTGGTGTCCGGATCGCCGCAGGCGATCTTCCCGGACCAGGACTTCAACTGGTTCCCGTTCACCACGTCGGGCATCCTCTCGGCCCCGCTGGGCTTCCTCGCGGGCTGGCTCGGCACGGTGCTCCGCGAACGTGACCCGGCCGACCAGCACATGCGGTACGAAGCGGTGGAGGAGACGATCCTGGCCGGCACCCCCGCGGGGAACGACACCTCCCCGTACTGACCCGCCCGCCCCGACGCGAGGGCGCCCGGCCCGAGAACCCAGGCCGGGCGCCCTTCCCGCTGCCCGGAGGTGCCGGGGCCGCGCGCCCCCGGTGGCGGGCCTTCTCTGCCGTCCCCGGGTCAGCGGTACGAGCCGAGGGGGTCAGCGGTACTCGCAGAGGTACGCGGTCTCCACCGCGACCCGCAGCTGGAACCGGCTGTCGCCGGGGACCTTGAAGTGGTCCCCGGCCTCGAAGGTCTCCCACGCCTCTGCGCCCGGCAGCCGCACCGTCAGCGCGCCGCTGACCACGTGCATGATCTCCGCGGCGGCGGTGCCGAACTCGTACTCCCCGGGAGCCATGACGCCGATGGTCGCAGGGCCCTGCTCCTGCGTGAACGCGATCGACTTGACCGTGCCGTCGAAGTACTCGTTGACCGTAAACATGGGCATCCTCGGGGGAATCGGGTCGAAAGGGGGCGGCCGGAAGATCGTGTACCGGCCACGCGTAGAGGCACCTTAAGGGCGCGGCGGGAGTCGACGAATCCCCGGTCGGCCCGGTCTCACGTACTGGACGGAGCGGGCCGTCGTCCGTGTGTCCGCGCCTCCGGCCTCCGGTTGAGGCCCGCCGTCATCGGCGTAGCGTGGAGATGATCCGAACGAGGAGCGGTGGCCATGGGCAAGCTCTCGAACGACCAGCTGCGCGAACGGGTACGCGGGACGGTCGTCACGGCCGAGGACGACGCCTACGACGAGGCGCGCACGGTACACAACGCCATGATCGACAGGAGACCTGCCGTCGTCGTGCGCTGCGTCAACGCGGGCGACGTCATGGCCGCGGTCGACTTCGCCCGCGAGAACGGGCTCGATCTCGCGGTGCGGGGCGGCGCGCACAGCGTGCCAGGCTTCGGGACCTGCGACGACGGCGTCGTGGCCGATCTCTCCGGCATGCGGGGAGTCCGGGTCGACCCCGTGCGGCGGACGGCCCGCGCGGAGGGCGGGGCGACGTGGGGCGACGTGAACGCGGCGACCTACCCCTTCGGCCTCGCCGTCACCGGCGGGATCATCTCCACCACCGGCGTCGGCGGCCTCACCCTCGGCGGCGGCATCGGCTATCTGGCCCGTGGACTCGGCCTGAGCTGCGACAACCTCGTCTCGGCCGATGTGGTGACCGCGGACGGCCGGTTCCTCGTCGCCGACGAGGAGCAGAACGCCGACCTGTTCTGGGCCCTGCGCGGAGGCGGCGGCAACTTCGGCGCCGTGACCTCGTTCGAGTACCGGCTCGCCCCCGTCAAGGACATCTACGGCGGACCGATGCTCTTCGAACTGGAGGACGCGGCCACCGTCGTACGCTCCTTCGCCGAGTACATCGCCGACGCGCCGGAGCAACTGGGCGGGTTCCCCGCCTTCCAGATCGCCCCGCCGCTCCCGTTCATCCCGGAGGACCGGCACGGGGACACCTTCGCCCTGGTCGTGGCCTGCTGGGCGGGACCGCTCGACGAGGGCGAGCGCGCGCTGCGGCCCCTCCACGACTTCGCGCCGGTGGTCGCCGAGCACGTCGGGCCCATGCCGTACCCGGCGCTCAACAGCGCCTTCGACGCACTCGTGCCGCCCGGCCTCCAGCACTACTGGAAGGCCAACTTCGTGACCGAACTGACCGACGCGGCGATCGCGGCGCACGTCGAGCACGCCGCGGGGCTGCCCGCCGTGAACTCCACGGTCCACATCTACCCCATCAACGGCGCCTGCCACCGCGTCGCCCCCGACGCCACCGCCTTCGCCTACCGGGACGCCTCGTTCGCCACCGTCATCGCCGGCATGTGGCCCGACCCCACCGCCAACGAGGCCAACACCGCCTGGGTCCGCGACTACTACGAGGCCACCGCGCCGCACTCCGAGGAGGGCGGCTACATCAACTTCATGGCCGACGACGACCGGGGCCGGATCAGAGCCAACTACGGGGCGAACTACGACCGCCTCGTCGAGGTCAAGCGGACCTACGACCCGGACAACCTGTTCCACCTGAACCAGAACATCGAGCCCTGAGGCCGGCACCGGTTCTGCCGGGACGTCCGCCCGCCCTCGTGCACGACCGGTTCCACGGAACCGGTTCCGACGTAGCCTGAACGGTATGAGCGAGGACGCTTCTTGAGTGCCGACCCGGGGCTCTTCGGACCCCGTTCCGTGACCTGGCAGATGCACAGCGACCCGGTCATGTGGATCGCGGGGGTGCGGGCGTTGTGGCTGCAGGCGCTGCACCCCGTCGCCGTGCGCGGTGTCATGATCAACAGCAGCTTCCGGAAGGATCCCTGGGGGCGGCTCATGCGGACCGCGGACTTCGTCGGGACCCTGAGCTACGGGACCACCGAGGCCGCCGAAGCCGCCGGGGCCCGGGTACGCCGCATCCACCGGCTGCTCGGCGTGGACGACCCGGAGCTGCTGCTCTGGGTGCACTGCGCCGAGACCGACTCGTACCTGGCGGTCGCACGCCGCTCGGGCATCCGCCTCACCGACGCCCAGGCCGACCGGTACGTCGACGAACACCGCACCTCGGCGCGGCTCGTCGGGCTGGATCCGGCCACCGCGCCCGGATCCACCGCCGCGCTCGCCGCCTACTTCGAGACCGTACGGCCCCGGCTGGAGGCCGGCCCGGACGCCCGTACCGTCGAGGACTTCCTGCGCCGGCCGCCGGTGAAACCCGTCCTGGTACCGGCGCGCGAGGTGATCTGGCGGCGCGTCGCGGCGCTCGCGTACGACACTCTGCCTCCCTACGCCCACGCGCTCTACGGCCGCCCCGCGCCGCCGCCGGAGACCGTCACCCGCCGCCTCGCCACCACGGCCGACCTGCTGCGCCGCATCCCGGCCCGCCTGCGCTGGCGCCTCCCGCCCCGCCACATCCTCCGCGCCATGGACCGGCTCGGCCCGGGCACGCGGCCCGACCCTTACACGTACCCCGCCCCGTACCCACTGTCCGAACCGGCGGCCATACTGGAGGAGCCGGAAAAGGCGTAGGAAATCGACGGGGGCGGCAGCACACGATGGGGGACTCGAGACTGATCCAGGGCCGGTACCGCCTGCACGAGGTCATCGGTCGCGGGGGCATGGGCGAGGTGTGGCGCGCCACCGACGAGGCGCTCGGCCGCGGGGTCGCCGTGAAGTGCCTCAAGCCGATCGGACCACAGCAGGACCCGCAGGTCCTCACCGTGGTCCGCGAGCGGTTCCGGCGCGAGGCCCGGGTGGCCGCCGCGCTCCAGCACCGCGGCATCACCGTCGTGCACGACTTCGGCGAGTACGACGGCGTGCTCTTCCTCGTGATGGAGCTCCTCGAAGGGCGCAATCTCAGCCAGCTCCTCGCCGCCAACGCCCAGCATCCGCTGCCCGTCCACGACGTCGTCGAGATCGCCGACCAGGTCGCCGACGCCCTCGCGTACACCCACCGGCACGGGATCGTGCACCGCGACCTGAAGCCCGCGAACATCATGCGGCTGCGGGACGGGACGGTGAAGATCTGCGACTTCGGCATAGCGCGCCTCGGCGCGGACGTGGGCTTCACGTCCAAGCTCACCGGCACCGGCATCGCCATGGGCACGCCCCACTACATGTCGCCCGAGCAGATCGGCGGCGGCGAGATCGACCACCGCAGCGACCTCTACTCGCTGGGGTGCGTGCTGTACGAACTCGCCACCGGTGTCCCGCCCTTCGACCTGGGCGACTCCTGGGCGATCCTCATCGGACACCGCGACACGGTGCCGAGTCCGCCGCGTGCCCACCGGGCCGAGCTCCCGGACTACTTCGACCGGATCGTCGTCGACCTGCTCGCCAAGGCGCCCGCGGAGCGGCCGGCCGACGCGGGGGACCTGCGCCGCCGGATCGTGACGGGCCGGGTCTCGCTGTCCCTGCCGGGCACGGCGGCCGCCGGTGCGTCGCAGGCCGGGGCGACCGTCGTCCCCGGGCCCGGTCCCGCCTCCGGGTCCGGTTCCCTGTCCGGCCCCGGCGCCGACCCCGGGGCGACCGCCCCCATGCCCGCGTGGGTCCGGACCCTCACCGGCGGGCACCGGCCCGCCGACGCGAACGGCGTACCGCGCCCGGTCGCCCACGACCCCGCCGCGGCCGTCCTCACAACGGAGTGGACGACCGCCGCCTCAGCGACCGGCGGCGCGCCCGCGTGGCACGAGCCCCCGCCGGTGCGCACCGCCGCCTCCGCGGAGCTGATCGCGGTGCTCGCCGGCCGGTACCGGGCGGGCATGGGCCTCGGCCGCCTCGGCCGCTGGGACGAGTCCGAGTCCGTGCACCGGTCCGTCGCCGAGCACCGTGCGACGGCCCTCGGCGAGGACCACCCGGACACCCTGGCCAGCCACTACGAGGTCGGCTTCGCCCTCGCCCGGCTCGACCGCCCCGCCGACGCCCTGCGCGTCTTCGGCGCGGTCGCCGCCGCCCGCGCCCGCGTCCTCGGCGAGGACCACCCCGACACCCTCGCGGCCCGGCAGGAGCGGGCGTACGCGCTCGGCCGCCTGGGCCGGCACCCCGAGGCGTACGAGGTGTACGTCACCGTGCTCGCCGCACGCGAGCGCACCGTGGGCCCCGACCACCCGGACACCCTGCGCTGCCGCCACAACCTCGCCTTCACCCTCGGCCGCCTGGGCCGCTTCGAGGAGTCGTACCGCACGGCGCACGAGGTCGCCGAGGCACGGGCCCGACTCCTCGGCGAGGACCATCCCGACACGCTCGTGACCCGCCGCGAAGTGGCCTACACACTGGGGCGGTTGGGGCGGGGCGACGAAGCCCTCGCCCAGTACCGCGCGGTCGCCGACGCACGCGCCGCCGCCCTCGGGCCCGACCACCCCGACACCCTCACCGCCCGCTACGAGACCGGTGTCCTCCTCGGCCGGCTCGGCCAGGCCGCGGACGCGCTGGGCGTCTGCCGTGACCTCGTGGCCGCGCGCACCCGCGCACAGGGCGCCGACGGGCCCGAGACCCTCCGTGCCCGCCACGCCCTGGCCGTCAACCTCGGCCGCCTCGGCCGCTGGCCCGAGGCGCTCGCCGCGTCCGAGAGCGTCCACACGGACCGCGAGCGCGTCCTCGGCCCGGACCACCCGGACACCCTGCTGAGCCGCCGGGAGACCGCCGTCGCGCTCGGCCGCCTCGGCCGCTGGGAGGAGGCGCTCGCCGCGCACGGCGCGGTCGCCGCCGCCCGCACCCGGCTCCTCGGCCCGGCCCACCCCGACACCCTCGCGGCCCTGGACGACGAGGCGCACTGCCTGGAACGGCTGGGCCGCCACGCCGAGGCAGCCGCCCTCCATCTGAGAGCCGCCACCGCACCGCCGCAGGCCTGAGCCGACCGGGCCGCGCGGCTTCCCACGACCCCGTGCCGCCGGCGACGGTCCGGCCGTCCCCGGGAGGCGCCCGCCCGCGTCGGGAGCGACCTCGGGCGGGGCCTCGGGGGCCACCCCGGGCGCGTTCCCGGGCGCCACCCCGGGCGAGGCCCGGGCGGACCCGGCGGTCGACGGCCCGCCGCGCTGTCCTCTTCCCCGGCCGTCGCCCCCGTGTGAGCATGAGCCATGACTGCCCCTGACCTGCTCCCGGGCGCCCGGCCCGTCTCCCGCTCGTACGACACCGTGGTCGTCGGCGGAGGACACAACGGCCTCGTCGCCGCCGCCTACCTCGCCCGTGCCGGGCGCTCCGTGCTCGTCCTGGAGCGGCTCGGCTCCACCGGCGGGGCGGCCGTGTCCACCCGGCCGTTCGCCGGGGTCGACGCGCGCCTCTCCCGGTACTCGTACCTCGTCTCGCTCCTCCCGGAGAAGATCGTGCGCGATCTGGGGCTGCGGTTCGCCGTACGGAAACGGTCCATCTCCTCGTACACCCCGAAGGGCGACGGCGGGCTGCTCGTCGGCGGCGGCGCCGACCGCACCCGCGCCTCGTTCGCCGCGCTCACCGGATCCGACCGCGAGTACGAGGCCTGGCAGGCCTTCTACGAGCGCACCGGCCGGGCCGCCCGCCGGATCTTCCCCACCCTCACCGAGCCCCTGCCCACCCGGGCGGCCCTCCGCGCGCGCGTGGACGACGCCGACACCTGGCGGATGCTCTTCGAGGAGCCGCTCGGCGTGACCGTCGAGCGGGAGTTCGCCGACGACCTCGTCCGCGGCGTCGTCCTCACCGACGCCCTCATCGGCACCTTCACCGAGGCCCACGACCCGACGCTCCTCCAGAACCGCTGCTTCCTCTACCACGTCATCGGCGGCGGCACCGGTGACTGGGACGTACCCGTCGGCGGCATGGGAGCCCTCACCGACGCCCTCGCCGAGGCGGCCCGCAGCTCCGGGGCCGACATCCGTACGGGGCACGAGGCGACCCGGATCGAGACCGACGGGAAGCGCGCCGCGATCACCTTCCGTACCGCCGACGGCGAGGGCACCGTCGAGGCCGGCCAGGTCCTCGTCAACGCCTCGCCCCGCGACCTCGCCACCCTCCTGGGCGACCCGCCCCCGCCCGCTCCCGAGGGCGCCCAGCTCAAGGTCAACATGCTGCTGACCCGGCTGCCGAAGCTCCGCGACCGCTCCGTCGACCCGCACGAGGCCTTCGCCGGCACCTTCCACATCGCCGAGGGGTACGGCGGGCTCGCCACCGCCCACGCCGAGGCGGCCGCCGGCCGGCTGCCCTCCGCGCCGCCCTCCGAGATCTACTGCCACTCCCTGACCGACCCCACGATCCTCGGCCCCGAGCTCGCCGCCACGGGCCACCACACCCTCACCCTGTTCGGGCTGCACACCCCCGCCCGACTGTTCGCCGCCGACAACGACGGCACCCGCGCGGCGCTCCTCGCGGCGACCCTCGACCAGCTCGACGCCCACCTCGACGAGCCGATCGCCGACTGCCTCGCCCTGGACGGGGACGGCCGTCCCTGCGTCGAGGCCAAGACCCCGCTCGACCTCGAACGCGAGCTGCGCCTCCCCGGCGGCCACATCTTCCACCGCGACCTGTCCTTCCCGTACGCCGTGGAGGACGCGGGCACGGACGCGGACGGGGAGGCGGGCGCGCCCGCCGGAACGGGACGCTGGGGTGTCGAGACCCGCCACGCCAATGTGCTGCTGTGCGGGGCGGGCGCGATCCGGGGCGGCGGCGTGAGCGGCATCCCCGGCCACAACGCGGCGATGGCGGCCCTCGGCCACTGACCGGCCGGCCCTCACGCGGCCCGGACGGAGGGTCCCCGAGGGGGCCTCTCCGTTCGGACGCGTTGACGTCGCCCCGTCCCCGCCTGTGGTGTGAAGCTGATCTGCGAGCGCGCTTAAGAAATCCTCGATGGACCGCGAGCGCTCCGTACGGAAGATTCTGTTCCAGGGATCTTGGGCGCCTTGCCGCGCCCATACCCGCACATCACAGGACACGCACGTCGGGAGCCGTGGCATTGAAGGCGTTGGTCAAGCTGAAGGCGGAGCCGGGACTCTGGCTCACGGACGTGCCCGAGCCGGAGATCGGTCCCGGCGACGTACTCATCCAGGTGAAGCGGACCGGTATCTGCGGCACCGACCTGCACATCCGCTCGTGGGACGGCTGGGCGCAGAAGACGATCGCGACCCCGCTGACCGTCGGCCACGAGTTCGTCGGCGAGGTCGTCTCCGTCGGCCGTGACGTCGCCGACATCGCCGTCGGCGACCTGGTCAGCGGCGAGGGCCACCTCGTCTGCGGCAAGTGCCGCAACTGTCTGGCCGGCCGCCGCCACCTCTGCCGCGCCACCATCGGCCTCGGCGTCGGCCGCGACGGCGCCTTCGCCGAGTTCGTGGCGCTGCCCGCCTCGAACGTGTGGGTGCACCGCGTCCCCGTCGACCTCGACATCGCCGCGATCTTCGACCCGTTCGGCAACGCGGTGCACACGGCGCTCTCCTTCCCGCTCGTCGGAGAGGACGTCCTCGTCACCGGAGCGGGCCCGATCGGCATCATGGCCGCCGCCGTGGCCAAGCATGCCGGCGCCCGCAGCGTCATGATCACCGACGTCAGCGAGGAGCGCCTCGCCCTGGCGCGCAAGACGGGCGTCACGCTCGCCCTCGACGTCACCGAGCAGACCGTCTCCGACGGCCAGCGCGCCCTCGGGCTCAAGGAGGGCTTCGACGTCGGCCTGGAGATGTCCGGCAACCCGCACGCGATGCGCGACATGGTCGCCAACATGACCCACGGCGGCAAGATCGCCATGCTGGGCCTGCCGAGCGAGGACTTCGCCGTCGACTGGGCGAAGATCGTCACCTCCATGATCACGATCAAGGGCATCTACGGCCGCGAGATGTTCGAGACCTGGTACGCGATGTCGGTGCTCCTGGAGGGCGGGCTCGACCTCTCTCCCGTCATCACCGGACGCTACGCGTTCACCGACTTCGAGGCCGCCTTCGACGACGCGGCCTCCGGCAAGAGCGGCAAGATCATCCTCGACTGGACTGCGGGAGCCTGACCCATGTTCGATTCCGTACGCGACGACATCCGTACCACGCTCGACGAGATCCAGAAGGCCGGACTCCACAAGCCCGAGCGCGTCATCGGCACCCCGCAGTCGGCCACCGTCGCCGTCACCTCGGGCGGCCGCCCGGGCGAGGTGCTCAACTTCTGCGCCAACAACTACCTGGGCCTCGCCGACCACCCCGAGGTGGTCGCCGCCGCCCACGAGGCCCTCGACCGCTGGGGCTACGGCATGGCGTCCGTCCGCTTCATCTGCGGCACGCAGGAGGTGCACAAGGAGCTGGAGGCGCGCCTCTCGTCCTTCCTCGGCCAGGAGGACACGATCCTCTACTCCTCCTGCTTCGACGCCAACGGCGGTGTCTTCGAGACGATCCTCGGCGCCGAGGACGCCGTCATCTCCGACGCCCTCAACCACGCCTCGATCATCGACGGCATCCGCCTCTCCAAGGCACGCCGCTTCCGCTACGCCAACCGCGACATGGCCGACCTGGAGCAGCAGCTCAAGGAGGCCACGGAGGGCGGCGCCCGCCGCAAGCTCATCGTCACCGACGGCGTCTTCTCCATGGACGGCTACGTCGCCCCGCTCGGCGAGATCTGCGACCTGGCCGAGCGCTACGACGCCATGGTCATGGTCGACGACTCGCACGCCGTCGGCTTCGTCGGTGCCGGCGGCCGCGGCACTCCCGAGCTGCACGGCGTGATGGACCGCGTCGACATCATCACCGGCACCCTCGGCAAGGCCCTCGGCGGCGCCTCCGGCGGCTACGTCGCGGCCCGCGCCGAGATCGTCGCCCTGCTGCGCCAGCGCTCCCGTCCGTACCTCTTCTCGAACACCCTCGCCCCGGTGATCGCCGCCGCCTCCCTCAAGGTCCTCGACCTGCTGGAGTCCGCCGGTGACCTGCGCGACCGGCTGCGCGCCAACACCGAGCTGTTCCGGACCCGGATGACGGCGGAGGGCTTCGACATCCTCCCCGGCGACCACGCCATCGCCCCCGTCATGATCGGCGACGCGTCCGAGGCCGGCCGCATGGCGGAGCTGCTCCTGGAGCGCGGCGTGTACGTGATCGGCTTCTCGTACCCGGTCGTGCCGCAGGGCAAGGCCCGGATCCGCGTCCAGCTCTCCGCCGCCCACTCCACGGAGGACGTGAACCGCGCCGTCGACGCCTTCGTCGACGCCCGCGCGGCCCTGCGGGGCTGAGGCGGGCGCAGGCCCCGCGGCCTGCGAGACTGGGGGCATGATCGAAGCGCGGCGGTTGCACATCCTCCGTGCGGTGGCCGACCACCGCACGGTCACGGCGGCGGCCGCCGCGCTCTATCTCACCCCCTCCGCCGTCTCCCAGCAGCTCGCCGCGCTGGAACAGGAGACCGGCCACCGGCTGGTGGACCGCAGCGCCCGCGGCGCCCGGCTCACCCCGGCCGGCGAGATCCTGCTCAGCCACGCCAACGCCGTCCTCGCCCAGCTGGAGCGCGCCGAGTCGGAACTCGCCGCCTACGGCTCCGGTGAGGCCGGTACGGTGACCGTCGCCGCCTTCGCCACCGGCATCGGACTCGTGGTGGCCCCGGCCATCACGGCCTTGGCCGACTCCGCCCCCGGCATCCGGGTGCGGGTCCGGGACGCCGAGGGCGACGAGAGCCTGATGATGGTCCTCGACCGGCAGGTCGACGTGGCCGTCGCGGTCGAGTACCGGGGCGCCCCGGGCGAGGACGACGCCCGTCTCACCCGGGTCCCGCTCTACGCGGAACCCTTCGACGCGGTGCTGCCGCCCGGCCACCCGCTGGCGGCCGGTGAGCGGGTGGCGCTCGGCGACCTCGCGAAGGACGCCTGGATCGGCCAGTCCGCCGGCAACCCCTGCCATGACGTCACCGTCCTGGCCTGCGAATACGCCGGGTTCACGCTGAACCCGGAGCACTCTTCCGACGACTTCCGGGCCGTCGTCGCCCTCGCGGCCGCGTCCGCCGGCGTGGCACTCGTACCGCGTTCGGCCCTGCGCGGCATGGACCTCACGGGCGTGGAGGTCCGTCCCATCGAGGGTGTCGCCCCGACCCGCAGGGTCTTCGCCGCCGTCCGGCGGGGCGCGGAGGACCACCCGCTGATCAGCCCCGTGCTGACCGCACTGGGCGTGGCCTCGGAAACCGGCGCCTGACGGGAGCGATCTCCGCCGGACACCGTCCGGGTGCCGGCGGGCCCCGGGGGCGAGCGGCGCCTCCCCCCCCCCCGCAGGGGGTGGAGGCAGCGGCCCCCCGCCGGGGAGGGGCTCAATCGGCCGACCTGCTCCAGCCGTTCGCCTCGATCCGAGCCCCGTCCGCAGGCCTCGCCTCGTCGAACACCGGGCGGCCCGCTGCGTCGAGGAGCCGCAGTCCGTCCACGTACACGCCCCGTCCCACGTACCGCTGGTCCGTCGTGCAGCGCCAGCGCAGGAGGGTGTCCGTCGCGGACAGGAGGGCGGACACGGTGTGCCAGGCGCGGCCGGACCAGCCGCCCGCCGCGCCCGCCGGGTGCTCCGTGCGTCCGTCGGTGGTGAAGGACACCGGCCGCCAGGTCGTGCCGCCGTCGGCCGAGGACTCCAGGACGACGGTGTCGGTGCCCGGCTCGGTGTCCCACCACAGGGCGCACTCCAGCCGTGCGGCCCGCGGCACGTGAGGCAGCGTCAGGGTGGCCGTCGTGGCGCTCGCCATGCCCGAGAACCAGGACGTACGGCCCCGGTGGGGGCGGACCGGGACGGCGCGGGCCAGGTGGTCAGCCGCGGCGACGCGGGGAGCCGACCCCGAGCGCCAAGAGCGCACCGGGTGCACGGAGTTGCCGAGGACGACGAGGAAGCTGTCGGTGGTCGGGTCGAGGACCAGACTGGTGCCGGTGAACCCGGTGTGTCCGGCCGTCCGGGGCGTGGCCATCGCGCCCATGTACCAGTGCTGGTAGAGCTCGAAGCCGAGTCCGTGCTCGTCGCCGGGGAACGCGGTGTTGAAGTCGGTGAACATCAGCTCCACCGAGGCGGGGGAGAGGATGCGGGCCTTGCCGTACGACCCGCCGTTGAGCAGGGTGCGGGCGAGGATCGCGAGGTCCCGGGCACGGGAGAAGATCCCCGCGTGGCCCGCGACCCCGCCCAGGCTGTGGGCGTTCTCGTCGTGGACCTCGCCCCGGACCATGCCCCGGTCGAGACCTGACCACGGCGGGCGGGCGTCCTCGGTGGCGGCGATCTCCGGCCGCCAGGAGAGCGGTGGATTGAAACGAGTGCGGTGCATCCCGAGCGGAGCGGTGATCTCGTCGTGGAGCAGCACCTCCAGACCGAGACCGGTGATCTCCTCCAGGATCAGCTGGAGCGTGATCAGATTCAGATCCGAGTAGAGGTACGCCGACCCCGGCGGGTTCGCCGGGACCTCGTCCCAGATCAGCCGCAGCTTCCCCTCCCGCGTCGGTGCCTTGTACAGCGGGATCCAGGACCGGAACCCCGAGGTGTGGGTGAGCAGCTGACGGACCGTGACGTCCTGCTTCCCGCCGCCGCCGAACTCCGGCAGGTACGCGGTGACCCTCGCCTCCAGTCGCAGTGCCCCGCGCTCGATCTGCTGCACGGCGAGGATCGAGGTGAAGAGCTTGGAGACCGACGCCAGGTCGAAGACGGTGTCCTCGGCCATGGGGACCTGCTCGTGCGGCGGCAGTTCCACCCCGGTGTCGGTCTTCTCGTCGTACGAGGCGTATCGCACGGCCATGCCGATCGGCCGGTGCAGAGCCACCGTCCCGCCCCGCCCGGCGAGCAGGACGGCGCCCGCGTACCAGGGGTGCGTGGGGGAGGGGCCGAGGAAGGTCTCCGCGTCCGTGACCAGCCGGTCCAGGTGTTCCGGGAGAAGACCCGCCCGCGCGGCGGACCCGCGGCGCAAGGTGGTGCCGCGCGCGGGGGCGGCTCCGCCGCGCGTCGCTCCCGGGCTCCCAGGACCCGGTTCCGGCGCCGCGGCGGCTCCCGGGATCGAACCGATCATCAGCGCGCCTCCCAGGGCGAGGACTCCGCCGCCGAACGCCCGGCGGCTCGGGCCCCGGTCCCTCATGGACTCCTCCGTCATGCCCACCCTCTCCCACAGCCCCTTGAAAGAAAACTTCGGCCACGCCGGGAAAACTGAAACTTTCTTACCGGAGCCGAGGCTCGTCGCGGAAGCGTGCGACGCTCCAAAGAATCTGACGATGCATCAGAAAACCTCTTCCCTCCGTCGCGCCGCTGCGGCATCCTGCCGCCCATGAAGACGGAGCTGAGTCGCACCCTGGGGATCGAGCACGCCATCTTCGGCTTCACGCCCTTCCCCGCGGTGGCCGCCGCACTGACCAGAGCCGGCGGGTTCGGCGTCCTCGGCGCGGTCCGCTACACCGCCCCCGACGAGCTGGCCCGCGACCTCGACTGGATGCAGGACCACACCGACGGCCTGCCCTACGGCCTCGACGTCGTGATGCCCGCCAAGAAGGTCGAAGGCGTCAGCGAGGCCGAGGTCGAGGCCATGATCCCGGAGGAGCACCGGGCGTTCGTCCGCGCCACGCTCGCCAAGCACGGCGTGCCCGAACTCGCCGAGGGCGAGGCCTCCGGCTGGCGCATCACCGGCTGGATGGAGCAGGTCGCCCGCAACCAGCTCGACGTGGCCTTCGACTACCCGATCAAACTCCTCGCCAACGCCCTCGGCTCCCCGCCGCCGGACGTCGTCGCCCGCGCCCACGACCACGGCGTCCTCGTCGCCGCCCTCGCCGGAAGCGCCCGGCACGCCCGGCACCACGCCGACGCCGGGATCGACGTCGTCGTCGCCCAGGGCTACGAGGCCGGAGGCCACACCGGAGAGATCGCCTCCATGGTGCTCACCCCCGAAGTCGTCGACGCGGTGTCCCCGCTGCCCGTGCTCGCCGCCGGCGGCATCGGCAGCGGAGAGCAGATCGCCGCCGGTCTCGCGCTCGGCGCCCAGGGCGTCTGGCTCGGCTCGATCTGGCTCACCACCACCGAGGCCGACCTGCACTCCCGCGCCCTCACCGCCAAGCTCCTCGCCGCCGGTTCCGGCGACACCGTCCGCTCCCGTGCCCTGACCGGCAAGCCCGCCCGTCAGCTGCGCACCGAGTGGACCGACGCCTGGGACGACCCGGCGGGCCCCGGCACGCTCCCCATGCCGCTCCAGGGACTCCTGGTCGCCGAGGCCGTCTCCCGTATCCAGCGGTACGAGGTCGAACCGCTGCTCGGCACCCCCGTCGGGCAGATCGTCGGCCGGATGACCTCCGAGCGCAGCGTCCAGCAGGTCGTGGACGAGCTCACCCGCGGCTTCGAGAAGGCCGTCGACCGCGTCAACCGCATCGCCGGACGGAGCGAGTCATGAGCCAGTCAGCCGCAGCCACCGGATTCTGGGCCCAGGCCACCGTCGAACCCGGCCGTACGGTCCTGATCGCACCCGACGGCGAGGAGTGGACCGCGGGCCGGCTGCACGCCGAGGCCAACCGGCTCGTCCACGGGCTGCGGGCGGCCGGGCTCCAGTGCGGCGACGCGTTCGCCGTCGTCCTGCCCAACGGGCCCGAGTTCCTCACCGCCCATCTCGCGGCCGGCCAGGCCGGGTTCTACCTCGTTCCGGTCAACCACCACTTCGTCGGCCCCGAGATCGCCTGGATCGTCGCCGACTCCGGCGCCAAGGTCCTCGTCGCCCACGAACGGTTCGCCGAGGCCGTGACCCTCGCCGCCGACGAAGCCGGACTGCCCGCCACCCACCGCTACGCCGTCGGGGCGATCCCCGGCTTCCGCGCGTACGGCGAACTGCTGGAGGGACAGGACGCGGGCCCGCCCGCCGACCGCACCCTCGGCTGGGTCATGAACTACACCTCCGGCACCACCGGACGGCCCAGGGGCATCCGCCGTCCCCTGCCCGGAAAGCTCCCGGAGGAGACCCATCTCGGCGGCTTCCTCGGCATCTTCGGCATCCGTCCGGCCGACGGGAACGTGCACCTGGTCTGCTCGCCGCTCTACCACACGGCGGTTCTGCAGTTCGCCGCCGCCGCCCTGCACATCGGGCATCCGCTGGTCCTGATGGACCGGTGGACACCGGAGGAGATGCTCCGGCTGATCGACCGGTACGACTGCACCCACACCCATATGGTCCCCACCCAGTTCCACCGCCTGCTCTCGCTGCCCGAGGAGGTGCGCGGCCGGTACGACGTCTCCTCGATGCGCCACGCCATCCACGGCGCCGCGCCGTGCCCCGAGCACGTCAAGCGGGCGATGATCGACTGGTGGGGCCGGTGCGTCGAGGAGTACTACGCCGCGAGCGAGGGCGGCGGCGCCTTCGCGACCGCGGAGGAGTGGCTGAAGAAGCCGGGGACCGTCGGCCGGGCCTGGCCCATCAGCGAACTCGCGGTCTTCGACGACGACGGGGTCCGGCTGCCGCCGGGTGAACTCGGCACCGTCTACCTGAAGATGAACACCGGTGGCTTCCAGTACCACAAGGACGAGGCCAAGACCGCGAAGAACCGGATCGGCGACTTCTTCACCGTCGGGGACCTCGGGGTGCTCGACGAGGACGGCTATCTCTTCCTGCGCGACCGCAAGATCGACATGATCATCTCCGGTGGGGTCAACATCTACCCGGCCGAGATCGAGGCCGCCCTGCTCGCCCACCCCGCCGTCGCCGACGCCGCCGCCTTCGGCATCCCGCACGCCGACTGGGGCGAGGAGGTCAAGGCGGTCGTCGAGGCGGCCGAGGGGTACGAGCCCGGAGCGCCGCTCGCGGAGGAGATCCTGGCCCACTGCGCCGACCGCCTCGCCGGCTTCAAGCGCCCGAAGTCCGTCGACTTCGTCGGGACCATGCCCCGTGACCCCAACGGCAAGCTGTACAAGCGCCGCCTGCGCGAGCCGTACTGGGAGGGCCACGAGCGCCCGGTCTAGCGACGCCGAGGGCTCCCCGCCGGAGGGCGGCGCCCCGTCAGGGGGTGCTGCCCGCCGGCCGGGAACCCTCCTCGGGCGCCGCCTTCGCCGAGAGCGGTGTCGCGATGTCCTCCAGCGACCGCCCCTCCGCCGCTACCGCGAAGAACAGGGCGACCAGACCCGCCAGGACCATGAGCGTGGCGCCGACGCAGAAGGCGATGACGGCGTCGCCGACGACCCCGCTCTCCGTCAGTTCGGCGAAGAGCAGCGGACCGGAGATACCGCCGGCCGCGGTTCCGATGGCGTAGAAGAACGCGATCGCCATCGCCCGGGTCTCCATGGGGAAGATCTCGCTGACGGTCAGATACGCGGAACTCGCCCCCGCGGAGGCGAAGAAGAGGACCACGCACCAGCAGGCGGTCATGGTCGTCGCGTCGAGGCTGCCGCGGTCGAAGAGCCAGGCCGTCCCGAAGAGCAGCAGTCCGGACAGGATGTACGTTCCCGCGATCATGGTGCGCCGGCCGACGGTGTCGAAGAGCCGGCCGAGCAGCAGCGGACCGAGGAAGTTGCCGAAGGCGATGACGGCGAAGTAGTACCCGGTGTCGCCGGTCGGCACGTCGAAGAACTTCACCAGGATCGAGCCGAAGCCGAAGGTGATGGCGTTGTAGAGGAACGCCTGCCCGATGAACAGGGAGAAGCCGAGGACCGCCCGCTTCGGATACGAACGGAAGAGCGTACGGGCGATCTCGACGAAGCCGATGGAGCGGCGCTGCTCGATGGTGATCGACCGGTCCGGCTCCGGCAGCCGCGAGTGCTTCTCCTCCTCCACCCGGTGCTCCACCTCGGTCACGAGTTCCTCCGCCCCCTCCGACCGGCCGTGGATGAGCATCCACCGGGGGCTCTCCGGCACGTGCCGCCGTACGAGCAGGATCACGAGCCCGAGCACCACACCGAGCCCGAAGGTCAGCCGCCAGCCCACGTTGATCGCGAAGATGTCGGTGTCGAGCGCCACCACGGACAGCAGCGCGCCGCCCACGGCGCCCAGCCAGTAGCTGCCGTTGATGATGAGGTCGACCCTGCCCCGGTACCTGCTCGGGATGAGTTCGTCGATGGCGGAGTTGATGGCCGCGTACTCGCCGCCGATGCCGAATCCGGTGAGGAAGCGGAAGAGGAAGAACCACCACACGGAGAACGACAGCGCGGTCATCGCCGTCGCCGCCAGATAGACGGCGAGCGTGATCAGGAACAGCTTCTTCCGTCCGTAGCGGTCGGTGAGCCACCCGAAGAACAGGGCACCCGCGCAGGCGCCCGCCACGTACAGCGCCGCGGCCGTGCCGGTGACCTGCGCGTCGGTGATGGGCAGTCCGCTGCCGTCCTCCGAGAGCCGGCCCGCCATGCTGCCCACGATGGTCACTTCGAGGCCGTCGAGGATCCACACGGTGCCCAGCCCGATCACGATCATCCAGTGCCATCGTGACCACGGCAGGCGGTCGAGCCGCGCGGGGATCTTCGTGGTGACGGTGCCGATCACCACATCGTCATGGGCACTCATGGCACGGCTCCTTACCGCTGGGCGTCGGGGCGACCGTGCCAGGCTGTCCCACCCGGAGCCGCTCCCCGTGCGCGGACACGACCACCGGACCACGAACCCGCCACCTGGCCGAAGGCCGCCCGGGCCCGCGGGCTCGCCGGCCGCCCGCTTAGACTTCGCAGGCGAGGAGGTCCCCCATGGTGGACCGCCTTCCCGTTCGGCAGGAGCATGAGAGGGACACCACGATGGCGGGCCGCGACCCTTCCGTACTGGACGACCCCGTGGGCGAGTCCCTCGGGGGCCACCACGCCCCTCTCGCCCGGCGCGTCGGCAGGGCCGTCACCTATCTGCCGGACGTCTCGACCTTCGCCGCCGTGTCCGCCGACCCGGACCCGGTGCGGTGGGACGACCTCACCGCACTCCTCGGCCGGGGCGCGTTCGCCGACATGTTCAGCTGCCCCGTCCTCCCGCCGTCGGACTGGGAGCCCGTCTTCGTCCTGGAAGGCCGTCAGATGATCCGGCCGGGCGACGCCGCGTCCGGGCGGCCGGGCGACGGGACGGAGGACGGCATCGTCGAACTGGGCGCGGACAGCGTGCCCGAGATGCTGGAACTGGTCGAACGCACCCGGCCCGGGCCGTTCTGGTCCCGTACCCCCGAGCTCGGCACCTACCTCGGCATCCGTGAGAAGGGCACGCTGGTCGCGATGGCGGGCGAGCGGCTCCGGCCGCCGGGGTGGACCGAGATCAGCGCGGTCTGCACCGCGCCCGAGGCCCGTGGGCAGGGCCACGCCGCCCGCCTGGTCGGCGCGCTCGCGGCCCGCATCGAGGCGCGGGGCGAGGGGGTCTTCCTCCACGTGGCCGAGGCGAACGCCGGTGCGCGCGCCCTCTACGAGAAGCTCGGCTTCGTGACCCGCCGGCACGTGACCTTCCGGGGCTTCCGTACGCCGTAGCCTGTCGCGTCCGCCTCCGCGTCCGCCTCCGCGCCCCGGCCCCGGCTCCGGGGCTACGACCCGGGCGCGGTCCGGGAGCGCGTGAGCGCCGGGACCAGCTGCGCCTCCTCGTAGGCGAAGTGTTCCTCCAGCCGCGTCGCCAGCCGGTCCACCTCGGTGCGCAGGGTCGCCGGTGCGGCCCCCGAGGTGAGGAGCGCCTCCAGCTCCTCCACCGTCCGGGTCACCGCCCTGTGCTCCTCGCGCATCCGGTCCAGGGAGCCGGACAGCTCCGGGAACTCGCGCTCCAGGAGGTCGAAGGCGCTGTCCTCGTTGTGGTGGTGGGCGTGCAGCGCGCCGCAGAAGGTCAGACAGTGGCGGGCGAGCTGCCGGCCCGGCGTCGGGGTGTCCCGTACCGCCGCGCCTGCCGGGTCCGCCGCCTCCGCCGCGGAGCCCAGCCCCTCGCGTAACGCCGCCAGCTCGGAACGGAGTTCGGCGTGGACCTTGACCAGGTGGTCGGCGATCGCTCGGTGCCGCGCCGGGTCCCCGAGGTCCACCCGGTGCAGGGCGACGACCGGGATGACCCGGTCCGTGGCCGCCTGGTAGGCGGCGAACCCCGAGTCGCGCTCCGCCTGTTCGGCGTACAGGCGGTCCCGCTCCTCGCCCTCCGTAACCACCGCCGTCGCCCCGAAGCGCTCGACGGTCCCCTCCGGGGTGCCCAGCTCGACGGTCACGTACGGGTCGGCGCTGAGGTTGTGGAACCAGGCCGGGTGCTTCGGTCCGCCGGCGTTCGACGCGAAGACGAGCAGCCGTGCCCCGTCGCGCACGTACACGGCGGGGTTGGTGTGCGCCCGTCCGCTGCGGGCGCCCGTCGTGGTGAGCAGGAGCAGGGCCGCGCCCTCGAACATCCCGCCCACCCGGCCGCCGTTGGCGCGGAACTCCTCGATGACCTGTCGGTTGAGATCGGGCATGGCTCTGCCTTCCGGTAGCATCGATCCCGAAGAATCTATTTGCTTTGAAAGCAAAGCTAAAAGGGAGGGTGCACGGTGTCAACCGCACACGAGGGGGACGAGGCCGCCGCCGGGCCGGAACTCGACGAGGCCGTGCGCACGTTGTTGCTGCTCATGCCTCGGATGGTCTCGCGGGCGAAGCGGATCAGGATTCCCGAAGAGCTGCAGACGCTCACGCTCGCGCCCCGCCATCTCTCCCTGCTCGCCTATCTCCTCTTCGACGGGTCGCTGAGCGTCAACGAGCTCGCCGCCCGCCTGGAGATCGCCCCGACGACGGTGAGCCTCATGGTGGGGGACCTGGCGAAGAAGGGCGTACTGGAACGGGTCGAGGACCCCGCCGACCGCAGGCGCAAGATCGTCTCCATCGCGCCGGCGCACGCCGCCGCCATCGACGGCTGGCTCGGCCGCAGCGCGGATGCCTGGCGCTCCGCCCTGGCCCCGCTCGACGCGGCTCAGCGGCGGATGTTCCTCGAGACCCTCACCGCGTACGAGCGAGGCCTCAGCGACCCCTTGGATTGACCGAACCGGGCGAAAGCCCCCTTTGTGGCAGGATGCGGATCATGAGTTCGAGCACGGCGTCATTGACACGGCAGTGGACCACCTGGGGGCCGGTGGTGGCGGCGCTTGCGCTTGTCGCGGCCTGGGGGCGCGACCTGCCGGGCTTCGCCGTCGGATTCATCGCGCTCTGCCTCATCGCCGCCGTCCTCGCCGCGGTCCACCATGCCGAGGTCATCGCCCACCGGGTGGGTGAACCGTACGGGTCGCTCGTCCTCGCCGTGGCCGTCACCGTCATCGAGGTCGGACTCATCGTCTCGCTGATGGTGGGAGGCGGTGAGAAGACCTCGACCTACGCGCGCGACACCGTCTTCGCCGCCGTCATGATCACCTGCAACGGCATCGTCGGTCTCTCCCTCCTCGTGGGCGCCCTGCGCAACCGGATCGCCGTCTTCAACGCCGAGGGCTCAGGCGGCGCGCTCGCCACCGTCTGCACCCTGGCCACGATGACGCTGGTCCTGCCGACCTTCACCACCAGCCATCAGGGCCCCGAGTTCTCCGGCGTCCAGCTCGCCTTCGCCGCGGTCGCCTCCCTCTGCCTGTACGGCGTGTTCGTCGGCGTCCAGACCGTCCGGCACCGGGACTACTTCCTCCCCGTGCCGCGGCCCGGCCAGGAGTCGGAGGACGAGCACGCGGACCCGCCGACCCGGCGCGACGCCTGGACCAGCCTCGGACTCCTCGTCGTCGCCCTCGTCGCGGTCGTCGGCAACGCCAAGCTGATCTCCCCGACCATCGAGGACGCCGTCCAGTCGGCGGGTCTGCCCAAGGCGGTCGTCGGCGTCGTCATCGCCCTGATGGTGCTGCTTCCCGAGACCCTCGCCGCCGTCCGCGCGGCCCGCAGAGACCGCGTCCAGACCAGCCTCAACCTCGCGTACGGCTCCGCGATCGCCAGCATCGGCCTGACGATTCCGGCGATCGCGCTCGCCTCGATCTGGCTGTCCGGGCCCCTGGTCCTGGGCCTGGGACCGCTCCACATGGTCCTGCTGGTCCTCACCGGTGTGGTGAGCGCCCTGACCGTGGTGCCCGGACGGGCCACCCTCCTCCAGGGCGGCGTCCATCTCGCGATCTTCGCCGCCTTCGTCTTCCTGTCGTTCAGCCCGTGACGCTCCCCGCGCCGGGCCGAGCGGCTCCGGTCAGCCCCTGACGACCACCACCCGCAGCGCCGGCGAGCGCAGGATGTCCTTCTCGCAGAACCGGGAGGTCACCCAGCGCTCGCCCGCGTACAACCGCGTCTGGTCGCTGTGGTGCGGCGACAGCGGGTTCGAGGACTGGGAGTACGAGAGCAGGGTGCGGGCGACCGGGCACCGGCCGCCGTCCCAGCCCACCGCCTGCACATGACTGGTCCCGTGCGCCACCTCCGTGTAGCCGCCGCCCGCCGGGTTCCACACGGACTCCGTCTTGTTCCAGACGCCCAGCGACTCGGTGCCGCCGCTCACCGGGATCCGCTCCCCGTTCCGTACGACGAACTGGTGCGCGCCGAGCGGCGCGTCCAGCGGGATCCCCGCCGCCCGCAGCTCCGCCACCGCGTCCGCCAGGGCCTTGGCGAAGCCAGGGACCGCCGTGTTCAGGGTGTTCGGGGTACGGACCGGGTCCGTCGCCGAGAACGGCACCGTCCACTGCTGTGTTGACGGCACCGACGCCGTGAACTTCCGCCAGAAGCGGTCGAAGAGCAGCGCGCCCCTGCTGTCCGTGTTCACCGTCCGGTCCCAGGCGCCGATCACCCGGCAGGCCTCGGGATCGTCCGGCAGCGCCGTCCCGCAGGCCCGCGCCGCCTCGCCCGCGGCGAGGTCACCGGCCGGAGCGCGGTTGGCGAACTGCTGCCGCTGGAGGTCGGCCACCGTCAGATCGCCGCGCGCCGCCATCGCCGCCACGTCCTCGACACCGCCCCGGGTACGCAGCGAGCGCTGGGTGGCGATCGTGCCGAAGATCCGCTCGTAGCCGGTCAACGGCCGCTCGGCGTTGGTCAGCCAGGCACTGTCGTTGGAGTTCTCCACGTACGGGGTGTCCCGCAGCACCGGCATCCGCGCCGGGCCGAAGACGCCCGGCTGCACGGCGTCCGGGTCGGAGCCGAGCGCGCAGTCCGACCGTGAGCCGTCGAGCACCGCCACGCCCGACGCGGGGTAGGTGGCCCGGCCCAGCGGGGTGGAACAGCGCCCGGCGAGCTCGTCGGTGATCCGCGGGAGCACCTGCGACTGGCTGAAGAAGGAGTGGCCCGCGGAGTCCGCCGCGACCGTGTTGACCCAGGGCAGCCCCTGGGTGCGCCGCAGGGTCTCGGCGACGTCCCGGGTGGAGCGCGCCTTGCCGAAGCCGAGCGCGGTGTCGGAGCCGCGCAGATTGCTCGCGTTGGGGTCGTTGAGCGCGTACGCCGTGCTCGCCGTCCACGGCAGCGGGAGCTGGGCGCCGAGACCCGCGACGACGGGGCCGTACCGGGTCCACCACTGCGTACGGGTGACCGGGGCGCCGCCCTCGACCGGCACGGTCACCTGACGCGGGGTCATCCGCTCCGGGCGGCCGTCCACCAGGTACGAGGTCGGGTCGCCCGGGGCGAGCGTCAGCTGGTGCAGGTTGAGCGGGACGCCGGTGGCGACGGTGTGGCTCCAGGCCACCTTGTCGTTGAAGCCGACGTTCACGACGGTCGTACCGAGGAGCGAGGCACCCGAGACGTCGAGCTCGCCGGGGATGGTCTGCTGCGACTGCCAGAAGCGGCGGCCGCCCTGCCAGGGGTAATGGGGGTTCCCCAGGAGCAGGCCCCGCCCGTTCGCCGTGGCGGCCCCCGAGAAGGCGACGGCGTTGGATCCCATCGTGGCGTTCTCGGCGGCGAAGAGCTCCCGCGCGGCCTCGGCGGCGAGCCCGGGATCGGGAAGCTGCCCGGAGACGCCCGCCCGCGGGGCGGGCTCCTGGCCGGAGCCGGTCCGCGGGCCGGCGGGAACGGCCGGCGGACCGGCGGCGGTGATGCCGTCGACGGCACGGCCCTGGCCGCCCAGGACCGAGACGGCGAAACCGCGCCGGGCCACGTCGAGGGCGGTCACCGGACGCACCCAGTCGGCCTTCGCGCAGGCGGGATCCGTCACCCGGTTCTTCCGCAGCCAGGCGTTGTACCCGGCCGCCCAGCCGCGCATCAGCTCCTTCAGCTCACGGCTCGGCCCGGACGGCGCCGGAGTGCCGACCAGCGTCTCGACCGTTCCCGCGTCCCTCACCCCGCGGAAGTACAGGTCGCTGGAGAGGTTGGTGGCGGCTGACGAGAGCGAGCCGTCCGGGGCGGCGTCAGGACCGAAGTACCGGGAGCGCTCCCCGTTCACCGTCAGGAAGCCGTCCGCGAGCGTGCAGATCTGGTCGGCGGCCTGGGCCCAGCCCGTCCCGAAGCCGAGGTTCGCGTAGTCCTTGGCCACGATGTGCGGGATGCCGTACTCGGTGTACCGGATGACCGCCGACAACCCCCGGTCGGACGGGTGGTGGCCCCGGCCCCCGGAGTCGGCGGCCGCCGCGCCGGGCAGCGTGGCGGTGACGACGGCGAGGGCGGACGCGGTGAGCGCCAGCTGCTTGAGACGGGAACGGAAGTGCAAGATGCCTCCCAACGGACGGACGGGCACAACGGGTTGGACCATGCACGCAGCCGCGCGCCCTCATGTCAACATCCCGTTCGGTATCCGAGGTCCAGGCCCGTCCGGCGCGCTCGCACGGTACTTGACCTTCCGCCCGGCACGCGCGGAGGATCACCGCATGGATCGACTCCTCAGCCGCGCCGTCGACGGTGTCCTGCGCATGAGCGCCCAGCGCGTCCCCGACCGGATCGCCCTCCGCTACGCCGACCGGACCTGGACGTACGCCGAGCTGGACGCGGCCGTCTCCACCGCCGCGGCCGTCCTGCGGGAACCGCACCACGGCATCGGTCTGCCCGAGACCGCCCGGGTCGCGACCTACGGCCACAACTCGGACGCCTACCTCATCGCGTTCCTCGCCTGCTCACGGGCGGGCCTGATCCACGTGCCGGTCAACCACCATCTGACCGGCGAGGACCTCACGTACCTCCTCGAACAGTCCGAGACCTCCCTGGTGCTCGCCGACCCCGCCCTCGCGGAGCGCGTACCGGACGGATTCGCGGTCAAGGCGCTGCGGGACGCGCCCGGTTCCCTTCTCGACGCGCTCGCGGAGCCGGAGACGTACGACAGCGACCGCGACGCCCGGGAGATCGTCCAGCTGCTGTACACCTCGGGCACCACCGCGCTGCCCAAGGGCGCGACGATGACCCACCGGGCCCTCGTCCACGAGTACGCCAGCGCGATCGAGGCGCTCGACCTGCACGAGGACGACCGGCCGGTGCACGCGCTGCCGCTCTACCACTCGGCCCAGACCCATGTCTTCCTGCTGCCCTACCTCGCCGTCGGCGCCGAGAACACGATCGTCGACGGGCCCGATCCGGCCGTCCTCCTCGACCTGATCGAGGCGGGTCGCGCCGACAGCCTCTTCGCCCCTCCGACGGTGTGGATCGGCCTCGCCAACCACCCCGACTTCGCGCGCCGTGACCTGTCGGCCCTGCGCAAGGCCTACTACGGAGCCTCGATCATGCCCGTGCCGGTGCTCGAAGGGCTGCGCGCACGGCTGCCCGGACTGCGCTTCTACAACTGCTTCGGGCAGTCCGAGATCGGCCCCCTCGCCACCGTCCTCGGCCCCGACGAGCACGAGGGGCGGATGGACTCCTGCGGCCGGCCCGTCCGTCACGTCGAGGCGCGGGTCGTGGACGAGGACGGCGAGGACGTGCCCGACGGCACCCCCGGCGAGATCGTCTACCGCTCTCCGCAGCTGTGCGACGGATACTGGCGCAAGCCCGAGGAGACGAAGGCGGCCTTCCGGGACGGCTGGTTCCGCTCGGGCGACCTCGCCGTCCGCGACGCCCAGGGCTACCTCACGATCGTCGACCGGGTGAAGGACGTCATCAACTCCGGTGGTGTGCTGGTCGCCTCACGCCAGGTGGAGGACGCGCTCTACACCCACCCCGGGGTCGCCGAGGTGGCCGTGATCGGCCTCCCCGACGACCGCTGGATCGAGGCGGTCACGGCCGTGGTCGTCCCGCGGGGCGAGGTCACCGAGGCGGAACTCCTCACTCACGCCCGGCAGAGCCTGGCCCGCTTCAAGGCCCCGAAGCGCGTCCACTTCCTGCCGGAACTGCCCCGCAACGCGAGCGGCAAGATCCTCAAGCGGGAGCTGCGCGACCGGTACGCCGACGGTCAGACGGGAGTTTGACGACAGGCCCTAGGACTCCTTCCGCAGGTCCACGATCCGCTTGAGCTTGCCCACCGAGCGCTCCAGGGTCTCCGGGTCGACCACCTCGACCCCCACGGAGACCCCGATCCCGTCCTTGACCGCCGCCGCGATCGACCGGGCCGCCTCCGCGCGCTGCTCGCCCGTCGCCTCCGGGCGGGCCTCGGCCCGGACGGTCAGGGCGTCGAGCCGGTCCTCGCGGGTCAGCCGGAGCTGGAAGTGCGGGGCCACGGCCGGGGTGCGCAGGACGATCTCCTCGATCTGGGTGGGGAAGAGGTTCACCCCCCGCAGGATGATCATGTCGTCGCTGCGTCCCGTCACCTTCTCCATCCGCCGGAACACCCGCGCGGTCCCCGGCAGCAGACGGGTCAGATCACGCGTCCGGTAGCGGACGATCGGCATGGCCTCCTTCGTGAGCGACGTGAAGACGAGCTCCCCCTCCTCCCCGTCCGGCAGCACCTCGCCCGTGAACGGGTCCACGATCTCCGGGTAGAAGTGGTCCTCCCAGATGTGCAGGCCATCCTTCGTCTCCACGCACTCCTGGGCCACGCCGGGGCCGATCACCTCCGACAGGCCGTAGATGTCGACCGCGTCGATCGCGAAGGCCTCCTCGATCTCCTTCCGCATCGCCTCCGTCCACGGCTCGGCGCCGAAGACGCCCACCTTCAGGGAGGTCGAGCGCGGGTCCACGCCCTGCCGCTCGAACTCGTCGAGCAGCGTCAGCATGTACGAGGGCGTCACCATGATGATCTCGGGGCGGAAGTCCTGGATGAGCTGCACCTGCCGGGCCGTCATGCCGCCCGAGGCGGGGATCACCGTGCACCCGAGCCGCTCCGCGCCGTAGTGCGCGCCGAGTCCGCCCGTGAACAGGCCGTATCCGTACGCCACATGCACCTTGTGTCCGGGGCGGGCCCCGGCCGCGCGCAGGGACCGGGCGACCATATCGGCCCACATGTCGAGGTCGTTGTCGGTGTAGCCCACGACGGTCGGCCGGCCCGTGGTGCCGCTGGAGGCGTGGATGCGCCGGATCCGGGACTGGTCGACGGCGAACATGCCGAAGGGGTAGTGGTCGCGCAGGTCCGTCTTGGCGGTGAAGGGGAAGCGGGCCAGGTCCGCGAGCGTCCGGCAGTCGTCCGGGGCCACCCCGGCCGCGTCGAAGGAGTGCCGGTAGAAGTCCACGTTCTCGTACGCGTGGCGCAGACTCGCCCGCAGCCGCTCCAGCTGGAGGGCCGCCAGCTCCTCGCGTCCGAGCCGTTCGCCGCTGTCCAGCAGTTCCGTCATCGCGCCACTCCTCCACGGTCGTAAAACGGACGACCGATCATTCGGTCGACCCGTTCCCGGCCAGTAAAACCGGAGGCACCGGGGGGTTGGCAAGGGGTCGGGGCAAGTTTCCCGGCCCCTGGCCCGATCGGGCAGCACCTCGCCCGTCCAGGGCCGCCCCCTCCCGCACGGCACCCGGCCGGACCCGGCGGGCCCGCCCCGCCCGGTAATCCCGTTGCCGGACACGGGGCCGGGTGCTGGAGTGGCCCGCATGGAACCCCAGCACCTCCGTGACCTGTACGACGCCCAGCTCCGCCGCGACGCCCGCCCCGACGGACCCGGCTGCCGGGTCGAGCGCGTCGGCGGCGTCGTCCGCCAGACGGGACCCGCGCACGCCTGGAACGGCGTCCTCTGGTCCGGTCTCGACGCCGGGGACGCCGACCGCGCCATCGCCGGGCAGATCGACCACTACCGCGCCGAAGGCCTGCCCTTCGAGTGGAAGCTGTACGCCCACGACACCCCCGCCGACCTCGGCGGAAGGCTCCTCGCCGCAGGCTTCACCGCCGAGGACCCCGAGACCCTGATGGCCGCCGAAGCCGCCGCGCTGCCCCACGACGTACCGCTGCCCGCGGGCGTCGAACTCCGCTCCGTCACCGACGAGTCGGGCGTACGCCAGGTGGCCGAGGTCCACGAACGCGCCTTCGGCGCCGACAGCCGCCACCTCGAACGCCAGCTCCTGGACAGGCTCGCGGCCGACCCCGACACCGTCACCGCCGTCCTCGCCCTCGCCGACGGCGAACCCGTGAGCGCGGCCCGCCTCGAACTCTGCCCCGGCACCGACTTCGCCGGCCTCTGGGGCGGCGGCACCGTCGAGGCCTGGCGCGGCCGCGGTCTCTACCGCGCACTCGTCGCCCACCGCGCGCGCATCGCCGCCGAACGCGGCCACCGCTACGTCCAGGTCGACGCGGCGGACACGAGCCGCCCCATTCTCGGCCGCCTCGGATTCCTCACGCTCTCCACCACGACCCCCCACACCTACGGCGGGTAGTCCTCGCAGGCATGGCAGAGGCCCCGCACGTCATGCACGGCGCCGGGGTCGTGCACCGAGACCTCGAGCCGTCCGACGTGCCGCTCGCCGTCCACGGCTGCCGCGTCGTAGCTCAGGACGCCCAGTGCGCGGGGCGCTCGAAACCCTCCGGAAGGCGGGTGGAGGCGTTCCCGCGCGCCGCGTTCAACTGGGGCTGCGTCAGGAAGAGGGCTCCGGTCAGGTCCGCGCCCGACAGATCGGCGTCCCGCAGGTCCGCGCCGATGAGATCCGTGAGCGACAGATCGGCGCCGGTCAGATCGGCGGCGATCAGCAGTGCCCCGCGCAGGTCGGTGCCGCGCAGCTTCGCCCCGCGCAGGCGCTTGCCGATCAGATCCGCACCGCGCCTGCTCCTCGGCTTCCCGCCGGACGTGGCACGGACGAGCTCGCTCGTCCGCAGGAGCAGCTCGTTCACCTCGGCGCGCACCTCCGGCACCCTCAGCTGCTCCAGGTCGTCCGCCGAACCCCCGGTGAGGTCCTCGACCCGGGCGAGTGCCGTCGCCAGCTCGGCGTGGACGGGGCGGGCCGCCGGGCGGGCCAGCGCCTCCGTGAGATAGCGCAGCAGTTCGTGGAGCTGGCGCATCACGTAGAACACGTCGTACATCCGGCTCGCGGTCTCCGGCGCCTCGCGCCAGGACACACCGCCGAAGGTCACCTGGGAGACCTGCTGGCCCGCGCCGAAACAGTCGTACACCGTGCAGCCCTGGAACCCGCTCGTCCGCAGCCGGGTGTGGATGCCGCAGCGGAAGTCCTCCTGGAGGTTCCGGCAGGGCTCGCCCGGTGCCTTGTTCACGGCGAAGTCGGCCGACTTCGCGAAGGGCAGCGCCACGCAGCACAGGCCGAAGCAGTTGGCGCAGTCGCCGCGCAGTGCGGATTCCCGGGTGTCGGGCACGGTGGGACGGTTCCTTCGCTGGTCGGGGTCGGTCCATCCACCGTATCGCGCGTGGCGCCAAACCCGTTGCGAAGATCGTTCGTGGTCCCTGAGGATCGGTGTCATGCCAACGTTCACCGCATACGACGGAACCGAACTCGCCTATCGGATCGTGGGGGAGGGCGAGCCCCTGGTGTGTCTCGCGGGCGGACCCATGCGCGACGCCGTCTACCTCGGTGACCTGGGCGGACTCGCCGCGCACCGCACCCTGATCCTGCTCGACGCGCGGGGGACGGGGGCGTCGGCCGAGCCCGCCGACCCCGGCACGTACCGCTGCGACCGGCAGGTCGGCGACGTCGAGGCGCTCCGCGTCCACCTCGGCCTGGAGCGGATCGACCTGCTCGGCCACTCGGCGGGCGGGAACCTGGCCACCCTGTACGCCGCCGCCCACCCCGAGCGGATCCGCTCCCTCGTCCTCGTCACCTCCGCCGCCCGCGCGCTCGGCGTCGAAACCACCGACGAGGAGTGGGACAGGGCCGTCGAGGTCTTCGCCGACCGGACCTGGTACCCCCAGGCCAGGGCCGCGCTCGACGGGATCGGACCGGACACCCCGCTGATACGCGTCCGCGAGATCGTCGCGCCCTTCGCGTACGGCCGCTGGGACGAGGCCGCCCGGGACCACGCGGCCCGAGAGGCCGGGCAGATGAACTGGGAGGCCGCGCCCGCCTACCACGGGGAGGGCGCGTACGCCCCGGAGGCGACCCGCCGCGCGCTCACGGCGCTCACAGCACCGGTCCTCCTCCTGGCGGGGGAGTACGACGCCGGTCCCACCCCGGCCAAGGCCGCGGAGGCCGCCGCCCTGTTCCCGGACGCCGAGCTCGTCGTCCTGCCCGGCGCCGGGCACTTCCCGTGGGTCGACGACGCGGAGGGGTTCCTCCGCCCCCTCGCCGCCTTCCTCGACCCCGACGTCCGTACGGTCACAGTGGACGGTGTCCGCCTCGCCTACCGGGTACGGGGCTCCGAGGACGCCCCGCCCGTCGTCCTGGTCCACGGACGGGGCGAGAACAGCACCACCTGGGCGCGGATCGCGGCGGAGCTCGCCGCCGACCACCGGGTGTACGCGGTGGACCTCCGCGGCCACGGTCTCAGCGACCGGCCCGGCTCCTACGGCTTCGACGTCTTCCGCGACGAACTCGGCGGCTTCCTCAAGGCCCTCGGCCTGACCGGTGTGACCGTCGTCGCCCACTCGATGGGCGGCGGGTCCGCGTATCTCCTCGCCGCACGGGAACCGGACCTGATCGGTCGGCTCGTCCTGGAGGACGTCCCCGTGTTCTTCCCGCTCGACCCGCCGCGGCCCCCGGCGGAACGGCCCGAGGGCCCGCTCGGCTTCGACTGGGAGATCGTCCCCTCCACCGACGCCCAGCTGAACGCCCCCGATCCGGCCTGGCGCGACGAACTCCCCGCGATCTCGGCCCCGACCCTCGTCGTCGCGGGCGGCCCGACCAGCCACGTCCGCCAGGACCAGCTGTACTGGCTGGCCGACCGCATCCCCGGCGCCCGCTGCGTCACCATCGGGGCGGGGCACCTCGTCCACACGGACGCCCCGGACGCGTTCCTGCGCGCACTGCGGGAGTTCGGCCTCTAGCGGGTGTCGTGCGGGTGTCTTGTCGATCGGTGCCGCCGCAGCGGTCGACGTCACCCGCCGTGGCGCTCCTGGGCGGCCATCACCTCGTCGCCGTGCTCGAAGGCCCACGCGCCGAACGCGTCGATCGGACCGAGCAGGGTCTCTCCCAGGCCGGTGAGTTCGTAGCGGATCCGGGTCGGCGCGTCGTCCTCGACGCGCCGCTCCACCAGGCCGTTGAACTCCAGCCGCCGCAGCGTCTCGGTGAGGACCTTGGAACTGATCCCGCCGATGCGCTCCCGGAGTTCGCCGTGGCGGCTCGGGCCCCCTCGCAGGGACCAGAGCACCACGGCGTTCCACGTGTTCGAGAGCAGGTCGAAGGCGAGGCGGGCGCGGCAGTCGGCGAGGAAGGCGTCGGACGTCACGTACCAGATGGTGCCCGACCGTCTCCCTAATGTCGTTCCCGAGGTGCCGAGAACCGGCGCGGAGAGGGGACGGACGATGAGGATCGGCGTACTGGGCACGGGCAACATGGCGGACGCCCTGGCCACCCACTGGGTGCGGGCGGGACACGAGGTCCTCGTCGGGGGCCGCGACGAGACGAGGGCGCGGCACCTCGCGAGCCGCCTGGGCCGCGGGACCGGCCACGGCAGCCTCCGCGAGGCGGCGGCGTTCGGCGAGGTGGCCCTGGCGGCGCTGCCGTACGGGGCGGGGGAGGCGGTCGTCGGCGAGCTGCGGGCGGACCTGGCCGGCAAGGTTCTGCTGGACTGCTCCAATCCCGTGGGCCCCGGCTTCCGGCTGCTCACGGACGGCGGACCGTCGGCGGCGCGCCGACTCGCGGACGCCGCGCCCGGCGCCCGGGTCGTCAAGGCCTTCAACCTCTGCCACGAGGACGTGTGGCGGATGGATCCTCCCGTCTTCGACGGGCAGCGCCTCGCCGTCCCGGTGTGCGGCGACGACGCCACCGCGCTCGCGCTCGTACGGCGGCTGGTGCGGGACGCGGGCTGCGCACCGCTGACCGGCGGAAGTCTCGACCGGGCGGGGCTCCTGGAGGCGACGGCCGCGCTCTTCATCGGGCTGTGGGTCGGGGAGAACGCGGACGCGCGGGCGATGGCGCCGCCGCTGGCGTTCGCGGCGGGCCCGGGAGAGGGGCCGGCGGGCGCCTGAAGCGCACCCGCACCCGCACCCGTGCCGGAGCCGGCGTCGGGGTCCGTGCCGGCGCCCTGGCCGTATCGCTCTCCGTGCGCGTGCCCGTGTCGGGTTCGCGGCCGTGGGCCGATCGGCCCAGGCGCGGCGCGCCTCGGCCGTAGCGGCAGGCCCCGGTGGAGGATCGGTGGGTCGGCGGCGCCGGACGGTGCCCGACATCGCCACGGCGCGACATGACAGGAGCCAGGAGTGACCAGTCGTCTCAACCCCTACCTCAGCTTCTCCGGCAACGCGAAGCAGGCCCTGGAGTTCTACCAGCAGGCCCTCGGGGGCACGCTCGACCTCAACACGTACGGCGGGTCCGGAGCCGAGGCGCCGCCCGGGTACGCCGACAAGATCATGCACGGCATGCTGGAGACGCCCAGCGGCTTCACGCTGATGGCCGCCGACAACCCGCCGGGCACGGAGCTGACCCCCGGGAACGGCTTCGCGGTGAGCCTCAGCGGCGACGACGCCGGGGAGCTGCGCGGCTACTGGGACAAGCTGACCGACGGCAGCACCGTCTCCGTCCCCCTGGAGAAGCAGATGTGGGGCGATGTCTTCGGTATGTGCACGGACAGGTTCGGCATCACGTGGATGGTCAACATCACCGAGCGGAGCTGACCCGCCTCAGGCGCGTTCCCCGCCTTCCGTCCGGGTGTCCGCCTCCACCGCCACCGTGCGGGCCCAGCGGTAGTCCGCCTTGCCGCTGGGCGAGCGCTGGATGCGGTCGGTGAGGACCAGCTGGCGCGGCACCTTGTACCCCGCCAGGCGGGGACGGCAGTGGGTCTGGAGGGTCTCCAGGTCCAGCGGCCGGGCGTCCGCGCGGAGCTGGACGACCGCGGCGACGTGGTTGCCCCAGCGGGCGTCCGGCACTCCGGCGACCAGCGCGTCGTACACGTCGGGGTGGGACTTGAGGGCCTGCTCCACCTCTTCCGGATAGACCTTCTCGCCACCCGTGTTGATGCACTGGGAGCCGCGCCCGAGGACGGTGACCACCCCGGTCTCGTCCACGGTCGCCATGTCGCCGAGGAGCACCCACCGGACCCCGTCCCGCTCGAAGAACGTCTCGGCGGTCTTCCCCGGGTCGTTGTAGTAGCCGAGCGGCACGTGGCCGCGCTGGGCCAGCCGGCCGATCTCGCCGGTGGCGACGGGGGCGCGGGTCGCGGGGTCGACGACCTGGGTGCGTTCGTTGACGTGCAGCCGGAAGCCCCTGGCCGGACCGGAGTCGTCGGTGGCGCGGCCGTTGGAACCGGACTCGGTGGAACCGAAGTTGTTGAGGAGCAGGACGTTCGGCATCAGCTCCTGGAGCTGGGCCCGTACGGTCTCGGACATGATCGCCCCGGACGAGGACAGGCTGAACAGGGCGGAGAGGTCCGTGCCCTTCCGCGGTCCGCGCAGCGCGTCCACGAGGGGCCGCAGCATCGCGTCCCCGACGAGGGAGATGCTGGAGACCTTCTCCTTCTCCAGGGTGCGGAGGACCTCCTCCGGGACGTACTTGCGGTGCAGGACGACCCGCTGGCCGTAGTTGAAGGCGATGAACGCGGTCAGCGTGGAGGTGCCGTGCATCAGCGGAGGCGCGGGGAAGAAGGTGATGCCGGCGCCGCCGGCGGCGACCCGCTCGGCCAGCTCCTCGGGGCGCTTCACCGCCTCGCCCGAGGGATCCCCGCCGAACAGCCCCGCGAAGAAAAGGTCCTCCTGGCGCCACAGGACGCCCTTGGGCATCCCGGTGGTGCCGCCGGTGTAGATGATGAAGAGGTCGTCGGCCGAGCGCGGTCCGAAGCCGCGCGCGGGTGAACCGGCGGCCTCCGCCTCGGCGTACGGGACACAGTCCAGGCCGGCGGCCGCTCCCTCGGGCGGGGTCCCCACCCGCACGAGGTGCCGCAGCTTCTCCGTCTGCGGCAGCGCCGCCGCGACCCGGTCGGTGAACTCGGCGTCGAAGACGAGTGCGGCCAGGTCGGCGTCCCGGTAGAGGTAGACGAGCTCCTCCTCCACGTACCGGTAGTTCACGTTGACCGGCACGATCCGTGCCTTGAGGCAGGCGAGGACGGTCTGCAGGTACTCGACGCCGTTGTAGAGGTGGAGGCCGAGGTGCTCGCCGGGCCGGATGCCCGCGTCGACGAGGTGGTGCGCGATCCGGTTGGCGGCCTCGTCCAGCTCGGCGTAGGTGAGCCGGCGCTCCTCGCCGGTGCCCGGATGGTCGACGTACACCAGCGCCTCACGGTCGGGTACCGCGTCGACCACCGATTCGAACAGGTCGGCAAGGTTGTACTCCACCGTTCCTCCTGACCCCGGTTCGCACTGACTCGGCGGTCATTACAGCGCCGACCGGTGACAGGGGGAAGGGGGTGCGCAGAAGAATCTGACTGGGTGTCAGAAAACTATTGAACTGGACCCCCGGCTACTGCAACCTGTTCCAGAACTGGAGACGGGAGACCCCCATGGGTGGCACTGGTGGCACCGAACACCTCGGCGTACGGCGCGAAGGCGCCACGCTCGTCCTCACCTTGAACCGGCCCGAGGCCAAGAACGCCCTCTCACTGCCGATGCTCGTCGGGCTCTACGACGGCTGGCTGGAGGCCGACGCCGACGACGGCATCCGCTCCGTCGTCCTCACCGGCGCCGGTGGCGCCTTCTGCGCGGGCATGGACCTCAAGGCCCTGGCCGGCAAGGGGATGGAGGGAGAGCATTACCGGGACCGGCTCAAGGCCGACCCCGACCTGCACTGGAAGGCGATGCTGCGCCACCACCGCCCCCGCAAACCCGTCATCGCCGCGGTGGAGGGGTACTGCGTCGCCGGCGGCACCGAGATCCTCCAGGGGACGGACATCCGGGTCGCGGCCGCCTCGGCGACGTTCGGACTCTTCGAGGTCCGGCGCGGCCTCTTCCCGATCGGCGGCTCCACGGTCCGCCTGCCCCGGCAGATCGCCCGCACCCACGCCCTCGAGATGCTCCTCACGGGCCGCCCGTACTCGGCCGAGGAGGCCGCCAGGATCGGCCTCGTCGGCCGGGTCGTCCCCGACGGCACCGCCCTCGACGCCGCCCTCGGCATCGCCGAACGGATCAACGCGTGCGGGCCCCTCGCCGTGGAAGCGGTCAAGGCGTCCGTGTACGAGGCAGCCGAGATGACGGAGACGGAGGGGCTGGCCGCCGAACTGAAGCGGGGGTGGCCGATCTTCGACACGGCGGACGCGAAGGAGGGGGCGAGGGCGTTCGCGGAGAAGCGGACGCCGGAGTACCGGCGGGAATGAGGTGCGCCCCACCCCACCCCAGCCCGTCCCACCCGCCCCGCCACCAAGGAGCCCGCATGACAGCCCCGTCGGAGACGCTCCGCGCTCCCCTCGTCGTCGAATTCCCCTTCACCCGCTCCCTCGGCCCCGTCCAGTCCGCCTTCCTCACGGGCCTGCGCGAGCGGACCGTCCTCGGCGTCCGCACCGAGACCGGTGAGGTCCTCGTCCCGCCCGTCGAGTACGACCCCGCCACCGCCGCCGAACTCCGCGACCTCGTCGAGGTCGGCGCCACCGGCACCGTCACCACCTGGGCCTGGAACCCCGCGCCCCGAACCGGACAGCCCCTCGCCACCCCCTTCGCCTGGGTCCTCGTCCGCCTCGACGGCGCCGACACCGCCCTCCTGCACGCCCTCGACGCCCCCGGCCCCGAAGCCGTCCGCACCGGCCTGCGGGTCCGGATCCGCTGGGCCGCCGAACGGTCCGGCGCCATCACGGACATCGCGTGCTTCGAGCCGTACGACAGCGATCCGGTGAACGAACCGGCGGCCCACGACGGCCGGTTCACCGACCCCGTCACCGGCATCGTCGCCGCCGCCCGCCTCGACTACACCTACAGCCCCGGCCGCGCCCAGACCCGCTACCTGCACGCCCTCGGAGAGCGCCGGACCGTCGGCGAACGCTGCCCCTCCTGCGCCAAGGTGTACGTCCCGCCCCGCGGCGCCTGCCCCACCTGCGGAGTCGCCACCACCGACCAGGTCGAGGTCGGACCGCGCGGCACCGTCACCACGTACTGCATCGTCAACATCAAGGCGAAGAACCTCGACATCGAGGTGCCGTACGTCTACGCCCACATCGCCCTCGACGGCGCCGGGCTCGCCCTCCACGGCCGCATCGGCGGCATCCCGTACGACCAGGTCCGCATGGGCCTGCGCGTCGAACCCGTGTGGAGCGACGACGGCCGCTACCCCGACCACTACCGGCCCACCGGCGAGCCCGACGCCGACTACGACACCTACAAGGAGCTGCTGTGACGCCGCACCGGCCGGACCGAGAGGTGGCGATCGTCGCCTTCGCCCAGAGCGACCACCGCCGCCGCACCGACGACCTCTCCGAGGTCGAGATGGTCATGCCCGTCCTGCACGACGTGCTGCGGCAGACCGGGCTCAGGACCTCCGACATCGACTTCACCTGCTCCGGCTCCTCCGACTACCTGGCCGGGCGCGCCTTCTCCTTCACGATGGCCCTCGACGGCGTCGGTGCCTGGCCGCCGATCTCCGAGTCCCACGTCGAGACGGACGGCGCCTGGGCGCTGTACGAGGCCTGGGTGAAGCTCCTCACCGGCGAGGCCGACACCGCCCTCGTCTACTCGTACGGGAAGTCCTCGCCCGGCTCCGTCCGCGACGTCCTCACCCGCCAGCTCGACCCGTACTACCTGGCACCCCTCTGGCCCGACTCCGTGGCTCTCGCCGCCCTCCAGGCACAGGCGCTCGTCGACGTGGGCGCCACCGACGAACCCGCCCTCGCCGCGATCGCCACCCGCAGCCGCGCGGACGCCACGGCCAACGCACACGCCCAGCTTCCCGGCGCCCGCCCCCAGGGCGAGTACGTCGTCCGGCCGCTGCGCACCGGCGACTGCCCGCCCATCGGCGACGGAGTCGCCGCCGTGATCCTCGCCGTCGGCGACCGGGCCCGTGAACTCTGCGCCCGTCCCGCCTGGATCCGGGGCATGGACCACCGCATCGAGGCCCACTCCCTCGGCGTCCGCGACCTCACCGACTCGCCCTCCACCCGCCTCGCCGCCGAACGCGCCGGAGCCTTCGAGGCGCCCGTCGACACCGCCGAACTCCACGCGCCCTTCACCTCCCAGGAGGTCGTCCTGCGCCGGGCCCTCGACCTCGACGAGAGCGTGCGGGTCAACCCGTCCGGCGGAGCCCTCGCCGCCAACCCCGTCATGGCCGCCGGACTCATCCGGCTCGGCGAGGCCGCCGCCCGCATCCACCGGGGCGACTCCGACCGCGCCCTCGCCCACGCCACCTCCGGGCCCTGCCTCCAGCAGAACCTGGTCGCCGTCCTGGAAGGAGAGCCGCATGTCCGGTAAGGCCGTGACATCGAAGGAGTGCGTCGCCGTCGTCGGCGTGGGCCAGACCAAGCACGTCGCCGCACGCGCGGACGTGTCGATCGCCGGACTCTGCCGCGAGGCCGCCGTCCGCGCCCTGGAGGACGCGGAACTGACCTGGGCGGACATCGACGCCGTCGTCATCGGCAAGGCGCCCGACTTCTTCGAGGGCGTGATGATGCCGGAGCTGTACCTGGCCGACGCGCTCGGCGCCGTCGGCAAGCCCATGCTCCGGGTGCACACGGCGGGATCCGTCGGCGGATCCACCGCGCTCGTCGCCGCGAACCTGGTGGCCGCCCGCGTCCACCGGACCGTCCTCACCCTGGCGTTCGAGAAGCAGTCCGAGTCCAACGCCATGTGGGGCCTCTCGCTGCCCGTGCCCTTCCAGCAGCCGCTGCTCGCCGGCGCCGGCGGCTTCTTCGCCCCGCACGTGCGCGCGTACATGCGGCGCACCGGTGCGCCCGACGCGATCGGCTCCCTCGTCGCGTACAAGGACCGGCGCAACGCGCTCAAGAACCCGTACGCCCATCTCCACGAGCACGACCTCACCCTGGAGAAGGTGCAGGCCTCCCCGATGCTCTGGGACCCGATCCGCTACTCCGAGACCTGCCCCTCCTCGGACGGCGCGTGCGCGATGGTCCTCACCGACCGGACGGGCGCGGCCCGCGCCCCCCGGCCGCCCGCCTGGGTGCACGGCGGCGCCATGCGCAGCGAGCCGACGCTCTTCGCGGGCAAGGACTTCGTCTCGCCGCAGGCGGGCCGGGACTGCGCCGCCGACGTCTACCGGCAGGCCGGCATCACCGACCCCCGGCGGGAGATCGACGCCGTCGAGATGTACGTGCCGTTCTCCTGGTACGAGCCCATGTGGCTGGAGAACCTCGGCTTCGCGGAGGAGGGCGAGGGCTGGAAGCTCACCGAGGCGGGCGTCACCGAACTCGACGGCGACCTGCCCGTGAACCCCTCCGGCGGAGTGCTCTCCACCAACCCCATCGGAGCCTCCGGAATGATCCGCTTCGCCGAGGCGGCGCTCCAGGTACGGGGCGAGGCGGGCGAGCACCAGGTCGACGGAGCGCGCCGGGCCCTCGGGCACGCCTACGGAGGCGGCGCCCAGTTCTTCTCGATGTGGCTCGTGGGAGACACCCCGCCCACCGGCTGAGCCGCCCTGCCGGGCCGGGACGCCTACCCTGGCGGCCATGAACGCGGAACGTGATCTGACCCGGCTGCTCGCCGGGATGCGGCCGGAGCTCGACCCCGGCCGCTACGTCTTCACCACGGTGGACGGCCCCGCCCCGGCCGGGGTCGCCCCGGTGGTCACCGTCACCGAGGACGAGGGCCTCACTCTCGTCGTACGCCAGGAGGAGGCGGACGCCGCCGCCCTCCCGTACGACTACGTGGCGGGCCGGATCACGCTGCGCGTGCACTCCGCACTCGACGCCGTCGGGCTGACGGCCGCCGTCGCCGGGGCGCTCGCCGGGGCGGGGCTCAGCTGCAACGTGGTGGCCGGCTTCCACCACGACCACCTCTTCGTGGAACACGCGCGCGCGGGGGAGGCGCTGGCCGTGCTCGAACGGCTCGCGGAAGGCGGGCCCGGCGACCCTCTGGACCGCCTTCGGGGACGCGGATGACGCGCTTCGCGCGCCCCGTGAGCCCCCCCCCCGCACGGGACGCCTCCACGGCCCCGGCCCGCAGAGCGACGCCCACGCGTCCGGGGCCGGACGGCCGGTCGCGGGGCACACGGGCGAGGCCGTCGGGTATCAGACATTCGGGTTCGCCTCCGCGGCCACAGAGCGACAGGTCACCCACTCCGCCGACACCGGCCCGACCGAGGCGGAAGCGGTCGCGCCGGCGGTGGCGAAGGTACTCCCCAGCGCTCTGCGCCGAGTCGAATATGCCACCGACGACACGACGGGATTTTGCTTGGCTGTTTGGCCGTCCCAGCTCACTCCTTCGGGCGTACGCTGGGACTTTCGCGGGGCTCCCGCTCGGCACGCCTGACCGTGCGCCGGGCGCGCGCCCCCTGTGTGGGGGTGGAACGTGGCACGTCAGGACGGCGGTTCGGCCCGTCAGGGAGTCGGCCTCTTCGAGCGCGAGGCCGCGCTCACCGCGGCCGAGGAGGCGCTCGACCTTCTGACAGGTCTGGCGGACGAGCCGTTGTGGCCGGTCGCCGTGCCCTCACCCCGCGAGGTACGCGGCCCGCACCTGGTCGCCGTCCCCACCCGCACGCCCGCCCAGGACCCCGATCCCGCGACCGGGCCGCTGTCCACGCCGTCCGGCGACGACCGGGTCCCCGGCGGCCGGACCGGACTCCGCCCCGTGCCCGACGCCGGCTCCGCGCCGGAGCCCCGTCCCGGCCACGCCTCCGTGTTCGCCTCCGCACCCGACGGAGCCGCGGCCTCCGCACGCCCCCAGGTCGTCCGACGCGGCGGCATCCTCGCCTACGCCGCCCCCGCGGGCCTCGGCAAGACCACCCTGCTCGCCGAGATCCGGCGCCGCGCCGCCGCCCGAGGCTGCACGGTGCTGTCCGCACGCGGCGGCGACCAGGAGCAGCGGGTCGCGTTCCACGTCGCCCGGCAGCTCCTCCAGCCGCAGCTGGCCCACGCCGGCGACGCCGAACTGCGCGAACGTCTCGGCTCCTGGTACGACATCGTCGGCCCCGCCCTCGGGCTCCGTGCCTCCGCCGAAGGCTCGCCGCCCGACCCGCAGGGTCTGCGCGACGGCCTCGACTGGGTCCTCACCCACCTCGCCGTACGCCGCGCGCCCCTCGTCGTCGTCCTGGACGACGTCCACTGGGCCGACCCCGAATCCCTCGGCTGGCTCGCCGCGTTCGCCCCGCGCGCCGAGGAACTGCCGATGCTCCTCGTCGTCGCCTACCGGCCCGACGAACTCCCCGACGAAGGAATGGAGTTCACCGGACGCCGGTCCGGGCAGCGGCCCCTCGACCTCGCCCCGCTCACCTCCTCCGCCGTGGCCCGGCTCGTCCGCGACAGCGTCGGGGCCCACGCGGACGACAGCTTCTGCCGCGACTTCTGGTCCGTCACCGCGGGCAACCCCTTCGAGGCGGTCGAACTCGCCGCCAAGGTCCGCGACCGCGGCCTCGAACCCACCGCCGACGGCGCCCACGAACTGCCCGACCTCTCCGCCGCCCTCAAAGGCAGCGGCCTCGTCACCCGGCTCGAACGGCTCGGCCCCGCCCCCGTCCGCCTCGCCTGGGCCTGCGCCGTCCTCGGCACCGAGATCTCACCCCAGCTCGCGGGCGCCGTCGCCGGCCTCGGCGGCGAGGCGGTCGCCGACTGCGCCGCCCGGCTCCGCGAGGCGCGCGTCCTCGCCGAGGCCGAAGAGGCCGACGAACCCCTCCAGTTCGCCCATCCCCTCATCGCGACCACCGTCTACCGGTCCATCCCGGACGCCACCCGTGTCGCCCTGCACGGACAGGCCGCCTGGTGCGTCGTCGACGCCGGACTCGGCCCCAACGCGGCCGCCCGCCATCTCCTGGAGACCCACCCCGAGGGCGACCCCTGGGTCGTCGGCCAGCTGCGCGCCGCCGCCGGCGAGAACCTCCGCGCCGGAGCCCCCGACGCGGCCCGCCGGTTCCTCGCCCGCGCCCTGCGCGAACCACCCGCCCCCGACGACCGGGCCGCCGTCCTCTACGAGCTCGGCTGCTCCTCGCTCCTCACCGAACCCGTCACCACCGTCAACCATCTGCGGGCAGCCCTGGAGGAGCCGGTCAGCGACCCGGCGCTCCGGCACGGCATCGTCTACCGCCTCGCCCAGGTCCTCGCGCACAGCGACCGGCTCGTCGAGGCGTCCGAGCTTCTCGGCGAGGAGGCCCGGAAGGCGACCGACGCCCGCAGCCGACTGCGGATGCAGGCCGAGAAGTTCATGTGGGACGCCCTGCGCGCCGACGAACCGGAATCGCCCGCCCGGTCCCGGCGCCTCGCGGCGCTCGCGGACCGCCTCACCGGCCGCGACGTCACCGAGCGCTACATCATCGGACTGCGCGCCTGGGACGCCACCCTGCGCGCCGAACCCGCCGCCACCGCCCTCAAGGACGCCGAACGCGCCCTCGAAGGCGGCCTCACCTGGGCCGACGAGAGCCGGGGCTTCGAGGTGCCGGTCCTCGTGGCCCTGCTCCACCTCTACGCCGACCGGCCCGGCCGCGCCGAGGAGCTCTTCGCCGCCGGAACCGCCGAATTCGAGAAGCAGGGCTGGCGCGGGGCGCACCTCGCCTTCGCGTACACCCTCATCGGCTACATCCGCTTCCGGCGCGGCCGACTGATGGAGGCCGAGGACTTCGCCCGCGCCGGACTCCGCCTCGCCGAGCGCGTCGGCGCCCGCACCCCGGCCCTCTGGTACGCCACCGGCGTCATGATCGAGGTCCTCATCGCCCGCGGCCGTACGGACGAGGCCGTGCAGGTGGCCCGTGAGCACGACTTCGGCGAACCGTTCCCGGCCGCCGTCACCATCCCCGACTGCGAGACCGTCCACGCGGAACTGCTGCTCGCCACCGGCCGCACCCAGGAGGCCGCCGAGGAGCTGGCCGCCGTCGCGAGGCGCCTCGACCCGCGCGGCAAGCGCAACCCCTCCTGCTGCCCCTGGCAGCTCCACCTCGCGCTCGCCGAGGCCGCGACCTCCCCGGCGAAGGCCCTCGCCACCGCCCAGGAGGCCGTCGCCCGCGCCCGCCAGTACGGGGCGCCCTCCGCGATCGGCCAGGCGCTCCGCGTGACCGCCGAGGTGTCCGAGCCCGCCGATCGCGTGAAGCTCCTGGAGGAGTCCGTCGACTGGCTCGACCAGTCGCCCGCCGCGTACGAGCTGGCCCGCTCCCTCGTGGCCCTCGGCGCGGCCCTGCGCCGCACCGAACGCGCGGGAGAAGCGGCCGAGCACCTCTACCGGGGGCTGGAGGCCGCCCAGGACTGCGGCGCCGACGCCCTCGTCGAGGTGGCCCGCGCCGAGCTGGCCGCGGCAGGCCTCCGCCCCCGGGCGCTCCACCCCGCGGGCACGGACACGCTCACCGCCCGTGAGCGTGCCGCCGCCGATCTCACCGTCCGCGACCAGGACGCGGCCGCCGTCCTCGGCGTCGACTCCACCACCGTGGCCCGGCTCCTCTCGGCCGTCTACCGCAAGCTGGGAACCGACCGCACGGGCCTCGCGCAGGCCCTCAGGAACACCGGACAGGAGCCCCGGGACCCCGCCGGACGGGACTGACCGCCCGGAGCCGCCCGGCGCGTCGCATCGCGCGCCGGGGCACGTACCATGGCCGTATGTCCTTCCTCCGCCGCCGTAGCGCCGCCACTCCCGCGGGCCCGGACTTCGATGTCCTGGCCATGGACCCGGGGGACTGGCCCGGCAACCTCGGCGCCGGCCTGCTGCCCGCTCCCGACGGCTCCTGCCAGGGCGTCTTCCTCCGGTACGACCTGTTCGGCGGCCGCGGCCCCGCGATGATCATCGGCAACCTGCCCGAGGGCTCCCCGGCCCGCGAGCTCACCGACGGCCAGATCCCCTTCGAGGTGGCCCAGCTCCTCGCCGCCCTGGAGAACGACGAGCCCGTCGAGGTCCTCGACACCGAGGACGTCCCCGTGATGCAGGGTGACAACCTCCTGATCGTCCGTCGGCTCAAGCTCTCCGAGAGCCGTATCTCCTGCGTCCAGTTCGACCGCAGCGACAACGTCCTCGTCACGATCGCCAGTTGGGACCGGCCGATCACCGACGACCTGTACGCGCTGCTCAAGCCGCTGCCCGCCGAGCTGTTCCAGCAGGCCTGACGGGGGAGCGGGGGCCGATGAGCGCACGCGTCGACAGCTGGATCTGGGCGGTCCGTCTCACCAAGACCCGCGCCCAGGCCGCCGCGGCCTGCCGGGCCGGGCACGTCAAGGTCAACGGCGAACGGGCCAAGCCCGCCCAGTCGGTGAAGCCCGGCGACGAGGTCCGGGTCTTCCACGGCGGGCGGGAACGGATCGTCGAGGTCAAGGAACTCCACACCAAGCGGGTCGGCCCACCGGTCGCCGTCGAGGCGTACGTGGACAACAGCCCGCCCCCGCCGCCGCGCGAGCACGTGGCCGTCGCAGCCGTGCGGGACCGGGGCGCCGGCCGCCCCACCAAGCGTGACCGCCGCGAACTCGACGAGCTGCGCGGCCGGAACGGCTGAGCGCCGACGCGTGGAGCGGCCCGTCGGGCCGCCCGCCCTCCGCCTCAGACCCTGACCGGCCCGAGGAGATCCGCCATCCGGGCCGCCGAGGTGCCGAGACCGGTCGGCCCGCGCCGCAGCAGCGCCGTACCGCTGCCCGTGTGCACGTCCTCCGCCGCGTAACGCCGCACCTTCCGGTGCCAGTTCAGGATGCCCGCGAGCCAGTCCTCCAGCTCCCGCAGATAAGCCGCGAAGGCCGCCCTGCCCTTCGCGCCGAGCCCGAACTCCTCATACATCAAAGGGACTTCACGTGCCTTGAGATGCTCGTACTGACGCAGTCGGCCCCGCATCAGGTCGTCGACCATGGCCACCGCCGTCGGGTAGTCGCAGTCGAAGAACTTCTGGAGCACCAGCACGCCGTTGTGGACCTCGCCCTCGACCTCGATCTCCTTCTGGTACGAGAACAGGTCGTTGATCAGCGTCCCGTAGTCCATGACCGCGTTCTCCAGGGCACGCACGGTCCCCGAGCGGAACAGCTCGGGCGGCAACACCTCGTCGTGCCGCAACCGGCACATCAGCGTGGTCAGTTCGGAGCCGAAGGTGCTGCGGCGCATCTCGATGTAGTCGACGGGGTCCGGCACCCGGTGCTGCGCCTGGTTGTGCAGCTCCCACAGCCAGCTGTCCAGCATGACGTCGAGCGAGTACCGCAGTCGGGTGCGGGCACCCGCCGCCATGGGGCCCGCCGTCCTGGCCCAGAGGTCGGCGAGCGAGCGCTCCAGCGGGTTCACGGCGAGCGCCGCTCCGGCGGCCGGATCGTCCACCGGCATACAGGACTTGAACCGCTCGGTCTGCTCCTGCGCGCCGCGGAGGTTGCGGGACCGTCCGAAGACCGCGGGGTAGTGGTCGTCCGCGTACGTCCCCCACGTCAGCCACTCGGCGCTGAGCTCCAGCTCCTCCAGGGTGGCGTCCGGGTCGAGCCCGGCCGAGCACAGCGCCAGGTCGAAGCCCTCCGCCATGGGCCGGTCCCAGAGGTCGTCCAGGAGCCCGAAGCGCTCGGCCCAGTCGAGCGACAGCCGACGCGCCTCCGCGTGGTGCGGGCTGACGCTCAGCGGGTACGGCAGGTCGAACTCGGGCAGCAGCGAAGGCCCCACCCGCTGGTGCGGCACGTGCGTCAGCGCCCGCAGCCGCGAGGCCGCCGGGCGCCCGAAGAGGGTGCGGATGTCGAGCGCGGAGGTGCCGAGAACCCCTTCGAGGTGGGAAGGCCGGCCGACCATGCCGTCGTTCATGTACCGGCTGGAGCGCATGTGCCACTCGTGGCCGCCGGACTGCCAGTCCTGGAGCCCCTTCGCGTACGCCGCGACGGCCGCGCACTCGGCCGCGTCGAGCCCCTTCTCGGCCGCGAGCAACGGCACTTCGGTGAGGGCCGTGTTCTCGAACTGCTGGAGCCGTGAGGTCAGCAGGTCGTTGACCGCGTTCGCCGCCTCCTGGGTCGTACAGCCGAGGAACTTCTCGAGGACGAGCACGCCGTTGCTGTTCTCACCCTCGTCCTCCACCTCGCGCTGGTACGAGAAGAGGTCGTTGCGCAGATGGACCGCGTCCGAGAAGGCGTCCCTCAGGACCCGCAGCGGCCGGGAGTACGCCACCTGGGCCGGGACCTCCGCCCCCGCCGCGTACTCGACCAGTCCCGCCGACCAGGGCGCGCCGCCCACCTTGCGCCGCATCTCGATGTACTCGACGGGGTTGGCGATCCGCCCGTCGTTGATGTTGTCGAGCTCCCAGAGCGACTCGTACAGCAGATGCTCGGTCGCCTCCGCGAACCGCACCCGCCAGCCCTCCGACATCGAGGGAACGGTCCGCAGCCAGAGATCGGCGAGCCCCGCCTCGACGGGATTCGTCGGCTCGGGCATGCCCGCCCCCGGGTCCGCCGGCATGAACAGCGGCAGCCGGTCCAGATACGTCTTGCCGCCGGCCCGGTCCTGGGGCCGCTTGAAGATCTCCAGGAAGTGGTCGTCGAAGAAGAAGACCCACGTGTACCAGTCGGTGACGAGGTTGAGCGCCTCCTCGTCGCAGTCGGGATGGGTGTACGAGCAGAGCAGCGCGTAGTCGTGGGAGTCGAGGTCGTGCGTCTCCCAGACCCCCGAACCCTCCAGCATCCCCATCTTCCGCGCCCAGTCACGGGTGTGGGTGCGGGCGGCCTCCACATGGGGATTGAGCCGCGCCGGATACGGAACATAGAAATCCGGCATTACGAAGGGCTGAGGCATCTGCGGAGGGGCCTTCCGGTGAGCAGGGGCTCTGTCCGGCCCACCTTTACCCGTCGCCCGTACGGCGCACGCGATCTCCTGAATAGTCCTATGAACGTCGAAGAGGTGATGCCGGATCGTCCATCCGGCACCACCTCTCAGCTTTCGGCCATGCCTCCGTCAGGACGGGGAAACCCGCACGTCAACAGCCTTCACAAAGGCCACTCGATGGCCGAACTGGATCTGGTAGTACTCCTCCTGGCCTCGGACGACCCTGTGCCCGCTGCTGTCGAACACCGGCGCGAAGTAGTACTCGCCCGGGGTCCTGCCGCCCACCACGTACCGCTGCCCCGCGAGCAGCCGGTACGGCAGCGGAGACACCGCCTGCACCGGCACACCCGCCGGATACGCCGAGGCCTCCGGATACGCGCGCCCGTACACCGGCACCGACGCCAGCCCCTCCCGGGGCGTCAGGACCTGCCCCCGCGCGTTGACGGCGGTCGGCTCCTTCGCCGGATTGTGGAACCAGGCCCGCTGCCCGAGGTACCAGATCGCCGTCCAGTCGCCCCGGCGCTCCGCCACCGCGTAGCTCTGCCCGGTGGAGGCGCGCGCCCCGGTGTCGTTGACCCCGGTGGTCGAGTCCTGCCCGTCGGGCCGCAGACCGATGTCCTTCACCAGGGGCGCGTCGGCGCTCGGCCCGGTGTGCAGGCGCACCGCCCCGCTGCCGTGCGGCGCGCACGCCTCACCGGCCGTGACACAGCCGGTGTACACCGGGCGGTGGGAGCCGAAGTCGGGCCGGATCGTCACCACACCGGCTCGGGGACCGGCGCTCGGCGTGATCGGCCGGCCGAGCAGCGTGAAGTAGTGCGCCCAGTCCCAGTACGGTCCCGGGTCCGTGTGCATGCCCCTGATCGTGGACGTCACCGTCCCCGGGACGTTGTCGTGGCCCAGGATGTGCTGCCGGTCGAGCGGGATGTCGTAGCGGGCCGCGAGATACCGCACGAGCCGCGCCGACGAGCGGTACATCGCCTCCGTGTACCAGGAGTCCGGCGCGGTGAGGAAGCCCTCGTGCTCGAGGCCCACGGACTTGGCGTTCACGAACCAGTTGCCCGCGTGCCAGCCGACGTCCTTGAGCGCCACGTGCTGGGCGACGTGCCCGTCGGAGGAGCGCAGCGAGTACTGCCAGGAGACGTACGTCGGATCCTGCACCAGCTGCAGGGTGACGTCCCAGGTGGCCTCGGTGTCATGGACGACGATGTAGTCGATCGACTGCGAGGCGGGCCGGTTCGCCTTGTCGTGATTGCCGTAGTCGCCGTCGCCGAACTCCTCGTACGGCGCCGGGATCCACTCGCAGGCCACCGTGCGCGGACACTCCACAGGGCCGCCGGCGGGCGGTCGCAGACCGAGACCGGCGAGCTGCGCGGTCTCCGGCGCGACCGCCGGGGCGGCCGCGAGCGTCACATTCTGCCCGCTGTCGGTCGTCCGCGACTCTCCGGACCGGATCACGTCGAACACGTCGTCCGCGTACCGGGCGGCGGTCGCCGAGTCGTCGGCGCCCGAGTAGCGCGCCACCGCCCCGTACCAGTCGGCCGGGTCAGCGCTCGCCGGCCGGCCGGACTCCCGCTGCGCGGCGGCGAGCAGCGCCGCCCCGCCCTCGATGTTCGCGGCCGTACGGCTCCGGAGCTCCTCGGTCGGAATCCCGGACAGGGCCGCCGCCCGCTCCAGCGTGCGCAGCCGCGCGGGCAACACCCCCGCGGCCGGGACGGCGGCCGGCTCGGCCGCCCGCGTGCCGGAGCGCACGGCGCGCGAGGAGTCGCCGCGCGCGTCCTCCGCGCCCTCGGAGTGATGCGGGGGCGTCTCGGCCAACGCCGTCACCGCGTCGGTCAGATGCATCGGCCCGTAGCCACCGGTCACACTCGGTGCACCACCGTGGGCGTCCCAGCGCGACTGGAGATAGGCGACGGCGAGCAGCACGCTCTCCGGTACGCCCTGGCGCGCGGCCGCCCGCGCGAACTGCTCCTGGAGCGCACCCGCCTCGGGCACCTCGGCACCGGCCGGCGGGGCGGCGGACAACAGCGGAAGCAACAGGGCCGCGGACGCGAGCGCGCCCAGGGTCTTCGGCAGACGACGCGAAGGCGTACGTCCGGACGCGGAACGGAGCAAGGCGGCCTCCAGGGGCGGGGGGTGACACCGGGGCGTGCGGGGCCGAACCCGTACAGGGGTATCGGCTCCCGGACGATCCGTCAATCACCCGTACCCGAGCGGAACTTCCCACGTCAGAGCGGGAATGGAGGCCGGACGGCGGACTTTCGCGGAGACGGGTCCCGGGCCTGGGGCGCGTCAGTGGAGTGGACCATTGTCCGGTCCCGCCGACCCGGTCGGCCCCATCGCGACCGGAGACGCCAGTGCGCCGCGTCCCGGTGTGTCGGCACCGGGCGCACGGCGCACCCCCCCGTGTCGTCGGTCGGGCCCGCGCGTTCAGCGCGTCCCGACCGCCGCGCGCACGGCCCGCCGTGCCATGGCGCAGTCGTCGTGCAGCCGCCTCAGGAGCAGCCGCTGTTCCTCACCGGGCGCGAGGGCGCCCGTGGGCATCGGTACGGAACCGGCCGGCGGAGCCTCCTTCATGGTGCGCTGCACCGCCGTCTCGTAGGTCCGGATCTCCCGCGTCAGCACGATCATCAGGTTCACCAGGAAGGCGTCCCGGGAGGCCGCGCCCGCCTGCTGCGCGAGCTGACTGATCTGGCGCCGGGCGAGCGGCGCGTCACCGAGCACCGCCCAGAGGGTCGCCAGGTCGTAGCCGGGCAGATACCAGCCGGCGTGCTCCCAGTCGACGAGGACCGGTCCGGCGGGGGAGAGGAGGATGTTGGAGAGCAGGGCGTCGCCATGACAGAACTGGCCCATGCCCTGGCGGCCGCCCGCGTGCGACAGACCGTGCAGCAGCTTCTGCAGGTCGTCCCGGTCCCGGTCCGTGAAGAGACCGAGCTCGTGGTAGCGGGCGATACGGGTGCCGTAGTCCAGCGGCGCGTCGAACGTCCCGGCCGGCGGGCGCCACGCGTTGAGGCGGGCGATCGCGCCGAGCGCGGCCCGCACATCGGCGCGGGGCGGGGCCTCGACGGGGTGGCGCGAGAGCGCCGCCGCCCGCCCGGGCATCCGCTCGATCACCAGCGTGCAGTTCTCCGGGTCGGCCGCGATCAGCCGGGGCGCCCGCACCGGCGGACGGTGGCGGACGAAGGAGCGGTAGGACGCTATCTCGTGCCGGAACCGCTCGACCCACGCGGGGGAGTGGTCCAGTAAACACTTCGCGACCGCCGTGGTCCGCCCGGTCGTTCCGACGATCAGTACGGAACGCCCGCTGCGCCGCAGCACCTGGACCGGGTTGAACTCCGGGCAGATGCGGTGGACGGAGGCGATCGCGATCTTCAGCTGCGCCCCCTGAGGGCCGGAGAGATCGATTCTCCCGCTGATCGGCTGGGTGCCCGTGCCCGCCACCCAGCGCCTCGGCCGTACGGCCTGAGGGGCGGGAGCGAGGTAGGGTCCGGCGCCGGTCGGGACGATGCGGTGCTGCGGCCGGGGCGGGGCGGACACGGAGGACGATGCTGTGTACATGGAGGTGACAGATCCCTTCGTGTGCCGACGAGTTGCGTGCGTCGCCCCGCCCGCCCCCGGTCCGCACCCTGGGGAATGAGGGCCGGTCGGCGGGGCGGGGTGGCGCGTTCCTACCTGACACCCGGGCGCGGGTGGCGGAACATCTCGCGCACCCTGGCGAAGCCTGGCGAATTGTCGCCAGGCCTATGACAGAGGGCTACTGTCAACTCAGCCGAGAACCTGGGGGCTTAGACGTGACCGGACAAACCAACACCCGCCTGGCAGACCTGTTCGGCCTGGCCGGATGGTCCAAGGGCGAACTCGCGAGACTCGTCAACCGGCAGGCGGCGGCCATGGGCCACCCCCAGCTGGCGACGGACACCTCGCGGGTGCGGCGGTGGATCGACCGGGGCGAGACCCCGCGCGATCCCGTTCCCCGGGTGCTGGCAGCACTGTTCACCGAGCGACTCGGCCGTGTCGTGACCATCGAGGACCTCGGGTTCGTACGACACGGGCGCAGCGGAAAGAGGCAGGACGTCAGGAAGACGGAGAACCCTGACGGGCTGCCCTGGGCACCCGATCGTACGGCGGCGGTCCTCACCGAATTCACGGGAATGGACCTCATGCTCAACCGACGCGGCCTGGTGGGCGCGGGTGCCGCGCTTGCCGCCGGCTCCGTACTCAGCAATGCCATGCACGACTGGCTGCAGACCGACCCCGCTCGCCAGGGAGCCCCCCAACGGGCCACCGATCCCCTCCACGCCGACCCCGCCGGGTTCGACCGCTACGAGGCCGCCCCCATCGGGTCGGAGGAGATCGAGGCACTGGAGCACTCGGTGGAGGTGTTCCGTGCCTGGGACGCCTCCCGGGGTGGCGGACTCCAGCGCAAGGCCGTGGTGGGCCAGCTCAACGAGGTGGGCGGCATGCTCGCCTACCGCCACGCCGACCACCTTCAGCGACGCCTCTGGGGCGTCGCCGCCAACCTGGCCGTCCTGGCCGGCTGGATGTCCCACGACGTGGGACTCGAACCCACGGCACAGAAGTACTTCGTCATCGCCGCGCACGCGGCCCGCGAGGGCGGCGACCGCCCGCGGGCGGGCGAGGCGCTGTCCCGTGCGGCCCGTCAGATGGTGCACCTGGGCCGGCCCGACGACGCCCTCGACCTCATGAAGCTCGCCAAGGACGGCTCGGGCGAACGCGTCCTCCCCAGGACCCGGGCCATGTTCCACACGATCGAGGCCTGGGCGCAGGCCTCGATGGGCCGGGGGCAGGCCATGCGGCGGACCCTCGGCGAGGCCGAGGACCTGTTCGTGTCCGACCGGCGCGACGAGAAGCACCCCAGCTGGATGCAGAACTTCGACGAGGCCGACCTGCACGGCATGCAGGCCCTCGCCTACCGCACCCTGGCGGACCACGACCCGGCCGCGGCCGTCCCCGCCCAGCGCCACGCCAAGCTGGCGCTCGAACTGCGGCGCGGTGGTCACGACCGTTCGAAGCTCTTCGACCACATCTCGCTCGCCTCGGCCTGCTTCATCGCCGACGATCCCGAGCAGGCCGACCGCTACGCCAGGCTCGCCCTGATGTCCATGGGGGAGACCTCGTCCCACCGGACATGGGACCGGCTCCGCGAGATGTACCGGCTGACCGGACAGTACGCCGGCTACGCGAGGATCGAGCATCTCCGTGAGGAGATCGAGCTCGCTCTGCCGAGGTCCCCGGTCAACCGGCCGAGGACGGGGCAGGCCTGAGAGGGCCGAGCGCCGGCGATGATCGTCGATGGTCGGGTTCGTCGACGGGACAGGTCGACGGGCGAGGTGGGCCGCCCGGGATCGTACCGTCGTGCCACAGCGTCGTGGCGCGCCCGTACGCGTGGCCGTCCCCGCCGCCCTGCGCCGGGCCCCCTGCCCGGATGTCGTCCGGTGGTGCCGTCAGTGTCCGACCCGGACCACCATCACACAGGCGTCGTCCTCGCGCTGTTCCTCGCCGAACTCCTCGACCACCGCGCGCACACCGTCCTGGGCGTCCCGCGCCCCGATGAGCCGCCGGCCGAGCGCGAGCAGCCTGCGCGTGCCCGTGTCGTCGTCCGGACCGCTGCCACGGGTGAGTCCGTCGGTGTGCAGCACGAGCAGGTCACCGGGGATCAGCCGGATCTCGGCCTCTCCGTAGACGGCTCCGGTCGTGGCCCCGAGGAGCACGCCCTCGGGCCGCCGGAGGACGTGCCCCGTCCCGTCGCGGAACAGCAGCGGGGCGGGGTGGCCGGCCTGCGCCCAGTTCAGGGTCTGGGCGACCGGGTCGTAGCGGCAGCACATCGCGCTGCCGAGCGCCGGCTGGACGGAGGTCTCCAGGAGCTGGTTGAGATGCCCCATCAGGGCGGCGGGCCGGATCCCGGCGACGGCCATGCCGCGCAGCGCACCGAGGAGCATGGCCATCGACGAGGTCGCGGCGACCCCGTGGCCCGTCAGGTCACCGACGGTCAGCAGCGCGTCTCCGTCGGGCAGGGCCAGTGCGTCGTACCAGTCGCCACCGATCAGACCGGTGCTGGCGGCCGGGAGGTAGTGGGCGGCCACGTCGAGCGGGGCGGGGCCGTCATGGGCGAAGCGGAGCGAGCCGCGCCACGGCGGGAGCACCGCTTCCTGGAGCTCGACGGCGACCCGTCGCTCGGTCTGCTCGATGTGGCGGCTGCGCTCCAGGCTGTCCCTGCTCTCCCGGACCGCCCGCTCGCTGCGCCGCAGTTCACTCACATCGCGGAGCACGGCCCACATCGACGCGGTGCAGCCCTCGGCGTCGAGGACGGGCTCGCCCGTCATGTGCACGGTGCGCACGCAGCCGTCGGTCCGCACGATCCGGAACTCGCCGTCGATCGGCTTTCCGTCGATCAGGCAGTCCGTCACCATGCCCTGGAGGACGGACTGGTCCTCGGCGAAGACCATCGTGGGCATCTCGTCCAGCGACATCGCTCCGCTCTCGCGCGTACGACCGAAGATCTGGAACAGCTCTTCGGACCAGCTGACCTCGTCGGTCAGGAGGTTCCACTCGGCGCTGCCGACGCGGGAGAGCAGGGAGCCGGTGCGCTGCGGGGCGATCTCGCCGTACGCGGTGCCGGGGGTCGTGGGGAGCGCGGTGTCGAGGACCGGATCCGCGGGCTCGTCGGACTCCTCGGTGACGAGCTGCTCGGGGACGCCCGAGCGAAGCTGGCCCAAGTGGGCGCCCAGGTCGTCCAGTTGGTGAACGGCCAGGTCGCACAGGGCGCGCTGCCAGCGCTGCTGGGGGTCGTCGTCGTTCACCACGGCTTCCTGGCGCACGGCGACGAGCTCGCCGCGCAGGCGGCGGGTCTGTGAGATCAGCGCGTCCACCGCGCCCGGCTCCGGCTGCTGGGCGGGGCGATCCGCGAACAGTGGGGACGGCATGTCGTACTCCGATACAGGCGCGGCACGGCCAGGCCAGGTGTGAAAGTGAGGCCCGCATACGACTGTTGCACAGCCCGGGACGGCCCGTAAGGGATTCGGCAACACTCGATCCGGTGGTGCTTCCGGCATATGTCAAAGGCCCAGCGATTATCGGCCAGTGCACGACGGGTTACGGTGCGGGGGTGGTGAACGACGAGGGATTCGGCCCGGTGGACACGCGCACGGCGGTCACGGGCGGGGCGGGTACGGGGACGGAGAAGAGCACGACAGAAGCCTCTGGTACGGCAGTTACGGGTGTGACGGGCGGGATGCGTACGGGCAGGGCGGCGGGGCCGGGCGGGGCGGCGCCAGTGGGGACACCGACGGGCGTGACGCCTCAGGACCCTGCCGGTGCTCGTGCTCCGGGAACCGCCGCCACCGGCACCGCCTTCCTGCTCGCCGCGGCGCCCGCGGGGCGCGGGCGCGCCATCGACGCCGCGTCCGTCCTGCCGGCCCTCGCCGCCGTCCCGCCCGGCGTCCTCACCGGAACCGGCACCGCCACGCTCGTCGAACTCGCCGATCCCCTCGATCCGCAGACCGTCCTGACCCGGCTGCGCGCCGCCGCGGCGAGCCCGGGGCCACTCGTGCTCTGCCTCGCGGGCCAGCTGCACCTCGACCGCCGGCAGCAGCTGCCGCACCTCGCCCTCGCCCGGACCACCCCGGCGACCCTCCGCTACACCGCGCTGCCCTGGCACTGGCTCGCCGTCGAACTCGCGGTGCGTGCCCCCGGCACCACGACCGTCGTCGCGGACCTCGCGGCGGACCCCGCCGTATGGGAGCGCCTCACCACCACACCCGGCCTCCTCCACCTGGGACCCGGTCCGACCCTCTACGGGAGGGTGACCCCCGCCCCGCGCAGAGGCGAACCCCTCGCCCCCGTGTATCTGCGGTCCTGGGCGGAGCTCTGGCGCTCCGGCGCCCGCCTCCCGTACGCCACGCTCCACGCGGAGTCCGCCGCCCAGGCGGTCGCGGCCGCGCCGGAGTCGGTCCTCCTGGCGCCCGCCCCCGCTCCCGTACCGGTCGTGGAGCAGGACCCCCACCCCGCGATCCTGGCCGCCGCGACGGCCGGACGCCACGGCGAGGCGGCGGCGGTCGCGGCGGCCTGGGAACGCGAGGCACTGCGCCGCCACGGGCCCCGGTCCTCGCAAGCCGTCCATTGGACGGAGGTACGGGCCGACCTCGCCCGCCTCGCCGGGGAACCCGCCCGCAGCTGCGAGCTGTGGCTCTCCGCCGCAGAGGCCCGGCTCGGGCTGGGGCAGCGCACGGACGACCCCGACGTCGAGGGGGCCGTGGACCGGGCCCACCACCAGTGGGAACGGATCGGCGACCGGGCGCGGGCCCGCGCCCTCGGCCCGCTGCTCGTCGCCCTGCGGCAGCGCGTCCCGGGCCGTCGGCCCGGTGCCCTGGCCGCACTGACGAGACGCATGTCCGACTGAATCCGTACGACAGCCGGCTGTCGTACGACGGGCCCTAGTGGTCGGAGCCGCTCCCACCCGCCGTGGGCAGGACGACCCGGATGCCGAACTCGTAGGTGCCGGTCGCCACCGCGATGCCGATGAACAGCGGCGCGAAGTGTTCCTGGCCCCGCGCCGTCGCGATCCCGCCCAGGTCGAGCAGCGCGTCGTCGGCCCAGCCGAGGTCGCCGACCAGACCGCGTACCACCATCTTGGCCTCCGGGTCCTCGCCGGAGAGGAACACCGTGGCCGGGCCCTCCAGGGAGTCCGGCGCGATCATCACCTTCCGGTCGACGGTGCAGAGCGTCTTCACCACTCGTGTGTCCGGGAAGGCCTGCTGGATCTCCTCACCGAGGCTGACGCCCGGATGCGAGAGCGAGCCGTCCTCCAGGAAGCCGACCCCGACGTCGAGGATGATCCTGTCGGCGAGGGCCTCCGCGCCGATCGTGCGCAGCAGGGCCACGGACGCGGTGCCCGGGGTGGCGTTCACCAGCACCTCGGCGTGGGCCGCCGCTCCCGCCGCCCCGTCGACCCGTAAGCCCGACGCGGTGAGCTCCTTCAGCTGCGAGAGCAGTTCCGGGTCGTCCGGCCGGCGTGATCCGAGGACCACGTCGTGGCCGGCCCGCACCCATGCCGAGGCGAGTGCCTGTCCTACGTTTCCCGTACCGAGAATTCCGATTCGCATGAGCGTCATCCTGGCGCCGCCGCCCCCGTCCGCACCTCGGCCCAGGGACCGTACCCTCGTCCACCCCTCGTCCTAGGCCGAAGCGACGACGGGTTCCCACGACCGCGTGCCGGGGCTGAGATGATCGGAGGCATGGCCACCTCGTCGATCTCAGCCCCGACACCGGGAACCGCCCCCCTCGCCACCGAGCGGCTCCTGCTCCGCCCCGTACGCGCCTCCGACGTGCCGGCGGTCACCCGGCTGTGGACGGACCCCGAGGTCAGGCGTCATCTGGGCGGGCCGGTCACCGAGCAGGTCGTACGGATCCGGCAGCGCCGGGTGGTCGGGGCGCCCGGCGTGTACGCGGTGGTGCGGACGTCCGACGAGGCCCTGCTCGGCCTCGTCACGGTGGAACCCGCGGCACGGGAGGGGGAGACGGAGGTCTCGTACCAGTTCCTGCCCGAGCACTGGGGGCACGGCTACGCGCGCGAGGCCGTCGCCGCCGTCGTCGAGGCCACCCTCCTCGACACCCCCACCGTGGTCGCGCTGACCCAGGAGGCGAACCAGCGCTCCCGGCGACTCCTGGAGGCCGTCGGCATGACCCACGCCTCCTCGTTCGTCGAGTACGACGCCCACCAGGTCCTCTACCGCCGCAGTCGCTGACCGCTCCGCACCCCGCGGCTCACCCGGCGCGTGTCAGCGGACCTTCTCGCCCGCCGCCAGCTTCGCCACCATGCGCTCGAGACGCTGCGCCCGGCCCTTCTCCGTGCGGGCCTGCCACAGCCGCATGATCACCAGATACTGGTCGGTCTTCCCCAGGCCCTCGAAGAAGGTTCGGGCCCCCTCGTCGGCCGCCAGCGCCGCCGCGAGGTCGTCAGGGACGGTCGCCTCCGCCTGCGACGGGTACGCGGACTCCCACCGGCCGTCCGCCTGCGCGGCCCGCACCTCGGCGAGGCCCGGCTCACGCATGCGGCCCGCCGAGGTGAGCGCCGCGACCTTGCGGACGTTCACCTGCGACCAGAGACTCCGGGACCGCCGCGGCGTGTATTTCTGGTGGTAGTAGGCCCCGTCGCCGCCCTTGCGCTGTCCGTCGATCCAGCCGAAGCAGAGCATGCAGTCGAGGATCTCCGGATTCGTCAGCGACGCGCCTCCCTTGCCCTTCTTGGCGATCCTCAGCCAGACCCCGGCGCGGTCGGCATGGTGGCTCTCCAGCCATGCCTCCAGCTCCTCGGTCCGTGTGACGGTCATCAGCTCGAGTCCCTCGTACTGCTCCACCGGATCGGTCCCCCTGTCGTCGCCTGGTCCTCGCGGACTTCGTCGGCCGTCGCCGGTCGTCGTCGTGCCGCGCCGATCAGCGCTCCGGGGGCTCGTCCGGAGCGCTCGTGACCACGATTCTGACATCGGGGGGGAAGCGGCCGACGCCCCCGACCCGCCGTCGGGGGAGTTCCGCGCCGCCCCCCGCCCCGGTGGGGCGCGGAGCCACGTACGATCTGCGGATCGTCCACCGGGGGAGCCGTGTCGCGGGCCGCGTCGGGCTGAACGTCCGCGGGGCCGGGCCGGCCACCAGGACAGCTACGCCGAGGAGCTCTGACCCATGTCCTTCCTGGTGATCGGCGAGTGCGTCGCCGACATCGTCCGCGCCCCCGCCGGCTCCGGTGCGGCCGACCGGGTCCACCCCGGTGGCAGCCCCGCGAACGTCGCCTACGGCCTGGGGCGGCTCGGCAGGGACGTCACCCTGCTCACCCAGCTCGCCGACGACCCCACGGGCCGGCTCATCGAGGCTCATCTCAAGAACGCGGGTGTACGGCTCGAGGCCGGTGACGTGCCCGAGCGCACCCCGTCGGCGGTGGTCGGCCTCGACGCGGACGGCCGGGCCTCGTACACCTTCGACATCGCCTGGACCCTGAAGAGCGGGGCACCGGCCGGACCCGCGCCCCGCCATGTGCACATCGGCTCCATCGCCGCCGTCACCGCGCCCGGCGCGGCCGCGGTCCTCGCCGAGACCGAGCGCCTGCGGGAGCGTGCCACCGTCAGCTACGACCCCAACGTGCGGCCCGCACTGATGGGGGAGCACGGGGCGGCGGTGACCCGCGTCGAGCGCTGCGTCGCGCTCGGCGACGTGGTCAAGGCGAGCGACGAGGACCTGTCCTGGCTGTACCCGGGCGAGGATCCGCGTTCCGTCGCCGCCCGCTGGCTCGCCCTCGGTCCGGCCCTCGTCCTCGTCACCCTGGGCGCGGCCGGCTCGTTCGCCGTCACCCGCCACCGTACGGTCGCCGTCGAGGCGCCGCCGGTCACCGTCGTCGACACGGTCGGCGCGGGCGACTCCTTCATGTCCGCCGTCCTCGACACACTCGCCGGGCGGGAGCGGGACGCCCTGGGCGCACTCGGCGCCGAGTACCTCGCGGGACTCCTGGGGACGGCGAGCGCCGCGGCGGCCGTCACCGTCTCCCGGGCCGGCGCCCAGCCGCCCGACCGGGCCGAGCTGGACGCCGCCCGCGAGACGTTCGCCCTCAGGTCCGTGCGTGCGTGGTGATGTCCGAGGCGAACTGCTCGACCATCTCCGGGGTGACCGTCGGCCGGCACTCGCCGATGGCCGACAGATAGTCCGCGGTGCTCGCGCCGGGCGCCGGGGCGTCGACGCCCCGCCCGCCGACGGCGAGCAGGTCCCGCTCGAAGGAGGCCTGGGCGGCGATCCGGGCCGCGTGCTCGATGTCGGCGGGGGTGAACAGGTCGCTCGCCAGCACCAGTTCGTCGATGTCGACGTCCGTCCTGCCGTCGGTGTACCGGGCCCAGATCGCCGCCCGCGCGGCCTTGTCCGGCGTACCGATCGGGATGAGGTAGTCGAAGCGGCCGGGCCGCAGGAACGCCGGGTCCAGTGAACGGATCGAGTTGGTGGCGCAGACGAGCAGCCGCTCGTCCCGCTCCCTGAACCCCGGTATCAGCTTGAGGAGTTCGTTCGTCACCCCGTGCATGCCACCGGGCTGCGCGGGCTCAGAGCGCACGGGCGCGATCTCCTCGACCTCGTCGATGAAGACGAGCACCCGCTCCAGCTCCGCGATCCGAGCGAACGCGGACCGCAGGGCGGCGGCGAGGTTCCCCTCGTCGGCGAGCCGGGACGGCAGGATCTCCACGAACGGCCAGCCGAGCCGGGAGGCGACCCCGCGCGCGAACGTCGTCTTTCCCGTGCCCGGCGGACCGAACAGACAGACCGCGCGCGGCGGCCGTACCCCGTGCCGGCCGGCCCGCTCCGGCTCGGCGAGCGGCAGCACCACACGGCGCTCGATCAGGTCCTTCTCCCGCTCCATGCCGGCGACCCTGGCCCACAGGTCGCCCGGCAGCAGCAGGCCGCCCAGATCGTCGAGGAGCCCGGCGGCCGGGCCGTGCAGGGGCTCCACCTTCTCGAAGTACGCGACGGCCGGCTGCCGTGTGTACCCGGCGTTGAGGAGCCCCTCGCCGAGGAGCTCCTCCTCCGGCAGGACGTACGCGATCCGCCCCACCCGGGCGGCCACCAGCCGGCGTTCCAGCTCCACGAGGAGCGCGCTGGCGAGACCGCGGCCGCGCCAGGCCGAGGAGATCGCGATCCGCATGACCCATGCCCGCTCGCCGGAGACGGAGGCGAGGGCGGCGCCGATCGGCACGCCCTGGTGGACGGCGACCACGGCGGGCTGGCGGGAGGTCAGGGCGCTGATGCACTCGGCCAGCGAGAAGACGGACTCCTGGCCGAGCTCCGCGGTCGTGTCGATCAGATGGACGACGGCGGCGAGATCGCTCTCGCGGTAGTCGTGGATGTGCCAGTTCACCGGTGGTACCGCCCCTCGTTGGTGCCGTTGCGGCGAGGCTAGGCGGGGTCTCCGGTCCCGGTCGTGCGCCATCCTGCACAAGCCGTCGCGGGCGAACGCGCCGCGGCGGCTCTATGCGGCACCGCACCGGCCGACGACAAGGCCCCGGGCGGCGCGCGGGGAATGCCTTCCGGTACGCGGAGGACGTGCGGGGAATCCGCGGGGACGCCGCCCGGTACGCGGAAGACCCCCGGATAACTCTCCGGGGGTCTTCCGCGGTGCACGTGCGAGGCCTTGGCGGGCCGGTGCCTCAGGCGGGTGGGTACCCGCCGAGGGCGGGGTCCGTCAGTAGGCCGGGGCCAGCTTCGGGTTCGGGCCGTGGGCGTTCTCGTGCTGCTCGCCCTCGGTGGCCGCGAAGACGATGAGGACGATGAAGCCGACGATCGGCACGAGGGCGATGAGGATCCACCAGCCGGACCGGCCGGTGTCGTGCAGGCGGCGGACGGTCACGCCGAGGGACGGCAGGAGGACGGCGAGCGAGTACAGCGTGCTCAGGAGCGAGAAGTCGAGCAGAAGTCCAATGATCATCAGCACGACGGCGATGATGAAGTTGAACAGCTCGAACATCCAGAATTCCTGGCGACGCGCCCGGCCGTTGAAGACGGCGTACTTCTTGATGACGTCGAGGTACCAGTTCACTTTGTCCCCCCAAGGACTGGGTATGCGAGCGGGAGCCTGTCCCTGTGGAGCAAGCTTTACGCAGAACTTAGGTGGCTGAAACCACATGGGTCAATTCGTTACCAGGCCTTGGCCGTTCCCGGGCGGAAAACAGTGAGCGGCGGCGCCTCCGGGGGTGGAGGGGCCGCCGTTCCGGGAGAGGATCAGAACGTCACGTCCTTCGCTTGGTCATGAGCAGTCCGCCGGCCGTGAGGGAGAACAGGCAGACGCACGCGCCGGTGATGACGTTGCTGAGGATGGTGCCGGTGTCGGGGCTCGACCCGACCACCCACGGGGCGATGATCAGCCACGCGCCCATGAGCAGGACCACGAAGTTGAGGTCCTGGGAGCGCTCGGGAACCATCGACATGCACAGGCCGAGGACCGCGAGGGCGATGCCGACGACCAGGTTGCTGATGGCGAGCGCGGGCTGGGTGGCGGAGAAGTGGACCGTCCACGCGGAGATCGCGGCGTAGATACCGGCGAGGATCACGAGTTCCTCGACCGCCGCGACACCTCGGGTCTGGAGCATGCGGGCATATCGGTCCCGCATTTCCGGCGCATCGGGGTGCCCTGCGATATCACCAGGACGGTGAGAGACGTCGGCCATACGACTCGCCTCCTTCTGGCGTCATGCACGTCTGACCGCACTTGCGGCACATGTTGCCGCTGCTTCATTGTGCGCTTATCTGGCCTTTATGTGTAGGTCTGTCCGGTAAGGGATGTGCACAGAATTTGAGCTGCGGATATGCGTGGACCCGCCAAAGGCTGATCTCCGTTCAACAAAAATTCAATGCACATGCGACCCCCTCGCGACAGGCCCGTGGGGTGCCCGCCGGAATGCCGCCGCGTAGCCTTGAAGTGGACTCGGGGATTCCGCCCTCCATCGCCGGGAGTGAACGATGACCGGCATCGTCAAGAGGAACTTCGACGCGGCGGACGAGACCCGCCCCTTCGAGGACGGCAAGGGCAGGCTCGACCTGGTCAGCGGTCAGCACGGCGCGGTCGGCCGCGCCGTGTTCGAGCCGGGCTGGCAGTGGACCAAGCACGTGGGGCCGATCGCCGGCACCGACAGCTGCCAGGCGTCACACGTGGGATACATCGTCAGCGGCCGGATGAAGGTCGTCATGGACGACGGGGAGTCGACCGAGTACGGCGCCGGGGACTACATGGAGGTCAAGCCCGGCCACGACGCGTGGGTCCTCGGCGACGAGGCCTGCGTCGCGCTGGACTGGACGGGCTTCGGCGACTACGCGAAGCCCTCCGGCTGACCGGGAGGCACGCCGATGCGCCCGGACCCCGCTGAGCCCCCGGCCGACCGGGAGGCGCCCCGACGCCCCGGACCCCGCTGAGCCCCCCCCCGGCCGACCGGGAGGCGCCCCGGCGCCACCGGCCCGACGGTGGCCGAACCTCACCCCCTCCCACGGGCCGCCGCCGCCTTCGAGCGGACGGTCCGCCCTGCCGGGGGCGGCGCGGGAAATTCCCGGTCCGCCCCCGGAGGGCGGCGGCACAATGCCCGTATGACGATCCAAGATCAGCGCACGTCCGTGCCGTACACCGGCGACGAACGCGCCGTCCTCACCGCCATGCTCGACTTCCAGCGCGACACCCTGGCCCTGAAATGCGCGGGCCTCACGCCGGAGCAGCTGCGCACGCGCGCGGTCGACCCCTCGGCGCTCTCCCTCCTCGGCCTCGTCCGTCATGCCGCCGAGGTCGAGCGGGGCTGGTTCCGCAACGTCCTCAACGGCGAGCGCAGCCTGAGCCCCTGGACGCCGCCCGGCTCCACCGACTGGGCCGACTTCGAGGTGGACGGGGCGGACGTCGACGAGGCGTTCACCATCTGGCGGGAGCAGTGCGCCCGCTCCCGCGCGATCGTGGCCGAGGCCGACTCCCTCGACGCCACCGGAACCCACGAGGGGGAGACGTACTCCGTGCGCTACCTCCTCGCCCACATGATCGAGGAGTACGCACGGCACAACGGCCACGCCGACCTGCTTCGTGAACGCCTCGACGGCGCGACGGGGGAGTGACGCCGATGACCGCCCCCGGTACCCCCCACGACCTCGACATCGCCGAGGCCGTCGCCGGTGAACTGGCGCTCCTTGACCCGGCCGTACGCGTCTCCCGGGCGCGCGCCGCCGAACTTCTCGACCCCGCGTTCGTCGAGGTCGGCGCCTCCGGCCGGCGCTGGACGTACGAGGAGATGCTCGCCGCGCTCCCCGAGATGTCCGGCGCCACGGAGAACGGACCGCGCCACGAGCCCACCGCCCTCTCCGGGACGCTGCTCGCCCCCGGTGTCGTCCACCTCACGTACGAGACGCTCCTCGACGGCCGGAGGGCCAGGCGCAGCTCGCTCTGGCGCCGGGACCCCGCCGCGCCGGCCGGGACGGGCCTGCGGATGTACTACCACCAGGGAACGCCCGTACCCGAGACGGACGTTCAGCCGTAGGCGTCGGTGACGCAGTCGACCGCGCAGCGCCAGTGCTCGAACCGGCGGCGCAGCGCGGCCGCCGCGTGCCTCCGCTCCACCCCGGCGTATCCGTAACGCTCCTGCGTCATGCGCACCACCGCCTCGACGGTGACGATCGCCGGCTCGCCCTCGCCGGCGGACCGGCGGGCCCGCGCGATCACCTGGTCGGCCGCGCGCTGCAGATCGCGGGCGTACTCCCGCTGGGCCACGGAACGCGCGCGGGACGCGGCGAACGGCCGGACCGCGCGCCCCTTCCACAGCACCCCGGCGGAGATGAGCCCGGCACCGAGCAGAAGGACGAGTGCGCCCCCCACGGCATCATGGATCCACATCATGGGCCGCCTTCCCCTGGACCGGCCCGTCCCCCGGGCGCTCCGAGTCTAAGGCGCGAGACCGTGATCCCGAGGCCGTGCCCAGGCGGGCGTCCAGATGTCGGTCTCCCGCGCCGCCGACGCGGAGGACCCCGGGGCCTCGGGGGACAGGGCGAGGTGCTCGCGCAAGCTGAGCAGGGAGGGGTGCGGGTTGTCCGCGGCCCACAGAAGTGAGTGCGGGTAGACCGGAGTCGGCCCCTGCACGGCGACGCGCCTCAGGTCGTGCCCCTGCGGCCAGACCAGGCGGGTGCCCTCGCCGACGAGGGTCGCCAGCTCGGGGGAGTCCGCGATGGTGTCGAACAGCGCCTCGGGGCCGAAGTCCGGGCCCGTCACCTCGATGGTGAGCCCGAACCGGTCGGCCAGGTCCGCGTAGTAGGCCGCCCACTCGGTCCCGCCGACGATGCCGGGAATCCAGATCCGGTGGCCGGCGAGCCGGGCGAGCGGGACGGAACGCGCGCCCGCGAGCACGTGCCCGGGCCCCGTGAGGAGCTGCAGCGGCTCGTCCAGGACCGGCAGCGCCTCGATGTCCTCGGGAAGGCTCCGGCCCGGCATGGTCACGGCCCGGAAGGACGCGTCGATCGTCCCGGCCCGGAGGGCGGCGACGGCCGTGTCGGCGTCGAAGAGCGTCACGACGTCCAGCTCGATCTCCGGATGCGCCCGGTGGAACCCCCGCAGGAGCCCCGCGGTCGCGAGCCGACGGCCGATCACGTCCACGCGGAGCGCCCGCCGCTCGGGCCGCACGGAGGCCATCGCCCGCGCCTCGGCGTGCAGCAGGGCGCGCGCGTGCGGCAGGAAGGCCTGCCCGTCGATCGTCACCTCCGCCCCGCGCGCGGTACGGGCGAGCAGTCGCACGCCGAGCTCCCTCTCTAGCGCGGCGACCCGCTTGGAGACGGCCTGCTGGGTGATCGCCAGCTCGGCGGCGGCCTCCCGGAACCGGCCCGAGTCCACCACGGCGAGGAAGGTGCGTACGGCGTCGAGGTCCACACCGCGCAGCCTAGACCGACAACCACAGGTTGTGTCGCATAGGCGCCCCGGTTGTTTGATCTGCGGGTCCTCGGGTCGCTTTGATGTCGGCCGGTGGCGCGCGGTTGTGCGGCCGGTCGGCGAGAGGGGTACGGGGATGGCGGGCGGAGTGCCCATCGGACGGGACTTCGGGTGGCTGTGGACGGCCTACGCGGTCGGCACCCTGGGCACCTGGGTCGCCTTCAACGCCTTCCCGCTGCTCGCGATCACCGTGCTCCACAAGGGCTCCGCCGAGGTGGCCGCGCTGGCCGCCGTGGGAGCGGCCGTCGGCGCGGCGGTCGCGCTGCCGCTGGGACCCTGGGTGGAGTTCCGCCGCAAGCGGCCCGTGATGGTCGCCATGGACCTCGTGCGGTGCGCGGCGATGCTGAGCGTCGCCGCCGCGTACGCGCTGGACCGGCTCGGCTTCGTCCAGCTCCTCGTGGTCTCCGTGGTCGTCGCGGCGGCCGACATCACGTTCGGCGCGGCGTCCGGTGCCTGCCTGAAGGCGCTCGTACCGGCGGAGGGCCGGCTTCTCGCGCAGGCCCGGCTCGAATCCACCACCTGGACCGCGACCGTCCTCGGACCGCCGCTCGGCGGAGCCCTGTTCGCCCTCCTCGGCCCGGTGGCGACCGTGCTGGTCGACGCCCTGAGCTATCTCCTCTCGGCAGCGGGCATCCGGGCCGTCAAGGGGCGCGAACCCCGCCCCACGCGCCGGGACGGGTCGGGGATGCGGGCCGGCGAGCTTCTCCAAGGGTGGCGGCACATCCTCGGCCAGCCCGTCCTGCGCCCGTTGTTCGTCAACTCCGTCCTGGTCAACGGCCTCATCATGGCGACCGCGCCGCTGCTGGCCGTCCTGATGCTGGGGCCGCTCGGCTTCGCCCCCTGGCAGTACGGGCTCGCCTTCGCCGTGCCCTGTATCGGCGGGCTCGTCGGCTCACGGCTCTCTCGCCCGCTCGTCGCGCGATACGGCCGGCACCGGGTCCTGTGGACCTCGGGCGTGCTCCGCGCGTGCTGGCCCGTCGGCCTCGTCCTCGTCCACCCGGGTGTCACCGGGCTGGTGCTGGTGATGGTCGTCGAGCTGGCGCTGATCACCTGTGCCGGCGTGTTCACCCCGGTGCTCGCCACCCACCGCCTCGACCTGACGCCGACCGACCGGGTCGCCCGTACGCTCACCGCCTGGTCCGTCACCGCGAAGGCCTCCGTCGCGGCCCTGACCGCGCTCTGGGGGCTTCTCGCGGCCGCTGTCGGCCCCCGGGCGGCGATCGGCCTGGCGGGCGTCCTGCTGCTGGCGACACCCCTGCTGCTGCCCAGGGAGGAGGTACGCACGAAGGGACACGTTGACACGTGTAACTGACGGGTGGCAGGCTCCTGTCGCGGGCTTCGTATGCCCCCGCGCAGAAGGAGCGAGCACCCATGAGCACCACGGGCACCACCAGCACCACCGGCACCACCGTGACGACCGCACGCGGTCCTGTCCGCGGCGAGCGCCGTGCCGACGGCGGCCTCCGGTTCCTCGGCATCCCGTACGCGCAGCCGCCCGTCGGCGACCTGCGGTTCGCCGCGCCCGTACCGCCGGAGCCCTGGACGGAACCGCTGGACGCCACCGCGTACGGTCCGACGGCCCAGCGCCGCCCCTTCTCCGAGATCACCACCATTCCCGAGCCCTCCGTCCCGGGCGCCGGAATCCTCAACCTCAACGTCTTCACCCCCGGCGCCGACCCCGCCGCCGCGCTCCCCGTCCTCGTCTGGATCCACGGCGGCGGCTACGTCGCCGGGTCGGCGGCCAGCCCCTGGTACGACGGCGCCGCCTTCAACCGGGACGGCGTCGTCCTCGTCTCGCTCGGCTACCGCCTCGGCATCGAGGGCTTCCTGTACCTGGAGGACGCCCCCGACAACCGCGGCGTACGCGACTGGATCGCCGCCCTGGAATGGGTGCGGGACAACATCGCGGCCTTCGGAGGCGACCCCGCCAAGGTCACCGTCGCCGGACAGTCGGCGGGCGGGGGAGCCGTCCAGACCCTCCTCGCCGTCCCCGCCGCCCGGGGCCTGTTCCGCGGCGCGCTCTCCGTCTCGGGCGCCGTCCCGAGCCCCGACGGCCCGGACGTGGCCCGCGCCGCCTCCCGGCTCCTCACCGCCCGCACCGGCGTACCGGCCACCGCCGCCGCCCTCCGCGACCTGGGCGACGACGAGATCCTCGCCCTCCAGGACCGCGTGAACGAGCCGGGCCCCGACCGCGAGGGTCTGCCGCCGATGCTGTCCTTCGCCCCCTTCGCCGACGGCGAACTCATCCCGCTGCCCGTCCACGAGGCCCTCACGACGGGCGGGGCGGGCGCGGACGTGCCCCTGATGCTCGGCTTCACCGAGCACGAGTTCACGATGTTCCCCGCCCCCGGACCGGAAGGCCCGCCGCTGCCCGTCCTCCTCGGCGCCCTCGGCCTCGACCCCGCGCGGACCGACGCCCTCACGGAGGCGTACGCCGAGGTCGGCCCGGAGCGGCTGTTCGGCCAGGCGCTGACCGACGCGACCTTCCGCGCCCCGAACCTGGCCGTCGCCGACGCCCGAGCCGACCGTCGACAGCCCACCTGGCTCTACGAGTTCGCCTGGCGCTCACCCGCCGCGGACCTCGCCTTCCACTGCGTCGACCTTCCCTTCGCCTTCGACCTCCTCGACGCCGAGGGAGTCCCGGCCGTCGCCGGGGACGCGCCGCCGCGCGCGCTCGGCGACGCCGTGCACCGGGCCTGGGTTGCCTTCGTGACCGACCAGGACCCGGGCGCCGACTGGCCCCGCTACACCGCCGAGGGGCGCGCCACGAAGATCTGGGACACGGAACCCCGCGTCGCCGAGGACCCGCTGAGCCCGGTCCGCGCGCTCTGGCTCGACTGAGGACCGGGACCGGGGGCGGGGAGGGACGGAGACCGAGGGACTGTGGCGGGACGGCGTCGGCAGGAGGGACAGCGGCAGCTCCGAAGGGCGGCGAGCCGTGCCCGGGGCCCTGTCACACGTTCTTCATGCGCTGTGCATGGTCCGCGGAGGCGGGCGAACCGATGATCGACGGGATGCCGGGGGCGTGACGACAGGCCCTCGTCCGCCCCTGGCACGTCGTCGTCCCGCCCGTCGCCCGCAGCGCTCGCCGTCCCGCCCAAGGAGCCCCGATGTCCAGCCGCCGCCGCTTCCTCGCCGGGTCCGCCGCCACCCTCGGCCTCGGCGCCCTGCCCGTGACCCCGGCCGCCGGAGATCCCGCGGCGGCGGCCGCCGAGGCGGCCGCGCCGGAGGCCACGCGCCGGCCGCCGAACCTGGTCGTCGTGCTCGCCGACGACCTCGGTCACGGCGAACTCGGCGCGTACGGCCAGAAGCTCATCACCACCCCGCGCATCGACGCACTCGCCGGCGACGGGCTGCGGTTCACGGACGCGTACTCGACGGCGGCCGTCTGCGCCCCCTCCCGCTGCTCGTTCCTCACCGGCCTGCACACCGGGCACGTGACCGTGCGCGCCAACCCGTCCGGGGCGCAGGGCTCCCTCACCGCCGGCGACACCACCATCGCCGAGGTGCTCCGGGCCCGCGGCTATCGCACCGGAGTGATCGGCAAGTGGGGGTTCGGACCGGAGAGCGCCGACCAGGACAGCCACCCGCAGGCCCGCGGTTTCGAGGAGTTCCACGGCTACATCGACCACGGTCACGCCCACCAGTACTACCCCGCGTACCTCTGGCACAACGGCGTCAAGGAGCCGATCGCCGCCAACGCGGGCGGTGCCAAGGGCGCCTACGCCCCGGACCTGCTGCGGCAGCGCGCGCTCGACTTCCTGGACCGCCACGCGGCCGAACCGTTCCTCCTGCTGCTGACCCCGACCGCACCTCTCGCGCCGACGCCCAGGACAGGCAACGGGCCACCTGGCTCGCCGAGGGGCTCCGCAAGGACCGGTGGAAGGCCGTGAGGTTCGCCCCCGTGCGTGACCACGCCTTGCCGGACAACCAGTGGCAGGTCGAGTTGTACGACCTGGCCACCGACATCGGCGAGAGCTCCGATGTGGCGTCCCGTCATCCCGCACGGGTCGCGGAGCTGGTCGCCCTGATGCGTTCCTCGTGGCAGGACCCCTACCCTCGCGCCGGGTTCGGCACGACCCTCACCGTGCCGTCCCTCGCCGTCCCGGGTCAGGCCTTCACCGTCACCGCCGAGCTCGCCAACGGCTCGTCCAGGCCCTGGAGCTCCGCGGGCCTCGGCCTGCGCGCGCCCGCGGGCTGGACCGTGGAGGCCGTCACGCCCACCACCGCCGGGCAGCTCGCTCCCGGCGCCCGGCTCACCGTCGGCTGGCAGGTCACCCCGCGGGCCGGAGTCCCGGCCGTCACGCCGTGGACCCTCACCGCCGAGGGCACCGCCCTCGCCCCGGGAGGCCCCGTGCGCTACGAGGACGCGGGCGTCGTCACCACTCCGCCCCCGGCGCCCACCCGGGACAGCTACCTCTCCGACCTCACCTGGATCCATGCCGTCAACGGCTGGGGCCCCGTGGAACGGGACAGGTCCAACGGCAAGAGCGCCGGGGGCGACGGCACCCCGATCGCCTTCGGCGGCACCACCTACGCCAAGGGGCTCGGCGTCCACGCCCACAGCGAGGTCGCCTTCCACCTGGGCGGTGCCGGGGACCGGTTCACCGCCCTGGTCGGCATCGACGACTTCTCGGCCCGCCAGAGCGCCGCCGGCGCCACCCGTGCCACGGTGTACGGCGACGACCGCGCCCTGTTCACCAGCCCCGTCCTGACCGCGGCGGGCGGCCCCGTCCCGGTGGACGTCGACGTGCGGGGCGTCCGGGTCCTGCGGCTGGAGGTGGCGGACGCGAACGGCAGGACCTCCTTCGACCACACGTCCTGGGCCCTCGCACGGGTCACGGTCGTCCGGGGAACGTGACCGGCCGGGATCAGCGAGAGGGGGCCCGTCGTCCGGGGCCACGTCGGCGGGTTCCGGTCCGGGGCCGCCGGATGCCGGCCCCCGGCCGCCGAGTGCCGGCCCGACGCGCCCAGGGGCGGTCGTTGCCCCTTCACTCCTCCGGCGGCACGCACAGCACCGGCACGGTCGACATGTGGAGCAGCTTGTGGGGGGTGGAGCCCAGCAGCGCGCCGCGCATCGGGCTGTCGCCCCAGCTGCCCACCACGATGACACGGGCCGCGTGACGGGTCGCCGCGTCGATGAGGGCCTGCGCGGGGTTGTTGTCGAGCACCTCGACGACGGTCGGCACACCCGCCCGGTCGGCCTCCGTGACCGCGTGTTCGAGGCCGGCGCGGCCGGTCTGGCGGATGGCCTCGTAATGGGACCGGTACTCCTCGCCCAGCGGGCCGGGCGCCGCCGCGCCGTAGACCAGCACCAGCCGCTCGTCGAACGCTGCGGCCACCTCGACCGCGATGCGCAGCGCGCGGGCCGCGCCGGGGGATTCGTCGTAACCGAGCACGACCGACATCTCAGCGCTCCTTGCCGTGCACCAGGTCGGGGTCGGCCACGCCCGGCCGCTCCTCCCAGAAGGCGGGCGACCGCAGCCGCCAGACGATCATGACGATCACCCCGTTGAGGGCGATGCCGATACCGATGACGAGCGGCGGCCCGAGGCCGAACCACGAGGTGCCGCTGTACGAGTTCGCGGGATCGGACATGTCGGAGACCGACCTCACCAGGAGCCAGGTGAGGAGCCCGGCACCGACGAGCGGGCCGAGCCCGATCAGCAGGAAGTTGTGGACGCTCTCGAAGAGGTGACGGCGGTAGTAGACGGCGCAGGCGATTCCGGTGAGCGCGTAGTAGAAGGCGATCAGGAGCGACAGCGCGGTCAGCGAGTCGAAGAGGGCGTTGGCGCTGATCTGGTTCACCACCAGGTACCAGGCGATGGCGATGCCGGCGACCCACCACGTGCTCACGTCGGGGGTACGGAAGCGGGGGCTGATGTGCCCGTAGTGCGCGGGCAGCGCACGCCGCCGGGCCATCGAGAGCGCGGTCCGTGAGGCCGGGATGATCGTCGTCTGGGTGGAGGCGATGGCGGACGTGGAGACGGCCAGGAGCAGGATCCAGTCCCAGCCGCCCAGCACGTCGGTGGCGAGCTGGGCGAAGATGAACTCCTCCTCGCCCGCGTTCTCCGCGAGGAAAGCCGGACCGGCGTAGGCGACGACCGCGAAGCCCACGGACACGTACGTGACCAGCAGGATGACGGTCGACCAGAGGCCGGCCTTGCCCGGCGCGGTCGCGGAGTCCTTGACCTCCTCGGTGAGGTTGACGGCCGACTCCCAGCCCCAGTAGATGAACACGCCGAGCAGCAGCCCGCCGGTCAGCGCCGCGCCTCCGGCGCCGAAGGGGTTCAGCCAGCTGAGGGAGGGTTCGACGGAGTCGTACGCGCTCGAGCCGTCGTACACCTTGTAGAGCGCCACACCCACGAAGATCAGCAGGAAGGCGACCTGGGCCAGGATGAGGACGTTCTGCACGTGGGCCGAGAGCTCGGTGCCGATGACGCAGACGGCCGTCATCACCAGGATCAGGAGCACGGTGAGGGACTGCCGTACGAAGGCGTTGTCGACCCAGCTGTCGAGTCCGAAGGAGAGCAGCGCGAAACTCACGGCCACGTCCGCCAGCGAGCCCACGACCAGGACGCCGGTCATCGCGATGGCCCACCCGCCGAGCCATCCGGCCCAGGGACCCATCGCGCGCGTGACCCAGGAGAACGTCGTGCCGCAGTCCTGGTCGACCTTGTTCAGGTAGTAGAACGCCGACGCGATCAGCAGCATCGGGACGAACGACGCGAACATCACGCCGGGCGCGTAGATCCCGGCGAGCGCGACGATCGGGCCGATGACGGCGGCCAGGGAGTACGCGGGGGAGGTGGAATTGAGCCCGATGACGAGGGCGTCGACGAACCCGATCGCATTCGCCTTCAGGCCCGCGGGGCGACCTTCGGGCGAGGCGGCGTCCTCTGCGGCCATGGTGCCTCGCTCTGGAGAGGGATGCCTTCATCGTAGGGAGGGCGGGTCGGGGCTGCACGTCAGGAGGGGGCTGGGGGCCGGGGTGGGAAAGGCGGCCGGGCGGTCGCCGCACGGCGTCCGCGGGGCGCGGGACGTCCGGCGGGGGCGGTGCGCCGAACGGGTGCGGGACGTCCGTCGGCCGGTCCCGCACGGTCACCCGATAGCATCGCGCAGCCCGCCGTACCTCACTCGTCGCTCGTCACCGTCACCGTCGCTCGTCACCGTCACTCGTCACCGAACGGAACGCCTGATGCCGAAGGACCTGGCCGACTTCGCGGACCTCTCCACCCCTCTCGTCGCCGACGCCTGTGTGCGCCTCGGGGAACCCCTGCGCGCCGCGCCCGCCGGTGTCCTGCCCGTCGTGGCGGGGCAGCGGGTCGCCGGGCAGGCACTGCCCGTACGCCACTACGGCAGCGTCGACGTCTTCCTGGAGGCGTTCACCCGGGCCGCGCCCGGCGACGTCCTCGTCATCGACAACGCCGGCCGCCGCGACGAGGCCTGCATCGGCGACCTCGCCGTCCTGGAGGCGGAAGCGGCGGGTGTCGCCGGGGTCGTGGTCTGGGGCCTGCACCGGGACACGCCCGACCTCGTCGAGATCGGGCTGCCCGTCTTCTCGTACGGACGGCACGCGCCCGGCCCCGTACGCGTCGACCCCCGCGACCCCGACGCGCTGACCACGGCCCGGTTCGGCGAGCACGCGGTGACCGCGGCCGATGTCGTCCTCGCCGACGACGACGGTGTGCTCTTCGTGACGGCCGCCCGGGTGGACGCCGTCCTCGAGGTGGCCCGCACCCTGTTCCACACGGAGCGGGAACAGGCCCGGCGCATCAGGGCGGGGGACACGCTCCGCGCCCAGACCCGGTTCGACGCGTATCTGGCGGCCCGCGCCGAGGACCCCGCGTACACCTTCCGGCAGCATCTGCGCCGGGTCGGCGGCGCGATCGAGGAGTGAGCCGGGGCGCGCTGGAGCGACCCGCGTGCGCCGGAGTGTGCCAGGCGGGGCGTGAGCCGGGGCGCGCGCCGGGGGATCAGCCCTCGAAGCCGACCGTGCCGTCCGGCAGGATCGCCTCCACGCGCGCGCCGTGCTCCACGGTGCGACTCACCGTGCAGAACTTCTCGTGCGTCAGACGCACCCCGCGGGCGAACACCTCGGCCGCCTTGGGGTTGTTGTCCGGCAGCTCGAACTCGTAACTGACCCGGATACGGCCCACCCGGCCGTCGTCCTCGGGCCCGGAGACCGACTCCACCACGATCGTGAGGTCGTCGTGGTCCACGGCCCGCGCCGTCCGGTCCACGACGAGCCCGCCGCAGCCGCCCATCGCCGCGAGCAGCAACTCCACCGGGGTGAACGAGGGCTGCGCGTCGGCGTCGTCGGCGGCAGCCATCCGGACCTCCGCGCCCCGGTCGTTCCGGGCGGTCCAGTTCCGGTACCCGGTGCGGACGGTCTCGATCCGGTAGTCGGCCATGGCGGCGGTCTCCTTCGTTCTGGGGTGCGTGCTCGTACGGTACGGCGCGACGATCGGGCAATCCCACCGCCCCCGCCGGGCCGAGCGGACGCGCCGCGCCGGGGTGCCCGTTCGTGTGTACGAGCCACGGCTACGATCGTCCGCATGTCGAACACCGTTCCGTTCCACGAGCTGCTGCTCTCCACGGTGGGAGCCCCCACCCAGGCCACACTCCTGGACAGCAGTCCCCGGTCACGGGTGTGGCGGGTGGAGCTGACGGACCGGCGGCCCGTCGTCGTCAAGCAGATCACCGACGCCGGGGACACGGGCGCCGACGCGGACGCGCGCTTCGCCCGGGAGATCGCCGGGCTGCGCCTGGCGGGGAGGGCGACCGGGCCCGCCGTGGCCCCCGAGGTGCTCGCCATGGACCCGTCCTCTCGGGTGATGGTCCTCGAGCACGTGGACGACCTCGGCAGGACGGACGACTGGATGCCGGGGTACGCCGAGTCGCTCGCCCGGCTGCACGCCCTGACCGGACCCGCCGACGCGGGCGCGCTACCGGTCTGGTCGGGGCCCACGGCCACCGACGCGGAGTCCTTCCTCGCCCTGGCAAGGGCGCTCGACGTACCCGTACCGCCCACGGTTCCCGACGAACTCGCGGGCCTTCTGGAGCGGTTGGCGCCCACCTCGCACCATGCGCTGCTGCACGGCGATCCCTGCCCCGGAAATGATCTGCGCACCGCCGACGGCGTGCGCTTCGTCGACTTCGAGCGGGCCTCGCTCGGCAACGGCCTGGTCGAACTGGCCTACTTCCGCATCGGCTTTCCCACCTGCTGGTGCGCCCTGTCGGTCACCGCGGCCCCGCTCGCGGAGGTCGAGGACGTCTACCGGACCACCTGGCGCGGTCTCACGGGGAAGGACGTGCCGGGTGACCTCGCCGACGCGTGCGCGGCCTGGCTGATCCAGGGCGACGCGCTCGTCGAGCGGGCCGAACGCGGAACGGCCGACCAACTCGCCCGGGTGCCCGTCGAGGACTTCGAGTGGGGCTACGTCTCGGCCCGTGAGCGGCTCGTCCACCGCCTGGGCGTGGTCGCCGACATGACCCGTGAGCACGACCGTCTGCATGCCTTCGGCCGCCTCGGCTCCGCGATGGCCGACCGTCTGCTCGTACGCTGGCCGAAGCTCCGCCCGCTGCCCACGCCCGACGCGCGTCCCTGGTACTAGGGCCTGTCGTCGTCGTCGCCCGGAGGGCGGCCCCGCGGCGTCTGGTGCGGGTACGCGGGGACGCCCCGTCGCTCGGAGAGCCCCCTGGTCCGTCCGGTCCATCCGGTCCGTCCGGTCCATCCGGTCCGTCCGGTCCGCCCGGGAACGCCTCGTCGCGTTCGCCGATCCCGAGGATCGTCCAGGAAACGTTCGTGCGGCACCCCTCGGGAGTCCGTGCGCGACCACACCTGAGTAGCCGCCTGCGCCGTTCTGAGTACCCGGACCGATACGCCGCCGCCCGCGCCCTGCTGAACTGTGACCATGACCTTCGACGGCCGGCGCCCCCGCCCCCTCCAGCACGTCACCGCCACGGGCACGGCCCTCGCCGTCGCCCTCGGCCCGGTGGTCGTCGGTGCGTTGCTCGCCCGGTCGCTGGGCGGCGACCCCATGGCATCCGTCAACGCCCTGATCGCGGGCGGCGGTCAGCGCGCCCGGATCTCGTCCGCCCAGCTCCGCTCGGGTGCCCTGCGCCGCTCGGGCGCACGACTCCGCTCCCGGGTGACGCGGGGACCCGTCCGCCCGTCCCGCGGCGCCGGCACCGCACCGACGGGCCGCCCCTCCCGTACGGCTCCGCTCCCGCGACGGGCTGCAGGATCAGCCGAGCGGTCTGCGCGCCAGGAGGAAGGCCTGCGGCGTCTTCTCCCGGGGGTCCGGCTCACGCACCAGCCGGGCCGACTCGACGAGACCGGCCGCCGCCAGACGCTCGGCGACGCGCTCCGGTGACCAGCGGTACACAGGTGTCGTACGAGCGGCGGGTGGCGGCGACGTGCGCGGCTTCGGTCATGCAGGCCCTGGGGTCGGGGCCCGGAGACGGACCTGTCATCCGCTCGCCCGAACCTCCCCCGGGTCACCCCGCATGCGCGATGATCGACACATCCGGGACGGCGCCGGGCGGCAGCGCCGGGGTCATGACGAAGGGCACACCGAATGGCCAGGCGGCACCCCGTGCGGGACGACCACCCCTTGAGCGGCGGCGGGGACGGAACCACGCCTCCCGCGGGCATGGACACGGCTGAGGCCACACGCGGCACCAGCCGGCGCCGGTTCCTCGGGTACGTCCTGGCCGCGCCCACCCTCACCGTCGCCGCCCAACTCGGCGTCGAGTCGCTCGCGCCCCGGCAGGCCGCCGCCGCGGCCCCGGCGCTCATCCCCTCGCTCCCCGGACCCGCCGAACTCCTCGACCTCAACGAGCTGCTCACCCTCGCGGCGCTGCCCACCAGCCACCTCATCACCATCCGTCTCGACGAGGACGGCACCGCCCACTTCGCGCTGCCCCGCGCGGAGGTCGGCCAGGGCATCACCACGTCCAGCGCCATGATCGTCGCCGAGGAACTCGACCTGCCCCTGGACAAGGTCGAGGTCACGCTCGCCGACGCACGGCCCGAGCTGCTCTTCAACCAGCTGACCGGCGGCTCCAACACCACCTACTCGATGTACCACCCCCTGCGCGTCGCCGCCGCCGTCGCCCGCGGCCGGCTCCTGCGCGCCGCCTCGCTCGTCCTCGGCGAGGCCGTCGGCACCCTCACCACCAGGTCCGGCGCCGTCCTCTCCCCGGCGGGCACGCTCCTCGGCTACGGCGAACTGGCCGTGAAGGCCGCCGCGCTCACCGACACCGCCGTCGAGGTCACCCTCAAGGACCCCGACCGCTTCCGGCTCATCGGCACCGGGCAGCGCCGCGTCGACGCCCTCGAAGCGGTCACCGGCCGCAAGAGGTTCGCGATGGACCTCCAGGTCCCGGACGCCCTGCCCACCATGGTCTGCCGCCCGCCCACCATCAACGGCACGGTCCGCTCCGTCGCCAACCTCGCCGAGGTCCGGGCCATGCCCGGCATCACCGACGTCGTCACCGTCTCCACCGGCGTCGCCGTCCGCGGCCGCACCTTCGGGCAGTGCGTCGACGCCGTGCGCGCCCTCCGGGTCGACTGGGGACCCGGAACCGCCGAGGGCGCCTCCGACGCGACCGTCCTCGCCAAGCTCCGCCGGGCCGAACTCCCCCTGGTCGTACCGCCGCTGCCGCTGCTCACCAAGGCCGTCGACGCACGCTTCACCTTCCACTTCTCCAGCAACGCGGCCCTGGAGACCAACTGCGCGATCGCCGACGTGCGGGCGGACTCGGCGGAGATCTGGGCCTCGCTCAAGGCCCCGATCGTCGCCCGGGAACAGATCGCGCTCGAGCTCGGACTGCCGGTCGCCGCCGTCCGCGTCCATGTCACCGAAGGCGGTGGCTCCTTCGGCCGCAAGCTCTTCCACGACGCCGCCCACGAGGCCGCCGAGATCTCCCGGGCCATGGGCAGGCCCGTGAAGCTGATGTGGCACCGTGCCGACGACTTCCGCCAGGGCCGTACGCACCCGATGTCCACCTCCCGGGTCCGCGCCACGCACACGCTCGGCGAGGTCCTCACCTACGAGCAGCGGCACACCTCCGTCGCCACCGACTTCGGGCACGGCATCGGCGAACTCCTCACCGCCGAGGCGGCCCGGCTGCCCGTCGGCGACCTCGCCTTCTCCGAGACGATGTTCCAGCTCACCCAGACCAGCCCCTACCACCTCGGCGTCACCACCCAGCTGCTCTCCGAGACCGACAAGGGTTACAACACCGGCTCCATGCGCGGCATCTACTCGCCCAATGTGCGCTGCGCGCAGGAGCTCGTCATGGACGAACTCGCGAAGCGCATGGGCCAGGACGGGTACGCGTTCCGCCGCCGGCTCATGAAGGACCCGCGGGCCCGCGCCGTCCTCGACAAGGTCGCCGAGGTGGGGGAGTGGGGCCGCACCATGCCCGCCGGCACGGCCCAGGGCATCGCCGTCCACACCGAGTACCACTCCGCCGTCGCCATGCTCGTCGAGATCGACTGCCGCCCCGCGACCACCGGGCGGAAGATCCCCGGCGCTGTCACCGGACCCCGGGTGACCAAGGTGGTCTGCGCCGTCGACGTCGGCCTCGCGGTCAACCCGCGTGGTCTGGAGGCCCAGATGATGGGCGGCATCTCGGACGGCATCGCCATCACCCTGACGTCCAGCCTCCATCTGCGCGACGGGCACTTCCTCGAAGGCAGCTGGGACCAGTACTTCTACACCCGGCAGTGGAACACCCCGCCCGAGCTGGAGATCATCGTGATGCCCTCGACCGGCGACAAGCCGGGCGGCGCGGGCGAACTCGCGGTCGCCGGCGCCATGGCCGCCGTCGCCTGCGCCTACGGTCGGGCCACCGGCACCATGCCGACGGTCTTCCCCGTCAACCACGCGGACCCGCTCGCCTTCACCCCTCTGCCGACCGTCCCGCCCGTCCCCGCCTCGCCGACCGACGGCCGCGACCGCGCCCTCTGAGACCTGGAGCAGCATCCGTGCCGCAGCACACCTTCATCCTGAACGGCAAGGCCGTCACCGCCGACGTCGAGGGCGACGTCCGGCTCCTCTGGGTCCTCCGGGACGTCCTGGGCGTCACCGGACCGAAGTACGGCTGCGGGGTCGGCGTATGCCGGGCCTGTACGAGCCACCTCAACGGCAAGGCGTTCACGCCCTGCGCCGTGCCCGTCGAGGACCTCGCCCCCGGCGACGAGGTCACCACCATCGAAGGGCTCCCCGACACCGTCGGGAGCGACCTCCATCCCATGCAGGAGGCCTGGCTCGACCTCGACGTGGCCCAGTGCGGCTACTGCCAGCCGGGCCAGATCATGACGGCCGTCGCCGAGGTCCGGCGGGCCCGGGAGGCCGGACGCGAGATCACCGAGGCGGACCTGGACACGATCCGCAACATCTGCCGGTGCGGGACGTACCACCGCATCCGGCAGGCCGTGCTGGACGGCGCGCGCAGAATGACCTGACCTGACCTGACCTGACCTGACCTGACCTGACCTGACCTGACCTGACCCGAGCCGAGCCGGCGGCGGTCAGACGGACGGCGCCGGCTTCTCCCGTACCGCGTCCAGATACTCCGCCACCGCGTCCCGGTTCCGGGTGAGGCAGCGGATCCGTTCCGTCATCCGGTCCCGCTCGTCCTCCAGGGTGGCCAGCATCTCCGGGGTGGCGTCCGGGAAGTGAATGATCCGCGGCTTGTTCAGGCAGGGCAGGATCTGCTTGATGATCCTGGTCGGCAGACCGGCGTCGAGCAGACCCCGGATCTGCATGACCCGGTCCAGGTTCGACTCGTCGTAGACCCGGTAGCCGTTCGGCAGCCGGTCCGCGACGATGAGACCCTGCTCCTCGTAGTAGCGCAGCAGCCGACGTGGTGTTCCGGTGCGCTCCGACAGTTCCCCGATCCTCATGGACGCCCCTCCAGGGACTCGCTTGACCTTCACATCAATGTGAGGGTTCGAGCATAGATCCATGGCCAACGACACGACAGCGGCGGCCCGTTCCGCCGCGCCCACCACTCCCGCGAGTCCTCCCGCCGCCGCCCCCTCCGGCCGGCTCCCGCTCCTCGCGCTGCTCGCCCTCGCCACCGCCGTCTTCGTCACCAGCCTCACCGAGACCCTCCCCGCCGGTGTCCTGCCGGGCATGAGCGCCGACCTCGGCGTCGGCGAGGCCGCCATGGGCCAGGCGGTCACCGTCTACGCCCTGGGCACCGCCCTCACCGCCGTCCCCCTGGCGGCCCGCACCGCCGCGTGGCGGCGCAAGCGCCTGCTGCTCACCTCGGTCGCCGGATTCGCCGCCGCCAACACCGTGACGGCCGTCTCCACCTCGTACGCCCTCACCATGGGCGCCCGGTTCCTCGCCGGGGTCGCCGCGGGCGTCGCCTGGGCCCTGCTCGCCGGATACGCCCGGCGCATCGCCCCGGCGCACCTCCAGGGCCGGGCCGTCGCCGTGGCCATGACCGGCATCCCCCTGGCGCTCTCCCTCGGTGTGCCGGCCGGCACCTTCCTGGGTGACGCCGTGGGCTGGCGGGCCGCCTTCACCGCCATGACCGTGATCGCCGTCGCGCTCCTCGGCTGGATCGCCCTCGCGGTCCCCGACCTGGCGGGCGAGGCGCACGGCGGACGCGCCCCGGTCGCCCGGACCCTGCGGGTGCCCGGCGTCCTCCCGGTCCTGGCCGTCACGTTCACCCTCGTCCTGGCCCACACCGTGCTCTACACCTACGTCGCCGCCTACCTCGGCCATCTCGGTCTGGCCGGCTCCACCGGCCTCGTCCTGCTGGTCTTCGGCGTCGCGTCGCTCGCCGGCATCTGGTTCACCGGACGGCGCATCGACCGCGCGCTCCGGGCCCTGACCCTCACCGGCACGATCCTCGTGGCCGTGGCGGCCGCCGTGCTGGCCGTCCCGGCCGGAAGCACCGTGCTCGTCCTGACGGCCGCCGCGCTCTGGGGGTTCGGCTGGGGCGGCGCGCCCACCCTGCTCCAGACGGCGGTCGCCGACGCGGGCGGCGAGCACGCCGACACCGCCCAGACACTGCTCGTCAGTCTCTGGAACGCCGCCATGGCGGGGGGCGGCATCGCCGGCGGTGTCCTGCTCGACGTCCTCGGCGCGGGCGCCCTGTCCTGGAGCGTGCTCGTTCTCCTCGTCCCGGTGGTGGCGATCGTGGCGGGCGCCCGTGTCCACGGCTTCCCGGCCCGTCCGGCCGCACGTCGGTGAACCGGCCCCGCACCCGAGGCGGCCCGCCCTGAACCCGTACCGACCTCGGACGGGCCCGACCCGGCCCCTGTCCGCCGGGGAAGGAGGAAGGCCCGAAGGCTCCCACCGCGTCGACGCGGCGGGGCCTTCGGGCCTTCCGTGGACCGTCAGGCGGCCGGCGGGACCCGGGAGGGCCGCCGGGCGCCGCGCGTCAGCACGTAGCCGCCGATGCCGGCGAGAGCGGCGAGGACGCCGCCGGCCCCGGTCCAGAGCCAGCGGTCGGACCACCAGCCGGAGGACCAGCCGTCCTCCGGGGCCGCGGCCTCGACGGCGGTGGGCCGGCCGGCCTTCTCGTCGGCCTCCGCCTGGTCGGCCGTGGTCGCCCCGGGCACGAGCGGCGCGGCGAGCGAGCCGTCGGTCGCGTAGGCCCCGCCCTTGTCGAGGGTGCTCACCCCGAGGCGGGCCGTGAACGGCTGGCCGAGGTCCTCGTCGGGCAGCGAGGTGGCGGTCAGCCGCACGTAGTAGCTGCCGGGCAGCGGGTCGTTCGACCAGGTGTCTGCCGAGGCCCGGACCGGCCGCAGCACACAGGTGAGCCGCACGGTCGCCGTCTCCTTCGCGGC